>NZ_JBWKZK010000004.1:0-471843 GCF_059424425.1 Pedobacter sp. GW456-11-11-14-TSB4
AATGTCATTGCTCCAGTCTGTACAATTGGTGTAACCGTACAGGTTGGGCAGGCTGGTGTTGGTGGCGTAACAGGGTAGCTCGGATCGGTCGGCGCCAATGGCGTAGGATCAGTTGAGTTTGCTGTTACGGTATTGTTCTTAGGATCTTTTCCTGTTGCAATTGCTACGTTGAATACCCCTCCGTTATCGATCTCTGCCTGTGTTAAGGTGTGGAAACCGGTAAAGGCAGTGTTGTCTACCGCTCCTGCTGCAAGTGTGGCAATCGGTCCACCAGTAATAGTAGCATTGGCATCTGTAATAGAAATATTTGTTAATGCTATTGTACCACTATTTCTTACTGAGAAAGTATAGTTAATGCGATCTCCTGCATCTACTTTTCCATTTCCGTTAAAATCAAAATATGTTCCATCCTTTGCTAAAGTCATTTTTGGATCGTAAACATTTATTGTTACGGTTATAGGATCCGATTTTACACCATCTGGAGTTTCCAAAATATAGGTATAGGTGTCTGTTCCTACATAACCATTATTTGGCGTATAAGTGATAGATTTATCAGGATTAATAGTAATTGTTCCATTGGTTGGATTTATTCCTCCTAAAATTACTAATGTTCCAACTCCACTTGTACCATCATTTGCAATTACATTAGTGGTAGTTGGTATATTAATTGGAGTGATATCTGTATCTGCATTGCCTACAGGTTTAATATTAATAACAAATGTCTGAATAACTGATTCATCAATTCCACCATTTGCAGTTCCTCCATTATCATGAATTTTTACAGAAACTGTTGCTTTACCGTATTGATTTGGTGCTGGAGTATAGGTTAAGTTACCATTCGCATCTATAGCTGGTTGAGTGGTGAACAAGCTATTTTTATCATTAGTTACAATAAAATCTAATAACTGAGCGCTTTCATCAGCTGGTCCTTTGCTCAGTGCTGAGGCCCATCCAGTTACAGTTTGCACTGCAGCTACTGAACTAATTGCGATAGTTTGATCTGCTCCTTTTGTAAATGATGGTGCATCATTTACAGGTGTAACAGTTAATGTTAGTGTACTTGTTGCAGAACCATTAGGACCTTTTAAGTCGTTAACCGTATAGGTAATTAATGGCACTGCTCCATTAAAGTTTGGCGCCGGAGTAAATCTATAACCACCTGTTATGGCGATATTAATTGTTCCAACTCCAGGAATTACAACATCGTTTCCAATTATCTGCGTTCCAACTATACCCGCTATAGTATAATCAGTAACGGCTAAAGGTGTATCTCCATCTATATCAGAGTCATTGCTTAATAATCCATTTGCAGGTAACACAACCAAAGTAACGTCTTCTAATGTAGTTGCTAAATCAGGTGCAGCTGTTGGTGCATCATTTACAGGATTTACTACAACTGTTAAACTTGCCTGATTAGAAGTTGCTCCATCATTATCATTTATTGTATAATTGATGCTTGCAGTACCATTAAAGTTAAGTACAGGGGTAAATAATACATTTCCAGTTGCTGGAGTTAACGTCCATGTGCCTTTTGCATCCGTAAATGTCAATTGCTGACCAGCAGTTAATGGATCCAAATCTATAGTAGATGAAACCACATTTCCATCAATATCTATGTCATTATTTTGTATAGCAAGCAAAGTTACCGGAGTGTCCTCATTGGTTGTTATTGTATTTGCAACAGCAACTGGTGGCGTATTCGTAAGCGGGATGGTGAAGGTTGCAGGTGTTGCATCCTCGGCCCCGTTGTTGTCGATCGCAGCAAGGGTAAACGTTACCGGTGCATTGGTGTTGCCTGCCGGCTGGAACTTCAGTCCATCGGCCTGTGCCACCGTAAGTACCTGACCCAAAGTTACCGCAGTGGTACCGTTGGCAAGGTAAAGTGTGCCCGATGTTGGAAGCGTAACGATCTTATAGCTTACAACTGTTCCGTCAACATCCGCTCCTGTTGGGTTCGAGATGTCAACAGGTGTAGCCGTGTTGCTCGCAATGGCCGCATTTGTAATATCGCTGGTTGTCGGTGGGGTGTTGGTAAGCGGGATTGTGAAGGTTGCAGGTGTTGCATCCTCGGCCCCGTTGTTGTCGATCGCAGCAAGGGTAAATGTTACCGTTGCATTCGTGTTGCCTGCCGGCTGGAACTTAAGTCCATCGGCCTGTGCCACCGTAAGTACCTGACCCAGAGTTACCGCAGTGGTACCGTTGGCAAGGTAAAGCGTGCCCGATGTTGGAAGCGTAACGATCTTATAGCTTGTTACCGTTCCGTCAACATCTGCCCCAATCGGGTTCGAGATGTCAACAGGTGTTGCCGTGTTGCTCGCGATTGCAGCATTGGTGATATCGCTGGTTGTCGGTGGGGTGTTGGTAAGCGGGATGGTGAAGGTTGCAGGTGTTGCATCCTCGGCCCCGTTGTTGTCGATCGCAGCAAGGGTAAATGTTACCGTTGCATTGGTGTTGCCTGCAGGCTGGAACCTAAGTCCATCGGCCTGCGCCACCGTAAGTACCTGACCCAGAGTTACCGCAGTGGTACCGTTGGCAAGGTAAAGCGTGCCAGATGTTGGAAGCGTAACTATCTTATAGCTTACAACCGTTCCGTCAACATCTGCCCCAATCGGGTTCGATATGTCAACAGGTGTTGCCGTGTTGCTCGCTATTGCGGCATTGGTGATATCGCTGGTTGTTGGTGGGGTGTTGGTAAGCGGGATGGTGAAGGTTGCAGGTGTTGCATCCTCGGCCCCGTTGTTGTCGATCGCAGCAAGGGTAAAGGATACCGTTGCATTGGTGTTGCCTGCCGGCTGGAACTTCAGTCCATCGGCCTGTGCCACCGTAAGTACCTGACCCAAAGTTACCGCAGTGGTACCGTTGGCAAGGTAAAGCGTACCCGATGTTGGAAGCGTAACGATCTTATAGCTTACGACCGTTCCGTCAACATCCGCTCCAATCGGGTTCGAGATGTCAACAGGTGTTGCCGTGTTGCTCGCGATTGCCGCATTGGTGATATCGTTGGTTGTTGGTGGCGTGTTGGTAAGCGGGATGGTGAAGGTTGCAGGTGTTGCATCCTCAGCTCCGTTGTTGTCGATCGCAGCAAGGGTAAACGTTACCGGTGCATTGGTGTTGCCTGCCGGCTGGAACTTAAGTCCATCGGCCTGTGCCACCGTAAGTACCTGACCCAGAGTTACCGCAGTGGTACCGTTGGCTAGGTAAAGCGTGCCCGATGTTGGAAGCGTAACGATCTTATAGCTTGTTACCGTTCCGTCAACATCCGCTCCAATCGGGTTCGAGATGTCAACAGGTGTTGCCGTGTTGCTCGCGATTGCGGTATTGGTGATATCGTTGGTTGTTGGTGGGGTGTTGGTAAGCGGGATGGTGAAGGTTGCAGGTGTTGCATCCTCGGCCCCGTTGTTGTCGATCGCAGCAAGGGTAAATGTTACCGTTGCATTCGTGTTGCCTGCCGGCTGGAACTTAAGTCCATCTGCCTGTGCCACCGTAAGCACCTGACCCAGAGTTACCGCAGTGGTACCGTTGGCAAGGTAAAGCGTGCCCGATGTTGGAAGCGTAACGATCTTATAGCTTACAACTGTTCCGTCAACATCCGCTCCAATCGGGTTCGAGATGTCAACTGGTGTTGCCGTGTTGCTCGCGATTGCCGCATTGGTGATATCGTTGGTTGTTGGTGGAGTATTCGTAAGCGGGATGGTGAAGGTTGCAGGTGTTGCATCCTCGGCCCCGTTGTTGTCGATCGCAGCAAGGGTAAACGTTACCGTTGCATTGGTGTTGCCTGCCGGCTGGAACTTCAGTCCATCGGCCTGTGCCACCGTAAGCACCTGACCCAGGGTTACCGCAGTGGTACCGTTGGCAAGGTAAAGCGTGCCCGATGTTGGAAGCGTAACGATCTTATAGCTTACAACCGTTCCGTCAACATCCGCTCCAATCGGGTTCGATATGTCAACAGGTGTTGCCGTGTTGCTCGCGATTGCCGCATTGGTGATATCGTTGGTTGTTGGTGGTGTATTTGTAAGCGGGATGGTGAAGGTTGCAGGTGTTGCATCCTCGGCCCCGTTGTTGTCGATCGCTGCAAGGGTAAAGGTTACCGTTGCATTGCTAGTACCATTAGGTCTGAACTTGAATGCGTTTGCATCTGCAACCGATAGTACCTCGTTAAGCGTTACTGCAGTCGTGCCGTCTGCCCTAAAAAGTGTTCCGCTTGTTGGTAGACTGGTAATCTTATAGCTTACAACTGTTCCGTCAACATCTGCCCCAATCGGGTTCGAGATGTCAACAGGTGTTGCCGTGTTGCTCGCTATTGCGGCATTGGTGATATCGCTGGTTGTTGGTGGCGTGTTGGTAAGCGGGATGGTGAAGGTTGCAGGTGTTGCATCCTCAGCCCCGTTGTTGTCTATCGCAGCCAATGTAAAGGTTACCATTGCATTGCTCGTACCGTTAGGTCTGAACTTGAATGCGTTTGCATCTGCAACCGATAGTACCTCGTTAAGCGTTACTACAGTCGTGCCGTCTGCCCTAAAAAGTGTTCCGCTTGTTGGTAGACTGGTAATCTTATAGCTTACAACCGTTCCGTCAACATCTGCCCCAATCGGATTTGAGATGTCAACAGGTGTTGCCGTGTTGCTCGCTATTGCGGCATTGGTGATATCGCTGGTTGTTGGTGGAGTATTCGTAAGCGGGATGGTGAAGGTTGCAGGTGTTGCATCCTCGGCCCCGTTGTTGTCGATCGCTGCAAGGGTAAAGGTTACCGTTGCATTCGTGTTGCCTGCAGGCTGGAACTTCAGTCCATCGGCCTGTGCCACCGTAAGCACCTGACCCAGGGTTACCGCAGTGGTACCGTTGGCTAGGTAAAGCGTGCCCGATGTTGGAAGCGTAACGATCTTATAGCTTACAACAGTTCCGTCAACATCTGCCCCAGTCGGGTTCGAGATGTCAACAGGTGTTGCCGTGTTGCTCGCTATTGCGGCATTGGTGATATCGTTGGTTGTTGGTGGCGTGTTGCTGAATGGCATACTCACAGTTGCTGGAGTTGAAACTCCATTGTCAGCATCAATATGACTATATGTAAATGTTAAATTTGTTATTCCATTATTTGGATCTACAGTTAATTTAGAAGGATCGTAATTAGTTATGATTTGGTTAAGCGTAACAGCAATATTATCATAATATAATGTTCCACCCGTTGCCAAACTTCTAATTTGGATTTTATTTGTAAGACTTGTTCCATTATATGTACCATCTTCAACATCAGATCCTGTTAACGTTGGAACGATTAACTGAACTGTACCGCCAGGATTTGATTGAGAAGTAGCAGTAACTGCATTTGAAACTGGTATGTTATTAGTAACCGTTAAGGTCGCAGTTCCAGTTCCATTACTTTGCTTGCCTGCTTCGTCAATAGCTACGAAAGATATAGTTGATGTACCAGAAGAAACGGGATCAAATGTGATGGTTTGTGTTGGTGTACCAGAATTATTTGCCGGAATAATTAAGCTAGTCAATGCGTTAACTTCTGACGGAACATTCGCATTATACGTTACCCCATTTACCACAATACTCGTTGTATTGGTTGGGAAGACTGTAATTCTGATACCAGTTACAGCAGTAGGATCACTACTTACAGTAATATTAGAAAATGTATTGGCAGGTACTGTTACCTGCGTGGTACCTCCCGGATTGGTGACCGTATTGCTACCAGAACCTGCAACGGTTGGAATTTGCTCTATACCAAAATTTGCATTGCTGATGCTTCCGGTTAATGAAGGCAACATGATGATAATGTCTGCAGTTCCATCGTTTCCTGCCCCTGCACCTACAAACTCACCCGTAGGCACATAACCCGCAGGTAACAAAGTTACGGTTGGCGCAGCATTCAATGTTGGAGATGCTGTAGTAAGATAGACCAGATAGTCTCCGTTAGACGGAGCACTTAAGGTATAGTCACCTGCCGTTACAGGCGCAACGGCAACAACCACGTTTGTTGTAGTGTTTACCAATACAGCATTTAAGCCTGCGGTTGTATATTTGGCTCCATCGCTTACGGTATTGGCAGGTGTGCCGTTTAGTCCGTTTACATCATTGTAAACGCTACCTGCAATTACATTGTTAACCGTTAAAGTTGCTGTTCCGGTTCCTGTGCTTTGCTTGCCAGCCTCGTCAATCGCTCTGAAAGAGATTACAGATGTTCCTGCAGCTACAGGATCAATTGTGATTGTCTGAGTTGGCGTGCCTGAGCTGTTGGCTGGGATGATCAAGTTAGTTAATGCCGTAACTTCTGCCGGAACGTTTGAATTATAGGTTACACCATTCACAACAATACTGGTTGTATTGGTTGGGAAGGCTGTAATTCTGATACCAGTTACCGCCGTAGGATCGCTACTTGCAGTAATATTAGAAAATGTATTGGCAGGTACTGTTACCTGCACAGTACCTCCAGGATTACTCACCGTATTGCTACCAGAGCCTGCAACCGTTGGAATTTGTTCTATACCAAAATTTGCATTGCTGATGCTTCCGGTTAATGAAGGCAACATGATGATAATGTCTGCAGTTCCATCGTTTCCTGCCCCTGCACCTACAAACTCACCTGTTTGCACATAACCCGCAGGTAACAAAGTTACGGTTGGCGCAGCATTCAATGTTGGAGATGCTGTAGTAAGATAGACCAGATAGTCTCCGTTAGACGGAGCACTTAAGGTATAGTCACCTGCCGTTACAGGCGCAACGGCAACAACCACGTTTGTTGTAGTGTTTACCAATACAGCATTTAAGCCTGCGGTTGTATATTTGGCTCCATCGCTTACGGTATTGGCAGGTGTGCCGTTTAGTCCATTTACATCATTGTAAACGCTACCTGCAATTACATTGTTAACCGTTAAAGTTGCTGTTCCGGTTCCTGTGCTTTGCTTGCCAGCCTCGTCAATCGCTCTGAAAGAGATTACAGATGTTCCTGCAGCTACAGGATCAATTGTGATTGTCTGAGTTGGTGTGCCTGAGCTGTTGGCTGGGATGATCAAGTTAGTTAATGCAGTAACTTCTGCCGGAACGTTTGAATTATAGGTTACACCATTCACAACAATACTGGTTGTATTGGTTGGGAAGGCTGTAATTCTGATACCAGTTACCGCCGTAGGATCGATGCTTGCCGTAATGTTAGAAAACGTATTTGCGGGTACAGTTACCTGTGTGGTACCTCCCGGATTGGTTACCGTATTGCTTCCGGAACCTGCAATGGTTGGAATTTGTTCTATACCGAAGTTAAGGTTAGTTTGATTTGAATTTATTGTTCCTATTGGAAGAATACTATTCACTGTACCATCATTTCCCGCTGTAGTTCCAATGTTTTCTCCAGTACTTACCCAGCCTGCAGGTAATGCAACGACTGGCGTTACTGTACTGCCTACCGCATAACTATTGGTAGTCAAATATAAACTATAAGCTTTAGTTGAAGGAACTGTTAAGTTGTATGTTCCAGTAGCACTTACTGCTGAAATAGCTTCTACTTTATTGTCTGTAGTATTCCAAGCTACAACATTAACATTTGCAGCTGTATAATCTAAACCATCAACAGTATTAGTAGGCGAACCTAACAATCCATTGGTATCATTAAAAACTTTACCAGCTAAAGTATTTGTTGTGGAGTTAACTGTAATATTAAGAGTAGATGTTGTTGTTGCTGTACCGTCAGTTAATGTATATGTAATTGTATTTACTGCACCTGTGAAATTTGTTACTGGTACAAAGGTATAGCTACCATTTGCATTAATAGTAATTGTTCCTTGACCAGGAATTAAAAATCCAGGTCCACCAAGAGCTTGATCTCCAGCAGTTCCTGCAACTGTAAACTTGGTTACGGTAAGAACATCTCCATCAGCATCTGTATCATTAACCAATAAATCTCCAGCTGAACCTGGAGCTCCATCAGCAACTGTTAAAGTTGTATTCATGTTGGTGCTACTCACATTGGGCACACCAACAGGTGGATTGTTTGTGATCGTAACACTATTGGTTTTAATGTTATTACATCCTACCCCACTTGGTGCTCCATTACATTCAGTATCAACATTGTTTGAAAAAGCTTGAGTAGCCTCACTTGTTGCATCTGGGTCAGAAATATCTGCTTGACGAAGCATAGTTGACCTAGTACTTAACGTTGTATTCTTTAAAGATGGACCAACAATACCCTTAATTACATAAGTACCCTGAGAACCATTTGTCATGCTTAAGGTTGACTCCCACTTTGTAGCGCCATTTGTAGGTGAAGTTTCTACAATTGTACCATTATTAACAGTTAGCACAGCGGATGTAACAGTGAAACCAGCAGGATGTTCGAAACCAAATTTTGCGCCATTAACATTACTTACACTTATACCAGCAGTAAATAAGTTTTTTATTACAACAGTATAAGTAATCTCATTGCCTGAGGTTGTTGTTGTTGTAGCGGTGTTAGAACTAGTAACCTCTAAATCTGCTGCATCTATGGTAACAGCTATGGTTTGGGTAACTTCAGGCCCTGGTACAAATGTATAAGTATCAATGGCTTTTTCATTTCCATATTCATTTAAACCTTGTCCGGGATATGTTCCCCAAATATGCCCATTAGTGGTACTATTTTGAGGTGTAAGACCCAAAACAGCTCTTTTTGGATTTGGAGGAGTAGAATTAGCTGGGTTCACCACATCAGTGTCATCCCAATAAACCACGTCTCCATTGGCTATTGGATTATATAATCCATCGGTTGTGAGTTGTCTGATGATTATACCTCTTGGATTTGCCTCAACATCCAAATAAGGAAAGTGAACTTCAGCCCCAAATAATTGAACTTTAACAGAATTTAATGTTGTACCTGGTGGAACTTTATTTCCAGCTGTAACCGGATCTGCGACAGAGGTTCCTGCTTTTCCGTCCCAAAATACAGTATTTGCTCCCACAGTAGATGGACCAGTCAATACGCGATCGAAGAAATTACCGCTACCTGGAATAACAATTTTGTAGGTTCCGTTGATATTAGAATTAAATTTAATATAAGCACCTTTATTACTCACAGATGATCCAGAATTTTCAACCCCTTCAAAAGACACTGTTGAAACAGTAGGAACTGTAACAACTCGTTTTAACCAAGTGGTGCCTCCATCCGTGGGATTTATAGCTGCGTCGGGTGGTAAATTTGCATCGTCAGGTTTATTGTAGAAAATTTTATGTGTTATCCCATCAGCATTATCTTGTGCTGTAGGATCTTTAGTATTTATTCCAGCAGTAGAATTTAAACTTTTATAAGTAGGACTTCCTGAACCATTTGCACCAGTAGTAAATCCCTTATTATTAACGAAGAAGGTGAAAAAAACACCAATTTGACCATTGTTGTTCACTTCATATGCATATCCATCTTTTGTTAAAGGATAAACCTTTCCATAAAATCCTTGTGTATTATTAGTGAACGAGTTAGCTATTGAAAGGTTAAGAATATTGGTATAAACCCTTCCAGAAACCCATGCTGTGTTAGCGGCATTTCTTACAGATACATCCCAAGCAGCGATGGTTATCCGTGCATCTCCTGTGGTTGGCTGTGTCCAACTTGCATCTGCACCAACAACTGCTGCTGTTGTAGTATAATTTCCAGCAATTGATGTAATCGCCCCTATAAATTCAACTTTCCAAACCCCTTCTGTGGCAGCAGAAACTGTAATAAAAGTAGGCGCATATTTATTTCCATTAGCGGCTTCAGATGGAGCTAAGGGCCCTGCAAGTTCGGCGGTACGATTGGTTATAAGACCCGTTGTAACCGTAGTTTGAGTTCCTGTTGGTGAGGTATAGCGAATAGATCCACCATTTGCTGCTTGAGCACTTGATGCTACAGCGATTGTTTCGCCATTTTTTGCATAAACATAATGCACACCATGGTTTTTATATGGCCAAGATGCGTTACCGTTTGTACCTAAAGATGCACCACTAGGGTAACTCATCAAAAAAGCCCTATTCCCAGTGGTACCACTCGGATATAAATCCTTAGATCCCTCAGCAAACAGATTAGTTGTAGAAAAAATTCCCAATAATAAAACAAAAGAGAAAAGAATGCGTTTGTAAAGTTGTATCATACACAGAAGCGCTAATATTGCTATATAAAAACTTGCGCAAATATGTGTTTTAACAACATTTTTTTGTGACTCATCCGTGTGGCAAGACGTCCATCCCATATGGATGAATCTATCCTTAAAAAGGGTTTTAGGTACTGAAAATCCAAAGATTCAGTATTTTATACATTAAATGCTATATATTTTATTACAAAATTTAAAGGTTACAACACTATTAGCTGTGACTTATTTAAAAGGAGCATAGTGTAAAAAATACATTATGGTTTAAATATTAATTCTTTCAGTTTTATTTCTTCTGAAGAGAAATTCTATATTCTGAAGGAGTACAATTCATGATTAACTTAAATTGCCTATTAAAAGATGGCTTAGAATTAAATCCACTTTGTTCTGCTAATTCCTCAAAATTCATAATTGCTTCATCTGATTTTAATAGCTGGCATGCATAGGCAATCCTTAAACTATTAATGTATTGATAGAAAGTTTGATTGATTTGTACACTAAAAACTTGTGTTAAGTGGTGATTTGGAAGCTTTAAATAAGTTGATAAACTTGTGAGTGATAATGTTGGGTTTAAATATAATTTTTCGTCCAACATTGCTTTAGTTAATTTTTCTTGATAAAATACAAGCTGCTCGTCAGTTAAAGATGATTTTTCGTATCTAGAATTTTTATTTAAATCAATGTCCTTATTTGTGTCCTTTATATCACTATTTGGCAAACTTAATATACCACCCACTAATCGCTTAACAACAAAATTGAATAATATACCAATATACATTAATAAACAAAAGTAGATTAGCACCCTTAACAAGTTAACTGCTCCCCAATTGTTGCTAATACGGCTAGAAAAAATTACAATTATAAATAACATCGCTAAGAATAAGAGTAAAATACGCCCGAAAACAAATACAAATAATTTATCTTTTAATTTATACTGCAATAAATTTCTTCCGATAATAAATGATAGCAATGAATAACTTATAAATGATATTGCAGCAACTGCATATAAGGATTTTACTACATGCATAGAATAACCTACCAAGCCTACATACGAACTTAGAAAATAGATTGTGTAAATAAAAAATGGTAAGCTATGCAGCGCAATTCCGAGTTTAGAAAAAGTTCCCTTTTTTATGGCGATTAGGCCATAAAATATAATCGGACCATAAAGCAATATAAAAGGAATTATTTTTTGAGACCAAGCTTGATCACCAAAACCAACTTCGATGATAAAACCATAAGTGCTATTAAAAAAAACTAAGCTTACAGTAAAAACGAATACTTTTTTAAATGCATCTGGCAATTTAACTTTTAAAGCAAGATAAAGCGTAATTAATGAAACTAAGCTTATAGCAAATAATAGATATGATATAATTGGAAAAGAATGAGGCATTAATTAATAGGCCAAATTTTAAATAAATTTAAAGCTAAGCAGTTTGCTTATTTAGTCTCACTAAGTATTCAGAAGGGGTAAAACCTGTAATTTCTTTAAAATACTTGTTAAATGATGTTTTAGAATTAAAGCCACAAGAATGTGCTAGCGATTCTATTTTTAAACGACCATTGTTAAAATTAACGAGTTCAATAGCATATAAAATTCTATACTCAGCTACAAAGCTGTGAAAACTTTTTTCGAAATACACATTAAAGAGTTGAGAAAAATAATGTTTTGGAATACATAATTCTTTGGATAATGTTTCCAGAGATAATTTTGAATCTAAATATACTGACTGATTTTCAAAATAAGATGTGATCCTATCTTTGTAATCTAATGCCAATTCATCTGTTAATGGAGAGTTTTTATAACTTTTATAATTAAAATCTTCGTTGTATTGTGGTGTATTTTCAACTCCCTTATCTCCAAAAATCCAGAAAAAACCAATTACCAAATTGCAGAAAAAAAGTAGTGAATAAGTTAAAAATCGATAATCAAAGCCCATATCAATTGGATATATCCACCAACCAATTAATAGCATAACCAGAACTATACAAATTAAAATATAACTTACGGCAATTGATATAATTAAAGAATCTGCATCAGGATAATTCCGCTCATTTGTCTTGAGTATTTTCGAAATAATAAATATGCTATATAAAGCTAATGATACTGCGATAACTACGTAACTATTTTGGTAAAAAACATAAAATTTATCCTGCCAAGGATTTTGTAGATCTACATATAAACTAATATATATGTAATAAAAACTAAAGATTAAAAATGGCAGTAGATGAAAAATGTATTGTTTGCTAAACTCAATTTGCTTGCTTAATATCGCTTTATAACTTAGAAAAAGAAGTGGGCCAAATAATAACCAAATCGGGTTCCAAAGATTTTCATTAGTAACGAAACCTCCATCCTTCCAAGAAATTTTATAATAAATATTGATAAAACTTAGTATAAAAATTACAACGGTAATTAAATGCAGGTCGGTTTTTGGCCTCGATAGGTGGGAAAACCACTTAAAAAAATTGAGCTTAAGCATACATTGGGGATGTAAAACAAAAATACAATTTCTAATTAATTATTAATTAAGAATTTAAATTAATAATTATGGTAATTAAATATTTAAGAACATTGCAATCTTATTCTGTGTTATGTTATAAAATTCATACAAATGAGATCAATTTGGAAAGGTTCTATAGGCTTTGGTTTAGTCAATATTCCAGTTAAATTATATTCTGGCGTCCAAAACAGCAATCTAGATTTAGATATGCTCGATGAACGCGATCATGCCAAAATCAAATTCCAACGTATAAATGAAGATACTCGGAAAGAAGTGCCATACGAAAAAATTGTAAAAGGATTTTTTTTAAAAGATAAGTATGTAATTCTAGACGATCATGATTTTGAGGAGGCTGCTCCAGAAAAAAGCAAAATTATTGAGCTAGAAAATTTTGTTAATATCAGCGAAATTAATCCTATCTATTACGAAACTTCTTATTATACAGAACCCGAAAAACAAGGTACAAAAGCTTACGCTTTACTGTTAAAAGCACTCGAAAAATCTAAAAAAGCTGGTGTTGGCAGATTTGTATTACGTAGTACAGAAAATTTATGCGTTATCCATCCTATGGATGGAATAATTGTGATTACCAAAATCAGGTTTCAGGAAGAAATAAGAGCTTTATCAGAAATTAAAAAAGTGGATACCAAAACCATCCCTAAAAAAGAAATGGATGTTGGTTTAGCATTGATTAAACAATACAGCTCAGATTTTGATATCGCTGCATTTAAAGACACCTACACAAGCGAATTGCTAAAAATTATAAAGGCTAAAGCTAAAGGGAAAAGAGCTGTGGTTAAAAAATTGAAGCCTCAAAAGGCAAGTAGCGATAATTTGTACGACCAGTTGATGAAAAGTTTAGGCGGAAAGAAACAGGCATAAATTTAATTATGCTAGCGAGAGTGTAATTTCGAGATAACTTTTTTAAGATCTATCCCTTTCCCTAAAACTGGTTTAAAGATATCACCAAGGCTTTCTATTCTTTCTAAAGCGTTAAAAATATGGAAATCTTTCATTTTTAAACCTTTTTTCACTTCATTCCACGCAAGTGGCATAGAAACAGTTGCTCCAGGCTTTGGTCGTACGGCATAAGGAGCAGCTAATGTTGCTTGTGCCCTGTTTTGCAAAAAATCTAAATACATCTTTCCTCCCCTATCCTTAACCGCTCTTTCTAAACTTGTATATTTTGGTATTTCCTGATGAACAAGCGTGACTATAATTCTTGCAAATTCTTTAGATTGCTCATACGTATATTTTGCCCCTAGCGGGATATAAATATGTAATCCAGTTGACCCACTTGTTTTACAATAACTTGGCACACCCATATCATCTAAAATATCTTTTGTTATCAATGCAGCTTCAACTACCTGATCAAAAGTGTTTTTTGCCGGATCTAAATCAATGATACACCAAGTAGGATGATCTGGTTTTTTTATCGTACTACTCCAAGGGTTAATTTCAATGCAACCCAAACCAACCATGTACAAAAGTGTGGCTTTATCATTACCTAAAAGGAAATGTTTATCCTCATCGCTATCTCCACTATGATAAAGGTATAAATCTGTCCAATCTGGCACCTTACCTGTTACATCTTTTTGATAAAAACTCTGTCCTGTTATCCCGTTAGGAAACCGATTTAAAGATTGGGGCCTATTTTTAAGGTAGGGTAACAAAACTGGTGCAACCTGTTCATAATAATTGATCAAATCTCGTTTGGTTATTTTTTCTTTTGGCCAATAGATTTTACTCAAATTGGTAAATTTCAAATCATTACCGTTTACTTTTTTACCTTGAGTTTCTTCCTCTTCATTTAAAAAGTTTTTACTAGCGGGTTTATTTGTCTTTAATAAATCGACTTTATTGTCAGTATTTTTAATTATATTAGCCGTTGATTTAGCTTTTTCTAAAACCACTTCACCAGCTTCCTTATCTGGTCTCATCCCTGCAAAAGATGCATGCCTCATTACTCCATCACTCGTCATCTCTGTAAAATTTACCTCACAAATTAATTCAGGCTTTAACCAAGTTGCTTTCGCCTTTGGCGGATTAGGTCTAAATCTACTTGCCTTATTTACATCTGGCTCGGTGCTAAATGCTGGCTTGTCTATAATCAACTTTTCAAATTTCAACAACAATTCCTTTTGCTGTTTAACTGTAAAGCCTGTACCTATTTTGCCAGTGTAAACGAATTTATTTTTATCATAAACCCCAACCAATAGAGAACTAAACGGTTTACTGGTATCATCGTTTTTGGTAAAACCTCCAATAACTACCTCTTGCCTTCTATTTGCTTTAATTTTGAGCCAATTACCACTTCTGTGGTTAGTTTCATAAGTGCTATCTTGCTGTTTTGCAATTACGCCTTCCAACTCCATTTTAACAGCAGCAGCTAAAAATTCGGTTCCAGAAGTATTAAAATGCTTACTAATTTTAATTAGCGGATGGTCTGCAATTACTCTTTCTAAAATTTGTTTACGAGCAATAAGCGGCAAATTTTTAAGGTCATATCCTTCAAACCATAAAATATCAAAAACGTAATACATCAAATTCCCATCAGCTTCGCTTTTCCAATTTTGTAAAGCGCCAAAATCTGCGGTTCCTTTATCATTCACTACAATTATTTCTCCATCTAAAACTGCATTCAATTTTAAATCTTTTAATGCGTTATAAATAGGATAAAATTTTTCGTTGTAAGAATTTTCATTCCGTGATTTGAGCTCTAACTTTGTTTTATTTTTAAAAGCTAATGCCCTATATCCATCCCATTTTATCTCATAAACCCATTGGTCATCATCAACCGGATTAGTGACCAAAGTAGCCAACATTGGCTTTAATTTAGTGTAAAAAGTCTGCTTATCTGCTTTTTTAAGGATGGTTTTTAAATCATTTTCAGTTTCTTCGTGGGTATCGTTTATCTTTTTTTCAATCTCTATTGTTAATTCTTTTGGGGGCTTTTGCTTTTTGGCCTTAACCTCAAAACTTTTGGTTACTTGTGCTATTGTTTTTCCAGAAATAACAGATTTGTCTTTTTTGGTAATCTCATCCGCCGATGCGTACTTATCATTATGTTTAATAAGTAGCCAAGCATTTTCTCCCATCCCTTTGGTTTTTACAAGCGCAAACTCACCTTTTAATTTTTTGCCATGTAAAATCATTTTAACAGAACCTTTTTTGAGCTCTTTCAGTAGATATTGCTCTTGCCCTTTTACGTTTTGCTCTTTAGCTTCTAAAGCTTCATAAGTTCCTTCATCCCAAACAATTACAGTTCCTCCTCCATATTCTCCTGCCGGGATAATCCCTTCAAAATCTTTATAATCAAACGGATGATCTTCAACCATCATTGCTAAACGTTTGGTTTTAGGGTCGGTTGATGGACCTTTTGGAACAGCCCAACTTTTTAGCACGCCTCCCATCTCTAATCTAAAATCATAATGCAAATGAGAAGCGGCATGTTTTTGTATCACAAAGCGAAGTTCTTTTCCGTTTCCTGCTCCTCCTTCAGGTTCTGTTGTGGCTTCAAAAGATCTCTTTTTCCTGTATTTTGCTAAACTCATGCTGATGATTTATTACAATAGCTTAAACACTATAGATTTTAAAATGTTTATGTCTTAAACAGTCATTAAAAGCTGATCTTAAATTATCTACCGATATGAAGAAACAGAAAAAGCAAGAAAACAAATCTAATCCAGATCAAAAATATCCGGTGCCGCCGTTTCCTAAACAAGAACAAAATCCGCCAGGTAGCGAAAAAGATTTAAAACCTTTGGCAGACCATGGAGAAAAATCTTACCAAGGTAATGGCAGATTAAAAGGAAAAAAAGCAATTATCACTGGCGGAGATTCGGGAATTGGTAAAGCTATTGCCATCGCTTTTGCAAGAGAAGGTGCCGATGTTTTAATAAGCTATCTAAGTGATGAGGAAACCGACGATGCAAAAGATAGCGCTAAATGGGTAGAAGAGGCTGGGCAAAAAGCAGTTTTAGTAAAAGGCGATATTAGAAAAGAAAGTCATTGCAAAAAAATTATTGAACAGGCAATCTCATCATTTGGAGGTATTGATATTTTGGTAAACAACGCTGCTTTTCAAATGGGGAGAGAGAGTTTAGCCGAAATACCAAGCGAAGAATGGATTAAAACATTTGATACGAACATACACCCAATGTTTTATTTGAGCAAAGCGGCAGTGCCTCATATGCCTAAGGGAAGCAGTATCATTAATACCACCTCAGTTAATGCGTATAATCCTTCTGAAGTTTTACTACCATATGCAGCAACCAAAGGCGCAATCCAAAACTTTACCGCTAACTTAAGTCAAATTTTGTTGATGGAAGGTAAAGGCATAAGAGTTAATGCGGTTGCACCCGGACCAATATGGACTCCGCTTATCCCATCAACGATGCCAAACGCCGAAAAATTTGGACAAGACACACCTATGGGCAGACCAGGACAACCTGTCGAAGTTGCACCTGCTTATGTTTTTTTGGCATCTGATGAAGCCAGTTACATTGCAGGGGCTACATTACCGGTTACCGGCGGAAGAATTACGATATAAAGTAATAATTATAAAATTAATAGAATGGAAAATCAGAAAAAATCAACCGATAAAGAAAAAACGAAAGAAACAGGTGATGCTAAAGGAAAAGCATCTTTTGATCAAAATGGCGAAGGTGCAGCTCCAAAATACGGACAAGCTGGTAAAGACCCAAGTAAAACAAAAGAAGGTGCAAAAAAGGGAAAACTATAATGTTTTCCCTTTTATTTTAAAGCTAATATTTTCGCCACTTTATTGGCAAATTCATCAATATCAAATGGTTTTGAGATAAAATCGTCTGCTTCAGTTTTTTTGTTGATAGACAAAGCATTGGTATTTGCAGACATTAAAAGTATCGGAATGTTTTTAGTTGCACTAGAGGCTTTAATTTTGTTACATAAATCCATTCCATTTCCGTCAGGCAGCATAATATCTAATATTAAAGCATCAGGTAGCTTAACCTCAAATTTTTGATCGAAGTCTGCTACATTAGCAAATGATTCTACCTCATATCCTTCACTCTCTAATAAATATTGTACAAGTTCTCTTATATCATCGTTGTCTTCAACAACGTAAATATTTCTTTTCAAAATATTATATTTAGTAATTATAAATTTGGGGATGTTTAGCAAATATAAAAATCATATGTATAAACACACACGTTCTAAAAAATTAATTGATTAATATTTTTAGCTGCTCACTAATCCTTCAGTTAGGCATTTCCATTGCGGATAGGAAAATCCAATTTTTGCAACCCAACCTATTAGCGTATTTCTAAATTTATCAAAAAAGTTGTTTACATCGGTATTTGGCAACTCATTTCTTCCATGTATTTCTGCAAAAACAATATTTCCTTTTCTTTTAACTTGAAATGTAGAAGTTGCATCATTCTTAAAAAAATGTGCAGTTTCACCGTTATTTTTCAATGGATGTTTTGATGGCCTTACAGTAATGCTCAATATATTTTCATCAATTGCATCCTTTTCCACTATTATTTCTACCTTAACCCAGTCGTAACCATCTCCCGCTCTGCTGCCAGGCCCGGGGATATCAATCCTAATAAAATCGCCCTCTTTTACCAAACCCACTATTAGCTGGCATTTATCATTCATTAATTTAAAAACTGATGACGGAGCTTTACAAGTTTCGTCCCATTGGTTAACATTCATTAACCTTTGCTTGGCTAATTTAAAAAATTCTTGTGCTTCAATAGATGTGGCAAACTTTTTCTCTGATGATAAATCGAGTTGGCTGCCCTCCTTTTGTTCTGGTATTAGATGATTAAACATTTTCTATAGGTTTAGATTTGACTCATCAACACTATAGCTTTTCTTTTGTTGTAAAAACTTCCATAATAACAGATAAGATATAGGTTTAGTACATTCTTATTTTAAAACATTACTGCAAAACTTATTGTTATTCTAACTATAAAATAGAAACCTATGTTAATATTACTACCTAATTTACCAGACCATGTTTTTGGTGTAAAAGCCACTGGTGAAGTTACAGCAGAAGATTTAAAAAGTGTATTATTACCAGGCCTAGAAGTGATTAAAGCAAAATATGGCGAAATACATTATATGCTTGTATTAGAAACTAAAGTAGAAAACTTTACTGCAGGCGCTTGGTTTCAGGATATGGTTGCAGGTTTGAAACATCTTACAGCATGGAAAAAAATGGCCATTGTAACCGACCAAAAAGCAGTAGAAAAATTTACAGATGCCTTTAGTTACGTAACACCTGGAGAGGCAAAAGGATTTCCATTAGCAGAACTTAACGAAGCAATTGCTTGGGTAAGCTTAAAATCATAAATTATGGGATTTATTAAAAACATTACAGCAGGCTTTATAGGTTCAGTAGCCTTAAACCTTTTGCACGAAACGCTTAGAAAAAATGCCACCAATGTTCCGCAAATAAATAAAATTGGCGAGCAGGCACTAAACAAAACCCTAAGCAAATACGGTACTCCTATTACCGATAAAACCGATTTGCACAATGCTACATTAAAAGCAGATTTAGTTGCAAATGCCATGTATTACAGTTTAATTGGCGGTAATAGAAACTTCATTTGGCCCAAAGCAATCTTTTTAGGTTTAAGTGCTGGCATTGGAGCGCTTAAATTACCAGAACCTATGGGCCTAAATCCAGAACCAGTTACAAGAACCAACCAAACAAAAGCACTCACGGTTGGTTATTATCTTTTTGGCGCTTTGGTTACTGCCTATGTATTAAAAACACTTTCAAAAAAATAATCAACCTAAACCTAAATATCATGGAAAACTCGAGAGATAGCTCAAACAATACACAAAACACACAAGATCATATTAAAACACTCGAAGGAAAAGAGGCTGTTAAAAAGTTAAAAGATTTGGCTAAAAGTGCCGAAAATTGTTTTTTCTGTACAAATATTAAAACTGGCTTACCTGTTTCTGTTAGACCAATGTCTGTGCAAGACATAGATGATGATGGCAACTTATGGTTCATCAGCATGATTGATAGCAATAAAAATGAGGAAATTAAAAACGATCCGTTCACGCAGCTTTTCTTTCAAGAGAACAAAAACTCAGGCTTTTTAAGCGTTTACGGCATAGCCGAAGTGATTAAAGATCAAGCAAAAATTGATGAGTTGTGGAATCCATTTTTAAAGGTTTGGTTCCAAAACGGAAAAGATGATCCAAATATCAGCTTATTAAAAATTACACCAACTAATGTTTACTATTGGGATACCAAACATGGCGAAGCAGTTGCATTTATAAAAATGGCAGCTTCAATTATTACTGGTAAAACCATGGACGATTCTGTGGAAGGTAAACTAGAAGTATAATAAAAACTAAAATACCGCAAAATGAAGAGATTAAAAATAGAGCGTAAACAAGTAAAAGTATATCCAGATTCTAAAAGAGTTATTGCTAGGTTTTTCTTTAATGGTGATGATAGGGCCAAAGAAGTAATTAAAAAAGTGCTTACGCTAAATAAAGATCAAGTTTTCGGTATTATTTCGCCGCTGCTTCAAGAATATTCGAAAAGACATAGAAATATTACTAAAATCTTATCGAGACATTGCAAAAAGCTTAAACCGCTTTTTGAGAAAATGGATATTGATTACCATGAGTTAGACCAACATTGCAAATTGCTAATTGGCTCTTATTTTACTCATGAATATTCTATAGAATCTGCGGCGTTTTTTAATCCTTCTATTGTAGAAGACCCAGACCAGTCTGATTTAGTTGAAGGCCAAAGGCGTTTGATCATTAGCTTTAGAGCCGTTGGCGAAGGTCACATTTCATCTATCGTGTTTAGAAGAGCTTTAATTGATAGTCAAAATAACATTACGGTGATGCCCGTTGGCGATTACGTTGATGAAGCGGAAGTAATTAGAAATGCAACCTATAACAAGAAACTTTTCTTAGAAAAAGGCCTAACATCTTTAATAGACAAAGATATTTTAGCAAAACTTGATGCAAAATTGGATGATCATTTCGATTATATCACACTTAAAAAAATAATTGGTGAAGCACAAGCTTTAGAAAATGATCCAGAGAAAGATGTAGAATTTGAGAAAGTGCTTTGGTTATCAGATTCTTATTATGAAATCGTTTTTTCGTTAGATACAGATATATCAGACCGAGTAATTTTTCCAATTTCAGAGTTCGAAAGGAAAGGAATTGAAGATGCCAGATTCACCAAATTTACCAATGATGATGGTTCATCAGCCTATTATGCAACCTATACAGCCTATGATGGACATATCATCATCCCTAAATTATTAAAAACCAAAGATTTTTACGATTTTACCGTCGGGCCATTGTTTGGCGCTGGTGCACAAAACAAAAACCTTGCACTTTTTCCTCGCAAAATTAATGGAAAATATGCCATGTTGGCTCGTATAGATGGTATCAACAATTATATCATGTATTCAGATAAAATTAACATCTGGGAAAATCCAATTAAATTTCAGGAACCAAAATACAGCTGGGAATTTGTACAATTAGGCAATTGCGGTTCGCCAATAGAAACCAAAGATGGCTGGTTAATAATTACCCATGCCGTTGGTCCAATGCGCAGGTATTGTTTAAGTGCAACTTTGCTAGATTTAAATGATCCAACCATCGAAATTGGTCGTTTAACAGAGCCATTGCTCATTCCAAATCCCGATGAACGCGAAGGTTATGTACCCAATGTGGTTTATTCTTGCGGTTCAATCATCAACAATGGCGAGTTAATTCTACCTTACGGACTTTCAGATTATTCATCGTCATTTGCTACAGTTAATTTAGAAAGCCTATTAGAGCGACTTAAAAGTTCACCAGATTAATATTTGAAGCGCAGATGCAGTGCCATTTTTAATGTCAGTCCTGCTTTACGCTAAATTCCCAATCCGATGAAAAATCGGATCGGGAGATATCGCTGCAATCAGGGCTAAAAACATCAGCCGCTGCTTATTCACAAAAACATAACCCACAAAAAAAGAGCTTTGATTTTCATCAAAGCTCTTTTTGCTATTAACATTATTACTTGTTAATTATCGCCAAACTTTCGGCTTTCTTAATTCCGTTTAAATGGTTCTCATGCTTAAATGCTTTTAAAACTGTTAAGTGCGATATCAAGTAAGCCAAGGTACTTTCAGCACCTTGATTTCTATTTACTCCCCCACTCTGTAATCCATCAGCACAACCCTTTGTTTCAGAGTCATACAATGGAATTCTCAATGTATTTTCGCCCAAAAACCATAGGTAGCTTGTAAACATTTTCTTTAAATATTCTTGCTCTCTGGTTACAACATAAGCCTGATGGTACATCAACACCATCGCCATAATCTCTATCGCTTGTTGGTCATACATTGGCACCTCTTTATTACCTTTTAAATGCCAACCATTATTACCAACCGGGTTTACAGTACTCAAACTGAAAGTAATTTTCTCTAAGTATTTTAATGATTCATGTGCAATTTCGCTGACATCTTGTCTTCCAGTAATTTCTTCAACATGAAAAAGCGCTAGTGGAAAAATGGCATTGTCATAAGTTAGATGATTTTCAAACCAGTGCCAATCTTCATCTTTAGTGCTTTTGTAAGATGCAATTAGTTGATCAGTAAGCAAATTCAATTCATTCAATATTCTTTCATCATAAGGGTGAGTTTTTAGATAGTAACTTACCCCAGTAATGGTATTACAAATACCTCTTAAATGAACCAAATTTTTAAAATGATTTACAGATTTAAAAAACAGTTCGTAACCAAACTCAGCATAAGATCTGTTAGGCGCATTATGAATTAAATAACCTAATGACCAAACCGTTCTCCCAAATGAATCATCAGAACCTTCTTCATCTAAAAACTGTCTGCTAAAGCTTGTAAAATTTCTAAAGTTTCCATTTTCAAGCTGTAAGTCGTGTATGTAGCTTAAATAAATTGGTATCAGATTTAAAGCATCCGCATTTTTATTTTCTTGATAAGCCATTAAAGCCATAATTAAAGCTCTCGAATTGTCGTCAATACAATAGCCTTCTTTTCTATTTGGAACCCCAAATTTAGCATGCTGAAAAATGCCAGTATCATCGGTTAATCGCTTAACATAAGATAAATCTAATTCTGGTATTACACTTCTATCAACAATTTGTCGCAATATTTTATCGCTATAATCTGGGTGTTTGGCCGATTTTTCAATCACATCAATAAATGATTTACCAATTTTTGGCCACCTTAACTTTAAACCATATTCATAAGCATTCTTTTTTAATGCCTTAAGCTTGTCGGGATTGTTTAAAAGTTGATTAACAATTTCTGCTAATCCAATATCATCTTTAAAATTAAATAACCGGCCTCTATTGTTATCCAATAACTCTTGAGCATGCCAATAAGGTGTACTAACTACGGCTGCACCTGCTCCTACTGCATAAGATAATGTGCCGCTTGTAATTTGTGCCTCATTAAAATATGGTGTAACATAAACATCTGCTGCTGTCAAATAATCAATCAATTCCTCTTCAGCCACAAAGCGGTTCATAAAAATTAAATGATCTGCCACATTTAAATCAAGGGCCAACTGCTTCAAATAATCACGATATTCCTCTCCCGAATCCTTAACAACTCCTGGGTGAGTGTTTCCCAAAACCACATAAACAACATCTGGATTTTCTCTTACAATACGTGGCAAGGCTTTAACAACGGTTTCTAAACCCTTATTTCTGCTAATTAGTCCAAAAGTTAACAGTATTTTCTTGCCTTGTAATTCTGGTAGTTGTTTAATTGGGTTTATTTTTGGCGCTTCTAAATCTGGCACACCATGCTCAATTACTTTAATTTTTGCACTTGGGATATCGTAAATAGTTTCTAAAAAACCAACTGCTTTATTGCTCATAACCACAATTTTAGCAGATCTTTTAGCAATCTCTTTAATAATAGATTTTTGCAGGTAGGTTGGTGTATTTAAAATTGTATGTAAAATAGAAATAATTGGTTTTTCTATTTCATTGATAAATGGCAGCACATAAATCCCGCTTTCTCCGCCGTAAATGCCAAATTCATGTTGCAAAATACAAGCATCAACATCACTTTCATTAATAAATTTTGCTGCTGCTTTATAATCGTCCTGGTTATTTTGTCTAATTATAAATTTCACTTCCTCAGGATAATTGTATTCAGCTAAATCATCAGGATTATTCATGGCAATAACCATACTGGTTTCTAACAGTGTTGAATTTGTGAAATTGGCGTTTAAAGCTTTTAATAAATTATTGTTAAAAGTGGCTAATCCGCACTCACGAGGTGGATAGGTAGAAATATAAGCGATTTTCATAGGGGTAAACAGGCTAAAAAATTAAGGAACTTCGTCTGTTAGACTTAAGATTAACAATGTTTTTAACCTTGTTGTTTTTAAAACCTATGCACCTAGTAATTAAAATGACATTCCTAAAAGGAGATATTTAACCCTAATAAATTTATTTAAGAAAAAAATTTTGCTTTTTCGCTAGTTTAATGATAGATTTGCAGCCCGCTTAAGAACAAATGCCCAGCTGGCGGAATTGGTAGACGCGCTGGTCTCAAACACCTGTGGGAAACCGTGCCGGTTCGACTCCGGCGCTGGGTACGCTAAAAGCCTTAGAGAAATCTAAGGCTTTTATGTTTTTTGCACATTTTTAACATAAAAAATGGCATAATTTATAAGGTATTGCTATCTTGAAAATATCCCCATTTAAAACACATGTCTAAACCGCTCAATAAAAAATTAACTGATGTAAAAATAACCTCTTGGGCTGATTTAGTTGGCACAAAAGATAATTTTACACTTGAGAGCCGCATTTTTCATTCTATAGCTTTAGGTTTATTAATCATAAACCTGATCTATATTCCCTATAATTTTTTTATTGGTTTACGTTTTGGTGCATTATCGGGTTTAATCTTTTTACTTGTTTTTTTCTATCAGTATTACAATTCTAGATTCAATTACAAACCGCACAGCACCATATTATTTGCAAGCATTGGTATTTTAATTTTAGGAGCAAATTACTTTACCAACTCTGGCATTATTGGCTCTACAGATATCATTTGGCCAGCCTATTTATTATTGATTTTTGCCATATCGCCATACAAACAGCACATCATTTGGCTTATTGTTTATTTATTTTGCTTTGCCATAATCCATGTGGTAGAATATTTACATCCAGAGTGGATACTCTATCCTATTACTCCAGGCAAAAGTCAATTTTTGGATAGAGTTACTGCTTTTCCAATACCAATTCTTGCTACTTTTTTAGTAATTAAATTTATTAGACGTAGTTACGATAAGGAAAAAAATGATGCAATAGAAAAGAGCATTGCAGTAGAGAAAAATAATATTGAAAAAGACAAACTGATGTCTATTATTTCTCATGATTTAAGATCGCCTTTGGTAAGTATCCAAAATTATTTAATGCTTTTAAATGATAATGAAATTGCTGCTGCAGACAAAGCAGTAATAGAAAAAGACTTATTAAAATCTACTAATAGTTCATTAGAAATGCTCTCTAATTTATTGTTATGGTCTAAATCTCAAATGGATGGACCAACTGTACAGCTAAAAGAAATTGATTTAAGATCAGCTTTAGCAACAACATTGGAGATGGAAAAAACATTGGCACTGAATAAAAATATTAGCTTGAACTACCAAATACCATCTCCTATATTAGTTATAGCTGATATTGATATGCTGCAATTGGTTGTGCGAAATTTAATAAGTAATGCGATTAAGTTCACCCCTTTTGGTGGAAAGATAGAGTTGAATGTAGCATTAACTGGCAAACAATGTAAGGTATCAATTACTGATAATGGCGGTGGTATAGCTGAGGATAAAAAATCTGAAATATTTTCGATGAAAGCTACACCAACTTACGGTACAGATAATGAAAAGGGCGTTGGTTTAGGGCTTTTACTTTGTAAGGAATTTATAGAGCTACAAGGCGGAACTATAGGATTTGAAAGTGAGCTGAACGTAGGATCAACATTTTATATATTCATCCCACTTCAATTAGGTTAGTTTACAGGCTAGCTTGTTTGCCGTTAATAATTGAACAGACTTTGAAAGCTAAACCTTATTGCAGCGGTATCTCCCTATTAAAATTTGATTCTCAAATTTTAATGGGGAATTTAGCGGAAAGAAGGAACAACGTTTAAAAATTGTACTGCAACTGCTTTTCTAAAAACTATTTTTTTTATGGATGTTGGTTAGCAAATTATACGGAAAAAGCCTTCAATAGATGAAGGCTTAGTGTTAAATCAACAGCATATTACGTTTGATTTGTGGAGAGCTTGAAAGCTATAATATCGATAAAAGATTGATATCTTCTCTTCGTCTTCTTTCTAATTCTTGTAGCATTTCATTTTCCTTCATTCTAACTGCCCAAGCTGGCCTCAGAATAAAATTAGCCACATTAGATATTGCATTTTTACTGTTTAAACAGGTTAAGCCAATGGATTCACCTAGCTTGGCCACTTTAGTATAATGCGTTATTTTTTCTTCAAAATTATTTTCCGAAGGTTCAGCAAGAATAGTTACATTAAAAGCTAAGCCAAAATTGTATATATTTTGTTCTTTCTTAACATCAGTTAATGCATATTCGCTTTCAGATTTTTCAGTTTGATCATTTAAATTTTTGGTTATTTTAACATTAATACCATGGTTTTCGGCCAAAAAAATTAATTCTTTAACAAATGGAACGACTTCTTTTGGCATCGTTTTAAGCATTTGTTGATTATCATCACCTAATACTACTTCATTATTTACATCATTTACAACGAGTTGGTCATATAAAACATCCCATACCTTGTGCCAAGGATATCCATCAACCCTAACACCTATCTTTTTTTCAATTGCCTTAATAATTGATCGATTATTAATATCATAAGGAATAGATTTGAATAATAAATAATAGATATTTAACCAAATCGTTGAATTAACAACTCCATCAGCTTCAATTCCAGCTTTTGCTTGTAGGGCTTTTATTTTATCTATAGTCTCCATCTTTTTTTAAATATGCTTGCAAGGGCAAAATTTGCATGTTAAAACATGTTGTTTATTTTGCTAAGAGACAATATTTATAAAAGATATTTATGCGTAAAATCACTACTATATTACTTTAGGTAAAACCACGCATATAGGTAGGTAAAATTACCTGGTTTTATGGCAAAAAGGTAGCCAAATCAATCATTTTATGCTGCAATGCATACAAAACTAAGCCAGCCGTGTTTCTACTACCGGTTTTAATTAATAGGTTATTGCGGTGACCTTCTACTGTTCTATTGCTTAAGAATAATTTTTCTGCAATTTCTACGCTGTTAAACTGCTTACAAATGAGTTGTAAAACTTCTATTTCTCGTGGCGTTAAATTATGCTCATTGTTGAGCTGAGTTGCGTGGATATTTTTAGTTAAACCTTTACGCATAATTTCTAGCATAGGTAAGGTAAAATGAAAATCGTTTTTATACACCTCTCTAATTGCTAACTCTACTTCCTCTGGTTCGGCGTTTTTTGCCAAGTAACCATTTGCACCAGCTTGTATTGTTGCTAAAATAAAATTATCTGCTTCGTGGATGGTTAAAACAATAACTGCAATGTTTGGATACTTTTGCTTTAGTATTTTTAATGCATCTAAGCCATTCATTTCTGGCATCGACAAATCTAACAATACCACGTCTGGTTTTACTTCGGCTTGCTCACAAAGCTTTAAAAGCTCTAATCCGTTGCCAGCCTCAAAAAGCAACGTAATATTATCAAAGGTTGATAGTAAGGCAACCATCCCTTTTCTAAAAAGCTTTTGATCATCGGCAATGGCAATATTAATATTCATAAGTAAAGATTGATGGCATGAAATTATAAAAATTGTATGTTATAACAGCAGAATAGCATTTTTTATTTAGATTAGAGGAAAAAAAACCATGAACCCTATTAACGTCCCAACCATTCCGCTTAAAATGGCAAGAGCCAGAGTAACTCGTTTTAGAGAACAAATGAAAAATGCAGCAGTGCCTGATTCAAATATTCCTAGAGCAATTTTAATTCCTATTAATGATCTTTTAGCTATTATTGAAAAATACTCAATAGTTGATAAAGATGGTAATGTTTCTAATTCATTGCAAGGTGTAAGAGCTTATTTTGCTGTTAAACAAACCGATACAACAAAAGATAATGATGTTAGCGCTTTAATTGTTGCTGTAGACAAACAAGGAAATGATATTGTCACTGTTCCAATCAATTTAGAAGATGATGGCGATGGCTCTGAAATTTATGATTTTACAAAACCATGCCCATCTGAATGCGATCCCAAAAGCCCATTATTCATTCCTTAATAAAATATGTTTCTCTCTTATATTGTTCCATTAAGTATTTTAATTCCTCTAACAATTGGTTTATTAAAATATAAAATGGCAGCTAAAGGCCCTAGATTACTTCTATTTTATTTGGTAATCTCGGGCTTAATTAACCTTTCTGCATTAGTATTTGTTAAGTTTGGAATGAGAAATTTACCTCTCCTACATTTGTATACAATTGTTGAAGCAGTTTTAATATTCGCCTATTTCAAAAGTATTTTTGCAGACCAAAAAGTTAAAAGAGCACTAACTTATTTAATGGTTATTTTTCCTTTGCTGTGTGTTTTTAATTTTACATTTATACAAAGTATTTACAGTTTTAATACCTATACAAGGCCACTAGAAGCAATTTTAATTACCTTTTTCTGTTTACTTTATCTCTACAAAAGTGAATTTGCCGAAAATTGGATCAAAAAACCAATTAGTTGGTTTAACATGGGTACATTAATGTATTTCCCTGTTGCTTGTGTTATATTTATTTTATCTAATTATTTAGTATTCGTAAGTGCTAATAAAAGTATGAATACTGTTGTATGGAATTTACATGCAGCACTGGTATTAGTGATGTATCTTTTTTGGGCAAGAGGATTTAGTCTAATTAGCAATAATGGATAATGTTTACCTATTAATTTTTTACAGTGTTGTAGTTGTTTTATTGTTGATAGCTTTTTTTCTGTTGCTCTATATCAGAAACCAAAATATGATTTGGCAACAGAGAAAACTGTTTCAAGACACAGAAATTAAGCAACAAAAAGACTTATTAAATGCCGTAATTGCATCGCAAGAGATTGAAAGAAAACGAATTGGCGAAGATTTACATGATGAAGTTGGTGGTACGCTTTCTGCAATAAAATTAATGCTTAATGCGGCAATAAGGAAGTCTGGCGAATTAGAAAAACAAGCAATTATACCTGCTAAACAGCTAATAGATCAGCTGATTATTGATGTGAGGAATGTTTCTCATGATCTTTCTCCGCCAGGTTTGTCCATGTTTGGTCTTATCAATTCGATAGAGGTTTTTGTATCACTTATTAAAGAAACTGGTGAAGTAGAAATAGAGGTGATAAATAACTTTAAAACAAATGAAAAGTTGCTAAACGAAAGTGAAGAACTTGCCTTGTACAGAGTAATTACACAACTCATTGCCAATACCTTAAAGCATGCCTACGCTACAAAAATTGAGCTAAACTTTAATGAAACACTAGATGAAATATTGATTACTTATCAGGATAATGGAAAAGGGTTTGATTTGGCTATTTTGAATGATAAGAAAGGAATGGGAATGCAAAACATTTCGAGCAGGTTACAAATGATTAATGCCAATTATGAAATTTTAACAGCGGTTGATAAAGGCTTTAACATGAGGATTAGCTGCAAAATTAAGCAATAGTTAAATATTGATGCCATTGTTTAATGATAGCAATTATATTTCATTGCACTTCCACTTTGTATTAATTTTTGTAAATGCAATGCTTCACAACACAATTAAACGTTTGCCGGTCTCTGCTCTTTCAACTTCTTATCAACAATAAATGGTGCAAAAGGTAATAAAGAGGCTATAAAGATTAATACTACCTTACCGAATTTCCATTTTTGCTCTTGCCAAGCCATTAACAAACATGCGCCATAAAGAACAAAAAGCAATCCATGTGCCCAACCTGTATATTTTACAGCAAGCGGCATATCTGCCCAATATTTAAGCGGCATTGCAATGAACAACAATAAAATATACGATATACCTTCGGCTACGGCTACTTTCCTGAAAAGATTTAATGATGACATGGAGAAATACTTTGATGCAAAAATAACCAACCAAGGTTAAAAATGTAATTTACAATTGCTTTTTTACACTAGACTGTGTTTAAGCCGTTATACGAGCTAAACTTTGTTTTATCCGATACAAATATTTGTTTCGATAATAAACATCTTTAATGGCTTTTAAAAGGTTTTCTTGAGTTTCTTGATCGGCATTATCAAAAGTAGTTGTGAGCTGCGTTAATTCTTTAGTGAGCAATTTTTCAAATGAACTTACTTCTCCTTTTACTTTCTCTAATTTTTCGGCATCTGGATCGAATTCTAAATCCATCATCGTTTCATTTACATCCATCATTTCCATTAAAAAATCTTGTGGCAGCGAGTAATTTTCGCCTTCTACCAATTGATTTTTTAATTCTAAAATGTAGTGCAAACGCTTTTGCGGGTCTTGCAAAACCTGAAATGCTTTGTTATTTAAGGTAGAAAGCTCAAGCACTTCTGCCTGCTTTTCTTCACTTTCGTTGATATAAAAATCTGGATGAAACTTTTTACTTAGCGCATAAAATTGCTGCTTCACAATTGCTTGATCGGGATTAAAACTGATGGGTAATTCGTAAAGCTCGAAATAATTCATTTGAGGCTAAATAAGTCCCCTTCAGGGGACGTAGGGGTTTATTTACCAAACAACTTTAAAATATCATTACCAAAGGCGAAAACCATTAAACTTAATAAAATTACAAAGCCTACAATTTGGGCACGCTCCATAAATTTATCGCCAAGTGGCTTACCTTTAATCATTTCTATAATTAGAAATACAACATGACCACCATCTAAAGCTGGTATTGGCAACAAATTCATAAACGCCAATGCCATTGAAATTAAAGCAGTTAAACGCCAGAAATTTTCCCATTCAAACTCAGAACCGTAGACTTGTGCTATACCAATGGGACTGCTAATGTTACGAGCACTTACTTTGCCAGTAATCATTTTCCAAATTCCTTTTCCGTTATCTATAAAAGTGGTGATTGCTTTGTTATTACCCACAGAAAACGACTCCAGGAAACCATACTCTACATGTTTTGTTGGCAAATCTTTAACATCAAACGCAACACCAATTGTACCTACGGCAGAAACTTTAGGTTTTAAATCCAATACCTTACCATTACGCCATACAGTTACGGTAATTTGTTTATTTTTTGAATTTTCTGCAATGCTATTTACTTCATCTCTAAAACGAACTTTTTTACCATTTACGGCTAAAATGCTATCTCCAGTTTTTACACCTGCATCAAAAGCTGGTGCAACAGTTTTAGCAGGTTTTGCACCAAAAAGTTTCTTAATTAATGATACTTTTTCTGGTGTATGATCTACAACTGTTTGTATTTTATTGATTTCAAAACGTGGTGCTACAAACTCACGAATACCATACTCACTAATACTATCTAAAATTGTATCAGGCACTCTTAAATCTATCGCTTGTCCGTTTCTAGAAACTGTTAGTTTTGGATTACCCAAAAGCACTTTTGAACTTATCAACTCTTCAAAACGCATTACTTTATTGCCATTTAATGCCAATATTTTATCTCCAGTTTTAATGCCAATTTGCTTACCAATAACACCAGGATGAACGCCATTTACCAATTGATCGTTAGGAATAAAGTCTTCACCATATTTAAAGGTAATCATCCAAAAAATGAAAATACCAACTATAATATTTACAATAATACCACCCAACATTACAATTAAACGTTGCCAAGCTGGTTTAGAGCGAAACTCCCAAGGTTGTGCGGGTAGGGCTAATTGTTCGGTATCCATAGATTCATCTATCATACCAGAGATTTTAACATAGCCACCTAAAGGCAACCATCCTACTCCATATTCTGTATCGCCAACTTTAAAGCTAAAAAGTTTAAAACCCCAAGCATCAAAGAAAAGATAAAATTTTTCAACTTTTATTCCGAAGGCACGTGCCGCTAAAAAATGTCCTAATTCGTGTAGTATTACTAATATCGATAATCCCAGCAAAAGCTGGCCCGCCATAATCAGTCCGTCCATATAATATTTTAGTATTGTTTTATTTTAGATTTATTAAACTTTGTTTTGTTACGAGTTCGCAGGCAAATATACGTGTCTGTTTGTCGGTTTCTAAATAATTGTTTAGTGTTGGTTGCTCCACAAAGGTAATATCTTGCATACAAGCTTCAATCACATCGCTCATTTCTAAAAATCCGATTTGATCCTTTAAAAATGCATCAACCACAATTTCATTAGCTGCATTAATGATACAAGGCATATTCCCCCCCTTTTTCATGGCGTTAAAGGCAATTTCGAGATTACGGAAACTCTTAGTATCCGCTTGCGAAAAAGTAAATTCTGGATAGTTTAAAAAATTGAAACGCTCAAAATTACTTTGTACTCTTTGCGGATAGGCTAAAGCGTAATGTATAGGTAATTTCATATCGGGCAAACCCAGCTGCGCCTTAATTGAGCCATCATTAAATTGCACCATAGAGTGGATAATTGATTGAGGATGAACCACTACTTCAATTTGATCAGCCTGTAAATCGAACAACCATTTAGCTTCAATCGCTTCTAAACCTTTGTTCATTAGTGATGCTGAATCTATCGTAATTTTAGCACCCATAACCCAATTAGGGTGTTTTAGCGCTTGTGCTTTCGTAACTGTTGATAGGAAATTGAGGTCCTTACCTCTAAACGGGCCACCAGATGCTGTTAAAAATATCTTTTCAATTGGATTTTGTTCTTCACCAACCAGACATTGAAAAATCGCTGAATGTTCAGAATCTACAGGAATAATTTTAACACCATACTCCTTTGCCAATTGCATTACCAATTCGCCAGCTACCACTAAGGTTTCTTTATTGGCAAGGCCGATGTCTTTTTTCGCTTTTATAGCTGCAACTGTAGGTTTAAGACCAACCGAACCCATTATTGCTGTTAACACAAATTGGGTTTGAGGTAATTGAACCGCAGCAATTAAAGCATCTTCTCCGCAAAGTACATTTACGTTAGGCAAGGCGTTTTTTACTGTAAAATAATGATCTTCGCAGGTAATCACCACCATTTCTGGCTTAAATTCTAAAGCCTGCTCAATTAGTAACGCAGCATTATTTTGGGCGGTAAGTACATCAACCTTGTATAAATTTGGGTTAGCCCTAACAACTTCTAGTGCTTGAGTGCCTATTGAACCTGTGCTACCTAATATTGATATGTTTTTCAATTGAAAATTGTAATGTTAAAATGTTGTAATGTTGCAATGTTGTAATTTTCGTCTAATAGTCAGTCATGCTGAGCGTGGTCGAAGCACCTCAAGCTGAGATTCCTCGTTCCTCGGAATGACAAACTAATCCTCAATGACAAATTTATCTAATATAATTCTCCAAAACCTCCGCTAACTTTCTATCGTTACTTAGTCTTGGCACTTTGTTTTGTCCACCGAGTTTACCTTCTGCTCTCATATAGCTTACAAAGGCATCCTTTTTCAAGGATCTAATAATTAGGTTTTGCAAAATTTTTCCCTCAATGAGGTCAAAATAGTAAATGTTTTTCTTTTGTAACGCTAAATCTACTTTTTCGCTAAATGCATTCAAGTCTTTTGGCTCATTTACAAACTCCACAAACCACTCGTGGTAAGGTAATTCGCCAACAGGCGGATTGACCTGTGGAGCTACTGTAAATTCTGTAATTTCTATGCCCTCAGCATTGGCAACCGATAAAATTGCCTGTTCTACTTCCTCGCCAATTACATGTTCGCCAAAGGCAGATATAAAATGTTTAATCCTACCAGTAACTAAAATTTTATAAGGATTTTTTGACACAAATTTAACCGTATCACCTATGCTGTAACCCCACAAACCTGCACTAGTGTTTAAAATTAATGCATAATTTATATCGAGCTCAACTTCCGATAAATTTAAACGAGTTGGCTTTTCATTATAGTATTCATCTGCCGGAATAAATTCGTAAAATATACCTGCTTTTGCCAATAACAATAAACTTTTATCTTGCTGTGTATCTTGGTAAGCAATAAAACCTTCGGATGCTGGATATGTCTCAATGGCATCAATTTTTTTACCAATACTTACTTCAATTTTTGCTCGGTAAGGCTCGTAATTTACGCCACCGTAAACAAAAAGACTGAAGTTTTTAAAAATGTCTTTAATTTTTTTGCCGTTGGATTTTTCGCTTAACTTATCAAAGTACATTTGCACCCAAGGTGGTATCCCCGAGATTAAAGTCATGTCTTCACTTATGGTTTCGCGTACAATGGCATCAACCTTTTCTTCCCAATCTTCAATACAATTGGTTTCATAAGATGGCAACCTATTTTTTTGTAAATACGCAGGCACTAAGTGAGCTACAATTCCTGATAAGCGGCCAACATTTATTCCGTTCTTTTTTGTTAAAATCGGACTACCTTGTAAAAAAATCATTTTACCATTTACAAAATCGGCTTTGCCAGTTTCGTTAATGTAGGTTAATAATGCATTACGGGCAGCTTTAATATGCTCAGGCATAGACTCTTTAGAAATTGGGATGTACTTAACTCCAGAGGTAGTCCCAGATGTTTTGGCAAAATAAGCAGGTTTTCCTTTCCACAAAACATCGCTTTCGCCAGCTACAACACGATCTATGTAAGGTCTTAAATCTTCATAGTCTCTAATCGGTACGTTAGCTTTAAAATCCAGATATGATTTGATATGCTGAAAGTGATGATCCTTACCAAAAGAAGTTTGTGATGCAGTTTTAACAAGGTATTGTAGTGTTTCTTCTTGTGCCTTTAAAGCATTTTTTTTCCATCTATTAATACCTTTTACTATAAACGCTGCAAATGGTTTGCTTAGTGCCGCTTTTAATCCCATATGCCCCAAAACCCCTAAAGAGGTTTCTCCTTACTATCGCTAATGCTAAAATTAATATTTATACGTTCCATTTTAGGAAATTTTGCAAAGTCCCCTTTAGGGGATTTAGGGTTTAAACTATATTATGAATAATATCAGGATGCTCATCTCCTCTGTATTCGCTCATTATTTTACGATAAGCCACAGCAAAAAAAGCTGTAGTAAAAGGCACGATAACGAACGAACTAAAAACTACAACAATTAAGGATACATATTGATTGATATCATAATCAAAAAAGTAATTAACTAAACGAAAACCTGTTAAAACAACAATGTAGAAAAATCCAAAAACGATGGCTTGCACCAAAACCAAACCTGCTAAAATAAACAGCAATTTTATAAAGTTACCCTTGGTTGTTGCTAAACTCAATTTTATAGATTCGAATGGAGTGCTGTGTTTATCAATGATAAAAAATGGGAAAAACACGATCCTTATAAAAGTAAAAAAGATGCTTAACATGCCAATAGCAACAGAAATATTGATAATTATTTTAGCTCCTACCCCACTTCTAAAACTTTCTATCCAACCTTGACTAACCATTAGGCCCAAAATAAAATCGAGTATAAATAATACTGGCATTAATAAAACACCTACTAAAAAGATGCTAATCCCAAAATAAACGGTGCCAATTAAGAACCTGCCTATTTCCACTCTTGTTGGCAATGTCTCAATAATTTTGATATCATTCTGATTTTCGTGATCCAAGAGTTTAAAAATATATTTAATCATACATAATTCTACCACACAATAGCTCATGATGAAGATCAACAACATGATAATTCTGATGCCAACATTTAAATCGCCCATAAAAAAGGCCATAAAAGTTGAGGTAGATGCGGTAATGAAAATCAAAAAGCATAATGTTGCAATAGAAAAATAATTGTCACGAGTTACCCTCCATGCTTGCATAATTACATCCTTGACAGCGAAAGTACTTTCTTTTAAATAATCGATCATGATTGATTAAATATAACTCTTTTGAAAAAATCTTGAATAAAACCTAAACCGTATGCAAAAAGTTGTATAAATGATGCAATAACACTCAAAAATGCAATTTTTATTGATTTATTAACTTGCCAGGCATGAAAAAATATCAACAGAAAAAACAGGACGAAAAAGAAATTGCAAATATATCCCAATGGGGAATAAAACACGTTTGATAAGATTAAAAAGCCTAAACCCACCACAAATACGGCCGGGAAAAAGTGTACAGCTTTTAATTCTTTTGGAAAGTGTTTGTAAATATTAATTCTTGCTCTGCCAAAAAAGTGCAGTTGTTTGTAAAACTGAGCAAAACTAGTACGTCTTTTATGGTAAACTTTAGCCTCAGGAATTAACCCAATCTTAAATCCGCTTTCGTGAATTCGAATACTGTATTCAATGTCCTCTCCCAATCTGGTTAGAATAAAACCACCAACTTTTTCATATACCTCTCTAGAAACTCCCATGTTAAAACTACGCGGATGAAATTGTCCGATGTGTTTTTTATTACCCCTAATCCCGCCTGTTGTAAATGGAGATGTCATGGCGTAACTGATTGCTTTTTGTACTGGTGTAAAAGTTGAGTGTGCAGCATCTGGTCCGCCATAAGCATCAAGCTCATGCTCAAAAAGGTAGTTTTTAACAATTTCCAAATAATCTTTCGGAATGAGGCAGTCGGAATCGAAAATCACGAAATAATCACCTTTAGCTCTTTCAAAACCAAAATTTCTGGCAAAACCCTGACCAGCATTCGGCTTTACGAAATATTTTATGTCTAATTGATCTGCATAGGAAGCCACTATTTCTTTTGCATCATTGGTTGATCCATCTTCAACTACCAAAACCTCAAACTGCAAATACGTTTGTTTGGTTAAGGATAATAAAAGCTCATCAATTTCTTGAGGGCGGTTGTAAAGTGGTATGATGATGGAGAAAAACATGTTTTGAGGCTGAAAGCTGATAGACCAAAGACTAAAGCGCTTTATGCTTTAAGCTTTAGTCTTTCAGCTTATATTATTTCCTTTTCAATTAAATACTGATTTCTTTCTGGTGCATTGCGACCAACTAATTCGGCAACAAAACCTGCCAAAAACATTTGAGAACCTACCACAATTGCAACTAAGGCCAAATAAAATAACGGCTGATCTGTAGAATTGCGGTAAGGTAAATTGTTCCATATTAAAATTTGCTTTTCTACCATAATGTAGATCGCCATTATAATACCTAATACAAAGCTCAAAACCCCTAAGGAACCGAAAAAGTGCATCGGGCGTTTACCAAATTTACCAACAAAAAAGATAGAAAGTAAATCTAAAAATCCGTTGATGAACCTACTCATACCAAATTTAGTGGTACCGTATTTTCTAGCTCTATGTTCTACAACTTGCTCACCAATTTTGCTAAAACCTGCCCATTTTGCAATTACAGGAATGTAACGGTGCATTTCGCCATAAACTTCTATGGTTTTAACCACATCACCACGGTAAGCTTTTAAGCCGCAATTGAAATCATTTAATTGTATGCCGCTCATTTTACGCGTTGCTGCGTTAAATAATTTGGTAGGTATGGTTTTAGTAATTGGGTCGTAACGTTTCTTTTTCCAGCCAGAAATGATATCGTATCCTTCTTCTTTAATTCTCCGGTATAATTCTGGTATTTCATCCGGACTATCCTGTAAATCGGCATCCATAGTAATTACAACATCGCCCTGTGTTACTTCGAATGCAACGTTTAAAGCAGCAGATTTACCATAATTTCTTCTAAACTTAACTGCTTTTATGGTGGCAAAAGTTTCTTTAAGCTGCGTAATTACTTGCCAAGATTGATCTGTACTACCATCATCAACTAAAATAATTTCATACGAAAAATTATTTTCGCCCATTACTTTATCAACCCAAGCAACTAACTCAGGTAGCGATTCATCTTCATTATATAGTGGTACTACAACTGATATATCCATTTATTGAGTATCGAGTATTTAGTATCAAGTTTCAAGACAATGCCCGAAACATCATACGCTTAAAAAACAACGTGCAAATTTCATCAAATATTTTGATAAAACTTGCACGTTGAGAAATTTATGTTTTTTGTTTATTGAACTTCTACATGCTCATCATTAATTGGAGCAAATGGATTTGGGTTACTTCTTTTAAAAATCAAAGCAAAAATTAAAGCCCCGATAAAATAAAGAATTGCAGCAATTCCAAAACCCTGTACAGCTTGTGCAAATGTTGGTGAAAATTGTTTGTCTAAACTTTCAGAAGCACCAGCCATGGCTTTGTCTAAATCTTCACCAGACACCCCCATAGAATTCATCATTTTTTCTGTGCTCTCCAAAGAAAGCTCCTTCATTTTTACTGGATATGAAGGATCAATGTATTTTCCAAAAACAATTGTGAAAACAAAAACTAACGCCATTGATGTTAAAAACATCGCAAAAATTGGCCATAATGCTTCTCCAAAACTCCAGTATCCACCTGCTTTTTTTCTTAAATCCATGCAAAAGAAAACAGCTAAAGTAATACCGATAACAATGGTTATGCCAGCGTAAAAATATGAGCTCATTAAGCTTGGCATGATATACCAGGTAACTAAAAAGATTACAATATTAATTGCACCCCAAATTGCGCCATTCTTTAAAGCTTCTGATTTAAGGTTAAAGTTTGTAGTTGTTTCCATTTTATTTAGTTTTAGGTTTATCTATTTTTATTAAAAGTTGTAATTAAAGTATACAATGCCACATCAAAGCTTTTGTTATTGCTATGCTTAAGTAGTTCTTCTTGAACTGCTGCGCTGGTGTTTGGCTGCAAAAAGAAAGTCATAAATGGCACAAAAAGCTCTTCCATTTCTTCACTCAAATCTAACAAATCTGCATTGCTACAAATATCTTCTACGCTGCTCTCGGCTAATTGTTGGTTGCTGATTAAATCTTCATAAATATGAAACTCATCTTGAAACTCATCTTCCTCTACCAACAAAAATTCTTTTAAGAAATCTTCTAAACCTGGTTTAATTTGCTCATCATGACATTCATTAATGTACAATAACAAATTCAACAGCTCAGTTCCACGATCAATGGTGTCTTCTTCAATTTTTTCCCACTCTCTCGATTCTAAATAATCTTCTTCCAATTTATTTACATCACTTGTAAAAAAGTTAATCATCAATAAATCGAAGTAAACCTCTCTCAATTCGTCAAACTTTGGATGCTCATCGAAAACCTCATCAAACTCTTCAACCTTTTCTAAAAAGATCATGTCTTTGCTAAAAACATCAACTAATCTTTCTTCAATTGCTAGAGATTCTATTTTGTTAGCTGCAGCAAATTTATCTAAAGATGCGACTAAAGCTTGTTGTACACTACTGTTCATTTTTATAAAATTGATTGTTGTTGTAAACTAAATTAACTTTTCCTTTTAGTGTTTTACCTAATAAAGGCGAATTGGCAGACTTTGAAAAGTTAGTTGATGAATTGTATTCCCACTCTTGCGTGGCATCATAAATTGTAAAATTTGCCTTCTCTCCCATTTTTACAGATGGAATTGGCAAGTTTAATATCTTTCTAGGGTTAATTGCCAATTTTTCAGCAATTAAGCTAGAATCTAATCCTGCTTTTATTAAAATTGGTAAAACCGTTTGCAAGGATATAATTCCATAAGCTGCAATTTCAAATTCTACATCCTTAAACTCAATTTCGTGAGGGCGATGTTGTGAAGAAATGGCATCAATTGTACCATCTTTTAAACCATTTATTAGTGCTTTTTGATCAGCTTTGCTACGTAATGGCGGTTTAACTTTATAATTGCTATCAAAAGAATTTAAAAGCTCTTCTGTAAAAAGCAATTGATGAGCAGCAACATCACAAGTGATTTTAACTCCATCTTTTTTAGCTTTTTTTATTAAAGCAACAGCGCCTGCTGTAGAAATATTACTGATATGAATTGGCGCATCATGATAAGTGGCTAGAAAAATATCTCTAGAAATTTGCATTTCCTCAGCCAAGGCTGGTACACCTTTCATCCCCAATAAAACACTATTGGCACTCTCATTAACTTGTGCTTTGCCAGCAATAGACTTATTTTCAGGATAGAGCATCAATAACCCACCAAAACCTAAACAATATTGCAAGGCTCTGCTTATAAAACCATCATCGGCAATTGCTTTGCTACCATCAGAAAAAGCAACAGCACCAGCATTTTTCATATCAAAAAGCTCTGCCAGTTCTTTGCCCTCTAAATTATTACTAATTGCTCCTATCGGATAAACATCAACTAGGTTTCCTTTAGCTCTATTAAGGATATACTCTACTTCACCTTTAGATTGTACAACAGGCTTGGTAGTTGGCAAAACCGCTATACCAGTAAAACCACCAGCTTTTCCAGCGGCAGTTCCGGTTTGGATATCTTCCTTAGTTTCTAAGCCCGGATCACCAATCATACAGTTTAAGTCGAAAAAACCTGGAGAAAGAATAGCTCCATTTATTTCAAAAATTTCTTCATTTTTTATTGATGATAAAGTTTCTGATATAGCAGCGATTTTTCCATTTTCAATTCTTAAATCAACCTTTTGCTGATTAAATTCGCTGTTAGGATCTGCAATTGTAATTCCCTTAACTAAGAGGTTCATGAATTTGTATGATTTTGGGTATGATAAAATCTAATTAATAATATTTCTGCGGCTATAAAAACTAGGCTCAAAATTAGGCAAAGTTTCCATAACTCGGTTCCATTATTTTTTGTATTGATAGCGTTTGCTACACTGTCGCTTTTAGGATCTAAAAAAGTAACTTGTTTTTTGGCAAAAAGTTTTTCTATTTGTTCTCTCTCATCAAAATGCATGTCAGATTCCAATCTGTTATCATTAAAAGCTGCTATTGCCAAAGTTGAATCGCTTTGCTTAACATCGTAAAATCCAGCAGCTTTTATCTGATCGGCAGTATATAGTAGCGTTCTGCCATTTACTTGCCTTATCTCCGGAATGATCTCAAAACCATCAGCAACCAGTTTTAGAGATTGATTTTTTCCAAGATTTGTTTTTGCAATTTCTATGGTGTTATTTTGAGTTGTTGCATAGTAAGCAGGTTGATCCCTAACACTTGCAAAAGCAATTTTATACAATAAAGGAACAAACATTGTGTTTTTTGCAAAGTTGGTATCATCTTCAGCTAAACCCGTAGCTGCTAAAAAAATTGCACCATTACCTTTGTTAAATTTGGCAAAGAAAAACTGATTTGCAGGTAAACTTAATAAGTCTTCTTTGTTATTTCTATTATTTTCTGCATACCTAAAATATCTGTTAACTTGCGGTAAATCTAAATTTTTGGGCAGATTCTCAAATACATCCTTAAATAATGGATGCTTAATTTCTATACCGCTGACTTTTAATTGCTTTTTATTTAATTCAGCAACTGCTGGAAGATTTAAACTCGTTAAAAAGGAATTGTATACTTGCTGATTAGCATTTAAATCAGGAAAAATTAAAATTGATCCTCCATTTTTTAAATACCCTTTAAGTTCTTGTGCCAATCCGCTTGGTGGATTGTTAAGTTCATTTAACACAATTAAGCTGTAGTTTTGCAATAGGCTATAATTGATATTTGCTTCGGGCATTTCAGTTAAATTGAAATAGCTATCAGCGCCAAATAAAGCTTTAATGTATCTTCCGCTTTGCGGACCATTGATGGCTAATATTTTTTGTTCTTTATTAACATTAAAACTAAAATTCAATTGATCATCAAAAGTTAATGGAAAATCTTTTATGCTAATTTTCCCTCTCTGCCAGCCTAAGCTTAAACCGCTGTATGAAAGCGTATCTAATGCCTTTTTACCAGCTGCAATATTTAAACTACTTATTGCCTTTTGCTGGTTATTGATCTCTAGTTTAACAGCAATATTTTTTGCATCTTCTTCTCCATAATTTCTTAGCTGTACTACTAGTTTTTCGGTACTATTTGGTTGATGCACCGGCGAAAGCAGCCAAACGCTATCTACTGCCACATTTGGCAAATCGTTACCATCTAATTTTATTAAAGATAGATTAGTATTTGGATCAGTTTTTATCAATTCATCTCCCGCAAATCCTTTTTGATAATCTGATATTACATAAGCAAAACGATTAGCTGTTCCCTTAAAAATAGCTTGTTGTCTATTTAATACTTGCTGAAATTTTCTACTGGCAGATGATATTTTAACTTCATCCACAGCTTGTAAAAATTCTTCGCCATTAAGCAAGCGCTGATGTTTTCCTTCAAAATCATTTGTAAGCAATTGAAATCTATCGTTAATTTGAAATGCTTTAGCAACTTCTCTTGCTTTTCTTTTTGCCTCATCTAGCAAGCTTCCATCTTTGTTTACAGCTTCCATGCTGTAAGAATTATCAATATAAATACTTACAATACTACCTTTGCTAGCATCTATTTTATTTTGATTAGGAAGATATGGTTTAGCAAAAGCCAAAACTAAAAATAGGATAGCTAAAATTCTGCTCAGTAAAATAAGTAAGTTTTTGAGCCTTTCTTGAGATGATGTTTGCTCCTTTATTTCTTTTAAAAAGGCAACATTGCTAAAATAAACCCTCTTAAATTTCCGGAAATTGGATAAATGAATGATGATCGGTATAGCAACCGCAAAAAGCGCAAAGAGAAAGCCCGGATAAAGGAAATTCATTAAAAATCAAAGATAGAAAAATTATGCAGTTTACCGAATTGGTAATTGAAAACTTACCTATCTGTTTAATTAGTAATCGTTTTAATTTCAGCAAACAACCTTTACTCCTAACGGGAATAAAATTAATTAAAATGACAAATTTAATTGATATTCAGCGGTTTAGCTAAGTCACAAAAAGGTAATGATATAAATGTTTAAATATCTTTAAATTAAAAAATGCGTATATTTGAATTATTAATCATTAACAACGCATTGCCTATATAGCAAACTCATACTATAGATTATTGTGAACGAGATACCGAAAAAACTATGAGAAAATACATTTTAGGAATATCAGGATTATTATCCATCGCTTTCTGTTTAACCATTACCAGTTTTAAATCAACAGAAATAACACCAGTTAAACCTACAGTTATTACTACCGATAGTTTATATACAAACTATATTAGCGGATTGTATAACGCTGCACATTTAAATGAGGCGGGTTTAAATTTTGCTGTATTTGAAAAAGCTGTTACCGGATTCTACAACTTAAAAAAAGAGGGTAAGGTTTCTGGCAAATCAATTTTATCAATTGCTGATTTTGATCAGTCGAGCAAGAAAAAAAGATTATACATTATTGATTTGGCAAAAAGAGAGATGTTGCTGAATACCTGGGTTGCTCACGGACAAAACAGTGGCTTTGATGATGCGGTAAAGTTTTCTAACAAAAACGACTCATTTACAAGTAGCTTAGGATTTTATATCACAGGCGAAGTATATAGAGGCATTCATGGTAGATCTCTAAAATTAGACGGAATGGATCAAGGCTTTAATGACAATGCTCGTAGCCGCTCTATTGTGGTGCATGGTGCTTCGTATGTTAGCGAAGGAACTATAAATGCTTTGGGTAGGTTAGGAAGAAGTCAGGGTTGCCCAGCTGTTGCTCCAGAAGTTGCAGATCAGGTGATTAATACTATTGGTGATAAAACTGTGCTATTTATCAATAAATCTGTTAATGAGTATTCATCAAAATACTTAGACCATACTTTGGCTGCAAACTTTGCAGTTGATACCACAAACCATATGATGGATTAAACCTAAAATAAATAGGCACACAGAAAAAATTTTCTATGTGCCTGTTTGTAGAATAAAATTATTACACCAATCTTTCTAAGTGCGTATAAAGCACAATGTCCAGACCGTAAATATCTTTTCTGTATTGAAGTTTACCAGTTTGATCTGCCCAACAGGTAAAATAAGTTAAATATACAGGAACCTGTTTTGGCAAACCAATATCAGTTGCTACAGGATTGGTACTTTGCATACCTTCTTTAATTTTGTCATACTTTGCACCACTACCAAATAAAGCTTCTGCAAGTTCTAAGGGCTTTTCTACACGTACACAACCGTGACTAACAGCTCTCATATCTTTGCCAAATGCAGCTTTCGCTGGTGTATCATGCAAATAAACACTACTTTCGTTCTGAAATAGGAATTTAATTTTCCCTAATGAATTATCATCACCTGGGCGTTGTTTAAAGGCATATTTTTTACCCGCATCTGCAGCCGACCAATCTATGGTTTCCGGATCTTCGATAAGCTGACCATTCTCAAAAACATCTATATTGTGGTTTGCTAAATAATATGGATCTTTTGCAGCATCCTTAGTTATTTCATTAGTTGCAATACTCTCTGGTATATTCCAAACTGGGTTAACCTGCACACTATGTATTAAACTTTTCAATTGTGGTGTTTCTCTATTAAATGGTCTATCTTTTTTTAGGTCGTTTTCATCGTACTCAACTAAATTATCTTTACTACCTAATTCTCTGCCCTCACCAACACAAACTTTCATGTTTAAAACAGATTTACCACCTTCCATTACATCTAACTTAAAATCAGGAATATTAACCCAAACATACTTATCTTCATTTGGTAAATTTTTCCATCTTAAACGTTCCAAATTAACCTTTAATACTCTTTCACTTTCTTCTAAGCTACTTCCTGGCAAGGTTATTTTATTAGCTAACGCCTTTTGCAAAGCGATGTATTGACTTTCTTTTGGTTGTATGCTATCTAAAAACTCAACAACATCTTTGGTTTCAAAAACCTGTAAAAAGCTGTTGCTATCTGGTCTTTTAGTTGCGGTATAGTACTGAGCATAAATCTTTCTCGGACTTATTATTCCGAATTGTAGCGCATTACTGTAGTTGGTTAGTGAATTAGCTGCAGAAAGCTCTAAATCAATTAATACCTGATAAGCCTCATCCAATGTTTTGATTTCTTTTTTATTGTAAGTTTTTTCAATTAGTTCATTAAGCTCGGTTGTTTTAAATATTGCAGGATTTAAACCGTGAGCTGAAGAATTATTTAAAACCCCTAATGCCTCTTTTAGTTTATCCTTCTGCAAGTTTTTCATCAGCAGCACAGGCTCAAAATCATTCGATTCGTAAAATGCCCTCAAGAATTTGGGATTACGGTATTTACTTTCTTGTTTGCTAAAAGTTTCTTTAAATTTTGCAACAAAAGTTTCAGTTTCAATATCTTTAAAGATCTTGTTTCTAGTTTCTTTAAAAACTACTGCTCCAATATCTGAGTGACTTTTTTTACATGATTGTAAAGTCAAAAAACCTAAAAGGATTACAGCAAATAATTTAAATGGAAGTTTTTTTCGGTAGGATGTTAATTTCATATAGGCTTAATAATTTTAAGCCTCCTTTTGTTTCAAAATTTACATATATTTTTTTATTGCATCCCAAAGAATTCCATCATAGTCGTAAACATCTGGTCTAAACTCAACCTTTCCATTTTCCGCCCATGCAGTATAATAGCCAATTACTACAGCAACATTTTTTCTGGTAGCAAACCAAGATGGTTTAAGTTTAAAAACTTTGGTGGTATCATATTTTTTAGCTAAAATTTTCTGATACTGAGCATTTCTATTGGTGTCTACTGGCGGAAGATTTACTTCCATCCTTAATTGGTCATATTGATATTTGTCTCTAACCATCAATTCTGCGAATTTTAATGGATTTTCGATACGTACACAACCGTGACTTATTGCTCTATTTACCAACTTAAAGCCATATTTATTGTTGGTATCGTGCAAGTAAATGCTTGAGCTATTATCAAAAACAAACTTAAATTTACCTAAAGCATTGCCATCGCCAGAGCCTTGTTTAAATGTAAATGGCAATTTATCTCTAGAGTAACGGCTCCACTGTATGGTATCTGGCTCAGAGATCTGTTTACCTTTGTAATATACGCTAATGTTGCTGTTAGATAAATAATAAGGATCTTTTCTTGCCATCCAATAGATTTCGCTTTGTGCTATACTAACTGGGATATTCCAAACAGGATTAACTTGTATGGCGTTAAATACACTTACCAACTGAGGAGTTTCGTGATTTTTTGGCTTATCATCTAAATTACCTGTCTTCAAATAGGTTTTCATCCTTTCTACATATGTAGCCTCTCTTTTGCCACCTACACATACGTTCATATGAGCCAAAGTGTCATCTTTTTTAAACCAGGTTAGTGAAAAATCTGGAATATTTACCATTACCACTTCATCGGTTTTGATAGGAATTTGCCAACGCAAGCGCTCTAAGTTTAATTTTATTTTTCGAATTGATAAATCTTTATCGTTGCCTAAACTATCACGATAGTAAGCTAACAGTTTTTTCAGGTCTAAATAACTTTTTGATTTTGGTTGGGCGTCTTTCAGCACTGCAACAATATTCTTGGTATGTAAAATCGAATCCAACATTAAACTGTCTGGTCGTTTAACTTTAATGTAATACCTGTTAAATATATTCCTAGGATTTACCACACCATATTTCATAAAAGAAGTATATCGCAAAAGTGCATCAGCAGTTTTAATTTCCAATTCGGCAATTATAGGGTAAACTTCTTCAATAGATTTAAATTGATTAGCATTTAATGTTTTAACCAATCCCTCCAACTCTGTAATTTTTAACGAAGCTGGATTTATACCATCTTCTTTAGTTAATTGGAGATATCTCAATAATGAATCGATTTCGCCATTTGTAAAAAAACGAGTGACAAGGATTGGATTATTGTGATTAGAGTTATAAAATGCTTTAGTTGTTTTTGGATTGGATAAAGAACTACTCAAATCGTCCAATTTTTTACTGAATATTGGATAATAAGATGATGTATCAAACTTGTTATAAATTTTATTATCAAAATGCTCGGCCAGCGCTATTGCTATCTCTGGCTTAGTACTAAACCAACCACAAGAACTTAAAACTAAGCTTAAGCACAAAAAAAGTAGCGTTTTCTTCAATTTTTAATAATTTTAAATGACTATGTATTGTTCGTTAAAACAGAAACTCTTCAATTTAGATGCCATATAATTTTTATTTTAACTAAACAAAGCTATATTTGCGTCATCTTCTCAATAAAATTACGGAAAGATAAGCAATATAATGATCCAAGTTTTAAACCATCACGTACATTTACACCATCGCCATTGTGGCGATAGATAGTAGTATGTTTTGTACGCAAAACGGTTTTTAGACAGATTAAATATTCTTATTCCTAATTTTATATAAAGTGAAAACACTTAAAATTGCTATCCAAAAATCGGGTAGGTTAAACGAAAAATCAGTAGAAATTCTTAAAAATTGTGGTCTTTCTTTCGAAAACTACAAAAGTTCTCTAATTGCAACAGTTGCAAATTTTCCTCTTGAAATTCTTTTTTTAAGAGATGATGATATTCCAGAATACGTACAAGATGGCATAGCCGATTTAGGTATTGTTGGCGAAAATGTAATCATTGAAGCAGGTGCTGATGTATCTTATTTACAGCCTTTAGGTTTTGGCAAATGCACCCTTAAAATTGCTGTTCAGAGCACCAGTAATATCACCGAATTATCGCAACTAAATGGCAAGGCAATTGCTACTTCTTATCCAGTAATCTTACAGAAATATTTGTCAGAAAATAATGTAGATGCTCAGATCAGAAACATCTCAGGATCGGTAGAAATTGGCCCGGGTTTGGGACTAAGTGATGCGATTTTCGATATCGTTTCTACTGGTGGCACTTTGAAAAGTAACGGACTGAAACCTTTCAAAAATGTAATGGATTCTCAGGCAGTTTTAATTGCCAGCAAAGGGATGGAAACCAACCCTGAGGTGTTAGAGTTGTTGCAAAGAATTCAATCGGTACTACGAGCAAAAGCTACAAAATACGTAGTGCTAAATGTGGCAAAAGAAAATTTACAAGCTGTGGTAGATTTACTTCCTGGCGTAAAAAGTCCTACTGTTGTACCACTGTTTGAGGAAGGTTGGGTAGCTGTACACTCGGTAATTGCAGAAGAAGATTTTTGGGAAAAAATTAACGGTTTAAAATTAGCTGGCGCTGAAGGAATTGTGGTGATGCCAATTGAGAAAATTATTACCTAAAAAACATTAAAAATAGATTTAAACACGATATTTTATATTAACTATTAGTTAAATTTAACACATAACATATTGAAACTCTATAATTATAAAGATTTAACTCAACAAAAAATTAAAGAGCTTTGTTCTCGTCAGGTTGAAGACGATAATGTAGTAATTTCTAGGGTTAAAAACATAGTTGATACCGTAAAAACCGATGGTGATAAAGCACTCCTCTCCTATGCCGAACAGTTTGATAAAGTAAAATTATCAACCCTGTTTATTGGAAAAGAAGAGATAGCAGCAATAGCCAAACAAATTCCTTTATCAGTAAAAAATGCCATTGATGTTGCCTATCAAAACATCTATAAGTTTCATTTCGCACAGTTAAAAACTGAAGCTAAAATTGAAACAATGGAAGGTGTAATTTGCTGGAGAGAAGCTAGAGCAATTGAAAAAGTTGGACTGTATATTCCGGGTGGAACAGCAGTTTTACCTAGTACATTTTTGATGCTTGGCATACCTGCAAAAATTGCTGGTTGCAGCGAAATTGTTGTTTGTTCACCACCGCAAAGTGACGGCAAAATTAACACTTACATTGCCTATGTTGCCACCTTGCTAAACATAGAAAAAGTATACTTGGTTGGCGGTGCGCAAGCGGTGGCGGCAATGGCTTTTGGCACCGAAACAATTCCTAAAGTTCATAAGATTTTTGGACCAGGAAATCGCTATGTAACCGAGGCAAAAAAGCTGGTACAAAACACGCTTGCAATTGACATGCCAGCTGGCCCATCTGAGGTTTTAGTTGTAGCAGATGAAACTGCTAAAGCTGCTTTTGTTGCAGCAGATTTATTGGCTCAAGCAGAACACGGAATTGACAGTCAAGCGGTACTTGTTGCCACCTCAAAAAAATTAATTGATGAGGTAATTTTAGAAGTTGAGCAACAACTTCAAAATTTGCCGAGGAAAGATATTGCAGCGAAGGCAATTGAAAATTCTTATATAGTTTATACCGAAGACTTAAAAGATGCAATGACTTTTAGTAATGCTTATGCACCAGAACATTTGATCTTAGCTACTGAGAATTTTGAGCCACTTATTCCTATGATTATCAATGCTGGATCTGTGTTTTTAGGAAATTTAACTCCTGAAAGTGCTGGCGATTATGCATCAGGTACAAACCATACGCTACCAACAAGTGGTTTTGCAAGTGCTTTCTCAGGTGTATCTGTTGATACTTTTTTGAAAAAAATCACTTTTCAGCATATTTCTGTAAAAGGAATACAAAATATAGGAAATACAGTAGAGGTTTTAGCAGAGGCTGAAGGTTTGCAAGCACATAAAAATGCAGTTACGATAAGATTAAAAGAGATGTGAGAAGTTAGACATGAGATGTGAGAAATCAGATCGCATCACAGTCTCAAATCTAACTACTCCTATCTCAAATCCCAAAAAGAAAATGGATATTAAAGATTTACAAAGAGAAAATATAAAAAACCTAAAACCCTACTCTACTGCAAGAGATGAGTTTAAGGGGCAAGCAAGCGTATTTTTAGACGCAAATGAAAACAGTTTTGGTTCACCACTACCTGCAAATTACAATCGCTATCCTGATCCATTACAATTGGATGTAAAAGATGCGATTAGCAAAATTAAAGGGGTGCCAATTGAAAATACATTTTTAGGAAATGGTAGTGATGAAGCTATCGACTTGTTGTACAGGGCATTTTGCAATCCGGGCAAAGATAATGTTGTCATCTTACCTCCTACTTATGGAATGTATGAAGTATCGGCAAATATTAATGATGTAGAGGTTAGAAAAGTAGATTTACTGCCTAACTTTCAATTAGATTTAGAAAAAATTGCAGAAGCAATTGATGCAAATACAAAGATGATTTTCATCTGCTCGCCAAATAACCCTACCGGAAATTCAATCAACAGGACAGACATAGAAACTATTTTGGCTAATTTTAAAGGTTTGGTAGTAATTGACGAAGCATATATCAATTTCGCAAAGCAAAAGACTTTTATTCAGGAATTAACTGAATATGCAAACTTAGTAATCTTACAAACATTTTCAAAAGCATGGGGCTTGGCGGCTTTACGTTTAGGCATGGCTTTTTCATCGAGACCAGTTATTGATATTTTGAATAAGGTTAAACCGCCCTACAATATCAACCAAGCTACACAAGATTTAGCTTTGGCTGCGCTAGAAAATATCCAGCAGGTGAATGAATGGATAAAAATTACCGTTTCTGAGAGAGATAGATTAGGTAAATTGTTAGCTAATTTACCAATGGTGAAAAAAGTCTATCCATCTGATGCTAATTTTATTTTGGCACAGGTTGATGATGCTTTAGGAACTTATAATTTATTGGTTGATAAAGGCATTATTGTCCGCGACCGATCGAAAGTTTCACTTTGCGAAGGATGTTTGAGAATTACTGTGGGAACAGTTGAAGAAAATAATCAGTTAATTAGCATTTTAGAGAAAATATAATGAAACCGCCATGATCTTCGAAATAAAGATGGAATGAACGATCATGGCAGCTTCATTACAAATGAAAACAAAATTAAACAGATGAAAAAAGTATTGTTTATAGACCGCGATGGCACACTAAACATTGAACCAGAGGATGAGCAAGTAGATAGTTTTGCGAAGCTAAAGTTTTACCCAAGATCATTGTATTATCTTTCTAAAATTGCAACTGAGTTAGACTATGAATTGGTGATGGTTACTAATCAGGATGGCTTGGGTACTCCATCAAATCCTGAAGAGAACTTTTGGCCAATACACAATTTCATGATTGATACTTTTGCAAACGAAGGTGTTGTGTTTAGCGAAATTGTAATTGATAGAACTTTTGCAAAAGACAATGCTCCTACTCGCAAACCTCAAACAGGTTTATTAACACATTATTTTAATGAAGGTTATGATCTAAAAAACTCTTTCGTAATTGGCGATCGTTTAAATGATGTGATTTTAGCTAAAAACTTAGGTGCAAAAGCAATTTATCTTCGTCAGAATGATGCTTTGGGCAGCGCTGAAGCTTTAGACAAATATGAAACCTTAGCTGATATAATTGTTTTGGAAACTCAGAAATGGGAAGATATTTATACTTTTTTAAGAGCTGGTGCTAGAAAAGTAAATCACGTTCGTAAAACAAATGAAACAGATATAACCATTGGTTTAGATTTAGATGGAACAGGAAAAGCAACCATTAAAACAGGCTTAAATTTTTTCGACCATATGTTAGACCAAATTGCCAGACATGGCAGCATGAATTTGGACATTGTTGCTAAAGGCGATTTACATATTGATGAACACCACACCATTGAAGATACCGGAATTGCTTTAGGCGAAGCATTTGCGCAAGCTTTGGGCACTAAATTAGGCATAGAGCGTTATGGCTTTTGTTTACCAATGGATGATTGTTTAGCACAAGTAGCCATAGATTTTGGTGGCAGAAACTGGATTGTTTGGGATGCAGAATTTAAACGTGAAAAAGTTGGAGATATGCCAACTGAAATGTTTTTCCACTTTTTTAAATCTTTTAGCGATGCTGCAAAATGTAATTTGAACATAAAAGCAGAAGGCGAAAACGAACATCATAAAATTGAGGCTATTTTTAAAGCTTTTGCGAAAGCAATTAAAATGGCTGTGAAACGTGATGCTGAAAAAATGGTTTTACCGAGTACAAAGGGAGTGTTATAGGTAGAAGGATGAAAGGCGGAAGTTTGAAGGTCTTGATGCACGAACTTTGAATAGTAAACCTGATAGTAGCGAACACGGATCCCGATTTTTCATCGGGAGGAGTAAAGCGAATAGCAGGACTGCAGCAACTATGAAAAACCGACACTCATTTTCTAATAAATCAATTAAAATGGAAGAAAATATAATTAAAGAAAAGTCCCCTTTAGAGCCTGCTCCGATTTTATATCGGAGGGATTTAGGAGTTGGAATAGTAAACTACGGTGCTGGAAACATATTTTCGCTAACCGCAGCTTTAGAAAGACAAAATATTAGCTACGGAATGGTAAATACAGAGGCTGATTTTGAAAAATACAGCCACATTATTATTCCTGGAGTTGGGCACGCTGGTTCGGCAATGAAAAAGCTAGAACAAACGGGCTTGGTTAATGCAATCAAAGCTTTAAAAAAACCAGTTTTAGGTATTTGTGTAGGTATGCAGTTAATTACGCAACATTCTGAAGAAGGAGACGCTAACCTTTTGGATATCATTCCGTTAAAAACAAAATTATTCGATAAGAATTTAGGAATTAAAATTCCGCACATGGGCTGGAATAATGTTGATTTTAAAAACAACTTACTCTTTGAAGGTGTTAATTCTGAAACACAATTTTACTTCGTTCATTCTTATTTTATTGAATATAACCCTACTTTTGATATCGCAGCTGTTAACTATGGCAACAAATTTTCGGCGGCAATACAAAAAGATAATTTTTACGGCGTTCAGTTTCACCCAGAAAAATCTGGCGAAGCAGGCGAACGTTTATTGAAAAACTTCTCAAACCTTAATTCATAAAATGTATATAATTCCGGCAATTGATATTTTAGATGGTAAAGTTGTTCGCTTACGCGAAGGCGATTACAACCAAAAAACAGAGTACGATGTTTCTATAGAAGAAATGATTGAGCGCTACCGTTCTAATGGCACTGATTTTATCCATATAATAGATTTAAATGGCGCCAAAGGCGATTTTAGCAATCAAAAAACTTTGTTTGATATCATTAAAAAAACAGAGATGCGTGTGCAGTACGGTGGTGGAATTAGAACTATTGAGCAAGTAAATAACTTATTAGATGCTGGTATTCATCGTGTAATTGTAGGTACACAAGCTATTAGTAACCCAGATTTTTTACCTGATTTAAGTAAGGCTTTTGCCAAAAAGGATGATTATGCCAACAGAATTGTAATTGCAATTGATGTTTTAGATGAAGTAATCAAATATTCTGGTTGGATGGAAAGTTCGCCAATAAAATTGATGGATTACGTTGATAAATGTTTGGCATTAGGATTTTTCCGTTTTTTATGCACAGACATTAGCAAGGATGGCAAATTAGGTGGTGCAGCAGTTGATTTATACAAAAAACTGTTAGACCACTCGCCAATGATTAAATTAATTGCATCTGGCGGAGTTAGCTCGATGGAAGATATTTATGACTTAGCCAAATACGACATTAGAAGTGTGGTAGTTGGAAAAGCGATTTATGAAGATCGAATTTCGATTGATGAAATTAAAGAGTGGAATTTGAAGGCTTTATCGTCAATCTAAATTAAACCACCATTACGAGCTTACGAAGTAACCCTACAACGATAGATAGGTGTTTTAAGATTGCCTCGTTCCTCTGCAATGAATAAACTAAAAAAAATGCTGAGTAAAAGAATAATCCCTTGCCTAGATGTAAAAGATGGCCGTACAGTAAAAGGCATCAACTTTGTTGACTTACGTGATGCTGGTGACCCAGTTGAGTTAGCTGCTCAATATGCTAAACAAGGTGCAGACGAGTTGGTGTTTTTAGACATTACTGCAACTCACGAACGCCGCAAAACTATGATTGAGATGGTAAAATCTGTTGCTAGACAGTTAAATATCCCCTTCACCATTGGCGGTGGCATTACCGAATTGGCAGATGCTGAAGCTTTGCTAAATGCTGGAGCAGATAAAATTAGCATCAATTCGGCAGCGGTTCGAGACCCACAATTAATTGAAGATTTAGCTAAAGCTTTTGGCGTTCAGTTTGTAGTTTTAGCAGTCGACACTAAATTTGTTGGCGGTAAAAATATGGTTCATTTAAATGGTGGAAGATTAATAACCACCATCGAAACTGAAGATTGGATTAAAAAAGCAGAAGATTTAGGCGCTGGAGAAATTTTGCTTACTTCTATGGATCATGATGGCACCAAACAAGGTTTTGATTGTGGCTTGTTGAGTAAAATAAACAAGATGATTAATATTCCTATCATCGCCTCTGGCGGAGCTGGAAAAACTGAGCATTTTACAGAAGTTTTCGAAAAAGCTGGAGTTGATGCTGCTTTAGCTGCATCGGTATTTCATTATGGGGAAATTTTAATACCAGATTTGAAACAAGAATTGAAAAGAAAAGGAATTTCTGTTAGAATATAAAAAATAACTCGTCATTGCGAGGCACGAAGCAATCTTACATACTTAAGCAGGTAATAAAACCAATCGCTTTAGGATTGGTTGGTACATCGCAATGAAGAAACTTGATAGAAACAATGAATATAGATTTTAATAAAAGTGATGGTTTGGTACCTGTAGTGATACAAGATGAACAAACTCTAGAGGTTTTAATGTTAGGTTACATGAACGCCGAAGCATTTGAAAAAACACAAAGTGAAGGTAAAGTAACTTTCTTTTCTCGCTCTAAAAACCGCTTATGGACCAAAGGTGAAGAAAGTGGAAATTTCCTTTTCGTAAAATCTATCCATATTGATTGCGATAACGATACGATTTTGATTAAAGCCAATCCGGTTGGACCAACTTGCCATACGGGCAGTAGGAGTTGTTTTAAAACAGATTACAACCAGAACTTCATTTTTGAGCTTCAAAATATTATTAATGACAGATATGACAACCCTGTTGAAGGCTCATACATTAATAAAATGCGTAAAAAAGGTTTAAATAAAATTGCGCAAAAAGTGGGTGAAGAAGGTGTAGAAACCGTAATTGCAGCCTTGGCAGAAACTGAAGAAGATTTGATTGGCGAGGCAGCAGATTTACTTTTTCACTTAACTTTTTTATTGAAAGAAAAAGGATTATCACTCCAAGATATTGCTAAAAAATTAGAAAGTAGACATAAATAGACGTAAGATGTGAGATTTGAGACACATCCAATTCCCAATTCGCAATACTCATTACGCAATACAAAAACAATGCTCAAACATCTCCATACCTTTCCCGGTCATCAAAACCCAGTTTATGCTTTGGCAAACGCCAGTGAAGGAGGTGTTTTTTACAGCGCTGGCAATGACAAGGGAATTGTAGAATGGTCTCTGGACAATATGGCATTTGTAAAAGTAAAAATGCCTGTACAAAGCTCGGTTTATAGTTTATTTAGTTATAATAATTTGCTCTTTATTGGTGAAAGAAGTGGTGCGTTTAACGTTTATGATTTGGCCAAGCAGGAAATAGTTGTAAGGATAAAGGCCCATCCAAAACCAATTTTTGATATTCAAGTAGCCAAGGGCAAAAACGAATTATTAACCACAGGCGAAGATGGTTCGGTAGCAGTTTGGTCGCTTGCAGATTTTTCAGAAATCTATCGTTTTCAAGTCGCTTATGATACGGTGAGGAGCCTGGCTATTTCGCCCGATGAAACTGAAATCGCCTTTGGCTGTAAAGATCATTTGATTAGAATTTACAATTTGGCCGATTATAGTTTAAAACAAACTCTAGAAAGCCATACTTTACCAGTTACTTCTTTAGCTTATCATCCTAACGGGAAATATTTAATTACTGGAAGTAGAGATGCGCAACTAAAAACATGGAATTTGCCTGATTACAGGTTAGCACAAACTATCCCTGCACATTTATTCGGCATATACAGCATTATTTTTCACCCAATACTACCCTATTTTGCGACTGGCAGTCAGGATAAAAGCATTAAACTTTGGGATGCAGAAAACTTTAAACTCTACAAAATTTTAAGCTTAGAAAAAGGAGAATTCGGCCATACACATTCCATCAACAAAATCATTTGGAGTAAAGATGGAAGATATTTAATTTCTACTGGAGACGACAGGAAAGTAATGGTTTGGGAAATGCAGATTTAGGTGTAAAAAAAATCTTTTATTTTTTCTAAAGTGCTTTTTTCTATCACAAATCCAAGTCCGCCAAGTATTGTTGGAGAAATTTGCATTTCAATAAACATTGGAACGTTTTTATTTAAGTTGACTTTATATTCTCTGGTTTCATAACCTAGATATCGAAATTCTAAAATTGCTTTTTTCGAATATTTGTCTTTTTTTAGTTTAATCTCAAAATTACCTTTAGCGTCAGTGGTTGCAAGTACTTTTCCTCCTTTTAGCATTATAGGCAAGCCAATTATTGGCGATTTATCATCCTTATCTATAACCTTTCCCTTTATAACAATGCTTTCATTTATATCTTTAACATCTAAAATAACATTAGATTTTGATTTTTGATCTGAGAAGAAAGTTGGGTAATGTGATTTTATATTGGCTACACTTAATTTAGGCAAAGTCAAAAGCGTAATTAATGAGGCCGCTATTAAACTTGGTTTAAAACTTTTTAAAGAGAAAGTTGGTTTCGCCATTATTAAATTATTTAATTGGCTTGGATTTAACATCCCACAAGTATTACCACTATCTTTCCTAAACCAATTAATCAAATCTTGATCTGTGAATTTTGTGAAATCTATAACCTCTTTTTCACAACTACCGCAATACCTACCATATCCATATGGCTTCATATTTTTCCAATTTTCTGAGCAAGGTTGCTGAATAGTAATTTTTAAGTTCGACATAAGTTTTGATTTATGATACTTTTAAATGATACTTTTTTATTACTTTTTCCATAATTAGAAAGAATTTTAATTTGGATATTTTATCTTAGCCTCCATGGAAAACGAATTGAAAATACCTGTACTTGGTGCTGAGCAAATTAGAGTTTTAGGCGCTTTAATGGAAAAAAGCAAAACTACGCCAGATTATTATCCAATGACTTTGAATGGTTTAGTTTCTGCTTGCAACCAAAAAACTTCTAGAAAGCCTGTGGTTAATTATGATGAAGAAATCATTGGCACAGCCTTAAATTCATTAAAAATTGCAGGTTTAATTTCCACTGCAAATGGCGGATCTATCCGCAATATAAAGTACAAACATAACTTCGCTATTCAATTTCCTGTTTTACCTTCTGAAGTAGCAGTAATGTGTTTGTTATTTCTTCGTGGACCACAAACACCTGGAGAAATCAATACAAATTCTGGAAGACTGCATGAATTTGAAACTTTAGAAGAAGTTAACCAAACGCTTGAAAAATTAGCCTCCGAAGGTTATATTAAACAATTGCCAAAGCGCCCTGGCCAAAAAGAGCAACGTTACATGCATTTATTTAGCGGCGATGTTGAGTTTATTGAAGATGATTTTGCAACTAACGAAACTCCAACCCAATCCAGCAGTCAATTAGAAGAAAGGGTTACAAATTTAGAAACCGAATTAGCAGAGCTGAAACAAAACTTAGCTAAGTTAATGAGCGAACTTGGTGTTGAGTAGTTGATTTAAAACCATATAAGACATATAGAGTCTTATATATCCTTATATACCTTATATGGTTCGAAGGACCTAAACAAACCGCTTAATTATCCTCAATTTATGCGTGTACCTTCCAAGTTCGGCATTATAAATCCCTTGATCGTCTATTGGATCAATCCGTACCATACCAGCCGAATGGATGATTTCTGAATTGCTTAACATCATTCCAACATGGGTGATTTTTCCATCCTCATTATCAAAAAAAGCTAAATCGCCCAATTGAGCTGAAGCTAAAAAATCAACGGTATTACCATCTTGGGCTTGTTGAGATGCATCTCTTTTAAGTTGTATTCCATTTAATTTATAAACTGCTTGTACAAATCCAGAGCAATCTATTCCAAAAAAAGTTCTTCCTCCCCATAAATAAGGAGTGTTTAAGAAAAATTTTGAAGTTTCTTCAATCTTTAAAGTAAAATCAACCTTGTTGGGTACAAACGGCTGTGAAGTTACCTTAAATTCATTATCACCAATAAAACAACTGCCATTATTATAATAGGGCAATGTACTTCCGGGGCTTAAATAATATTTTGTTCCGTTAGGTGCAATAATTGTATTATCAAGTTGTGTTGGTGTTAAATATTGATAACCCTGATCATCATTAAACTGCAGATCAGTTATTTTCTGAAGCTGTTTATAATCCATCCAACCCTCATAATTATCATGCCTAGTTACAATTAAACACCATTTTTCAGTTTTTTCTAAAACTGTAACTCGATCTCCAAATAAAATTTGAGATACAATCTCACTTCTGTCAGATGGTTCCTTTCTTATTGGTGCTACTGCAAGCCTGCAAACGTGGTAGTTATCCATATTTAAAATGTATCTTCAAAAATAATGATTAACATCACAACATAAACATTTGATTGGGTTATTTGTTAAATTTATACAACCTAAAAACTAATACCATGGACTTTAAAAAAATATTAATTGCAGTTGATAATAGTACATGCGCTGAAAAGGCAGCAAAAGTAGGTTATGAAACTGCGCAAAAATTTGAAGCCGAAGTTGCCTTGCTAAATATTATTGAACCTGCTCCTGCAACAGTAAATCCAGATTATACCTTGGCGCCTGTTTTTATGGAAATGTATGATAATAGCGAAGACCATAGCCAGAAATTATTGACTGAAATTTCTAATAAATACGGTAATGGAGTAGCAACCACATTTTTAACAAGCTTAGATACTGCAACACATGGCATTATACAACAAGCCGAAGAATGGGGAGCAGATTTAATTGTAATAGGTACGCATGGTAGAACTGGCCTTTATCACTTTTTAATGGGAAGTGTTGCCGAACATGTAGCTCGGAAATCTGCTTGTCCTGTTTTAATTGTACCTAATAAAGAGGATTCAATTGACAATTAGCGATTTTTAGTTTACAAATTTCAAATTCATTATATTTTGAATAAAAAAAGAGATTTCATTTTGAAATCTCTTTTTTTATATTGTACAACTGAAAATTGATATTATAAACTATCCTTCCTGGTGTAACCAAGCTTTTTTAGTTAATAATTCTTCTTCAGTTTCTCTAACATCTTCATCATCTACACAACAATCTACAGGGCATACCGCAGCACATTGAGGCTCATCATGAAAGCCCTTGCACTCTGTACATTTGTCAGAAACGATGTAATAAACTTCGTCTGAAACTGCATCTTGAGATGCCCCAGCATCAATTTGTTCTCCACCAAAATCAATAATACCATCTAAATTGGTACCATCAGAAAATCTCCAGGCTGTACCTGCATCATAAATTGCATTATTAGGGCATTCTGGCTCGCATGCTCCACAATTAATGCATTCGTCTGTTATTTTAATTGCCATGTCTTCGTGTATATCTTTTGCTAAGTTTAACTTTGCACTGCAAATATAACAATAATCGATTTAAAATAGTTCTAAATATGTCATCGTTGTCACTAACAAAAGATAAAATAATCACTTCATTAAATAAACTTAGCCAGTTTATGAGCAATCCAAGTGATGATTTTAAAGCAATTATGTATGCTGCTAAAAATAGCAATGGATGGTTTACGGTAAATGAGGTAGAAAAAGCAGTATCTTCTTTAGCAAAAATGTTAAATAAAGAAGATTTAGAAAAATGGTTGAAAGATATATTTATTACACAAACCCCTAAAAAGGTTGGTTTAATTTTAGCAGGAAATATTCCTTTGGTTGGTTTTCATGATGTTTTATGTGTTTTAGCAACTGGAAATATTGCAGTTATTAAAATGTCATCATCTGATGATAAATTGCTGCCTGCATTATTAAATGAGTTAATTGTTATTGAACCAACATTTTCTAATCATATTGAATATGCAGAGCGATTAAAAGATTTTGATGCAATTATTGCAACCGGCAGTAACAACACATCGCGTTATTTCGATTACTATTTTAGCAAAGTGCCTAATATCATTCGTAAAAATAGAAATAGTGTTGCTGTTTTAAAAGGCGATGAAACAGTTGAAGAGTTACAAAATTTAGGTCACGATATTTTCGATTATTTTGGTCTAGGATGCAGGAATGTATCTAAAATTTATATCCCGAAAGGTTATGATTTAAAGCATTTTTTTGAACCTATTGAGAAACATCAAGATATTATCAATCATTTCAAATACAACAATAATTACGATTATAACAAGTCGATTTATTTAGTAAACGGAGTAAAACACTTTGACAATGGTTTTTTATTGGTAAAGGAAGATGATAATTTTGTATCGCCATTGGCAGTTCTTTTTTATGAAGAGTATGAAAACATCAACATTGTTGAAGAAAAATTAAGAAGCCAGCAAGAACAAATCCAATGCGTTGTAACCAATTTAAATTTAGAAATTGGCAAAGATAAAATTGGTTTTGGAGACAGTCAAAATCCAAAGCTATGGGATTATGCAGATAACGTTGATACCATTGCGTTTTTAAATAAGCTTTAATTTTTACTATACAACATTACCACAACAGCATTTATTTTAACTAAATGAAACCTATAATTTTTATACATTGTAAGAAAATTAGTTTCCGTTGAATATATCATCCTTAAAATACCTTTTATTTCTACTTTTAATAACCTCAGCAACTTTAGTTAGTGCTCAAGTTTGCACTGGTACTTTAGGTGATCCCGTTATTAATATTGATTTTGGAAGAGGCAGTGCAACATTTGGTCCTCAAATTTCTGAAACTAATTACAGATATATTGCTGGCAATCCTGAAGATGGACAATATACAATTGTAAAAACAAGTGCTGGATTAAATTCTGGTTGGCACCAAAATGTGGTTAATAGAACTCCAAATGACCCAAGTGGTTATTTTATGCTTGTAAATGCCGATTTCAATAAAGGAGTTTTCTATCAAAATACGATAAATAACTTATGCCCAAATACTACATATGAATTTGCAGCATGGGTAATTAATATATTACGCAATAGCGGAATAAAACCAAACATCAGATTTACTATTGAAAACAATGGTATTTCTATAAAAGAATTTACCACTGGAGATATTGTAGAAGGAAATGCAACCAATTGGATTAAATATGGAACAATATTTACAACCCCAACTAACGTAGGTATTATCACTTTAAAAATGACAAATGAAAACCCTGGTGGTAATGGAAACGATTTAGCAATTGATGACATTACTTTTAGACCATGCGGCCCTACTATTATCTCTACAATTGATAATGCTGGCATTAATGCAAATCTTTGCGAGGGAGAAAGTGGTAGTTTTAGTCTTTCATCAACAGTTTCTTCTGGTTATAATGATCCAGTTTACCAATGGCAGGAGTTTATTAGTAACAATTGGGTTAATATTGCCGGAGAAACTTCCATTCAAACTACCAGAACATTCACCAATGCACAACCAGGATTATATCAATATCGATTAGCTGTTGCTGAAAGGGCAAATATCAATTCTGCAAATTGTAGAGTTTCATCAGCCACTTTAAGTATAACCGTAAATGCTAAACCCGCACCTACTGCCACAAATAGTGGCGCAGCATGTGAAGGTAGCACTGTTCAATTGAATGTTGATCAAGGTATTTCATTTGAATGGACAGGTCCGAATTTTTCATCAACTTTACAAAACCCTCAAATTCCGAATGTTACATTAGCAAGTGCAGGTAATTACCAAGTTAAGGTTACCAATGCAGCCGGCTGTGTTGCAACAACTTCTACACAAGTAAATGTTTTACCTGCAATAAATTCAAGCATTAATATTTCTAACACCACCATTTGCGAGAATCAATCTGTTAATTTAGTTGCAAGTAGCGGTATAACTTATTCTTGGCTACCTACAGCAGGTCTTTCTAACCCGGCAATTGCAAACCCAATAGCTTCGCCAACACAAACAACTACCTACACAGTTACCGTTTCTAATGGGGCTTGTTCTCAAACACAAGAAGTTACCATTACTGTGTTAAAAAATGCAAATGCTAATGCAGGTGATGATAAAAAATTGTTGGTTGGTCAATCGGTTGTGTTAAATGGGGCAGCCATAGGCGATAATATAACGTATTCTTGGTTGCCAACTGATTATTTAGATGATCCTACAAAACTAAATCCTGTCGCAACACCACCAATTGATATTACTTACACTCTCACTGTAAAATCTGACTGTAATACAAGTGCAGATGATGTTTTTGTAAAGGTTTATCCTAAAATAGAAATACCAAATACATTTACACCAAATGGCGATGGGATAAATGATACCTGGAATATTCCATCCATTTCTGCGTTTGAAAAACCGAAATTACAGATAATCAATAGAAACGGACAATTAGTTTATGAAACTAGAAATGCTGAGCCTTGGGATGGAAAATCAGATGGCAAAAATTTGCCTGTCGGCGTTTATTATTACAATCTATATCTTAACGAAGATTTCAAATTATACTCTGGCTGGGTAATGCTTACCAGATAAAATCTATTTTTCAGTTCAATTATCCGACAGAAATGCTATTTTTGAACAAATGTATATCATAAAAGTAAAAGGCATTGCCAAAATACCTGATTATGTGCAGCTTAGAGATGACAAGTTTACACTCTTGGCTTACTTTAGGGTAGATAGACCCGATAAATCTTTAGAGAAATTGGGATTAGGTGATAAGCAAGATAAAATTATGCATATTATTAAAGACTTACCTTTTGGGCAAGTAACGAAATTGGAGATTTAAAATGGCAGAGAATATAGTTATCAACCTACAAAAAGTAGATGTTTTTCAGCAAAAACACCTTGTATTATCAAACGTAAATTTAGATATTGCCAAAGGCGAATTTGTATTTTTAATTGGCCAAACTGGGTCTGGTAAAAGTAGTTTGCTAAAGATTATTTATGGAGATTTACATATTGGTAATGGCAATGGCGCTGTTGCTGGTTTCGATTTAAAAAATCTTGCAGATAAAGATGTGCCCTATCTACGCAGAAAATTAGGAATTGTTTTTCAGGATTTTCAGTTATTAAGCGATAGAACCATTGAGCAGAATTTAGAATTCGTATTAAAAGCTACCGGCTGGGATGATAAAAACTTGATCAACGAACGAATTAAAGACGTTTTGGAGAAAGTTGGTTTACGTTCTAAAATTAAAAAAATGCCTCATGAAATTTCTGGTGGTGAGCAGCAACGTGTAGTTATAGCAAGGGCTTTACTTAACAATCCAGAGATTATATTAGCCGATGAGCCAACTGGAAATTTAGATCCAGAAACCTCTGAAGAAATTGTATTACTACTTAAGCAAATTAGCCAAAGTGGTACTGCAGTTTTAATGGCCACACACGATTATCACATCATCCGTACCTTCCCATCTCGTATTATTAAATGCGAAGGTGGCGTTGTTCACGAGGATGCACAAATTATCTAATAAATTACAATTTTAGATTGACGATTTTAGATTGATTAGCAGGGCAATAGTTCGTACTTACAATTGTGCCTCTTAAACAAAAGTCTGCTAGCAGACATGACATCGTAATTCATAAATCTAAAATCATAAATCTCATTGTCAGTCAATCAGCCATTCTGTTCGGTTATTAATAAGTTAAACTGACAGCATGGCTGATTTTAGTTATTGGCAAAACTTTTGAGTTTGAACAGAAAAAACACGCACACAAAACATGTTTAATAAGAAGAAAAAGGAAGAAGAACCGATTGTAGACAACAATCAGACTGAGCAAGAAATAGCTGATGTACAGACCGATGCTATAGAAGAAAATACCGCAGAAACTGTTGTGGAACCTGTTATAGAACTTTCTGCTGAAGAAAAACTGAAACAAGAAAACAGCAATTTAAACGATAAATATCTTCGTTTGTTTGCAGAATTTGATAATTATAAACGCAGAACACAAAAAGAACGTGTTGAGCTTTTGCAAACAGCTGGTAAGGATGTGGTAGTTTCGTTATTACCTGTTCTTGATGATTTTGAGCGTGCCTTAAAAGCAACTGAAAATGCTACCGAAGTTAGTGCAATTCGTGAAGGTGTAATGTTGGTGCAAACTAAACTTAAAGGCATTTTGAGCCAAAAAGGTTTGAAAGAGGTAGAAAGTTTAAACACTCCTTTTGATACCGATATGCATGAAGCAATTACCAAAATACCTGCGCCAAGCGATGATTTAAAAGGTAAAGTGGTTGATGAACTTGAAAAAGGTTATACACTTAACGATAAAGTAATTCGCTTTGCGAAAGTGGTAGTTGGAGCATAAAAAAGTTGAAGGTTGGAATGTTGTAATGTTGAAAAGTTAAGAATTAACAACAATGGCCTTAAAAAAATAGACTTTAGAATGTTTGACATTGGAACTGAACATTAAAACATTCCAATTTTCAAACATTTCAACATTTAATAAAAAATGAGCAAGAGAGATTTTTACGATATACTTGGCGTGAGCAAAAGCGCATCTGCGGAAGAGATTAAAAAAGCTTACCGCAAGTTGGCTATTAAGTATCACCCAGATAAAAACCCAGATGACAAAGCTGCAGAAGATAAATTTAAAGAAGCGGCTGAAGCTTATGAAATTTTAAGCAGTCCTGAGAAAAAACAACGTTATGATCAATACGGTCACGCTGGCGTTGGTGGTGCAGGTGGCGGTGGCGGCTATGGTGGCGGCGGCATGAACATGGAAGATATCTTCAGTCAGTTTGGAGATATTTTTGGTGGCGGTGGCGGAAGCCCTTTTGATAGCTTTTTCGGGGGTGGCGGCCAATCTCGTGGCGGTGGCGGAAGAAGAGTTGCCAAAGGCAGCAACTTGCGCATAAAAGTAAAACTTACACTCGAAGAAATTGCTAACGGTGCCGAAAAGAAAATTAAAGTAAATAAGCAAATTGCTTGTAAAACTTGCGATGGCTCTGGCGCTAAAGACAAAGGCTCAGTAAGTACTTGTAAAACTTGTGGTGGTAGCGGTGCAGTACGCAGAGTTACCAATACTATTTTGGGGCAAATGCAAACTACAGCAACCTGCCCTACTTGCCAAGGTAGCGGACAACAAATTACAGCAAAATGCGGTGCATGTCATGGTGAAGGAACAGTACGTGGTGAAGAAACCATTACGATTAACATTCCAGCTGGTGTAAGTGAAGGTATGCAATTGAGCATGGCTGGTAAAGGTAATGCAGCTCCAAACGGTGGCGTACCGGGCGATTTAATTATTTTAATTGAAGAATTACCACACGATACTTTAAAACGTGAAGGAAACAACATTGTTTACGATTTACATGTAAGTATTGTTGATGCCGCCTTAGGTTATAGTGCCGAAGTACCAACCATTGATGGTAAAGCGAAAATTAAAATTGAAGCTGGTACACAAAGTGGAAAATTATTGAGACTAAAAGGAAAGGGTATTCCTGAAGTAAACTCATACCACAGAGGCGACCAGATAATACATGTAAACATTTGGACACCAAAAGTGCTTAATGCAGAAGAAAGAGCTATTTTAGAGAAACTAAGAGAATCTCCTAACTTTAAACCACAACCTGGTAAAAACGACAAAAGTTTCTTCGATAAAATGAAAGAATATTTTGAGTAAGAAACTCATCTAATAATTTAATAGCCTCAATATCTAATGTTGAGGCTATTTTTTTTTGCATTGCAACACCACCAAAGAACCACTTCCGTTAAAATCTAAACCCGGTTGCAGTGGAAATCATTTTGTGTCATCCTGAGCGTAGTCAAAGGATAACAAAATATTGCAACGAAAGACGGGACTGAAATAAGCGATGAAATTCTTACCTTGCTTTTCAAATATTTTTGGTAACAATCTATTCGTTATCACATCTAATCATCACTAAACTAAAACAAATTACATATGTTAAGCGTAAAAAATATTGTAAAGCAATATGCTACGCATCGAGCCTTAGATAATGTTAGCTTAGAGCTAGAAAGAGGCAAAATATTTGGGCTTTTAGGTCCAAATGGTGCAGGCAAAACATCGTTAATTAGAATTATAACCCAAATTACTGCCCCAGACAGTGGCGAAGTATCGTTTAATGGCGAAAGATTGAACAGCAACCACATTTCGCAAATTGGGTATTTGCCAGAAGAACGCGGTTTGTACAAAAAAATGGAGATTGGCGAGCAGGTTTTATACCTTTCTAAACTAAAAGGTTTAAGCACGGCCGAAGCTACCAAACGCATTAAATTTTGGTTCGAAAAATTGGGCATGCAAGATTGGTGGAGCAAAAAAGTGGAAGATTTAAGTAAAGGGATGCAGCAAAAAGTACAGTTTGTTGCCACTGTTTTACACCAACCAGAACTCATTATTTTAGATGAACCTTTTTCTGGTTTCGACCCGGTTAATGCCGATATTATTAAAAATGAAATTTTAGAGCTGAACAAACAAGGTGCAACTTTTATATTTTCTACCCACCGTATGGAGAGTGTAGAAGAACTGTGCGATCATATTGCTTTGATCCATCAATCGAAAAAGATTTTAGATGGTAGTGTTGATGAAATTAAAGCTACTTACCGCAACAATACTTATTGGATAGAATATGAAGGCGATTATAAAGTAGAAAGTACCCTAAACATTTTTGAGGTTTTACAGACTGAAAACGTAAAAGGAAAAACTTTAATTAAAATTAAACTGCACGAAAATAGAACTGCAAATGAGGTTTTAGCAATGTTATTGCCTAAAGTAACCATCCATCGCTTAGATGAAGTGATACCAACAATGAACGATATTTTTATTAAAACAGTGAAAGGAGAAGGTCATGAATAAAGTTTTACTCATTATAAGCCGAGAATATTTATCAAGAGTAAAAAAGAAATCATTTATAGTGATGACTTTTTTAACTCCGCTTTTAATTGCGGGTATTTATGGCTTAATTGGCTATTTTACTTACAAAGGAATTAAAGATACGCATGATAAAGTTGCCGTTGTTAGCACCAACACCACGCTAACTGAAAAATTAACAACCGACGAAAATATTGAATATGAGTATGTGAACAAGCCTTTAGACGTGATGAAAAAATCACTCTCTAAATCTGATTACGACTATATTTTATTTTTACCAGAGTTTACCTTGGCCGAGCCAAAAGGCGTGGAACTTTTTGGCGAAAAGCAAGCAGGTATGTCTCCAAACAACAGAATTTCTGGCGATTTAGAAGAACTCATTCGCAACCAAAAACTAAAACAATCAGGTATTTCGCAAACAGATTTAGACCAATTGAAAACATCGGTTGATATTGATACTAAAAAAATAGCTGTAGAAACTGGTAAAGAAGAAGCTAGTAGTGCTGGTGCGAGTACAATTATTGCGTTTATTGCTGGTATTTTAATGTTTATGTTCATTATGTTGTACGGCATACAAGTAATGCGTGGTGTTATTGAAGAAAAAACGAGCAGAATTATTGAAGTCATGATTTCTTCAGTTAAGCCATTTCAACTAATGATGGGTAAAATCATCGGGATTGCTTTGGTAGGCTTAACTCAATTTATTTTGTGGATTGTATTAACATTAACCATTAGTACAATTGCTGCTACCGTTTTAATTGATAAAGCTGATGTGAAAAAAATTACCGCATCTTCGCACAGCGGAAGCACAGTTGACGTAAACCAAGCGCAAGTACAAGCTGCACAAGGACCAACTGGAGATATCCAAAAAAGTTTAGCTGGCTTAGATTTTGGCAAAATAGTAACGGTATTCATCTTCTTTTTTATTGGCGGATATTTATTTTATAGTGCTTTATATGCCGCAATTGGTTCTGCGGTAGACAGCGAAACCGAAACCCAGCAGTTTATGATGCCGGTTATGATGCCGCTTCTTTTAGGCTATGCCTTATCTTTAAGCGTGGTAACAAATGATCCTTACGGTAATGTTGCGTTTTGGCTTTCGATGATCCCTTTTACCTCGCCTATTGCTATGGTTGTACGTTTACCATACGGTGTACCCGGCTGGGAATTGGCTTTATCGATGGCAATTCTAGTAATCGGCTTTATATTTACCGTTTGGGTAGCCAGCAGAATTTACCGTGTTGGTATTTTAATGTATGGCAAAAAAACCACCTTTAAAGAAATGTTTAAATGGTTTACTTATAAAAATTAGATTTTATAAATCTTTTGAACCACCTAAGTTACCTAAGAAAACCTAAGTGTATGCTTTGGTAAATTTTGGTTTCTTTGGTGGTTCATAATTGGAAAACGATTGCCAGCAGCTTTTGGCAAATGCAGCCCTGCTCTCGCTTCTGCCAATTAAGCCTGTTAATTATTAATGCTACAATAAAAAAAATAATCAACGATACTTGAATTGGCATCTCGCTAAATCAGGTTTATATTACAAAGCAAGTAGTTCCTGGGGTTGTTTTCCTTTCAAATCTTCAAGAAATCTAAAACGCGTGGCTTAGGTTCTATTTGGTGCCTAAGGTGCTTTCAAAAACCGTTAATTAACAATACCTTCTAAAATTATTCGTTTATAAATAATATGAAAATAGCTGCAATAGACCTCGGAACAAACACTTTTCACTTGATTATTGCCGAGCAAAACGGAACAGAATTAGAAATTATTTACAAAACTAATGTGCCAGTAAAACTTGGCGAGGATATAACTAAAAACAATACCATTATTCCAACTGCATTTGAAAGAGGAATAAATTGTTTGAAGCAGTTCAAGTTAGAATTAGATCAGCATCAGATTATAAATTTAAAAGCTACTGCAACTTCTGCAGTTCGCAGTGCAGTTAACGGACAAGAATTTGTAGCTGCTGCAAAAGCTGAAGCAGGAATTGATATAAATATTATTGATGGCGATGAAGAAGCCCAATTTATTTACGAAGGCGTAAAACTTAGTGGAGCCATAAACGGAAAATCATTAATCATGGATATTGGCGGTGGCAGCACTGAGTTTATTTTATGTGATGAAGAAAACTTAATTTGGAAAAAAAGCTACAATATTGGAGCCGCAAGGTTGATGCAAGTCTTTTTTAAATCAGATCCTATCAACGAGGTTGATCAACAAAAAATTCAGCAACATATTACAAATGAACTTAAAGCACTCAAAGTAATTTGCGAAGAATACAAACCAGCAACTTTAATTGGCTCTGCTGGTGCGTTCGAAACTTTTTCGCAAATGTTAATGCCAGAAATCGACATAAAAAAAACAAGTACAGCTGAAATTAATTTTGCAGCCTATCAAAACTTGGCATCAAAATTAATTAATTCTTCTCACGAAGAACGTTTAGGCATGGACAACTTAATTTCACTACGTGTAGATATGATTGTGATGGCCACTTTACTTACCAACTATGTGTTGCAAGAGTTCAACATCAACAACATTAAATTATCCACCTACGATTTGAAAATGGGTGTTTTGCAGAGTTTGAGGGATTAATTAGACGGCATAATAGCCGCTTAATCATTAGAACAGATGCCGAAGTAAAAACTATCCTAATTTCTGCAAAGCTTTATATAACTTCTCGGTTGGCAAACCCATTACATTGGTGTATGAACCTTTCATAGCAGTAACAACGGCCAAACCCCACCAATCTTGCACTCCATAACTTCCAGCCTTATCAAATGGCTTAAAATTATCAATATAGTAATCAATTTCTTCTGGCGTTACAGCTCTGCAATTCACTTCAGTTAAATCATAAAATGAGGTTAGTATATTATTTTTAACCAAAGTCACTCCAGTGTAAACCTCGTGTGTGCTACGAGAAAGTTTATTCAACATCTCTTGAGCATGTGCTTTATTATTAGGCTTACCCAAAATTTCTCCATTTAAAGCAACAATCGTATCAGCAGTTATCACAATGTGATTTTCTTTTGCTTCAAATGCGCTTGCCTTTTTTTCTGAAATGTAAACTGCAATTTCTGAAGGTGATAAATCAGCGGGAAAACTTTCGTCAACATCTTTTAGTTCGATAGTAAAATCTAAACCCATCAATTGCATTAATTCTTGTCGACGAGGTGATTTAGAAGCTAAAATAATTGGAGATTGCTGTTTATACATATAGGTGATTAATTTTTTGCTAAATTAACAATATCTTGATTTTAATGCTTCTCATTTTTTATTAAACGACAAAACAATTATTTATCAAACTTATAGATTTCTCTTCGGCTGAAAAACCTTATTCGAAATAACGCGGATGTACTAAAACAACAAAAGCGACTCGAAAGTCGCTTTTGTTAGTATCATTAATTTGATTATTGACCACCAGCTTGGCGTTCTTTCATCATTTTCTCTCTATCTGCTTTAACTTGATCTTGCCAAGTTTTGTAGGCAGTTTTTTGTTCTGCAGTAAATATTGCATTTAATTTTGTATCGGTATCTGCATTCATTTTCTGCATTTTTTCCATCATTGCTTGTCTATCTCCACCACCTTGCATTTCTTCACGCATCTTTTTCATGTCATCTGCGGCTGCTGTATAAACTGCAGTAGCTTTAGTTTTCTGTTCGTCGGTTAACTTAACCTTCTCATCTAATTGCTTTACTCTTTCCTCTGGAGTAGCCATCATTCTGCCACCACCTGGTCTGCCGCCACCTTGCTGTGCATTAGCAAAAGCTACTGTTGCGAATAATAATCCGCAGATCATCAATAATTTTTTCATGTTTTTTTGTTTTTGATTCTTGTTTTAAACCTCTAAAAAGAGATTTTGGGTTCTTTTTTTATACTTATTTGAGTATAAATTTAGCAGATGGTTTAATCTACAATTTAAATTAATTGTAACATTTTTAAACCTAATTTAACAAGAAAAATAAAGCTTATTTACTAGCTTCGGCTGCATCTGGATTTAGATCAAACCAGTTTTTTTGAACTTTCAGCACCTTCTCAATCACGTCTCTTACTGCACAATCGCCACCTTTTTTCGGAGAGATATAATGTGAAATTTCTTTTATCTCATCAATAGCATCACTCGGAGAAGTTGCAATGCCTACTAATTTCATTACAAAATAATCGGGCATGTCATCACCCATGTACAATACTTCATTAGGCGAAATTTTATTTTCATTTAAGTATTGTTCAAATACAGCAACTTTATCACTCACTCTCAAAAAAACATCAGGTAAACCTAAGTTTTCGAAACGTTTTGTTGTTGCTGCTCCGCCGCTACCAGATATGATACAAATTTTATATCCTTTTTTTAAAGCTAACTGTAAAGCATAGCCATCCTTAATGTTAAAAGTACGAAGCAAATCTCCAGACTCTGAAGCAATAACAGTTCCATCTGTTAATACGCCATCAACATCAAAAATGAAAGTGGTTATCTCTTTAAGTTTTTCTAAAAACATGTTTAGGGATATTGTTTAGAAGTTAGCTCTTCGACTATACTCAGGGTGACAACTGTAAACTGCAAACTGTTAACTAGTCTTGATTATCTCTCCACTCGTAAACCCAAGCAGATTGAATTTGCTCCAAATGACCTTCGTTACTTTCTTCACGAGTACCTTTAAAATTAGGCAATTCTAGTACCCATTCCAATAACTCTGTAAAGCGAATGCGGTATATTTTAGGCTCACCAAATTCATCACCAAACTTTTCATAAAGTTCTTGAGCTATATCTTCGTAATCGTTCCAGTAAATTGGTAGTGCAAATTTATCGTTGTTCATAATAATTGTTAAATGTTTGAAGGCTTTAAAGTTTAAATGTTAATGGCAAACTGCTAACTGATAACTGTTAACTAACTAGTGTCCTAAAAATTCAGACTGATCTGGAATAGTTACTTCAATATCGCCATCTAAAACCACACATTGGCAAGCCAAACGAGAGGTAATTTTTGGCCTAACAGCTCTATCAATAAAATCTTCTTCTTTATCAGAAATTTCTTGAAGATTATCCATGCCTTTTGTCACATAAATATGGCAGGTACTACAACCGCAAACACCGCCGCAATTATGCTGCAATTCAATACCATTGTCTAAGCATACATCCAAAACATCTTCTCCGGCAGCTATAGGTAATTCTATGGCTGCTTTATCCGCTTCTTCGAAATTTATCTTTAATTTAAAAATACTCATAATTATTTGCAAAGGTATTAGCTAAAACGGCAATTTTATAATTATATCGTTTTTTTAATGCTATTACTTAATATTTTATAGATCTCAAGCATAGCTTGATGATCATTTAACAACTCTTCATGTTTTTTAAGCGTTTGTTCATCGTTTCTAATCGCTGGTCCGGTTTGTACCGATGAAGGAAATGCATCTTGAACTTTGTTGGCAGTTTCGGTAATTAATGGCCTAATGATGTTAAAATCTAAATCATTTGCCTTTAATAAATCATCCGCCAATGCGTATAAATGGTTAGTAAAATTACAAGCGAAAACCGCAGCCAAATGCAAAATTTTACGTTTATCGCTATTTACCTCTACAACATTTGTACTCAGTTTATTTGCTAGCTTTTTTAAAGCCAATAAGCTTTGTTCATTATTTGCTTCTACACAAAGTGGAATATTTGAAAATTCCACTTCCTTAACCTTCGAAAAAGTTTGCAATGGATAAAATACGCCGTAATTATCAAAATCAGAAAAAACAGTTAAGCCCACAGAACCAGAGGTATGGGCAATTATCCCTCTAAAAGATTTTAATTGATGTGCAACATTAGCAATTTCGTCGTCTTTAACCGAGATTAAACAAAGATCTACATCTAAATCAATTTCTGATAAATCTCTAATTGGAGTTGCATGAACATCACTTGCTAAAGAAATTGCATTTTGATAATGATAAGACCAAATCTGCGCTATACTTATATCAACCGCAACTAAAGCTTTGGCAATATGCGTAGCAACATTTCCTGATCCTATAATTACAACCTTCATTTTAGGTAGTTAATTCTTTCTTTCTTCGAAAAATCGAGATTACAAAACCTACAACCATCACAATTGTACCTACCCAATACAAATTAATATAAGGGAACTCTATCGATTTAAAAACCAACCAATCTTTAGCCTGTTGTGGCTTTTCATAAACCTGTATTTCAAACTTACCCTCTTCAGGTATAATTTTCGTAAACCTTAACCTTAAACCCAATTCTTCAATTTTTCTGGCAAAATCAAATGTATTGTTACCTTTTACCATAAATAAAGGTTCAGCTTTGTATAATTTACCGCTCACATTTACTTCTAAAGGCAAAGCAACTGCTAAATCTCCTTCACCAACCTTTAAATCTTTAACCACTGGTTTAGCGTTTAGTTGACCAACAGTTAAAATTCCACTACTTGTATGAATGGTATCTCCAGCTTTTACACTTAAAATTCTTGGCGCTTTGTAATTTTCCTCTTCTGTATGTCCTTCATGATCACCGTGTTCTTCTTGCTTTTGGGCAGCACTAGTGATGTGCGTATAAATGTCAGAAGTTAAATAGTGTTTAGTATCAGGTGAGGCAATTAAACCCATTTGTCCGTTTTCTTGAATGCTTGGATTTAAATCAAAATCTTCTTTTACCTTACCTGTGGCATCAAAAACTTTAAAATTAAGTTTGTAGTAAGTATTCGGAGCCACTGTTGTATCGCTTAAATAAGTGATGGTGTACTTGCCCATTTTTTTAGGCTCGTTTTTATACAACATTATGTTTTCTCCAGGTTTTGCAGCCTTTTCGAAATCTTTAACGGGGATAAAATTGGTTTCGTTAATAGAAATTGTATTGCTTGTTGCGGCAGCAACTAAAGCGCCTAATAACAATATGGCAAAGCCGATGTGAGCTATTGCAGAACCCAACATTTTATTTGCTTTACCAAATGCACCACTCAATAAGCGGGCGTTAGATAAAACAGCAAACAAACAACTGAATGTTAAAATTATGTACAACAAATTAGTGTATACTCCTGTTAACCAAACAAAACCACCTGTTAATACAAATGCAAACACTACAGAAGAAACTAAGCTGCTATAAAATTTGCGAGGTTCTGTTCTTTTGTACTTTAAAAATTGTGAAAACCCAGAAATCAAAGTGATAAATACTGCAAAAACCGCTTGCCATTTGTTGTAATATTGGATTGGATCTTGTAGAACTTTTGAAGTACCAAATACTTTGTTAAACACTGGATAAGATGTAGTTACAATTACTTGAATACAAGCAACAGTTAGAACTAAGGCACCAATAAACATCCAAAATTCACGAGAGTAAGTTTCTTCATCTTTTGTTGTAATTGGCAAACTTTTCCACCTTGTGGCCACAAAATATACAGAGATTATTAAAAATGCTAAGATGTAGCCAATTAAGTGACCAAACATTCCTAAATCTGTAAATGAGTGTACAGATGTTTCTCCTAAAATACCACTCCGAGTTAAAAAAGAAGCATAAAGAACCAAAAGGAAACTAATTAAGATTAATGCAATTGCAGTAAAGTAAGCGTGACCAGTATTTTTGAAAACAATTAATACGTGTACACCAGCTATTAAAGTCAACCATGGAATGATAGAGGCATTTTCTACTGGATCCCAAGCCCAAAAGCCACCAAAATTTAAGGCTTCATAAGCCCAAAAAGAACCCATAATAATTCCTGTACCCAGAATCATTACAGCAAATAAAGCCCAAGGTAAAACTGGTTTAACCCAATCTTTAAAACGTCTTTCCCACAAGGCAGCAATTCCATATGCGAAAGGCACAACCATACTTGCAAAACCTAAAAATAACGTTGGTGGGTGTATGACCATCCAATAATTTTGCAATAATGGATTTAATCCTTTACCATCGGTTATAAAATTTAAATAGTTTTTATAGTTCTCAATATCTGCAAAAACCACTGGAGCCATGGCTTTTAAATCTCTAGCATCTCTTAGCAGGATAAAAGGTGAACTTCCTATTCGCTGCCCGAAAATTTCAACCCCTAAAAGCATTGAAGTTAAAAATGCCTGTGAGAAGGCAATTACCGTCATTACTCCATTTTCCCAAGTTTTAGCTTTCCAAATTAAAATAGCACCAAGTACAGATTGCCAAAATGCCCATAACCAAAAACTTCCTTCTTGTCCTTCCCAAAAAGCTGAGATAATGTAGTAAACAGGTAGCGACTTTGATGAATGTTGATAAACGTAATTATACTCGTAGTAATGGTTTAAAATTAAATAGAAAAGTGTAGTACCTATACCAATTATACTTACAATATTTATATAAAAGCCTATTCTGCCTAACCTTGTCCAAGATTTATCTGCTAAATCTTTGTTCTTTGTAGCAAAAAAATAAGCTATTGTAGAAAATAATGATGCTGCAAAAGCTAAAACAATAAAAAACTGCCCTACTTTACCAGGAAGGAGTGTTTCTCCGTAAAATTGAATATCCATTAAGATTTTTTGACTTGAGTTACTGTTCCGTCTTGATTAACTTCAACCATGTTGTCGTTATATTTAGATGGGCATTTCATTAATATTTTAGAAGCATAAAAGGTGTCATTTTTCATTTCGCCAATGATAACCAGTTTTTCAGAACGCTCAAAATCTTGAGGTTTAGTGCCGTTTAAAACCACTTTATTTACTTTGCCTTTTTCATCTTTCATGTAAAAAGCGAAGTGATTTGGATCTCTTACAGCATCATAATGCATTCCTTTTGTTTTTTCCCAATGCCCAATTACATGCTCTTCTTTGTTAGAACCTGCTGCTTGAGTAAAATTAGAATATGAATCAGTTTCTGCATTTAAGCTTACCAACAGCCCAATACAAATTGCAATGGTAATTAAACCGATAATAGCACTTTTTCTCATTTTGGTTTGAATTGAAAAATCCCTGACCACAAAGATAAAAAAACAATGCTAGCCAAAGTAATTTGGCAGGTTTCTATTGCGTAACGTGACAATTAATTGATAGTTCATCCTTAAATGTTCACTAGTTCACTGGTTCATTTCTATAACCAGCAATGAACTGGTATTTAAGTGATAAGAAAAGTTATAGGTAACCAACTATTTTAAATTAAGCCGGCTGATTATTAATACTAACCAAATTGCTTAAAATACATCAATAAAGTAAATGGATAACCTGATGAACAAATGAACTATTTATACTCTTTTTTCAATAAGTCTGGAAAAGCTTTTCTTAACTTTTGTACTTTAGGGCCACACACATTTTGGATGTACGAGCTATTTGGATTTAGCTTGTAGTAATTTTGATGATAAGCTTCAGCAGGATAAAAAACTTCGAACTTTTTTATTTGTGTTACTACAGGTGCAGAAGCAAAACCAGCATTTTTATATTTTTTGATTGCTTGTTCTATTTTCATTTTCTCATCATCATTGCGATAAAAAGCGATTGAACGATAGCTTTCTCCAAAATCTGGACCTTGACGATTAAGTTGTGTTGGATCATGCATTGTAAAAAACACTTCTAACAATTTTTCGAAACTAATTACCGCCGGATCATATATTACTTGCACCGCTTCTGCATGACCAGTTTTCTCTGCACTAACCTCTTCGTAAGTTGGATTTTTTTTGAAACCGCCGGAATAGCCACTTGTTGACTTTTTAACACCCTTTAATTGAATAAACCCTTCTTGCAAGCCCCAAAAACAACCACCAGCAAATGTTGCTGTTTGTTCACCTTTTGCAGCCTTAGGCAAATCTGCAACCTTTTCTCCTTTGCTTCCTTCAGCATTGTTGCAAGAAGATAGCACCACCAGCGTTAATAAAAATCCAAATAATGTTTTCATATTACAATATACGTAGTTAGGTTTGTTTTGTTTTTATTGGTTTGTCATAAAATGATAATTATTTTAAGCTCAGTTGAAATAATACAATTAAGGTTAGTGAAACTTTACGCTACCTTGCTTGCCCGCAGGCAGAAATCTTCTTTGTGCTTCGACAAGCTCAGCTTGACAAAAAAGTATACCGCTTCAATTCTTGTCTGCCGAGGCTGATTGGAATTTTACGTTGGCAGTTGCACGTAAATCCCTCATAGAAGCAAAAACCTAAGTGAAATAAACCTGATTGAAGTGAATGCCGATTTTTCATCGGCAGAAACGAAAAGCAGGGCTAACTTTAGGATGAAAAACTGAACTTGCTTTTCAAAAAAAATCCCTACAACTATAAATTGCAGGGACTTTAGTATGATTCATCCTTCGACAAGCTTAGGATGGTAATGTTAAATTATGGCCAAATACCTAAATTCATGTAAGAAATGGCAATTTTATCAATTGAATTTACAAAAGCTGCAGTTCTTAATGTTTTAACTTCTGGTTTAGCTAACCACGTAGCTCTAATTTCTCTGTAAGAGTGGATCATGGTATCTTCTAAACCTGAGTTTACCAATTCCATTTCAGATGCACCTTTAACAATCATTAAACGGTTTTCTGCAGGAATTTGTTTACCTGTTAAACTCTCTAATGTGTTAATTAAGTTGGCATTTGAATTTTCGGCATAACGACTTTCCATACGGCCGAAAGCTACGTGAGAAAGATTTTTTAGCCACTCGAAATAAGAAACCGTAACACCACCAGCATTACAATACATATCTGGAATGATCATACCACCCATTGCTGTGAAAATTTCTTCAGCTTCGGGTGTACATGGTCCGTTTGCACCTTCGGCAATAATTTTTGCTTTAATGTTGCGAATATTTGCCTCTGTAATTACGTTTTCTAATGCTGCAGGCACCAAAATATCGCAATCTTGCTCTAAACCTTCCATAGAATTTTTAAAGTCCGTTGCACCTGGGAAACCTAAAATAGAGCCCGAGTTTTTACGGTGAGCAAAAACCTCATCTATATTTAAGCCGTTGGCGTTGTAAATTGCACCTTCAAATTCGCAAATACCCACAATGGTAGCTCCAAATTCTGCTAAAAATTTAGCAGAGTGGTAACCTACATTACCCAAACCTTGCACAATTACTCTTTTGCCATCTAAGCCAGCCGTTAAACCAACTTTAGCCATATCTTCTGCAAAAGAAACACACTCACGTACTGCATAAGCAACACCACGGCCAGTAGCTTCTTTACGACCGCGAATGCCATGTAAAGCAATTGGTTTACCTGTTACGCAACCTAAAGCATCTAATGAACCTGGGTTCATAGTCATGTAAGTATCTGCAATCCAACTCATTTCACGTTCACCCGAACCATAATCTGGAGCCGGCACATCAATACCAGGACCAATGAAATTCTTTTTAATTAACTCTGTAGTATAACGACGAGTAATGGTTTCTAACTCGGCTACAGTATAATTTTTAGGATTGATGCAAATACCACCTTTAGCACCGCCGAAAGGAACATTTACAATAGCACATTTGTAGGTCATTAATGCTGCAAGTGCCATTACTTCATCTTCATTTACCATTTCGCTATAGCGAATACCACCTTTAGTTGGGCTCATGTGGTGAGAGTGTTCTACACGCCAAGCATCAATTACTTCGAAACCATTACCCCTACGTATAGGGAATTGAAAACGGTATACACTGTTACATGCTTTTATCTGAGCCAATAAACCTTCTGGATGGTTGGTAAATTGTGCGGCACTATCAAAGTTCTTACAAACATCTTGAAAGAAACTTGTAGGGTTTGCTGTATTAGCCATTATTTATTGTTTTATAAATTGTAGTTGTTATTTGACGGGTGCAAAATTGCATTAAAAAACACCACTATTGCAAGTAAAATTTTGCTTAGTGTAACATAAACACTTTAGCAAAATGGGTAAAAGATTAGGCTTATGAGGTTTAAAATTAGTTTTTACCTGTAGATTTTTTTTCTAACATTTTTAAACGTCTATCTAAAGCAAATAGATAAACTAGCAAACCAAGTAAGATAATTAGAATTACAGCTACTACAACATAAATTTTTCCATCGCTACGCATAGCATCTGCCATTTCTACATTATTGTCTTGTGCAAACATATTAAGTGTAAATAGCAACATAAATAAAGTTAATGCAATTTTTTTCATTGTTATATTTTTTATTGATAACGAATATTAAATACTGATATATTGAAAAGATTTGAATTAGGATAAGTTTAAAATAAATTAAAGCTGTTTATTTTCTAATGTCCTAATTCTGAAACGGATGGTATAAATCCAATAGCCAATGATAATCCACCCTAAACATGCCGGATAAAATACCGCTCGCATGCGGCTATCTAAATCATAACTGTTAAAACCTGGATTACCACCATTGCCCGGGTGTAATGATGATTGTAAACGTGGCAAAACAAAAAGCAAAACAACCATCATCGGGAAAGCAAATATGTTGTAAATAGCAGATATTTTGGCTCTTTTTTGTTCTTCGTCTATCGCATTGCGAAGCACTAAATAGGCAAAATAAAGTAATATAGATATTGCTGCAAAATTCTGTTTAGGATCGAAACTCCAAAATTGCCCCCATGTGAATTTTGCCCAGACTGCACCTGTTACAAGCCCTAGTACGCCAAAAACAATCCCTACATTTATACTTTCTACGGCTCTTAAATCGTCTATTTCACTTTTAGAACTTAGTGATTTTACGCTGTAAAAAACTGAGATAGAGAACAAAACAATCATTGCAAACCACATTGGCACGTGGAAATACAAATTTCTAATAGTTTCGTTTAAGATATTAAGATGCGGAACACCTAACAATAAGCCTGCTATGGTTGTATAAATAACCAATATCGAACCTAAAATTTTCCACCAATTTTTAATCATAATGCGCAATTTAATTTCAATAGCAACTCCTAATGCAGATTAGCTAGCAAAGGTAATAATCTATTTGTGTAATTTAATTACGAAAGAGGTGTTAAAGATGGACCGAAAGATTGAAACAAAGTTGAAATGACAAATTTATTACACCTTATTGCTTTTGGTCGTATTGCAAATTAAATCTGTACTGTGAACATCGAAACAGATTTGCCCGAAAAGTTATCTTTTGTTAAAATTTTTGCTGCCTGTTGTGAGCAACTTATATTTGGCGCAATGAGATTTAATCCTGCTTATATTATAATACTGTTGCTAACAGTAAGCTTGCCTTACATAGCTTTTGCCCAACAAGTTAAATTTAGATGGAATACTGAAAGCGAAAAAAAAGAACTTTTAGGCTACAACAATGTGCTTAAAAAACTTGCATTTAATGATAGGCAAATAAAGGATATATCGAGCTGTAGCTTAATGAAGATCAAATTAAAGTACCCCAATGGAATTAATATGACTGAACAGCAGTTTATTGAGGTAACCGATGATATTTTATCTTCTTGTGTGCAAGATGCCAAGCTGATCGTAATACCACCAATTAATAATGAATTAGCCTTAACATTAAAAGATCAGGTATTGGCAAAAATAGACTCATCAATAAGTGAAGTGGCAAAAATAAAATTAAGCGATTGTTTTGTTTCGACAATGATTGCTAAATATCCAAAAGGTATAATTTTCGAACAAGAAAATAGTTATTCATTTAAAAAAATAATGAATAGCATTGGTAGTGATTGTGCAGAACAGCTCATATTAAAAAGCGTAATAAATTGGGATAAGGAAACTGAAAGTCTATTTAGGTATGGATTTACGAAAACGCTATACGCAAATTCTCCATATGCATTATGTTTGCTAACAAAGTTTAAAGAGAAATTCCCGAAAGGATATATTGTAGATGACAACAATAAATTAGAAATGAATAAAATATTTGATGAACTAAAATCATCTTGCCATTAATAAATAGCTTAATCTCTCCATAAAAAAGGAAACAGCAGTAAAGATACAGCCATTACCAATATATTTACAATGGCTACCATGCCGATATCATCTAAACTTACGCTTCTATCTAATCCATCAACTGCATTTTTAGCTAATTTAATTAATAAGATTAACATCGGAATAATGATTGGAAAGCTCAATACCGCCATTAGCATGCCGCCATTACCGGCTTTAGAAGCTATAGCAGATACCATGGTAAATATGGTTGCAAAACTTAAGCTGCCAAGTACTGTTGCAATCACATACATCAATAAATCGCCCGTTGCCGGAAACTCAAATACCAAACAATAAAACAGCAAAGCGATTAAGGTTAAACCGATCATTAACAAACTATTATAAATAGTTTTAGCGATGATTAACGCTGTTGGACTTACCAATGTGTAGATATACAAATGCCTACCTTTACTTTCCTGCAAAAAACTTTTTGCAACAGCGTTGATGGATGCAAATAGCATAATGATCCAAAAAAGAGCGTTCCAAGTTATTTTTTCGATGCTGATAAATGATAAATAGCACACAAAAACAGTAGAAACAACATAGAGTAAAACACCATTTAAGGCATACTTAGACCGCCATTCTAATAGCATCTCTTTTCTGATGAGTTGTTTTACCTGTTTAGCTAATTGCATTGGCGCAAAGATAGTTTTATTGGCAAATTGTTGTATTGAAAAATTGTTGTATTGTTGTAATATTGTATTAAGGATGGAAAAATTTTGCAGCATAGTAAAAAGCCCAATTGGCGATGTAATTATTTTAGCTGATGAAAATGCGGTAAATGAAGTAACTTTTCATCATAGAGAAACAGATGGTTTAATAGAAAATCACATCAGCCAGTTGGCAGCTAAAGAAATTGAAGCTTATTTTGAGGGCATTTTAAAAACATTTACTTTTCCTATTACACAAGGTGGAACTGATTTTCAGCAACAGATTTGGCATAATTTATTGAGTATACCTTATGGAGAAACCACTTCTTATGCGAAATTTTCTGCACATCAACCTTTAGCGATTAGAGCTATTGCAGCAGCCAACGGCAAAAACAAAATTGCAATAGCAGTTCCTTGTCACCGAGTTATTGGTAGTGATGGTAAACTTGTTGGTTATGCAGGCGAACTTTGGCGTAAAAAATGGTTATTGCAACACGAAAGAGAAATTGCGCAAAAAGGGCAAACAGAATTGAAGTTTTAGTGAGGTGTTTTTCAACTTGCAATTCTGAAAAACATATTACATAGGTCTAGATATTATTTAATTAGTGTTAAACTACCAGATATTATTTCACAATCATTATTGAGATTTATAGTGTAATAATAAACGCCAGCTGGCAGCTGTTTTCCATCTAAATTACCATCGAATGAGGCTGATTTTCCTTTAGCTTGATAAACGATTTTACCAAAACGGTTAAAAATTAAAACTTCAACATTGGGGTAATAGAATAGCTCAGGAAGTTCCCAATAATCGTTTACACCATCATTATTTGGACTAAATGCTGATGCAATTTTAAGTTTGGAAGTACTAAAATTAACTTTAAATTTCGAAAAACTACTTTCACATTCATCAATTTTATAACTCAATAATAAATCTTGTTCGTTTTCTATTTTTAGTTTAAAAAGTCCATTTTCGCTTTCGAGTAATAATTTCCCTAAGGTATTATACAAGCTATATCTGGATGCTCCATTTACTTTTACTGTTTGTAGTAACAATTCTCCAGGGCCACACAAAGTGACATTATCCTGTAAGATTGAAGGAGGTGTTTTACCTTCAAATGGTACGATAAAATCAGTGTAGGTATTTGTACAGAACTGATCAGTAATTGTTAAACTATAAGTGCCAGCCTTCAATTTATCAATCGATAAAGTTTGTCCTACAATATTACCTTTGCTATCAAACCAAGTTGTTTTAAATGGACCAACACCACCAGTAATATTTAAATTGCTAATTTTCCCCGTAGAAGCACCACAAATATCTCCTCCAATTTCAACATTACTTTTATCTAACAATAATGCAGGCTGTAGTTTGATTTCATATTTACCAATTAATTGGCTACAGTCATTTTCATCTTTGCCATACAAAGTATAATTACCAACCTTTAAATTAGTTATATCCTTGTTTGTAGAAAAAACAATTCCATTGTCATCTAACCATTCAAATTTAATCGGTGTTTTGCCATTAAACCTAGAAATAGTAATACTTCCATTTTCAAGTCCACAAGTATTATCAGTTTTACTTATTTCAGGTAAACCAAAATTTACAGGCACAATTAATTCAATTTCGAAAGTTGAAACGGCACATGCACCATCTACCGTAATCGTGTATTTACCAACTGGCAACGCATTTAATTGGCTAATAGGAATAAGATTTCCAGCTAGATCAAAAACCTTAGGATTTAAAGCCAAATAAGCCTCCAAACCAATTAATTTACCTAGTTGGTTACACTGTGCTTTTTGAATTATAAGATTTTCGGTTATGTTAAAACTCTTAAATTCTGTAGAATGCTGATTTGAAGTTGCAGAGAAGAAATAGGTTATGGGATTGGTTGATGAAGTAAATTCCCAATTACCACTAGCATCTGCGCTTATTTTTCCAATTCTCGATTTTGGTTTGCATTTTGGAGGATAGCAATTGTCAGAATCATATACTTCAACTATTGAATTTGGATCTGAAGTACCTGAAATTTTATAACTATTTGCATTTATTGCAAAATTTGTAATCGATAAGTTTTGATTAGCAAAAGTTGGGAAATCATTTGAATAGACTTTGAAATTATAAGAATTAATGCAAGTAAATTTATTATTTGATATCTTGGGACTATACGCATTATAGGTTTCAATACCAGCTGAAGCTAAATTAATTGTATTACCTCCATCAATATCATCTCCTACAATTAAACGACCATTATAGATTTCTGCTTTTAAAAATGTGCCCATATTTCCGCTAACTCCCATAGACAGATTATTTCTAGTTGCTCCGTAATAATTACCCACAACACGTTGATTGCCATTTACTTGCCTTAAAAATACTCCAATCCCCATGTTCCAAAAAACATTATCTTTTACTAAAACATCTGGACTGGCGTAATCTGCGGTAGAACTGCCACCTTCGGTATCTATATAAATCCAACGAGCATGGCCTTGTATAAACCATAAGGTTGGAATTTCATTATCTAAAACTCCAAAATTGTTTCCTATTATTTCTGCTTTACAATTAAGTGGTTTAGTAAAGCGAATAAAGACTGTTACGTATAAGAAGTTCTTATCCTTTTCAATGTTACCTCCAACAAATATTTGATCGCTATTTAAAAAATGAATACCAGGGCTATGATAATCAAACCCTTCGCTTATGTCCCATCCAATAAGATTTCCTTTTATATAAATATTTTTACAATTTTCAAAAAGCAAGCTATATCGGTTTCCACCTCTTATTAAATTACCCTTGTTGGCTGCGCCTATATTTATATTTTGTGAATCTTTAAATTCAAAAACAATACGTAAACCAACTGTTGGTCTAGAAACTACCTCATCCGTATAATCGTATACGAAAAGACCATAAACTTCGAAATTAATAATGGAATTACCTTTAAATATGGCTATTGGATTGTTTGATACAGGCGAGCTTATTTTAACTTTAGTTTGATTTGGAAAAGTAAAAACGCTAGGCTGAGTTGTAGCATCAATTATTAAGTTGGAAGAAACGTTAGGAAGGTTTTGTGTTAAATTAATTGTAAAATCTGAAGCTGATGTGCCAGGTAAATTGAAATAAATATAATCGGTAACAGCATTATCATTTATGCCGGCATTTGTCATTGCCTCTCTTAATGTACCAGGACCACTATCAGCATTTGATGTTACTATATATGTTGTTGCCTTGGCTTTATTAAAAAGCATTAGAGTTATGCAGCAACATATTAATAATCTAATACTCATATTTTGGCAATGTATTTAAAGCGTATCGGGTTTTAGTTGCATCTTTTTTACCGAACTAAGTAATAATAAAACCCCAACTAACAAAACAATCCATCCCCATTGGTAATGAATGGTTTTAGCCAAAACCTTATCAAAAAACTTAGAGCCAAAATAATTATTAGATTTAAAATAAACCGCAGCGGCCATTAAAATGCTCCAAACAAACATAACATAGGTAAAAAACCTAAAAGCTGCTACTCTTCTTAAATACAAACAAAACCCAGTTAAGGCCACTAAAATAAAACTGATAAAAAATAAACGATCATCAGTTTGATATAAAATCCAATTTCCCTTAATAGGCACTTTTATCATTGGAGATATGGTAATAGCAATTACAACAAGTAAAAGCCCGATATAAGCGTTTGTTTTTCTGATGGTTAACATGTTAATTTAATTATTAAATCCTTCGACAAGCTACCGATGTAAAATCGGCACACGTCAGGATGACAAGATTAATTATTTACCAGGGTCGATACCCATTTTATCTGCAAAATGTGCGCAATAATCACGCAAATCTTCAACTATATTTTCTTCGCCCGTAGCCTTTAAAAAGCTATCGCCCATGGTTTGCAGAGTTTCATAGAAAAAACGTTTCATCTCATCAACCGGCATATCTTTAGTCCACAAATCTATGCGCATCGAGTTTTTGTAGTTATGATCCCATAAAGCTAAAATCATTGATTTAACAGGTACTTGGTCTTTAGTTTGTGCATCTGTACTTTCCCAAAGAATATTCTCTGGCATGTTTTTATCGTCTAGCTCTACTGTAATTTTAATTTCTGCTGTTCTCATTATAAAAGGATTTCACCGATTGAAGTGATTACACCGGTTTATTTTAATTTTTTCGGTTGCAAATATGCTCATTTTAAAAAGCAAATTTTAACCACCATGGTTTTACTTTTGTAATATTAAAAAAATGATCACCGTTAAAGCAATAAAGGTTAACTCAACAAACCAAATGCGTTTTAATTCTTTAAAGATAAATCTAAAAATCATATCTGTAATGAAACAAACTAAAATTAAAGCACCTAAAATACCTTGATAAAGTGCACTAAAATCATTACGATGATCAAATTCAGTTTTGTTAAAAAAAGAAACAACAAAAAATGCAAATGCCAATGCAGCAACAATATTTAAAGGCGTAATTCTTAGCTTTTTCATTATTTTTTCTTGTCGAAACGCTTTTTGTTTTTAAATACTTTAGTTTTGTATGCTTTGTTTCTAGCCTTTTCTCGCTCACGTTCCTCTATCTGTTTGGCATTTTTCTTCTCATGAAAAGCACCTTTAAAATCAGGATCTTCTTTACGCTTCTGCAAATCTATTTCTTTGGCAATTTGCTGTTTTTCATCATAACCAGTTTCCTCAATAAAAACTCCTTCAGGTATAGGCTCAACATTAATAAACTGACGTGTTAATTTCTCAATCTTACGGATGTAATATTTTTCTGCCTCAGTACAAAAAGTTATGGCATCGCCCTTGGCAAAAGCCCTACCAGTTCTTCCAATTCTGTGTACATAATCTTCAATAATAATCGGTACATCAAAATTAATTACATGGCTTACTTCTGTAACATCTATCCCTCTACTCGCCACATCGGTAGCCACCAAAACCCTAATGTTACCTTCTTTAAAACTATTAATCGAGTTAATCCTGGTATTCTGACCTTTATTGGCATGGATAACACGAACAGATTCTTCGCCAAATTTGCGCACCACATAGCTAAAAATATTATCAGCCACTGCTTTAGTTTTGCAAAAAATAATCAACCTAGTAAATACTTCAACATCTTTCAGCAAATGCTGTAAAAGGTTAATTTTTGTTTTAAAGTTGGGCACTTCGTATAAAACCTGCGTAACAGTTTGTGCTGGTGTGGCTTGTTCAGATGCTTCAATAATTGTTGGATGCTTTAAAAAATCTCCTGCAATTTTTTGCACTAAATCGCTCATTGTTGCAGAAAAAAGCAGGTTCTGGCGCTTGCGTGGCACAACTTCTAAAATCCGGTGTATAGAGCCAATAAAGCCCATATCCATCATTTTATCAGCTTCATCTAATACTAAAAACTGTAAAAATTTGGTATTAATTTCTCCCGATAGGTAGATATCTAAAAAGCGACCAGGAGTAGCAATAATAATATCTACCCCAGTTTTAATTTGCTCTTTTTGCGCTTTCGGGCCAATGCCTCCAAAAATAACTACCGATCGTAAATCTGTATAGGTCGAAAATCGTTTCACTTCTTCGGCAATCTGCATCGCCAATTCTCGTGTTGGGGCTAAAATTAATGCTCTTGCTGCATCGCCCTGCGCATATTTCAATTTCATTAACATGGGCAAAACATAGGCCGCTGTTTTACCGGTACCGGTTTCGGCAATCCCACAAATATCCTGACCAGATAAAACTGGCGCAATTGCCTTTTCTTGTATCGGTGTCGCTACGGTGTAACCCGCATCGGCAACTGCGTTTAAAATTTGCCTATTTAAATTAAATTCTTCGAAAGATTTTGCCATACCCCACAAAGATACGGAATAAGTCTGTAGTCCGAAGTTTATAGTCCGAAAGTCCATAAGAAAAGGTGTTAAAGCTCAGTATGAAAAAAATTAGAAAACGTATGTCAAAGCTTCTCGGCAATTTTAGTCCTGCCCTCGCTTCAATCTTTTTTGTGTATGTCATCCTGAGCTTGTCGAAGCATCTAACAAAAAAGTATTTACGCTAAGTCAGGTTTAAACAACAAAAGGTTGTGCTAAACACTTTCTAACTTCCCTACATTCGGATTTTCCCACTTCATTTCTCACTTCTCCTATCTCAAATCTCAAATCTATCTTTATCTTTACCAACATGAATACTTATTTGATCAAAGGCGCAACTTTAGTTAACGAAGGACAACAATTTGTTGCTGATGTTTTAGTTAAAAACGGTTTAATAGAGAAAATTGGGCAATCATTATCTGCTCCTGGTGCGCAAGAAATTAACGCCGAAGGCTTACATCTTTTACCAGGAATGATTGATGATCAAGTTCATTTTCGTGAACCTGGTTTAACGCACAAAGCAGATATTTTTACCGAAAGTATGGCAGCTGTAGCAGGTGGCATCACTTCTTTTATGGAAATGCCAAATACTGTTCCGAATACTTTAACTCAAGAATTATTAGCCGATAAGTATGCTATTGCCGCCGAAACATCATTAGCTAATTACTCTTTTTACATGGGTGCCAGTAATGATAATATTGATGAAGTTTTAAAAACTGATCCTAAAAATGTATGCGGTATAAAGGTTTTCATGGGTTCATCAACAGGTAATATGTTGGTAGATAATGAAAAAACTTTAGAAAATATTTTTAGCAAAGCGCCAATTTTAGTAGCTACCCATTGTGAAGATGAAGCCACTATTAGAGAGAACTTGGCTAAATTTAAAGAACAATACGGCGAAGATTTAACGATAGATATGCATCCACTAATTCGCAGTGCAGAGGCTTGCTACAAATCATCGTCATTAGCTGTTGAGTTGGCTAAACGTTATCAAACTCGTTTGCATATTTTACATATCTCTACCGCAAAGGAAATTGCGCTGTTTGACAATAGCATCGCTTTAAAAGACAAAAAAATTACTGCCGAAGCTTGTGTGCATCACCTTTGGTTTAACGACCAAGACTATGCTACAAAAGGTAATTTCATTAAATGGAACCCTGCAGTTAAAACAGCCTCAGATCAGGCTGGAATTTTAGCAGGTGTTTTGGCAGACAATATTGATGTAATTGCAACAGATCATGCACCACATACTTTGGCAGAGAAACAACAAACCTACTCACAAGCTCCTTCTGGCGGCCCATTAGTACAACATGCCTTACCTGCTTTGCTAGAAATGCACTTGCAAGGCAAAATTTCTTTAGAGAAAATTGTAGAAAAAACCGCTCATAATTTGGCAGTTTGTTTCGATATCGAAAAACGTGGTTACATTAGAGAAGGTTACTGGGCAGATTTAGTCTTAGTAAACTTAAACGATCCTTTTAAAGTTACACCACTAAATGTATTTTACAAATGTGGTTGGAGCCCATTTGATGGCGAAACCTTTAGAGCAAGTATTACTCACACTTTTGTTTCAGGAAATTTGGCTTATCAGAATGGCAAATTCGTTACCCACCAAATTGGCAAGCAATTAAGTTTTACGAGATAATTTACGTTACGTCATACCTAACGCAGCGAAGCGAGAGCTTGCTCCGATTTTATTTCGGGGAGATATCTTTTAAAAATTAAATATTATTCACTAGGAAGAGATTTCTCCTCACGAAAAGTTCGTTCGAAATGACGACCAAATAAATAACTTTTGGATAATGAAAGAAAAAATCATCTCTAAAATACTTTTAAAAACGTTACTCCTCTTAGGTATTAGCCTAATCATTTTCGCATTAAGCTTATCTCCTATTTTTGTTTTAAATTTCTATACTAACGGCTTTTATCCAGTTATCTCCACAATATTAAGATGGTTCTCATCAATATTTCCATATGCTTTAGGAGATATTTTATACGCATCAATTGTTATTTATCTATTGCGTTTAATTATCAAGTACTCTTGGCGTGTTAAAAAACAAGGTTGGCAAAAAAATGACAGAATAGCAATTCCCGTTTCCATCATAAACACCCTGTTAATTTTTTACATCAGTTTTAACTTATTATGGGGTTTAAACTATTCAAGACCAAGCATTAGCAAACAATTAAACATTAGCAACGATAAATATTCTGTAAAAGAATTAGTGTTGTTAGCTGATTATTTTATCGAAAAAACTAACCAATTACAACCTCAAATATCACAAAATCAAAAATACAATATTAAGCAATTGCAAGAAAAAGCAGTTATCGATTACCATAACGCGGCACAAGAAAATTCATTTTTTAAATACAGCCAATCTTCGGTTAAACCTGTAATTAATGGTTGGTTAATTAGCAAAATTGGCATCGAAGGTTATTACAATCCACTAAGTGCAGAAGCAAACGTAAACATGAAATTACCTGCATGGGTTTTACCATTTGTTACCTGCCACGAAATTGCGCATCAATTAGGCGTAGCTAAAGAAGATGAAGCCAATCTAGTTGCTTATTTGGTGGGAAGTAAAAGTAAGGATGCAAACTTTCAATACTCGGTTTATTACAATATGCTAAGGTATATTTTACTAGAAATCAGAATTAAATCTCCAGAAGATTACGTCGCGTTGCGAGAAAAAATTGACCCAGCAGTTTTGGCAAATTTTAAAGCCGAGAATGAATTTTGGGCAAAATATAACGGTCAAATGTCTACTTATATGGGCATAGCATTCGATAAATTCTTAAAGTTCAACAATCAACCGAAAGGAATTAACAGCTATCAAGATATTGTAATTTGGTTGTGGAATATACACAAAGAGGAATTGACAGATGACAATTAACAGTTTTCACATAACTGAAAACTCCCAACTGAAAACTGATTTATCCATGTATCGCTTCCTTTTTACCAAAACTTTTAATCAGTTCGCCTTCAAAAGCCAACCATTCTTTCCAACGTTTATCCACATCTACATCAATGGTATATTTACGAGCAAAATTTAAAAAAGTGGTGTAATGTGTAGCTTCCGAAACCATTAAATCGTGGTAAAATTTTGCCAATTCTTTGTCTTGTATGTTTTGAGAAAGCACCCTAAAACGTTCGCAACTTCTTGCTTCAATCATTGCAGCAAACAACAAACGCTCAATAAAAGCATTGTTTCTAGAGCCATCTTTTTTGCAAAATTTCATCAACTGCCCCACATAATCATCCTTTCTACCTCGCCCTAAAGTGTATCCACGCTCTTTAATAATGTTTACCACTTGCTGAAAATGCTGCATTTCTTCCAACGCAATTATCGTCAACTCATCAACCAAATCTTGATGCTCACAATTATCTGCTATTAAATTAATGGCATTGGTAGCCGCTTTTTGCTCGCACCAAGCATGGTCGGTTAAAATTTCTTCTAAATTCGATTCGGCAATATTTGCCCAACGTGGGTCTGTCAATAATTTTAATCCTAACATCTGTGGGTTTTGTTGAGCTACAAAATTAAAAATAATAAAGTTAGAAAAACAATGTCATCAATAGTCGCCTGCAGCAGTCCCTCTTTTCGTTTCTGCCGATGTAAAATCGGCATACACTTCAATAGGGTTTATTTTTTAAAGTCAGTATTTCTTGGCAAATTTCCTCAACATAGCGCTAAACTATTTCCATTTATCTGCGGCAGCAAAAAAAACACTTATTTTGCATAAATTTTAAACATGTCAGCAAAGCAAATTTTAGTAATCGGGTTAGTTTGGCCAGAGCCTACCTCGTCGGCAGCGGGCACAAGAATGGTGCAGTTGATTGAATTATTACTTTCCAATGACTATCAAATTACTTTTGCTTGTGCTGCTTCTAAAAGCGAATTCAGTTACAATTTGCTAGAAATTGGAGTTAGCGAACAGGTAATTAAATTAAATGACAAAAGCTTTAATGAGTTTATTAATAATTTAAATCCCACAATTGTAATGTACGATCGCTTTATAACCGAAGAACAATTTGGTTGGCGAGTACAACAAGAATGCCCCAACGCGTTTACAATTTTAGATACCGAAGATTTACATTTTTTACGTAAAGCACGACAAAAAGCAGTAAAAGAATCATCGATATTAAAAGGTGAAGATTTATTTAACGATGAGGCCAAAAGAGAAATTGCGTCTATTTTACGTTGCGATTTATCTTTAATTATTTCTGAAGAGGAAATGAAAATCCTCCAAAATCAATTTAAAATCGAGCCCTCATTACTTTACTATCTTCCCTTTTTAGAAGAAGAAATTTTTACAACCGAAAAATGGATTTCTTTTGAAGATAGAGCCGATTTTGTATTTATAGGCAATTTTTTACATGAACCAAATTGGCAAACAGTTCTGCACTTAAAAAAAACAATTTGGCCTTCGCTGAGCGAAAAACTACCAAAAGCCAAACTACATATTTATGGCGCTTATCCTAGTCAAAAAGTTTTACAGCTGCATCAACCTAAAGATCATTTCTATATAATTGGCAGAGCCGAAAATGCTAAAGAAACGATAGCCAAACATCGAATTTTACTAGCTCCTATCCTATTTGGTGCCGGTGCAAAAGGAAAATTTATTGATGCGATGCAAGTCGGCACACCTTCAGTAACCACAACAATTGGTGCCGAAGCGATGAAAGGAAATTTAGATTGGAATGGCGCTATTGAGGATGATGTAAATTTGTTTATATCTGAAGCAATTGAGCTTTATAAAAACAAAGATTTATGGTTACAAGCCCAACAAAACGGCATAAAAATTATTAACGAACGGTATAGCAAAAGCAAGTTTAGTACTTCTTTTATTGAGCGATTGGAAACTTTGATTTTAAATTTAAAAACGCATCGCAATCAGAATGTTTTTGGTCAAATTTTGCATCATCACACATTACAAAGCACAAAATACATGTCGTTGTGGATTGAGGAAAAGAACAAGTACGGAAACAACAAATAATTTTGTAATTTTGATAGTATCAAATGATAGTATCAAAATGAAGCCTCCATACCAGATAACCTCACAGATTTTAAAGCTAATTACCTCAATTTCGCAAAAAATTGGAGAAGTAAATGCAAAGCATTTAGTGAAACAAAACCCAAAACTCAGAAAACAAAACCAAATAAAGACCATCCATTCTTCTTTAAGCATTGAAGGTAATACCCTAACGGAAGAACAAATAACTTCCATAATTGAGAATAAAAGGGTTATAGGGCCGGAAAAGGATATTAAAGAAGTTTTAAATGCACTTGAAGTTTATAAAAATTTAAAAAAATTTAAATATACCTCACAAAAAGATTTTGTGAAAGCGCATCAAAATTTAATGAATGGCCTTGTTGAATATTCAGGAAAGTATAGAACAAAAGGAGTTGGGATTGTGAAAGGTTCTAAAATTGAACATATAGCACCACCCTACACTAATGTACCATTTTTAATGAATGATCTTTTTAATTACTTACAAGATAAAACAGAGTTAACTTTAATCAAAAGCTGTGTTTTTCATTATGAAATGGAATTTATTCATCCTTTTATTGATGGAAATGGAAGAATGGGAAGAATGTGGCAAACTCTTATTCTAATGGAACAATATCCTTTATTAGAATTTCTACCGTTTGAAACTCTTATATCAAAAAATCAAGGTCAATACTATAAAGCACTTTCTTCATCAGACAAAGAAGGTGAGTCTACAAAATTTATTGTATTTATGCTGAATACCATTGATAAATCACTCAATGAGTTGCTTGAAGTAGGCACAAAAAAGCTAAATGATATGGAAAGATTGGAAATATTCCTAGAAAATTCAGCAAAAGAATTCAGTAGAAAAGATTACATGAAAAACTACACCGAAATATCAAGCGCTACAGCAAGTAGAGATTTAAAAAACGGTGTTGATAAAGGATGGCTTGAAAAGTTTGGAGATAAAAAAACTACTTATTACAGAAAAAAGAAAATCTAATGGCTTAATTTTGATGAATGAGAAATTAAAAACATGCAGTTTAGCAGGTATTAATTTACAGCCTAGTTTTAAAAACATCGCCCCTTCCCAACCTTTTAACTTTCTAACATTACAACATTCAAACAATTTTAAAACAACAAATGTGTAAATTTGCCCTGTTATGGCAAAAATATCCATTAACCTGGCAACGGGCTCATTTCAGAAAGAAGAAATAATAGTAGGTATCGATTTAGGCACAACCAATAGTTTGGTTGCCTTTATCAATCCAGATAAAAATCCGCAGGTAATTAATGATACAGGCAAAGGGCTTTTGGTACCATCTGTAGTGCATTTTAATGAACATAGTGATGCTGAAGTAGGCAACGAAGCAAAGGCTTTTTTAACTACAGATCCTGCAAATACGATATTTTCGGTAAAACGTTTGTTAGGGAGATCATACAAAGATGTTGCTGCTCACCAAGATATTTTTAGCTATAAAATTATTGATGATGATACTGATGCTTTGGTTAAAATTAAAGCTGGCGACAGGTTTTATACTCCAATTGAGCTATCGGCAGAAATATTAAAAGAACTAAAAGCTAGAGCAGAACATGCTTTAAAAACACCAGTTAATAGAGCGGTAATTACGGTTCCTGCTTATTTTAATGATAGTCAGCGCCAAGCAACACGTGATGCCGGCAAACTAGCAGGATTAGATGTTTTGCGAATTGTAAATGAACCAACTGCTGCAAGTTTAGCTTATGGTTTGGGTTTAGATCCTACTCAACAAAAAACCATTGCTGTTTATGATTTAGGGGGAGGAACGTTTGATGTTTCTATCCTTCAAATACAAAATGGCATATTTGAAGTTTTAGCCACAAATGGCAATACTTTTTTAGGTGGAGATGATTTCGATAGAGCTATTTTAAATCATTGGATTGAGCAAAACAAGCTTGATTTTGCAACAGTTGCGGCAGACAATATTTTAATGCAAACGTTAAGATTACAGGCTGAAGCAGCTAAAAAAGCACTTTCAAGCCAAAATTTATACAATGAAAAAGTTGGTGATATTTGGTGCACGTTAGATAAGCAAACTTTTGAGCAGCTAATAACCAACAAAGTTAACGAGACCATAACTTGCTGTAAATTAGCTTTATCTGATGCAAATTTAACCATAGCAGAAATTGACGAAGTTGTTTTAGTTGGCGGATCAACACGTACGCCTTTTGTTAAAAAAGCAGTAAGCGAATTTTTCAATCGCCAACCACACGATCAAATTAACCCCGATGAAGTTGTAGCCTTGGGAGCTGCTATACAAGCCGATATTTTAGCCGGAAATCGTTCTGATATTTTACTGTTAGACGTTACGCCCCTTTCTTTGGGTATCGAAACCATGGGCGGATTGATGGATGTAATTATTGCTAGAAACAGCAAAGTACCCACAAAAGCAGGCCGACAATACACTACCTCTATCGATGGCCAAGTTAATATGAAAATTTCTGTTTATCAAGGCGAACGCGATTTGGTGAACGAAAATAGAAAGTTGGCAGAGTTTGATTTAAAAGGAATTCCGGCGATGCCTGCAGGTTTACCAAAGGTTGATATTAATTTTATGCTAAATGCTGATGGAATTTTAACCGTACAAGCGATTGAATTACGCTCTGGTGTTAAACAAGAGATTGATGTTGTACCAAGTTATGGTTTGAGTGATGACACGGTAGAAAAAATGCTAATCGATAGTATTGAAAATGCCAAAAACGATGTTGAACAACGCATGCTCATTGAAGCTAGAAGTGAGGGTGAACAATTGGTTTACACTGCAGAGAGGTTTATTAGCAAAAACAATCAGATTTTAACTGAAGAGGAAATTACGGAAACAAACGCTCATATTATTGCTTTAAAAGAAGCTTTAGCCACAGGCGATAAAGATCTTATTCTTAAAAAAGCAGATGAGCTAAATGAATTTACCCGTCCGTTTGCAGAGCGTTTAATGGATATGGCTGTTGGCCAAGCCATGAAAGGTAAAAGTATTGACGAGTAGTAATTAGTGTTAGGTCTCAAAAATTAATTTTCGATTAAGTACTAGAGGAATATTTTTTTAAAGCTGCCATCATCCCGTGTAAACGTCAATCGTTGTGCCAGAAAAGGATAAAAAAATAACCTTAACAAAGCATTACGATGCCCAGTCACTTGTCCCGAGTTTATCTCGGGAAGCTGAGCATGACGACACCACAAAATTAATCCGATAAAACTTTATCAATCTGTAGAAGATTGACAACGTAGCTTATTTTCGTCATTGCCAAGGTTGCCTACCAATCATAATGCCAATGATCAACTAAAAATCCCCCTATATTATCATCATCTTTAAAATTCAATTTGCTATATTAGTTCCAAGTATTGCTAATGAAAAGACATTTCAAGTATAGTAATGGGTTTATTAATGTTGATGAAAATAATATCTACTTCACATCTACTGGCAATTGGTCAGAAACTAAAATACTTACTGAAAAACCTTTCGGAAAATCAATGTATGATGATAGAAAATATTTTGGCTTCTACCAAACCTTATTTTTTTTTGTGGTATTCGTAGTCAGCTTGCTTTCAACTGAAACTACTTGGTACATCAAAGCTGGCATAGTTTTGCTTTGCAGTCTTCTTTTTTATAAAACAAAAGATTATTTTACTCCAGAACTCGGAGAGCGTTTTCTTATTCCCAAAATTAAAATTCTAAATATTACTCAAACTAAAAAGCAGCTTGACATAGAGTTTAAAAGTTTGGACAATAAAAATGACCTTATCAAACTTAACGGAATAATTGAAATAGATGAGCTTCTTGAAAATTTAAAATCTGCAATAAATACTTGTCAGATATAAAGCAGTTCACTAAGGCTATTTAAGCTCATTAAAATAGGGAGATAAAATCTATATCATCTAACTTTTTTACTTCGTTAAATTTAATTATGGAATCAAATTATTAACTGCATCAACATAGTATGATGTTTATAAAAGCAACAATATACTCAGCAGTTTTCAATTTTCTATTTATTGGTATAGCAGTTACCTATTATTTTATTATTCCTCAACTCTATTTCACACATACAAAGTCTTTTAGCCAGCTTTATTACAGATGTACAACTTGTAAAATTGCTGAGCAAAACGCAATTGATGATTTTAAAAATAAAAACTATCAAGTCGTTTTTTGGGGATTAGATAATTTGGCGACCAATGATAGATTTAGTTCAAAACTATTACATAAGTATAAGGTAGAAGCCATTTCAGGAGGTTGCATGAGATTAGAGGAGATGGATTGTTATAGCATTAAAATGCACCAACTACTTTTTAAAAAATATGGCGAAGATATTTTATACAAAACCTACAAGGAAATTGATACGCTTAATAACTAACCTTAAAATGTTAGATTTCAATAGTTAAATTAAGCCATTCAAACTTTGTCAATCTGTAAAAAATTGACAAAGTACTTGGCAGTTTATTTTAAAGATAGTAAGATTAACTATTGACCGAATTCTGATTGGATCATTTTAGTTAGTTCATCTTTATGTTCTTGAACTGTAGATTGCCCAATTTCCATCCCTTTCTTTGTTAAAAACCCCAGTTTGCTTGCAAATTTTTTACCAGTTTCTGAACTATAAAATACTGTTAGATCGTTAAGTTCCTTTTCAGAAAACTCTTCAGCATAGATTTTTGCGATTTTAGGCTTTAGTATATCGAAGCTGAAATATTTGGCAAAAAATTCTTTCATTACTTTTGCAAACTTATCTCTATGCTCTACCGGTACAGTTTGAGTTTGCGTGGCTAACATTGAATTAACAACATCATCAAAACTACTTCTTGCTCCAGATACTTCTAAAAAATTTTCACTTGCTTTTAAGTGTTGCTCAGTTTGTGAAAATACAACGCAAGGAAAGGCGATTAAGATTGTCAATAAAATTTTTTTCATAAATAAGATTTGTAAGGTGTTAAGATATAATTTTTTAATAACATTAAAAAAACTCCAAAGCCTATTAAAATAATTAATATGCTTTATTTCATGTTCTGCATATTAAAGTTGGCACTATGCAACTTCAAATAGTTGCACCAACCTTGCATTTTAAACCGCATAGCAGCGGCATCCTTTTCCTAAAGTCCCCTTTGGGGATTTAGGGGAAGATATAGCGAATAGGCGGACTGGATTTCCCTAAATGTTGCTGAATTTCCTTTACAGAAAATCACATATGTTATTAGTTAAACTTTAAAATAATTAGCCCACCTTGTACCAAAGCTTAGTATATTTAAGAAAATTACCTCATGCTACCGAATGGAAAACGACAAGGAAAAGCTCAATTTACTGTTACTTAAACTCGAAAATTTATCACTTAGGCAACAGCATTTTGAGGCAGAAATACATGATTTAAAAAATCAAATTAGGCGGTTACAGTTTTCTGATGATGTTGTTGAGCATACCCAACCTGCTCCCGTTTTACAGGAAGAGAAAATAGTTTTTCCGCCTAAAAACACACCTATAAGTGCAGGAAAGCCTATATTTCAACAAGAGACTAAGCCTAAATTTAGTGATAACTTTAAAAGAGCAAACTTCGAAAAATCTGATTTCGAAAAGTTTATTGGCGAAAACTTAATCAGCAAAATTGGAATTTTAATTTTAGTAATTGGGGTTGCCATTGGTGCCAAATATGCTATTGAAAAAGATATGCTTAGTCCGCTAACGCGTATCATTTTAGGCTATTTAGTTGGCATTGGTTTAATGGGATTTGCAGTAAGGTTGAAAGCGAAATACGAAAGTTTTAGTGCTGTGTTACTGAGTGGTGCCATTGCCATCATGTATTTTTTAACGTATGCAGCTTATGATTTTTACAGTCTAATTCCGCAGGCTTTGGCATTTGGATTAATGGTTATTTTTACCTCATTTACAGTTGTTGCAGCCATAAAATACAATAAACAAGTAATTGCGCATATTGGCTTGGTTGGCGCTTATGCTGTACCTTTTTTACTGAGTGATGGTTCTGGTAAAGTAGCTGTTTTGTTTAGCTATATGGCTATTATTAACATAGGCATATTAATCTTAAGCTTCAAAAAATACTGGAAGCCTTTATTCTTTTTATCTTTTGGATTAACTTGGATTATTTTCGGTTCATGGTTGGTTATGGATTATACCGATGCCAAACATTTTAACTTAGCATTAGGATTTTCGAGTATATTTTTCTTGATATTTTATATAAGCAACTTAGCTTATAAGGTGAATAAAGCAGAAGTTTTTGGCATTACTGATGTAATTATTTTGCTAGCAAATTCGTTTGTATTTTACGGTATCGGTTTCTTTATTTTAAGCGAAAACCAAGGCGATTATTTAGGCTTATTTACCTTGCTGAATGCGATTATCCACTTTGTGGTAAGCCTAGTAATTTATAAACGCAAACTGGCCGATAAAAACTTATTCTACTTTGTTTTGGCTATGGTAATTACATTTATTACCATGGCGGTACCCGTTCAGTTAAGCGGTAATTGGGTAACAATATTTTGGGTAGTTGAGGCATCAATTTTATTCTACTTGGGCAGAATGAAGGGAATTTCTATTTATGAGAAGCTCTCCTACCCGCTTATATTTTTAGCTTTTTTTAGCTTACTGCAAGACTGGACAATTAACAATAGTGAATTTAATTATTTTGGCGAATATGCTTTCGTAAAGCCTTTTTTTAATGTTAGGTTTTTATCGGCATTAATATTCATAGCTTGCTTTTCAAGTATGTTTATGATTAGCAAAAAATCAACTATAAAAGAAGAAACAACAAAGGTTAATTTACCACTTAAAGAGCTATTTAACTACGTAATTCCTTCGATATTGATTGGTGTAATTTATTTTACGTTTAGAATTGAAATTGCTACCATTTTTAGAAATCTGTTTGAAAGCACGAAAATTGATATTGAACCAAACGATAACAATAAAGTTTTTGAATATAACTTTGATTATAAAAACTTTAAAACAATTGCCATTTTAATTTACACCATGGCTTTTGTTAGCTTACTTACATTTATTAACCTTAAAAAAATAAAAAGTAAGGATTTAGCGGTCAGTAATGGAATTATTAATTTAATTACAATTTTAGCTTTTTTAACACAAGGTTTATTTGTGTTAAGCGAATTACGACAAGCTTATATTTTGCAAGTCGACCAATATTTTGTGAGCACGAGCAAGAACATTGGCATTAGATATATTTCTTTGGTATTTTTTGCTTTGCTTATCTCAACTTGCTACTTATTGAGCAAGTCTGAATTATTTAAGGTTAAGTTTAAAACCGCATTTGATTACGTGCTTTACATTGCCATACTTTGGGTGTTAAGCAGCGAACTTTTACATCTTTTAGAGTTAAATGGCTTAAGAACTGGGTATAAATTAGGTTTAAGTATTTTATGGGGAGTTTATGCATTGTTTTTAATAGCTATGGGCTTATGGAAAAATAAAAAACACCTCAGAATTGGAGCTATTATTTTATTCGCCATAACGCTAATTAAGCTATTTTTCTACGATATAGCTTCGCTTAATGGACTTTCTCGCACCATCGTATTTGTATCGCTTGGTGTACTTTTATTGATCATCTCTTTCCTTTATAACAAATACAAACATTTAATTATTGATGATGTTAAAAATGAAATTTAAAATATTAACCTTATTTATTTGCTGTGCCTTAGGCTTGCAAGCCCAAACAAATACCTATCGTTATAAGCGAGATTTAAAAGGTATTAATACTACTTGGCATAGCTTAATTATACCAAATGAGGTTTTTAAAAATGCACAAAGTGGATTAGCAGATTTAAGAATTTATGGTTTTAAAGGAAAAGACACTGTTGAAGTACCGTACATTTTAGAGCAAAGCGTAGATCAAATTACAGACCGCGAAACTGATTTCAACATTATTAATCAAAGTAGCAATGCTGATGGATTTTTCTACACCTTCCAAGCGGCAAACTCTGCAAGCATCAATCAAATTAAACTTTCGTTTAAACAAGCAAATTTCGATTGGAAAACCAAATTAGAAGGAAGTAATGATAACAAGCAATGGTTTACCATTTTAAAAGATTACAGAATTTTATCAATTAAAAACAACAATATCAATTACCATTTTACACAATTAGATTTTACTACAGCAAAATACACTTATTTTAGGTTAGCCATAAAAGCCAATGAGCAGCCTCAATTAAGTGCTGCAAAAATTTTAAAAACCGATACGTTAAAAGGAGTTTATAAAAACGTAGCTTACAAAAGCTATCAACTATTTAATGATGCTAAAACCAAACAAACCATCATTAATGTAGATTTAGTTAGTCCTTCTCATCTTTCTTATTTAAAAATTAATGCACAAAGTGATTTCGATTTTTACAGAACTTTAAAAATTGAATACGCAACAGATAGCTTTAAAACTGATAAAGGCATACAATATAATTATGCTCCACTTTACGATGGCACCATTAGTTCTTTAGAAAATCCTGAATTTAATTTTGCTAGCAATTTTGTGAGCAGATTAAAAATTACAATTGAAAATAATGATAATAAGCCATTACGTTTTGCTTCGTTAGTGTTAAAAGGCCCAGTTTATGAGCTAATTGGCAGATTTGATGACCCATCATTAACCTATGCGCTATTTTATGGCAACAAGGAAGCCAATCAGCCAGTTTACGAATTAAAAACTTTCGAAAATAAAATCCCGATGCAGATTAATCCACTCACTGTTGGTGAGGAGCAAAATAATCCGGGCTTTAAAGTTGAAGCTAAAAAAGTGCCTCTCTTTGAAAATAAGGCATGGCTTTGGGCTTTAATGGCAGTGATTATCGCCTTGCTTGGCTTTTTTGCTTTTAGAATGCTCAAAAATTAATTTTAACAAATTAATTAGTAATCATTTACCATCAACTTAAAACTCAAAAAATCAAAGAAATGAAAACAATTTTCGAACAAGAAGCTGTAAATGAATTAATTGCAAGAATTAACAAACTAACTCCCAATACCAAACCTAACTGGGGTAAAATGAATGTTGGCCAAATGTTAGCGCATTGCAATGTAACCTACGAAATGGCTTACGAAAACATACATAAAGCACCTAACGGATTTGTAAAATTGATTCTTAAACTTTTTGTTAAAGAGCAAGTTGTTGGTAATAAACCATACAAAAAAAATAGCCAAACTGCACCTGCTTTTATAATTACCGACCCTAAAGATTTCGAGAAAGAAAAAGCTCGTTTAATTGGCTACTTAGATAAAACACTTAAATTAGGCGCTAACTATTTCGAAGGAAGAGAATCATTATCATTTGGCAAATTAACTGCTGCTCAATGGAATAACATGTTCCAAAAGCACTTAAATCATCATTTAGCTCAATTTGGAGTTTAAAAATTAGAAAATCAAAACCTGTAAAATATAGCTTAATGCAGCCCCGTTTTACATTACAAGCCCAATGTTTTGATACCGATGCTCGGTAAACATTGGGGCTTTCCATTTCAACCGGGTTTATTTTACAAAATTTTGTGCTCCATATCATACAGCAGCACCAAACCGCATAAAATTTTTGTTCCTTTTTTGTAGTTTAGGAATAATTACCTCAATACATTAACAATAAACCAAATGATTAAAGAGAAAGTAATTGCCGCTTACGAAAAAATGGCTGTTAAATACGATGAACTTATAGATCATAAACCGCATAATGCCTATTATGATAGACCGAACACCTTAGCCTTATTGCCAAATGTAAACGGTAAAAATGTTTTAGATGCAGCTTGCGGACCAGGTAAATATGCTGAAATTTTAATTGCGCAAGGTGCAAATGTAATTGGTTATGATATCAGCCCGAAAATGGTAGAATTGGCAATCCAGAGAAATCAAAACCAAGGATATTTTTTTGTTCACGACTTATCAACCCCGTTTGAGAAAATTGAAAATGAAAGTCATGATATTGTGTTGTGCGCTTTAGCATTACATTATTTAGAAGATTGGGAACCTGCCATTAAGGAATTTAATAGAGTTTTAAAAAAAGATGGAACCCTTGTCATTTCAATTGAGCATCCTTTTAACGATTTTAACTTTTTTAAATCAAAAAAATACTTCGAAACAGAACAAGTTAAATGCACTTGGAGAGGTTTTGGCGAGCCAATTGAGGTAAATAGTTATAGAAGATCATTAGGCGAATGTTTAAATCCGTTAACAGAAAATGGATTTTACATTGATAAACTAGTTGAACCTAAACCTACCAAAGAATTTGAAAATGCAGACCCTAGGCATTATAAAGAATTAAACAACTTTCCTGCGTTCATGTGCATTAGAGCAGTAAAAAAATCGGTCAAAGCCTAATATGATAAAAGAACATTGTTGGTGCTGATAAATTTTATTTTTTTATTCATAAATAATTCAACAAGCTCAAATCTAAATTAATCGATAAAGTAATTCATTTAAAAAATAATCATTTTATGAAAATTTTACTTTTACTCTTACTCACAGTCTCAATTACAGCAAAATCATACAGCCAAAACTGCAATTGCGAAACCACGTTTAAAGAAATAAAAAATATTGTTGAACAAAATTATCCTGGTTGGCAAGATAAAGTTACTGCTACAAATAAATTAGCCTATCAAAATTGGAGCGACAACTATCTCACAAAGGCAAAAACCATTACAAACGACAGCACTTGTTACGCAAATATAAAAGCGTGGATAGGCTTTTATAAAGATAAACATCTATCAATTCGTTTCAATAAAGCAAAGCCAGTTAATGCAAATACTTCAAGTAAAGAGCAAAATTTACCAATAGAAATTCTAAAATCTAACTTAACTACTAATGAAATAAATGAATATTTAAAAAGTAAAAATCTACATCAAATTGAGGGCATTTATGAAAGTAGCAGTTATAAACTCGCGGTTATAAAAGTTAAAAATGATTTATATCATGCGGTAGTTCTTTCATCAAGCAATGAAAACTGGAAAGAAGGTGATGTAAAATTGATCATTAATGCGACTGGGGAGGATTATAATGGCATATTTTACGATGGTTACAAAGAGCAAATGTCTACCCATAAAATTCAATTAGTTGATAATATTTTGGATTTTGATGTTGTATTTTATGAGAAGACTTTTCCTTTAACACCAGTTAAAAGAGATATTAAGGAATACGAAATCATGAAAGATGAGCAAGCTCCTAAACTTAGCTTCGTTAAAAATGATTTAGCTGTTTTTACCTTCCCTAACTTTTATGGTGATTCCTATGATCAATTAGCTTATTTGTTAAAAAAACATGAATCTAAACTTACTACAATTCCTAACTGGATTATTGATTTACGAGATAACGATGGTGGAGATTATCAAGTTGGTATGCAATTGATGAAATATATGTACACAAAACCTATTGTTGAATACAATACCGAAATGCGAATGACTGAAAGCAATTTCAATTTATGGTACAATAGTTTTGTAAAATATACCTACGAAAATGCTAGCGATAGTACAAAGAAAAAATTTGACGAATTATTTAGTACCATGAAAAATAATTTTGGAAAAATGTACAATAGGAGCAACAAACCTACCGATACTTTAACATTTACTGTAAGCGCAGAATTCCCAAAAAAAATTGGGATACTTATCAGCAAAAATACAGTAAGCAGTGGCGAGTTGTTCACTCTTATAGCAAAACAAAGTGATAAAGTGAAGGTTTTTGGAACTAATTCTGGAGGTATGATGGATTACGGTAATGTAGTGAATTATAAAATGAGTTGCCCTATAATTAGTTTAAGATTACCAATAGCTAGGTATTTATGGTTAGACAAAGGTTTTTCAGTTGATGGTGAAGGTTTAATTCCAGATGTATATTTAAAGGGTGGAAATATAATAGATAAGGTTTATGATTATTTAAGCAAATAAATATTCCTTCTATAAAAATTGTTTGAGTTTACATGTTAAAGTTTTGCAAAAAAACGTAAAAAAGTAGCATTAAACGTTTCGCGATTTGTTTAGTCTCATGAATAAATGGACATTTAAACTGCTCAAATCATGAAACATCCTTATTTTATGTTATTGATATTTTTTTTTGTTGGCTGTAGCAAAAAGAACAACAACCCACTTAGTGAGCCAAACCAAACAATGTATTTTCCGGCAAATGCCAACGCAAATTGGGAAACTACAAGCATAACAAGCCTAAATTGGACCCAAAATGCTTTACAACCTTTAAGGGAATACTTGCAACAGAAAAATACCAAATCGTTTTTGATTTTGGTTAACGGTAGAATTGTGGTAGAAGAGTATTTTAACGGACATACTGCAGCCACAACTTGGCAATGGAATAGTGCAGGTAAAACATTAGTAGCCACTACAACTGGTATAGCCCAGCAAGAAAATTTATTAAATATAGATGCTAAAGTTTCTCAATACTTAGGTAACGGGTGGACTAGTGAGCCTTTGGATAAAGAAAATTTAATAACCTCAAAAAATTTGCTAACCATGACTTCAGGTATTAGCGATGATAAAGAATTGGTGATTAAAGCCAATTTAAATTATCTAGCAGATGCTGGTACACGATGGTCATACCATAATGTTTTTCAGAGATTAATGGATGTTGTTGGCTCAGCAAGTAAGCAAGATTTTGAAAACTATTTTAACACCAAGCTTAAAAATAAAATTGGCATTGAAGGTTTTTGGAATAACGGCTTAATTTTTAAGATTTACCATAGCAATACCCGCAGTATGGCACGTTTTGGCCTACTAGCACTAAACAAAGGTAAATGGAACGGCGAAGTAATCATCAATGAAAATTTTTTCAACGAAAGTATCAGCACCTCACAAAACATTAATCAATCTTATGGTTATTTGTGGTGGTTAAATGGGAAATCGAAATACATGGTGCCAGGTTCGCAAACAGTTTATCAAGGTAGTTTAGTGCCAAATGCTCCATCAGATATGTATGCAGCTATGGGCGCAGAAGATCAGCGTATTTATGTAATACCTAGCAAAAAAATGGTAATTGTAAGAATGGGTAATGCTTCTGATCCATCAAACCCAAATTTTGCACTTTCTGGTTTCGACAATGAACTATGGCAAAAAATTAATGCATTAATCAATTAAGCCAACACCTTAAATAAAAAATCTTCAATAAATACGCTTGTAAATTCAGTATCATTTTTTGCTTTTGCATCTGTTAGCTTAGGTAGGTTTACGCTAAAATATTGCTGATGGTGAGAGGTTTCTATTAAAGTTGTGCTAAGCGATCTGGGATATTTATAACTAGGCTTGTAGGCAGAAATTACCTCAGCTATTTTAGCACATAAATCCTTATATGGCTTAAAAACTTCATTCTTATTAATTTCAGCTACCTCTTTAACCAAATAAACCTTACTGCTTTCTGCAATAACAATCTGGTTTATATACTTTTTATTATAATCAAACTGACCAGTACTTTCTGCCAGCTCATGGGTAAGCAAATGCACAATACTTTTTAACTGCTCTTTAGTATCGCTTACGTTTTCTAATTTAAATGTGAGCAGAAACTCCATATAGCTCCAATACCAATTAAGTATATATAGCAACAATCTGTGCTTGTTCTCAAAATACCTGTAAATAGTAGCCTCAGTACTGTTAATTTCTACAGCTAATTTCTTAAACGTAAATTGCTCAAAGCCCAAAGTGTAAATTAAATCAATGGCTTTTTTGATCATCAGTTTTCCTACTTCACTATTCTCCGGATTTCTTAAATAAATCCGCTCATTGATATCAAATTTCACTTGAAACTCCATAGCCATTTAAATTTAACACAAAGTTAGCAATTATTTGTTTTAGGATAGCAGAACAATTAATAAAACAATTTTACAATTATATGTAATAGTAACACTATTAATGATTGTTGGATTTTATATCTTTATAGTACAAAAGTGAAAGCATGCTCATCAGTAAAAAAATTCCAATTCCATATATTTTTAACAAAATAAAATTTGATGTAGCTTATGTGCTTGGAATTGGCTTATTGGTAAATTATTTAACTGCAACATTTCCAAAAGTAATCCCTGTTTTACCAGTGGTAATACCTTCGTTTATTGGCGTTGCCATATCTGTTGTACTTTCTTTTAAGCTAAATCAATCTTACGATAGATGGTGGGAGGCCAGAAAAATTTGGGGAACTATTGTAAATGAGAGTAGAAACTTTGTACTACAGCTACAAGCTTATGTGGTTAAAGAGAAATATTTAGAAATTAAGGAAATCGCTTACAGACACATTGCTTGGTGTTACGCACTCGGACAAAATTTACGAGAGCTCAATCCCACAGAAAACATAAAAGACTTAATTAGTTACGAAGATTTAACTCACATTGAAAATCAGATACATAAGCCTTTAGCTTTAATGCAGTTAAACACTTTAAAAATAACGCAATTAAGACAAGAAAATGCAATACCGCTAACTGGCCAAATTCAACTTGATAATACAATTGTAAACCTATCTAATGCAATGGGTATGGCAGAAAGCATCAAGAATACTATTTTTCCAATTACATATAGATTATTTTTGCATCTTTTCATCTATTTATTTGTGATCACTTTTTCTATCGCTCTTCAAGGTATTGAAAGTTATTTTGAAATCCCACTTTTGGTTACTATTTCGAGTGTTTTTTTCCTTTTAGAAAAATCTTCAACACACTTGCAAGATCCTTTTATCAATAGGCCAACTGATACAGCAATGACCGCTATTGCACAAACCATAGAAATAAATATTAAACAACTTATTGGTGACAAAGAAGAAATAACTACTTCACAACCAGAAACTTATTATATTTTATAAACTATAAAAATAAATTTTTATGTATACACATTCAAAAGAAACCCAAAACAGTTTAACACCGCAAACTGCCCTAGAAATATTAAAAGAAGGTAACCACAGATTTGTAAATAATCTTAAGGCAAATAGAAATTTATTGCAACAAGTAAATGAAACTGCTGCTGGCCAATTTCCTTTTGCAACCATTTTGAGCTGTATTGATAGCCGTGTTTCTGCAGAGTTAGTTTTCGATCAAGGTTTAGGAGATATTTTTAGTATCCGTATAGCTGGTAATATTTTAAACGAAGATATTTTAGGTAGTATGGAGTTTGCCACCAAAGTAGTTGGAACGAAAGTTATTGTTGTTTTAGGCCACACCAAATGCGGAGCTATAGTTGGAGCTTGTAACCATGTAGAATTAGGCCACCTAACTACATTGCTCCATAAAATAAAACCTGCAATTGATCAAGAAAAAACTACTGCTGAACAAAGAGACGGTTCTAATGTAACATTTGTTAAAAATGTAACAGAAAACAATGTTCATTTAACTATTGAAAGAATTAGAAAAGAAAGTCCTGTAATTAAAGAATTAGAAGACCAAGGCGCTTTGATAATTGTAGGCGGCCTATACGATGTAGAAACTGGACATGTAAATTTTTACGATTAATAAACTAGCATAACCCAAAAATAAATTTGGTGATGAAAGGCTTTTGATATTTTGTATCAAAAGCCTTTTTCTTTATATTCAAATTATGAAAAGATTAGCAAAGTTAAGTTTGTTAATCATCCCTCTTATTTTCTGTACTTCTTGGGGCTTTTTTGCGCATCGGCGAATTAATCAATTGGCCATTTTTACCCTGCCAAGTGATATGGCTAATTTCTATAAAAATGCTAACAAATATATTATAGAGCATGCAGTAGATCCTGATAAGAGAAGATATATCGATACTTTAGAGGCACCGCGACATTACCTAGATGTGGAAAATTATGAAGAAAATATTGATAGTATTCCAGAAAAGTTTAATGATGCTCTACTAAAATATGGACAAAAGAAATTAAATGAAAGTGGAATTGTTCCTTGGCAAATTCAGCGAACTTATTACAGTTTAGTTAAAGCTTTTAAAACGCACGATTCCTTAAAGATTTTAAAATACTCTGCTGATTTAGGTCATTATATTGGTGATGCACATGTACCATTGCATACCACACATAACCATAATGGTCAACTCACCAATCAACATGGCATACATGCCTTTTGGGAAAGTAGAATACCAGAACTTTTTGCCGGAAAATATAACTTTGTAGTCGGTAAAGCTGCATACATTGATGATCCATTAAAAGCTGCATGGAAAGTTGTTAAACATTCTCATAGCTTGTTAGATAGTGTTTTATTATTTGAAGCAGAGCTGAATAAAACTTTTCCATCTGATCAAAAATTTAGTTTTTCTGAGCGAAACAATGTTGTCCTTAAGCAGTATTCAGAGGCTTACTCAAAAGTTTATCAAGATAAAATGAATGGCATGGTTGAGAAGCAAATGCGTGCTGCTATCTTATCAATTGGCTCGTATTGGTTTTCTGCTTGGGTAGATGCTGGTCAGCCAACTTTAAAAAATTTAATTAAAACAGAAATTGATACTGAAGAGAAAAAATGGGCAGAACAAACCGAAAAAAAATATAAAGAAGGTAATATTATTGGTAGAGAGAATTAGAGAACATTTTTACAAATAACCATTTACCTATTTCGGTTAGTAGATAAATACTAATTAATAAAAAAATCGTCATGAGGCTGTATCAGAATTAAAAATTCAAAAGCATAAGGAGAATTAAATTTGGTAGTTTCGTCATGCTCAGCTTCCCGAGATAAACTCGGGACAAGTGACTGAGCATCGTAATGCGTTTAATGGGGACGATAATTAACCTACTATAGCATTACGATTCCCGTTTTCACGGGAATGATGACCGCACAAAATATCACTCAGCCTTCCAATCTTTAAAATCAGTTCTAATAGAGCGTCATCATAATGCGATTAACACATGCTTTAAGATATCTCCTCGCTGCGCTGCGTTCGATATGACGTGTGCAGTACTAATCTTCCTTAATCTCTTCTTCTATTTGTTTTTCTATTGGTTTTTTTGAGAATAAAGATTTTAATGCACCGTAGATTACTGGCAAAAATGTTCCTACAGCAATAATTAATACTAAAATCTCAAAATTCTTTTCTACAAATGGGATTTTACCTAAAAGATATCCTGCAAACAGTAAACTTGCAATCCATACCACACCACCTACAACGTTGTAAAAGCTAAACTTACCGAATGACATTCTTGCTGCACCGGCTACAAATGGAGCTATTGTTCTAATAATTGGTAAAAAGCGACTAAATACGATCGCTTTGGCACCATGCTTTTCGAAATACTCGTGTGATTGATGATAGTATTTCAACTTCAAAATTTTGTTATTCTCTTTAAATACTTTAATACCGAAGTATTTACCCAATTGATAATTTAAGGTATTACCAGTTATTGCTGCAATGATTAAAATGATTAACATGAACCAGATATTTAAACCAGTTCCATTGCCCGCAACTAGTGCACCAACTGCAAAAAGCATCGAATCACCCGGTAAAAATGGAGTAACCACAAAGCCAGTTTCTGCAAAAATGATGATGAATAAAATCAGATAAGTCCAGGTTCTGTACTCCTGCATAATCTGCTCTAAGGTATCTTTTGTATTTGTAAGTAGTTGTAATAATAGATCGAAAAATTCCAATGTGTTTATATTTTTTTTTACAAAAGTAAGGATATCGTTTTGATAACGGAGCAATTTTTAAAATATGATTGTAATTAGATAATTTTTGCTAGGTCTTCAGTCGTCATGCTGAATTTATTCCAGCATCTGTTAGCATTACAGACCCTGAAATAAACAGCGAAGCTCTCTTGAAGGCTAAAATCAATATGGGCTACTGAAAAATTCAGGGTGACGAGAACTTAAAAAAAAAGTGACTTGGAAAAACCAAGCCACTTTAAATTATATTAAATTAAAAACCGTTGACAGAAAACTGTTAACTGATTAGTAGCTATTGTTAAGCATAACAGGCATCACTAACATCAAAACATCTTCGTTTTCATCATTAGTTTGAGGTATTAATAAACCAGCTCTGTTAGGGGTTGATAATTCTAAAGTAACTTCCTCACCACTTAAATTACCTAACATCTCAATTAAAAAACGGGCGTTAAAGCCGATTTCCAAATCTTCACCTTCGTATTGACAGCTTAAACGCTCATGCGCTTCGTTTGCAAAATCTAAATCTTCTGATGAAATATTTAATTCACTTCCGCTAATTTTCAATCGCACTTGATGTGTAGTTTTATTTGCAAAAATTACCACCCTGCGTAAAGTATTTAAAAACAAAGCTCTATCAATAACCAATTTATTAGGGTTATTTGCAGGTATTACCGCTTCATAATCTGGGTAACGCTCATCAATTAAGCGACAAACCAAATTGATATTTTCGAATTTAAAAAATGCACTAGTTGCGTTATAATCAACAGAAACATTTACATCAGAATTTGGCAAAGCAGCTTTTAAAAGTGTTAAAGCTTTTTTAGGCAAAATAAATGATGATGCTTTATCAGCCTTGCCATCCATACGACGGTAACGAACCAACTTATGAGCATCTGTAGCTACAAAAGTAATATGCTGAGGAGATAGCTGACAATAAACACCTGTCATCGCTGGTCTTAACTCATCATTACTAACTGCAAAAATGGTTTTGGCAATAGCTTCAGTTAAAACCGAAGCTGGCAAATTAACAGAAGATGCATTTTCTACAACCGGGATTTTAGGAAAATCATCGCCGTTTTCGCCACTTAATTTATATTTACCATCACCAGCACTAATCTCAATAGAAAATGTACTATCATCAATATTGAAAGAAATTGGCTGATCTGGTAGTGTTTTTAAGGTATCTAATAATATTCTAGATGGAACAGCAACTTTTCCTTCTTCTTTAGATTCAACTGGCAATGAGGTTGTCATGCTGGTTTGTAAATCGGTAGCAGAGATGGTCAAATTTCCATCCTTAATTTCGAATAAGAAATTTTCTAATATTGGCAAAACTGTACTGCTGCTAGATGCACCGTTAACCGTTTGTAAATGTTTTAATAACGTGGAAGTTGATACTATAAATCTCATAGTTGGTTTTGTATATCATCAAAAATATAAAAATTACTTTGCATACTTATGCTTGCGGTAATAATGTTGAAAAATTGCGAAACATATTAACAATGCCAAAGGTAAAAGTGTATTTATTAATTGCCATTTTAATTTTTCGGCACGTACCAATGTTTTATCCAAAAGCCTAACTTTTAATTCTTTGTTGCGCAGGGCGATGAGGTTATCGTCATCTGTAAAATAATCGGCAATGTTTAAAAGCAATGCCTTATTGCCATAATTTTGCTGGGCATATCTATCTAAACCCAAAGGGAAAATTGAATTTTCAGTTTGACTGAATTGATTAGTAAAAATATCTCCATCGCCAATTACAATCATTTTAGTAGGCTTACTGCTTGCGGGCAAATTATACTCTTCATCAATACCAGCAGGTACTGGTCTATTTAAAAATACCGATTTAAAGCTTCCTTCTAATAAAACTCCAGCAGTTTTTGGCGTGCTGGTATATTCTTCTTGTTTTGGTTCTTGCGCCAGCATTTGTAGCGACAGCATTTTTGGTGTATCAAAAACTTTGTTGTAAGCCGAGGTTTGAAGAATTACGGTCTTTTTAACATTCGGTACATCAATAATATCAACTGTACTTGCAAATTGCGACTTGATACCATCAATATTTTTAACAATTGCACTAGCCGTATCAGGTAAAAAAATTGGATAATAAATCCATGGTGCCAAATCAATTTGGGCTTGCTCACCTGGATTATTGGTAGCCACCGGAATAGCTGCACAGTTTACATCAGTAATTAAATTATAATTTATTCTAGCGCCGTATTCGAACAACATATCATCAATATTTAATTGATTATTCGTTGCCATAATTTGTGGCCGCTTTTGCAAACTATCTAAATTGGCATTTACTTGATCTATAGACCAAACCAATTTGCCACCTTTCATTACAAAATAATTAATTTTATACTTTTCTAATTCGCTAAAAGCAGTTTGTGGTTTGGCAATAAAAAGCACATCCAAATCATCTAAACCTTGTTTTTTTATCACTTTTAAATCTACCCAACCTGCATAAAAATTTTGTGCAAGGGTATTATTAACTGCATCGTAAAACTGAGGATTTGATGATTCACCATGCCCTTCGGTAAATGCAATTTTAGCGTTATAGCCTTTCTGCAACCTTTTAATAGCTGATGTAAATGAGTATTCTAAATTTTGTATAGAACTATTGATATTAGTTTCATAATCAGTTGCTGGCCCGCCAGCTTTTTGCAATAAATTTACCGCCATCGGCTTGCCATTAATATCAATTAATGCCATCGGGAAGATAATTTTTTGTGTTAAACCAGCATCACTTTTAATGTTAACTGCAATCGGATTGATACCAATCTCGTGTAAGCTTTTAATCAATGTGTGTTGCTCATTGGCTGGCACCCCATCCAAGGGATCTTGAAAAATGATTTTTACATTGGCATTTGAGTAGGCTTTATAATCATTTAACAAATCCTTTGTGGCATTGCGCAACCTTTTAAAAGCACTCGGTATTTCTCCATCTAAAAAAACCGTGATGGTAATATCTTGATCTGTTTTGGCTAAAATATCTTTTGTTTTACTATTTAAGGTGTATCGCTTTTCTTTAGTAAAATCGATGCGGGTGTAAAAATAAGTTGAGGCTAGGTTGAATAATACCAAAATGATTACTAACCCAAACATTTTTAGATAAGCATTTAACTTTCGCTCTTGAGTTTTAAAATCTACCACTTCCTACCTCCTATTACTAACCTACTTAAACCTAAAAACACCAACGCAAAGCTGATAAAATAAACTAAATCTCTAGTGTCTAAAACTCCTCTACTTATCGATTGATAATGTTCAGTGATGCCTAAATTAATTAGAATAACACCTAAGGTTTGCATTTCGAAAAGCTGTCCGAGGGATTCAAATCCACTGAAAGTGAAAAAACATAAAAATACAGCTACCGCAAATGCGATGACTTGATTTTTTGTTATTGAAGAAGCAAAAATACCGATGGCAGTAAATGCATTTCCTAATAAAAACAGGCCTAGATATGAACCTATTACTGCTCCACTATCTATATTACCTTTGGGTAAACCTAAGTGGTAAATGCTGTAGTAATAAATAAGTGTTGGCAATAACGCAAACAACAATAAAACTACACAAGCAAGATATTTTGCTAATATAATTTGAGACGCAGTTAAAGGTTTGGTTGCCAAAATAACGTAGGTTCCTTCTCTACGTTCTTCTGCAAAAGAACGCATGGTAATGGCAGGTATCAAAAACATGAATAAAAATGGTGCAAGACTAAAAAAGCCATTCAGCTCTGCATAACCATAATCTAAAATAGAAGTTTCTGGAAAAAACCAGAGCAACATGGCGCAAGCCAATAAAAATATACCAATGGTGATGTAGGCCACTGATGAATTTAAAAAACTAAATAACTCTCGTTTAAAAACTGCGTACATGCAATGCGATTAATGATGCCGAAGTTATGCAATATCTATAAAACTAAAAAGTCTCGACAATATTGCCGAGACTTTTATTTCATCTATTTCTCTAACGCTTATAAACCGAAAGCAAAAGCTGCACGTAAACCGATAAAACCTCTAGAGCCATTATCTCTCGACCAGTTTTCGTAGCGAACACCAAAATCTAAGCTAGATTTATCTGATACTGAGAAAGATGCTCCCAATGTTGGTGCAACAACGAAATAAGATCCAATTCCGTCTTCTGTACTAACAGCTGCCCCAATTTCACCAGCACCATAAAAGTTACCACCGAAATAATATTTAGCACCAGCTTTTAATGGAATATAACCAATACTTGTTGGTAAACCTAATACCTCAAATGCATCTTTTGTATCCCCAGTTATCATATTAGCCAAATAACCTGCAGATAAAGTTAAATTTAATGCTTTTGCAATTGGTTGTTCAAATTGTAATGAACCACCTGCAAATAATTGATCTTGTGACCCGCTTTCAGTAGGAAAACCAAATTCAGCTCCTACACTTAATTTTCTAACTGCACCTTCTGTTTGTGCGCTTGCTGCAAAACCTAAACCTGCAACTAATACTAATGATAATAATAATTTTTTCATTGTGTTTTTGTTAAATTAAATTTAAATTAATTAAATCTTTAGACACAACAAGTTTGCCAATCGTTACAACTAGGAGGAATTATTTGGATAGCTGCAAGAGCTTAAAAACTAACAAAATGGTTATCAATTGATTAAATTAAAACCTGTTTTTAATTGCTACATTGGCTTGACAAATGAGAAATGGTAGTATTGACAGGTTATTTTTTTAGATTGAACGCATATGCAAATCTTAAACCAATAAAGCTAAAAGTACTAAAAGTGGTATTTGTAGCCGATATTGTTCTTCTACTAGACCAGCCTTCGTAACGTAAACCCACATCTAATAGGTTATCAGAGTTTCGCAATTTTAAATAGGTGCCAATTCCAGGCGACCACACGAAACCTGCCTTACCATGACCCGAAATGGGGATATTTGTTCCAACTTGTCCCTCAACATAAAAATTAGGCGAAGTGTAATATTTAAAACCTGCCTTTAGCGGAGCAGCAGTTTCTGTTGGTGTGCGGATGCCAAAATAATTACGACCCAAAAAACTCGTGATGCCACCATTTAAAGTTAACCCGGTGTTTGGTGAAAGACTAAATTCTGCTTTTAATGCTGCGCTAGCCCCAATCGAGCTGATATTTGATGAATTACCTGTAGGTACATTTAATTCTGGACCAATGCCAATAGTGCTAATTTGAGCATTATTTTTCGTGAAGATAAAAACACAGCAAAGAAAGGTAAGTATCGTTCTAATTTTCATCTAATTTGCAGTTAAATTTCTAAAAATATCTTCTAATGTTGCCGTCTTATTTTTTTCTTTCAACCCCTGTAGCGTATCATTTGCGACAATATTACCTTTGCTAATGATGATTACTTCGTCGCACAACGCTTCAACTTCTTGCATAATGTGTGTAGAAATAATTACGGTTTTTTCTTTACCAAGGTTTTTAATCAAAGTTCTAATATCTGCCAATTGATTAGGGTCTAAGCCAGATGTAGGTTCGTCTAAAATTAGCACTTCGGGATTATGGATGATTGCCTGAGCCAAACCTACACGTTGTTTGTAACCTTTAGACAAGGTGCCAATTTTTTTATGCTGTTCTGGTGTTAAACCTACTTGTTTTATAACTTCTTCTACCCTATGTTTAAGATTAGAAATTTGGTAAGTCTCGCCAACAAAAATTAAAAATTCGCGGATGTACATCTCGTTATACAAAGGTGTATTTTCTGGCAAATATCCGATTAACTTTTTTACCGCTAATTCATCAGTTAAAATACTTTTGCCACAAATTTCAGCATCGCCGGAAGTTGGTCTCATATAACAAGTTAGCATTTTCATGGTGGTAGATTTACCTGCACCATTTGGCCCCAAAAACCCTAAAATTTTTCCTGGTTTAGCCTCAAAACTAATCTCATTTACTGCGATTTGGCTTTCGAATTTTTTAACTAATTTTTTTACAACGATGCTCAATTTACTTTATGCTTAGGTTAGCAAATTTAAGCTTTTTCTCATTTCTATAGCTATCAAATTCTTTACCGGCCAATACCAATTCATCCGTAGAAATCATATCTGCCCCATTGGCTAATAATTTTTCATAAACTTTTTGGCTTGGATTAGCTATCGCACTGCGATCCAAGTTGCCCATTGAACCTAAAATGCAACTAATACCTTTGCTATGCAAATATTCATAAACGGTTTGATCTGGTGCTGCTGTACCCACAAAAGCCACAATTCTGTTATTCGGAACACCCATTTGATTTAAACGCTCAATATCTTCTTGTTTTCTGGCAGAGGCCGATATCATTAAATCTGGCGCTAACTTGTGTACCTCGGCTGCTTGGTTTGCATTATAAGTGATAATGATAGCGTTTGTTTCAGATTTGGTTTTGCGCACAGCTTCGATAATTTTAGCATACGGAACACCTCTCTTAATATCGATAGTAAAAATCACCTTATTTTTGCCCCAATTTAAAACTTGTTCAATAGTTGGTATTTTAAATGAAGTTACCTTACCAGCTTTATCTTTTAAAGTAAACTTTTGCAACTCTGCATAGGTATAATCGCCAATTGGCCCGGTACCAGTACTTGTTCTGTCTAATTTATCATCATGCATTACAACTAAAACAGAGTCCTTGCTTAAAGCCACATCAAACTCAATAATTACTGGCTGATAAGTTGTTGCATTTTCAAAAGTTTCAATTGCATTTTCAGGAAAGCCCGGCATTGGGCCACCGCGGTGCGCACTAATTAATGGAAAATTAGCTGTTTCTCGATTTAAAAATAAACGAAATTCTTTAGCCGTTTTAAAACTAATGTAATGATGTTTTGTTGGCCCGATAAATGAAATGCCTGCAATGGCAAGAAATAACAATAAAAACTTAATATGCTTCACGTGATCTGTTTTGAACCGCAAAGTTAATCCTTTGTATTAAATTAAATTGTAATTAATGTGATGCTATCGTTTTAAAAAGCTCCACACCGATACTTCCTCTTTTGCTTTTTTATCTTCAATCAGATTTTTCACAATTCGATCTAATAATTCCTCATTTTCGCTCACTAATTTGTCACCTAATGATACAATTTTTTGAATATTTGATGGCGTTGCCGCATCCATTGAGGAGTTGATAGAAGAAAGGTTGTTTGGATCAATTCGGATATAATTATTAACCTCGTTTACCGAACGAAATAATTGCTTTAGAAAATAATTGCTGCTTTCTGCAGAGCTGCTACTCATTATATCTACCAAGGCCGGGCCAATTGAGATTGCTTTTTTCTTTTTAAAATCTTCGTACTGATAAGATATTTTTGATAAACCTGTACCTAATGATAAAATCCAAATATCATCAATTCGGTAGGTTTTGTAAGTTTTCATTACTTCGAGCAATGCGGATAAGGATGGATTATGAGCAAAAACGCCACCATCAACTAAAGGGTATCGTGTTTTTGCTAATGAGAAAATTTCTGCAACCGAAAAATATGTTGGGGCCGCAGAGGTAGCTCTGCAAACATCTTTGATGTAAAAATCTCGAGATGCGCCATGAGAAATGGCTTTCTGTTGTCTGAATAAATGATTTTTACGCAACTCGATATCATAAGCTGTAATAATACAAGGCCGTAATAACTCACTTAACTTTTTGTTCCCGAAATAACCATCTAAAATCCGTTCCAAAATGGTGGCATCATAGAGTTCGCTCACTAACCCAAATTTGCCTAAAAACCGTCGCCAGCGGTTAGCCGAAAAAATTTGAACGCCGTGCTCTAGGTAAATATCTAAAGCTTGTTTCGCAGTGTACCTAGGTTTTTGTGGGTTTTCATCATCAGGGCAAAGCAAAATAGAGAGTAATATACCGCCGGTACTTGTACCTGCAAAAAAGTCAAAATAATCTATTAAATGTGCATTCTGATTTTTAGTTGCTTTTTGGATCTTTTCTTCTAATGCCACCAAAATCATTCCTGGTATAATACCCCGAATGCCGCCGCCGTCTATAGAAAGAATTCTCTTCATTTTGTATACGCTTAGTAAATTACCGAATGTAATAAAAAATATTGAGTTGGTTAGTTGGTTAAGGGATTAGGTTAAAATGCTTATTTTTTTTCTAAAAAAGCAAAAACAGAACTCTATTAAGGTAAGTCGGGCTATGCACTTCAATCTTTTTGTGCGCTTTAACTACGCTGCCGATATAAAATCGGCATACGCTCAGCGTAACACAAAAAGGATTTCCGCTACTATCCCGTTTATTTAACTTAGGCCGGTAATTCTATTACGGGTTGCTGTACGCCTAGAACTACATAGTAGCAAAAGCCTGAGTAACTTAAACCCGACTTAGCGGAAATACTTTTTTGTTTTGCCAAAATAGTCATCCGATGAATATGAGCACATAGTCAATATTTATCGGATGACTTTTGTATGATTCACAAAAAAGATTGTAGCGAGGGCGGGACTGAAGAAAGTTTTTTTTGTACTAAAATTGCGTTTCTAAAAAAGTATTTGTTACTGAGATAAGCGCTTTTACACACTCCGCAATACATTTTACATCTTACCCTTAACATCTTACATTTTTATTATCTTTGCGTTACTATGGCTAAAACAAACGACGAACAATTTAAAAATGTAATATCACACGCTAAGGAATACGGTTTTGTGTTTCAGAGCAGCGAAATATATGACGGTTTAAGTGCCGTTTACGACTACGGACAATTAGGTGCCGAATTAAAAAACAACATTAAAACTTACTGGTGGAAAGCAATGGTGCAGATGCACGAAAACATTGTAGGAATTGATTCTGCAATTTTTATGCATCCTAAAGTTTGGAAAGCAAGTGGCCACGTTGATGGTTTTAACGACCCGATGATTGACAATAAGGATAGTAAAAAACGCTACCGTGCTGATCAGTTATTGGAAGATAAAATTGCTCGTTATGAAAAAGATGGCAAAACAGAAAAAGCTGCAAAATTGCAAGCTGATATGGATGCCGCTTTAACAGCTGAAGATTTACCTCAATTAAAAGTTTTAATTGAAGAGCATGAAATTGCTTGTCCGGTGAGTGGTACAAAAAATTGGACAGATGTTCGCCAGTTTAACTTGATGTTTAGCACCCAGTTTGGCGCAATGGCAGAAGGAAGTGACGAAGTTTACCTTCGTCCGGAAACTGCTCAAGGTATTTTTGTAAACTTTTTAAATGTGCAAAAATCTGGTAGAATGAAAATTCCATTCGGGATTGCACAAATTGGTAAAGCTTTTAGAAATGAAGTAATTGCTCGCCAGTTTATTATGCGTATGCGTGAGTTTGAGCAAATGGAAATGCAATTTTTTGTTCGCCCAGGTGAAGATAAAAAGTGGTTTGCTTACTGGAAAGAAGCTCGTTTAAAATGGCACCAAGCATTGGGTACATCGCCTGATAAATACCGTTTCCACGATCACGTGAAGTTGGCACATTATGCAAATGCAGCTACAGATATCGAATTTGAATTCCCTTTTGGTTTTAAAGAAGTAGAAGGTATACACAGTAGAACTGATTTCGATTTAACACAACACCAAGAATATTCTGGTAAAAAAATGCAGTATTTTGATAACGATTTGAATGAAGAAGGTAAGCCTTATGGTAATTACGTTCCTTATGTTATCGAAACATCAATTGGTTTAGACCGCATGTTTTTGCTAACCATGATTAATGCTTTTGAAGAGCAAGATTTAAGCACAGCTGACAAACAAGACAGCAGAACGTTATTGCGTTTACACCCTGCCTTGGCGCCAATTAAAGTAGCCATTTTCCCTTTGACCAAAAAAGACGGTTTACCAGAAAAAGCTCGTGAAATTATGGATCAGCTGAAGTTCGACTTTAACTGTGTTTACGAAGAAAAAGATGCAATTGGTAAACGTTACCGCCGTATGGATGCCATTGGTACTCCTTTCTGCGTAACGGTTGATCACCAAACTTTAGAAGACGATACTGTTACCATTAGACATAGAGATACAATGGAACAACAACGTATTGAGATTAAAGAATTACACACAATTATTGAAGGCAAAGTTAGCTGGAGAAATTTATTGGCTTAGTAACATGAACTGCTGAGAGATCAGCAGTTTTTTTATTTTAAAGAAATGAAAAACATAAAATCACTTTTGCTGCTTTTAATATTAAGCTCCATTGGCTTTTCTTCTTGCCAAAAAGATATTGTATTTGTTGAAGGCTCTGGCCCAGGTGGAACAGTACCCCCAAATTACACTACCAAAATGAGCGCAAAAGTAGATGGGGTTTTGGTAGAATGCGAATTTGCATCCAGTCAGACTTACAAAAACAGTGATGGCCAAATGGATTTGGAAATTAATGGCATAAAAAATCCACAAGCTTTTGTTTTTAACTTTCAAAATTTTAAGGGCTTTGGTACTTATAATGCTGCCGATCTACTTTCTGAAGCTACTTATTTTGCAGCCAGTGGCGATGCTACAAACAACAATTACATCGCTAAAACTGGAACCATAAAAATTACGACCTACAGCAGCAAAGCAATAATAGGTACTTTTGAATTTAACGGTGTAAATGCTAATGGAATAGTAAAAAACATTACCGAAGGCACCTTTGTAATCAGTTTAACCAATAATACAGGAATAACAAACGCAAATGTATCTGCCAAGGTTGATGGTGCAGTAACCTTGTTTACCGGACAAGGTGCATACATTAAAAGCGCTGCAGTTGGCAATATTTTAACAATAACTGGAACGAATGGCAATAAGGCAATTAGTTTAGTCATTCGTGATTTTAAAGGCAGCGGAACTTATGAAATTGACATTGATGCGCAAGGTGCCTACAATGAAGACCAATCTCAGAACGGCTCTTTTGCTACGTCTAGTGGTGTAAAAAGCGGTAAAATAATAATTACCAGTTCTACTGCAACCACATTAAAAGGTATTTTTGACTTTATTGCACCAAACAGCAATAGTACTTTGACCAATAATAAAGTTATTACTGAAGGCAAGTTTGATATCTCCTACACTACTACCACAATTTAATATGATTTTGATATCGGTTGTGTAGCCCTATTGGTTTTCGAATAGGCTCAGACTCGTAAAAACAATTATTTATCACTTTAGATCACCTCATCCAAAGCATCTTCACTCCTACCAATAACCGCTAAATCTCCCTTAACCAGAATTGGTCTTTGCATCAAGATGGGGTTTTCATGCATGGCTACTATCCATTCTTCATCAGACAAAGTTTTGTCTTTAAATTTATCTTTATAAACATTTTCTGTGGTTCTAATCAGCTCAAAAGGTTTGATACCCAATTTTGAAATAATTTCTTTTAAAAGTTCAATACTTGGCACCTGTTCTAAGTAATTTACCACCTCAAAATCTTCTCCGCTTTTTGTTAATTCTGCTAAAGCAATTCTGCTTTTACTGCAGCTATTGTTATGATAAATGGTAATCATTCTATTTTCTCCCATACCAATCATGTTCCTCAACCCTAGTAATTTCAGGTTTGCCAATTTCCGTTAAAATTCTTCTGGCGCCAACCAAAGTTGTGCTTTGTCCGGCATCATAATTTGTAGCTGCTGGTATTAAACTGCTAATTTTAACCATTCCAGCACTTTGAATAAATTCTCCCTCACCCATATAAATTGCGGTATGCGTTACCCTACCACTATTTAAACCTTTCCGCTTTGCGGCAGAAAAAAACAATAAATCTCCAGCTTTTAAATTTTTAAGGCATTTGGCTACGCTAATGCTATCATTTTCTAAAACATCAATCGCTTGCCCAACCAAAGCTTGTTGTGATGCATCCCGCGGAATAATAACTCCATTTAAAAAATAGGCAGTTTTGGTAAAGCCACTACAATCTACTCCTTTAACAGATGTTCCGCCCCATAAATAAGGTACACCAATTAGGGTTTTTGCTGTTGCCAAAATATCTTTTGCCGATGGATTTTCCTTTTTAACCCAATCCTGATAAGGTTTTATTTTTGCAGTTTCTATATAACCTAATCTCCCATCAGGAAAAGCCACTTTACTAAAAACTTTTCCCTTAGCTCCTATCAACTTCAAAATATTTCCACTCACCAAGTCAGAAACCCTCATACCATTAAAATTTGGAGAAGCATATGCATGGCCGTAATCTGCAGTAAAAACTACTTTTTCTGAAGATTGCCAGGTTTCAAACTCAGTTTTGGTCATAGGTTTTATGGCACTTCCATCAGTCCAGCTCAAATATAAATCGGGTGTTTGCACCAAATAGAATCCGCCTTGCTTTTTTAAAATTTTAACCGGCGTTCCCAAAATCATTTGTGTCATCAGCTCTGCTGCATTTTGCGGATTTGCCCTATTGTTACTTACCGATAAGTTAGAAACTCCGTATTCCAATCCATTTAATGCTTTGCTAGGCAGTAAAACTGAAGTATATTTAATCAAACTAGTACTTGGTTTTAATTTTTCAAATTCTTGCAAAACCAATTCGGAAGAACTTTCTAACCAAACCGAATCCCCTTTAATTTGCAGGTTAACATAAATCGCTCGCTTATCTGGAGCATATTTTTTCTGTATCTCTTTAGCCAGCAAGCTATAAGCTGATGTATCTGATTGTGCAAAAACAATCAATCCAGTAATACTTAAAACCAATGTAAAAATTAGATTTTTCCTCATCATAGCTAATAAAACACTAAGTTACAAAAACACAATACATCTCAACATTTGCTAAGTAAATATCCATTTACATTCAAAAATATCCTTCTAAAAATTTGAATTTTAAGAAATCGGCAAACACTACAGCTCTAAAAACGTTGTAATATTAAAGATTTATACTATGCTCAAAAAACTACAATTACCATTATGGACAATAGGCGCTCCCATTCTTGCTTGGCTCGCTTATTTAACTCCAATTAGTGATTTAGGAATCACATCAACAATTATACTTACGGTTTTATTAATTGCCAGCGTTTTGGCGGCTGTACACCACGCCGAAGTAGTAGCACACAAAGTTGGGGAGCCATACGGAACCTTAATTTTAGCATTGGCTATTACTGCAATTGAAGTTGCGCTTATTGTTTCACTTATGTTAACCGGCGGACCAGAAACTACTGCCCTTGCCAGAGATACCGTTTTAGCAGCTGTAATGATCATATTTACAGGTATTATTGGCATTTGTTTATTGGTAGGTGGCTTAAAACACCGCGAACAAAGCTTCAGTTTAAGTGGAGTTAGCGTTTCTTTGGTAGCATTAACTGCTATTATCATTCTTACCTTAATTTTACCAAATTACACAACAACAACTCCTGGTCCATTTTATAGTCCGGTGCAATTGGGTTTTGTAGCAGTAATTTCGTTAATTATTTACGGCGCTTATATTTTAACCCAAACCATTAGGCACCGAGATTTCTTTTTACCACCAGTAGAAGCTGGTAATGAAGAAGTGCATGCCGCACCGCCAACAAAATACACCACCATAGCGAGTAGCATTTTATTATGTACCTGTTTAGGCATTGTTGTATTATTGGCTAAAGCATTAGCTCCCGAAATAGAAGTTGCTATTGTAACAGCTGGTGCGCCAAAATCATTAGTAGGTGTAATTATTGCAGGGGTAGTTTTATTGCCCGAAGGCTTAGCCGCTTACAATGCAGCTAGTAAAAACCGCTTACAAACCAGCTTAAATTTGGCCTTAGGTTCGGCACTGGCATGTATAGGTTTAACCATTCCTGCAGTTGCAATTGTTGCATTGGTAACCGGCATGACTATTACTTTAGGTATAGACATGAAGGCAACCGTTTTACTTTTATTATCTCTTTTTACCATTATGCTCTCATTAGCAACAGGCAAAACCAATATGCTACAAGGTGTAGTTCTTTTGGTAATTTTTGCCACCTACCTATTTACCATTATTGCTCCATAAAGCTAAGCAGATTTTAAAATACCATTGGCAATACCTAAATTGCGTGCTTTTAATGAACAAAGCACGCAATTGTTTTATAAGCACAATTTTTAGCTAAGCATTTACGTTAAAAAACAATCGTTAACACCCCTCTTTTTAAACCTTATGCGTAAAGCAATTTTAGCTTTTATAGATCTTTTTCATCCACCCTTTAAAAAATGGTTTTCGTTAAATACATTTAGGTACATGGCCAGTGGCGGCATTACCGTTACCACAGGTATAGTTGGTTATTATATCATTTACAATTACATTTTAAATCAGCAAGATGTACACATAAATAGGTTTTTAGTAACGGCTCCAATTGCCGCCCTAATTTTAGAATCTGCTGTTACTTTTTGTGTGGGTTTTGTGCTCAATAAATACCTAGTTTTTACACAATCAAATTTAAAAGGCCGCGTACAGTTGTTTAGATACGCTACCGTTTATGGAACTAACATTTTGCTAAATTATGCCTTAATGAAAATTCTTGTCGAAGGATTTTTATTCTACCCAACCATTGCTAAAGCACTCATTACAATACTATTAGCAGTATTTAGCTATTTCTCTCAAAAATATTTTACGTTTCGCGTTAAAAAGGATCTGCCGAAGATTTAATTTTTTTTGCAAAGCAATCGCTTGCTAACTATGAAGGTTTGCTCCTGCTTTCCACTACATCTTTTTGGCCCCCACAAAACTTACGAATTCTATTTTCTAATTTGTTAGGAGACTTCGTAAGTTTTACCCATTCAACCAAAAAGTATATCGCTGCAATCAGGTTTAAAATGCCAAAATAGTGCTCCTATTTAAGGTTGCATGCTGGTAAATAGATATAAATCAATACCTGCAAAATAAATTTATTATTGGGAAAATAAAGGGTTATATTAGTTTACAAACGTGTAAAATCAGATGAGTTGCGCAAAGCAAGAAATTATAGGCAAGCTTAAACAGACAACGCAGCGATGAAAGAGAGAATTTAAAATATCGTGTATGACTTTTTTGTAGCCTCTTCGGACTTCAACGGAATCCATACAATTCAAATTAATTACCAAATCCCCCTTACATTTTCCATCTTTGCCTAAAATACAACACCATGAATTGGATCATCTTAATTATTGCAGGTCTATTTGAAGTAGCTTTCGCCTCTTGCTTGGGTAAGGCCAAAGAGGCAACAGGCAACGACGTTTATTATTGGTACCTCGGCTTTTTTGTATCACTTACCATAAGTATGTTACTTTTGGTAAAAGCTACCCAAACTTTACCAATTGGCACCGCTTATGCCGTTTGGACCGGGATTGGAGCTGTCGGCACCGTTTTAATGGGTATTTTTGTTTTTAAAGATCCAGCAAATTTTTGGAGGATATTTTTTATTTTTACTTTAATAGGCAGCATTGTTGGTTTAAAGGCCGTTTCTGCTCATTAAAATTTACCTGATAATTCCACCAATAATAATGGCAACCGAAATAACCCAAACCACACCCGAAAGTGAAATTGTAAGCACAAGGACTGTGAATTTTAACATTGATAGTGTTTTTGAAGCGTTCGCAAATCCGGCTCATTTAAAAAGCTGGTGGGGGCCGGCGGGTTTTAGCAACACTTTTAATGAATTTGATTTTAGGGTTGGCGGCAAATGGAGTTTTATAATGCATGGCCCAGAAGTTGGAAATTATGCAAACGAATGCGAATTTATCAAAATAGAAAAACCTACATTAATTGCTTGGAAAAGACATTCTCAACCCTTATTTCAAGTCCTTTTTACGTTTGAAAGCTTAGCCGAAAACAAAACAAAAATTGTTTTTAAAATGCTTTTTGAAACAGCTAAAGAGTGCAGCAAACTTAAACCTTATGTAGTTGACAAAAACGAGGAAAACTTTGATAAGTTGGAGCTTGAACTCGAAAATATGATTGGGTAAAAGTATTCATTATTACCAGCTCAAATTACAATATTGGTGCTTAGGCATTTACACCCAGCAACCCAGCCTAAAGGCACTACATTTTGTGATCTAAACCCTACATAGCGGAAAATCCTTTTAACCAAGTCCGCTTTAGGGGATTTAGGGGTTAAAAGATTGAAGCGTTGGCGGGACTGCTTTGCCCTAAAAGCTGCTGTAATTGCTTTTCAAATAAAAATGATACTCATCATATTAGCGTAAAAGGGAACTGTTTTTTTGGAATACTAGTTCTAAGAAGCTATTTTAGCCATAATCAATCCACATGCATCATGAGTGATTTTAATGATTTTAATAATCAACAAGTAGCCAAGTTGCCTAAACACTTGAGGCAGTTTATAGTAGAGCAACATTACGAAAAATATACGCCGGTAGACCAAGCGGTTTGGCGTTATGTAATGCGCCAAAACTATAGCTATTTAAAGCATGTGGCATTTTATCCTTACATCAAAGGTTTGCAAAGAGCGGGTTTGAGTATAGAATATATTCCAGATTTGCAATCGATGAATGACAGTTTGGGCAAAATTGGTTGGGGTGCTGTTACGGTTGATGGCTTTATTCCGCCTGCTGCCTTTATGGAATACCAAGCTCATCGGGTTTTGGTAATTGCTGCAGATATTAGGCAAATAAACCACATTGAATATACTCCTGCACCAGATATTATACACGAAAGTGCTGGTCATGCGCCAATTATCGCTGATACAGATTACAATAATTACTTAAGCTATTTTGGTTCTATTGGCGCAAAGGCGATGTTTAGCAGCAAAGATTTTGAGTTATACGAAGCCATTAGAAAATTATCAATTTTAAAAGAGGCACATGGTGTTGATGAAGCAGAAATTGCCGCAGCCGAAAAGCATTTAAAATATATTGCAGAAAATATGGGTGAGCCTAGTGAAATGGCTTTGCTAGGTCGTTTACACTGGTGGACGGTTGAATATGGTTTGATTGGAACTTTAGAAAACCCAAAAATTTATGGTGCAGCTTTGCTCTCGTCTATTGGCGAAAGTGCAACCTGTATGAACCCAGATGTAAAAAAGATTTGGTACGATTTAAATACGATTAATTATGCTTACGATATTACGCAACAGCAACCGCAGCTATTTGTTACCGAAACTTTTCAGAATTTAATTGATGTTTTGGAAGCTTTTGCAGATACCATGGCATTTAGACGTGGTGGTGCCGAAAGTATTTTAAAAGCAATTGAATGTAAAAACCCAAGTACTGCAGTTTACACCTCTGGCTTGCAGGTTACGGGTGTTTTTACTGATGTTGGTATCGCTAAAAATGATGAATTAACTTTTATAAAAACTACGGGACAATCTGCCTTAGCTTTTAATGGAAAACAAATAAGTGGCCATGGAAAGGATTACCATAAGGATGGATTTTCATCGCCAGTTGGCAAACTAAAGGGAATTGATAAGCCTTTAGAGTTACATACTTTAGCAGAGCTTGAATTATTAGGTGTTGCAAAAGCTAGTAAAGCTGATTTAACTTTTGAAAGTGGAATTAATGTTAAAGGCATTGTTAAGGATATTTTAATGGCCGATGAAAAAGTGATTTTAATTGCTTTTGAAGATTGCACTGTGCAAGAGGAAAATGGCAATGTGTTATTTATGCCAGATTGGGGCATTTACGACATGGCAGTTGGCGAAAAAATAGTTTCGGTTTTTAATGGTGCAGCTGATAAAGATGCATATGAGGAAATTCCATTAATTAGTCACGAACTTACGCACAAAGTGATTTATGATGAGTTGACAAAAAGTCTGCATAATTTATATCAAAAAGTAAGAGCTGCCAGAGAAAACGAAACTGGATATGAAGAATTACCAGCTATTTTTAACGAGCTTAAAACAAAACATCGTACAGATTGGCTTTGTACTTTAGAAATTTTAGAGATTGTTTATCATAGAAACATTGATGCCGCTTTTGAGAAAGAATTGCGTATTTATTTAGAAATGAAAGCAGCTACAGAGCAAGATCATACCAAGTTAATAAACGATGGTTTACATGTAATTGCAAATCCGGTTACGCAGTTAATTACTGAAGAGGATTAAGGGTTGATTTATTTGGTGAGTTAGCTAATATTAGCAACTACTGAAAATTAATATTTGATAATTAATTTAAAATTCCGCGGCTGCGGATTGTGAAATGAATATAATAATTACTGGCGCTAGTAGCGGAATTGGATTTGAAACTGCTTTAGAATTTTCTTTAGATAGTAAAAACAAAGTTTTATGTATTGCTAGGTCGGCCGACAAACTGAAAAAGCTGTTTGATATTGCTAAGCAAATTAATCCAGATTGTACCGTTTTACCAGTAGCTTTTGATTTGGTAAACGATGATTATGAGGTACTTATTACTTTTTTACAAGAACGTTTAGGCACAATTGATATTTTAATTAATAACGCTGGGAGCTTAATCAACAAACCTTTTTTAGAAACTAATGAAGCTGATTTAGCCAATATGCTAGAAACTAATGTATTGAGCCACTTTAAAATGATTAAAGCATGTGTGCCTTTAATGCAGAGTGGTAGCCATATTGTAAATGTGGGCAGTATGGGCGGTTTTCAAGGGAGTGTAAAGTTTCCAGGTTTGGCAGCATATTCGGCAAGTAAAGCAGCATTGCATACTTTAAGCGAATGTTTAGCGTTTGAGTTAGCAGATAAAGGCATTAAAGTGAACTGCTTGGCTTTAGGATCGGCACAAACAGAAATGTTAGAGGCAGCCTTTCCAGGATATGAAAGCCCAGTAATGGCCTTTGAAATGGGAAAATATGTAGCAGATTTTGCTAAAACGGGACATAAATTTTTTAATGGAAAGATTTTGCCAGTAGCAGTTACAACACCATAGTTTTGATTTTATCTACAACACACAAGTTATCAACATCTTATCTCAAAGATAATTTTTTGACTATCTTTGAATATAAATTATGAAGAAAACCTTATTCATCATTTCATTCTTTTTGTTTTTAGGGCTAACTAGTAAAGCTCAAGAAAACAAATCGCTTCCAAAACAATATCAGGAAGCAGTTACAAATATCTTAGGTCAAATTCCTGATGCTGCTACTCAAAAAGCTACTCAAGTTATGGATTTCGCAAAATCTTTACTTGGCGTACGTTACAAATATGCATCTGCCAGTCCAGAAAGAGGATTTGATTGCTCAGGTTTTGTAAGTTATGTGTTTAAAAATTTCGGCTTTACTGGTGCTAGATCATCTGTAGATTTTGCCAAAAAAGGCAAGCAAGTAAAATTAGAAGAAGCCAAAGTGGGCGATGTATTGGTTTTTACGGGCACAAATTCTAAATTAAGAAGCCCTGGTCACGTAGGTATTATTTCTTCTATCGATAAAGAAGGAAATATCAAGTTTATACACTCATCATCTGGCAAAGCCAAAGGTGTAACTATAACTGATTTAGAGGGTTATTACAAAAACCGTTTCTTAAAAGCAGTTACCATTGTTGAGTAAATCATTCCAAATTCAAATAAGTAATGCTTAATTATAGTTTTTATTTTCGAGCTTAAAACTAAAATTACTTAGCAATCTATTTCCGATTAAATTAGCCAGTTTATAAACTATAAATAATTTAAAAATTAAGCTTCTGTTTTTTTTTGAAGCGCAATTTTCTACACAAATTATCGCTAATCCTGCTCTCCGCTTTACTTCGTGTTCGCTTCTATCAGGGCTAAATCACAAAAGCCTTTGCAAGAAACTGCAGCTGCAAAATCACTAAATTCAAACGTTAAAAAAAAAGATTAATTTGTTATCCTGATCTAGAATTAAATTACAACAGAACAACTTTTAATGCATCATTAACGTTCCCGAGGGCCAACAACTGGTGCGCCAATTCGTGCAACTCTCTTTCTCGGTTTGTTGCATCACCAATGGTAGCATCTAAAATATCTTTTACATTGCTATTCCATTGAATGGCGTCAATTTCTTCGGCGCTTGGCAAATTTTCTATATTGCCCAACATCCCTAAATCGTTACCAGTTAATACTCTCGAATTTCTCACAGACACGGGTAATGCATCAACTCCAATACCTAAAGTGGTAAGTGGTTTGGCAACTTTAAATAAACTCTCTGGTGTTACTCTACAATACCAATCTCCACCCAAACGAGCAACCAAATCAATTTTCGCTTGGTCTATTTTCCCTTCGCTGTCTAATACTTCTTCCTTAATATGGATTAATTTTATTTCAGCCAAAACCAAATTTCCAGCGCCATGGCTTTCACCTAATGGTATAACTTGATTAACTACACATTCTAATTGTACTGGTGCTTCTGCCACTCTTGGTGGTGTTACCAAATGCGATTCGAGCATACTAAAACCTGCTTTTTCAAATTCATTTACGCCTTTGGCATATTCGGTACTGGCTAAACTCATCTGCTGAACCATGGCATAATCAACAATGTTAATTACGCATTCTTTTACCTCTAATACGTTTTCTAAGGTGTGTTTAATTGTATTGTCTCTTACTCTCCTAGCAGGAGAAAAAATACAAACCGGTGGATTGGTACTAAACATGTTAAAAAAACTAAAAGGACTTAGATTTACATTTCCATCTGCATCAATTGTAGAGGCAAAACAAATTGGCCTAGGCGCAATGGCATATTGCAAATAGTTTTGCAATTGCATTGGAGAAAGAGAATTACAATCTAGTGTTAACATGAGTTGGAAAGTTTAAATGTTGTAATGTTGAAAGGTTTTAGGAGGTTTTGGGACGTTAATGAATTTTAAAACATTTTAACATTAAGACTTTTTCAAAGCTAGTATAGAAAAATCTGAATCAACTTTAGTAATAATATTGGTCAAACTACCTAAACCTGTAATCTCCATTTCAACATCATCTCCAGGTTGTAACCATTGTGTTTTATAATTTGGATCATTTAGTAAACCTGTTCCGTTTAACTCTAAAAAACAGCCTGTTCCAACGGTTCCAGAACCGATTACATCACCTGGCAAAATATCTACACCGTAAGCACAACGCTCTATAATTTCTGCAAAAGTCCAATCCATATCTGCCATATTACCAGCAGAAACCTCTACCCCATTTACTCGACAAGTCATTTTTAAGTTATAGGCGTTCCCAGTATGATTCGCTTTTGCGGCAACTTTGTAAGGTTCTAATTCATCAGGAGTAACTAACCACGGACCAATTACTGTTGAAAAATCTTTTCCTTTCGCCGGACCTAAATTTAACAGCATCTCTTCCATTTGTAAGGTACGAGCACTCATGTCATTCATGATCGTGTAACCAGCAATATAATCATCAGCTTCTGCTGCCGTTATATTTCTACCTTTTTTACCAATTACTACAGCAACCTCCAATTCAAAATCTAATTTTTCAAAATGATCTGGCATGCATTCTATCTCACCAGGCCCTTGAATGGCATTATGGTTAGTAAAATAAAATATCGGATATTGATCAAACTCAGCAATCATATCAACCTTCCTGTTTCTACGAGCTGCTGCAACATGCTGTCTAAAAGCATAACCATCTCTACATGATGTTGGATGAGGAACTGGAGCTAAAATTTGATAAAAAACTTCCTGCTTAGGCATTAAAGCTCCGCTAATAATTTCATTGTTAATCTGCTTTGCTCTTTCCATTAGGGGCTCGCCACCTAATAAAAACTCATTCATATTATCAGGAATTAACTTGTTGCATGAGTTTAAATTGTAAATATGTCCATTTACAAAAACGCCTAAATGTTCAATGTCTTCAGTTTTATAGGTTACGAGTTTCATAAAAAAATCTAGTTAAGTACATTGGTAAAGCTAATAATTAGTGAAGGCTTTCAAAATTTTTATCTTAAAATATTTATCTATTTATGTTAAAATAGAAGTTCAAAGTGACTTATAGTAACTTTTTATAGCATTACCTTCTGCCATTAAAACAACATCAGCTAAATTAAAAAACAGTCCATGCGCTACCACGCCCACAATTTGATTTAATTTCACATCTAGTTCTTGCGGGTTTTCTATCAAACCAAAATCAGTGTCAAAAATGTAATTTTGATTATCGGTAATAAATGTTTTGCCATCTCTTACTCGCTTAAAAGGCCTACCTCCTAATTTACTAAGCTGTAATTCAACATAAGCAGCTGCATTCGGGTTAACTTCTATTGGTACTTTAAATGCACCTAGTCGATCAACCAATTTGCTACGATCAGTTATAATAATTGTTTTTTTACTCAGTGATGCCACAATTTTTTCTCTAAACAAAGCACCTCCACCACCTTTAATTAGATGTAATTCATGGTTAAATTCATCTGCGCCATCTATGCTAATATCTATTGAGCTTACTTGTTCTAACTCTAATAATGGAATACCTAAAGAAATCGCCAAGGTTTTAGTGGCTTCAGAACTTGGTACACCTGTAATTTTAAAGTCATCATTTATTAATTTTGCCAACTCCTTAATAGCTAACGTTGCAGTTGAGCCTGTTCCCAAACCAACTACATCGTTGTTTTTAACCATGGCAACGGCGGCTTTAGCAACTGCAAGTTTTTCTTCGTAAGTATCATGTGTAGACATATTTAAAAGTACAAATTAATTTGAATTTGCAGTTTAAAATCCTACTTTTACTCAGTAAAATGATCAATAAATCAACATATCAAAACCTTAATGCAAACGAAGTTCTTGCTGCATTTAGATCTGCTATGCTTTCTAAAATCATTTTTGCACAATATTCTTTTTAGGCTAATTCTAAGCAACATTACCGAACGTTTACGCGTTTTATTTAATACACTTACATTCTAACCAAATTACCTAACGCTATGCCAATATATCATACATTAGGATCAATTCCGCCGAAGCGACATACTGTTTTTCGCAAACCAGATGGCAATTTATATGCCGAGGAGTTGGTTTCTACCGAAGGTTTTTCTAGTTTATATTCGTTAGTTTATCATTGCCATCCACCAACAATTGTAAAATCTTTGGGTGAGCCTTATTCTGTTGAGCCCAAAATTGCTCGCGAAAAACATTTGCGACACACCAGCTTAATCGGTTTTAACATTAAACCAGAAGATGATTATTTAAAAAGTCGTAAACCAGTTTTGGTGAATAGCGATTTGCATATTTCGTTGGCGGCTCCAAAAAAATCAATGACTGATTATTTTTATAAAAACAGTCAGGCTGATGAAGTGATTTTTATTCATGAGGGTACAGGAACCTTAAAAACTGGTTTTGGTAAAATCAAGTTTGCATACGGAGATTATCTGGTGATCCCTCGTGGAACTATTTATCAATTAGAGTTTAACGACGAGAAAAACCGACTTTTCATTGTAGAAAGTTTTAGTCCGATACGTACACCAAAGCGTTACAGAAACCAGTTCGGACAACTGGAAGAGCATTCTCCATTCTGCGAACGCGATATTAGACGCCCACAAGATTTAGAAACGATAGATGCCGTAGGCGATTTTAAGGTTTTAATTAAAAAACAAGGCATCATGTATCCTTACACCTATGGCACGCATCCTTTCGATTTTGTGGGTTGGGATGGTTTCCATTATCCTTGGGCATTTTCTATTCACGATTTTGAGCCCATAACTGGCCGTTTACATCAACCGCCGCCTGTTCATCAAACTTTTGAAGGACATAATTTTGTGATCTGTTCTTTCGTACCGCGTAAATATGATTATCACCCATTATCAATTCCTGCTCCTTACAACCACAGCAATGTAGATAGCGATGAGGTTTTATATTATGTTGATGGAGATTTTATGAGCCGCAAAAGTGTTGTTAAAGGACAAATTACGTTGCATCCAGGTGGTATACCTCACGGGCCACATCCGGGTACGGTAGAAAAATCAATCGGTAAAGAAAGCACTGAAGAACTTGCTGTAATGATAGATCCTTTTAGGCCATTAATGTTAACCCAAGATGCGGTTGATATTGAAGATGAAAGCTACCATACAAGCTGGCAGATTAACGTTGAATAAAAGTCTGAAAGCTATTAGTCGGGAAGTCCGAAAGGTAGAATTGTCAGATCTTAAATTGTAAACTAAAAACCTCCGACTTCCGGTCTTGCGGACTTTCGGACCTATTAAAAAAAAATGAGCACACAAACATTCGCAGAAAAAATAGCAAAAGCACAAGATTTTCTTCCAATTAACGGAACGGATTATATAGAATTTTACGTGGGTAATGCCAAACAAGCTGCCCATTATTACAAAACAGCATTCGGTTTTCAATCATTAGCTTATGCCGGCCCAGAAACCGGTGTACGTGATAGAGCATCGTATGTTTTACAACAAGGTAAAATTCGTTTAATTTTAACAACCGCATTAAAATCCGATAGCCCAATTGCCGAACATGTTAAAAAACATGGTGATGGAGTTAAAATTTTAGCGCTTTGGGTTGATGACGCCTACAGTGCCTTCGAAGAAACCACCAAACGTGGAGCAAAACCTTACCTAGAGCCACAAACGCTAACAGATGAAAATGGTGAAGTAAAAATGAGTGGAATTTACACTTACGGAGAAACGGTACACATGTTTATTGAACGTAAAAACTACAATGGCACTTTTATGCCTGGTTATAGAGAATTAAAAAGCGATTACAACCCAACGGATGCTGGTCTTTTATACATCGACCATTGTGTAGGTAATGTGGGTTGGAACCGCATGAACGAAACCGTAAAATGGTACGAAGATGTAATGGGCTTCGTGAATATTCTTTCTTTTGATGATAAACAAATCAATACCGAATATTCTGCTTTAATGAGCAAGGTGATGAGCAACGGCAATGGTTTCTCAAAATTCCCAATCAACGAGCCTGCAGAAGGTAAAAAGAAATCGCAAATTGAAGAATATTTAGAGTTTTACGAAGGCGAAGGTGTACAGCACATCGCGGTAGCAACAAAAGATATTGTAAAAACGGTGAAAGAATTAAAAGCTCGTGGTGTAGAGTTTTTGAGCGCTCCGCCAGAAGCTTATTACGAAATGATGCCAACTCGTGTTGGAGAAATAGATGAAGAAATAGCTTTATTAAAAAGCTTAGGTATTTTGGTAGACTGTGATGAAGAAGGCTATTTATTGCAGATTTTTACTAAACCCGTAGAAGACAGACCGACCCTATTCTTCGAAATAATTCAACGTAAAGGAGCACAATCTTTTGGTGCTGGTAACTTTAAAGCGTTATTTGAAAGCTTAGAGCGTGAGCAAGAACTGAGAGGCAATTTATAGGTATTCATTTCGTCATTTCGAACCGCAGTGAGAAAACTCATGAGCTAACAAATTACAGATTTCTCCAAAAGTCGAAATGACGAAAACTACTAACAATGCCCTAAAGCATAATAAATTACCACAAATATAACGATGGTAGATAAGCAGCCACCACCTAATTTTTTTGCGCCGTATCCGGCAATAATTGTTCTAAAAAAGTTGTTCATAGTTTAAGTTTTTTTAAAACAACCGTTAAAACGCTAAAAAGTTTTGAAAATTAATGTAGGTAACCATTAACCTACTTCGTCCCGCCATCCATTCTATCTTTTTTAAACCCTAGCTCAATCCCCATCAATAAAAAAGGATGCCATTTCTGTCGGAGTTTAAGAGGAAAGTACGTGCTTTTTATAACCCTTCATCAAGCAAAATAACATTTAATTGCTTAATGTTTTCTTCATTAATGCTAATGCTGAAACATTTATTTGCATAATTTTGTTAATTTTGGCATATTACAAATGGGGAAAGTTAAAAATTCAATAAAAAGAACTAGCTTGTTTCTTAGTCATTTCGGAATGGCTTTTAAACTGTTTCAAAAAAACGACCCCTTACGTTTAGCAGGTGCAACTGCGTTTTTTGCAAATTTTGCCTTACCTCCTATCCTTTTGATATTGATCAGATTATTCGGTTTTTTTGTTGATCGAAGAACATTGGCAACCCGAATTTTTGATCGATTAGGCAACATTTTGGATGAAGGAAGTACAGCTCAAATCCGTCAAACGCTTTTAAATATTAGAGGTGTAGATTACAATTGGATTGCGACTATCATCAGTTTTATATTTTTTATTTTTGTTGCCACCACATTGTTTAATGTGATTAAAAATTCGATGGAGCAAATTTGGCATATCGGCATTAAAGACAAACCCGGCATCTTATTTACGTTGAAATTAAGAGGCAGATCAATGATTATCATTTTGCTTGCCGGAATTTTGTTTTTTGTAGGTTTGGTAACTGATAGTATTCAGGCATTTATTGCCGCTTATATCAATAATGCATCACCCCCTTTCGGTAAAATATTTTTAATTGTATTAAATCAAATTTTATTTGTAGCTATTGTTACCACCTGGTTTACTGTCTTATTTAGATTTTTAACCAATGGCAGACCAAGCTGGAAAACTGCGATAAGAGGTGGCTTACTTACCGGAATTTTATTTACTATCGGAAAGTTTATCCTGCGAATTATGTTGCCGCTGAGCAATATTGGTAATATTTACGGTGCATCTGGGTCAATTATTTTGATCATGTTATTCGTTTTTTACTCCTCATTTATATTCTACTTCGGAGCTTGTTTTGTTAAAATTCTGAGCGATGCAAGTGCAAAACCTATAAGAACCATAAAAGGAGCATTTCTATATGAGCTAAAAGAAATTCCGAAAGAAACGAATTAATCGAATTTCATTTCTATTAAATAGGATTGCAAAAAAAATGGATAGATTAAAAATCTATCCACCTAAAATTAGTTTATGTATAGTTGATTAAAATAATTTATAAGCAACGCCTAAAGTAAATAGATTCAACTTTGTTGATGAATAATTTGAAGAGTTCAATTTCGACAAGCCTAATTCATACCGCAAATCAACACCAAACTTACCTACATCTAAACCAGAACCAAATTGCCATGCAAAGTTTTGATTTTTAAATTCGCCATTAAAAGCGGCTGAAGCAGCTTGACCAATACTTTGATCTTCGCTTAAAACAAAAGAGATTACCGGGCCAGTATTTAAACGTAAACCAACACCTGCAGCACCAATTTTTGTACCTACTAATATTGGCAAATCTAAACTTGTAAATTTCACATCATTTTCTATGCCCGAGTTATTTTTTAAAGTAGCATTTTTACCCGAAATGTAAAGCTCTGGCTGTAAATGGATACCTGCAGCACCTATTCTTGTCCATATACCAGCATAATAACCAGCTTGGTTATCGCTACTAAAAGTGTTTGCAGTACTAAATTTCGATAAATTCAATCCACCTTTTAGGCCAAATTGAAATGAAGGTATTATTTGGCTATAGGAAAATGTACTAACGCACAATAACACGACTAACGATAATAGGATTTTTTTCATAAGAAACAATATTAAATTTAAAGACAATTATTTTCGTAAAACTAACAATATTTTTAATTCAAAACTAAATTGCGTAGATTTAACACACATCTATCCATTTTAGTTTAAATTACAGCACAAAATTACACTCTCTTAAATGGATTTTTCATTTAACGTCTATTCTACTTTTCTTATAACTTGTGGTCTGCTAACGCTCCTTTTGGCATTTTATATTTTTAAGAGAACTGGTAGTACAGTTAAATGGTTTTCATTAATGATGCTTGCCAACTCAATTTGGTCTATTGCTTATGGTTTTGAAATAGCCAGCAGTACCTTATCACAAATTATTTTTTTAATCAACATTGAGTATATTGGTATTGTAACCTTACCCATATTATGGTTTATCTTCTGCCTGTATTTTTGTGGTAAAGAATGTTGGTATAAAAAACCACTCAATTTTTTGTCAATTGTAATTTTTCCTGTAATAACCCTTATAGTGGTGTGGACAAATCCATATCATCATTTACAATTTAAAAGCATTACAATAGCTACCGATGGTCCATTTCCTTTGGCCAACCTTGATCCTGGTCCATGGTATTTAATATTTACGATCTACTTTTATTTGTTATTAGCATGTGGTTCGTTTCTTATCATCCAAAAGTTTCAAACCATAGACCCAATTTACAAAAGACAAAATTACAGCATTATTGTAGCAGCATTTGTACCTTGGATTGCAAACATAGCGTATTTAATTGGTCTCAGACCTTTCGAACACTTAGACTTAACCCCTTTCGCATTTATAGTTGCTACTTTTTTAATTTTTATAGGCATTTATAGATTTAAGCTTTTTGATATAATTCCAATAGCAAGAGAGAAAGTTCTGGCTTTAATGCAAGATGGCTTTTTCGTATTAGATCATCAGGATAGAATAATTGATTATAATAAATCTACCACTCAGTTTATTAGTAAAAATGCTAATCAAGACTTGATAGGCAAACACATTTCAACTATTTTGCCTAACCAGCCTAAATTATTAGATCATATTAGCAATCACACTTCTGGTAAAGTTGAACTTGATTTGATGGTTAATGATAGTTATTTCTATTTAGAGGCAGATCTTCTTTTTTTGAACGAAAACAAGATTAATAATAACTTTACAATTATAAAACTACAAGACTTAACCAACCTTAAAAAAGATGCCTTAACAGCCAAAGATCAAGCTTTAGAATTAGAAAAATTAAACCAGCTAAAAGATAGGATATTTTCAATTATTGCTCATGACTTGAGAGGTCCACTGGTAAATTTGTCAGAAGTACTAAAGATGATGTCTAATAATCAAATTAGTATTGAGGAATTTAAAAGCTTATCGCCAAGCTTAAGTAAAGACATAGTTTACACCACAGACCTTTTAGAAAACATCTTACATTGGTCGCGTAGCCAGCTCAAAGGTTTTGGAATAAAAAAAGAGTTTTTTAATCTTAGAAACTTAATAATCAATGAAATTAATTATCATTTACCCGCGGCATCATTAAAAAAAATAAAGATTATTCATGATGTTTTTCCCGCAGAAATGGTTTATGCAGATGTTTTAATGATTCAAATTGTGATGCGAAACATTATAAACAATGCCATTAAATTTTGTAATGAAGATAGTGAAATTCATATCACAGCTGCCTACCAGAAAAATCATAAAATGCTAGTCTGTATAAAAGACAACGGTATAGGAATGTCTGAAGAGATCATCTCTAAAATTTTTAAAGACGAGAATGTAACCACAAGAGGCACATCAAATGAAAGAGGAACCGGATTAGGGTTAATGGTTTGTAAAGATTTTATGAACCGCAATGATGGTGATATTACAGTTACAAGCACATTAGGTAAAGGATCAAAATTTTGTTTAACTGTACCTACTACAGCTTAAAAATATTTAGCAAAAAAAATGGCTATTAAATTTAAGAGCCATTTTTAAATAATTATTGACCAGTTACCTGGTTAATTGCTTCTTGTTCTTTAAGTGCATCTACGTTGTTTTTATTACCAAAATTTTGAGTTTTATCTGCAAAATAGGCTAATATATCAACAATGGAATCTAAATTATCAGCAACACGCTGGTGCATATCAGGTAAATCTTTATCTAATTTTTTATCACCTAATTCTATATTATCAACTTCAATTTTTCCAATTTTTTGGATAATTGCTTGCTGAGAGTGTTGTAAGTCTTCTAATTCTCTTACAATCTTTTCCATTAACTCAAACTTCTTTAACGTATCCATAATTCTTTTTTTATTAATGATAAAACAATTTGTTTCTCATCTAATAACCAATAAAGAAGTTAAAAGTTTGTTTTGATAGCTATTTATTAAAACATATTTGCTTTTTTAAATAATAACTAATATTTTAGTTTAAAATTAAATCCTTATGAAAAAGCTTATTCTTCTGCTCATTTTATGCTCTTGCAGTTATTTAACTAAGGCGCAAAACGCGGTTATTGACAAAGAAAAGCTATTAGATTTATATCAGACACAACGTTATGCAGAAGCTGCCCAATATCTGCAATCTATTTATCCACCAGATACACAGGATGTAAAAGCACTAAGTCAGATTGCTTACTGCTACATGATGTCTGGCAAATTACCTGATGCAGAAAAAAATTACTTGAAAATAAATTCATTACAGCCAAATACACTTCCGGTTTTATTTAGCTTAGCCAACATTAATTCTAGAAGAGGAAATACAGCCGCAGCACAGCTTTTTCTCTTAGATATTATTAAACTAGATAGCACTAACTTTAATGCCTATAAGCAATTAGCCAACTTTACAGATAGCGTAAAATTAAAGGTTAAATATTTAGAAAAGGCAAATCAATTAAATGCTACTGATGCAGATGTGGCCTATGATTTAGCCCTCCAGTATAAATATTTAAAAGCTTTTGAGCCTGCTTACAAAGTTCTGCAAATTGCAATTTTGGCCGATACCAATAATTTGATATTACAACAGGCCAAATTACCTATAGCTAATGAGCTTAAAAAGTACAATGAGGTAATTAGTATTGGAGAAAAGTTATTGAAAAATAGCGCAGATGGTAATGTAATTAGGGATGTTGGAAAGGCCTATTTTTATTTAAAAAACTACCAAAAATGCCTTTACTTTTATAAATTATTGGAAAACATGTCTATGCAAAATGAATCTATTTTGTATTACATGAGTATTAGCTACCGCGAACTTAAAAATTACGATTTGGCAGCTACGTATGCAAAAAAAACAATAGATGAAGGCATTTCGCCAAATACACCTCTTTATTATTCTTTATTGGGCGGCATTTACGAAGAGAAAAATCAAAACACAAATGCTACAGCCGCATATAAAAAGGGACTAACTTTTGGGGATTACAATAGCATTTACTACAGATTAGCACTATTGTATGATTTTAAGTTTAACCAACCAAAAACTGCTTTGGGTTATTACAATCAGTATTTAAAAAGCAAGCCAAGTGCAAGTGAAAAATCTCAAATTGAATATACAAAAACAAGGATTGCAGAAATTAATCAACCTAAATCTTCGAAAACAAGTTTAACATCTGTCCAGAATTGATCTAATGCAATAATGCGAGGTTTTAAAAATGAAATGATTGTTGGCCAGTCTTGCTGGTTAAATATACTCACGTTAGCAAGCGTTTTCGAGATTTGACTAAGCGCAACACCGTACTCATTTAAAGCATTTGGTTCCCACTCCCACTCTTCGTTAACAGCCTCGGTAAATAAAAGTTTAAAAGCTGCAAACTGCTCAAAAAATAGATTTCGTGTCGCCAAATCTGCATGAGTAAAATCTATAGAAATAGTAGTTTGCTTTTGCTCAGCATTCATTCTAAAGAAAACGTGTTTCACTCCTGTTTTATAATTAACCCAATTAATAGGCAAGCCTTCGGCTGATGGAATAGGCTTCATATACTTCCCAAAAGTAATCCAAAATTGCTGGCGGAGTTTTGATGCTTCTTCTTTACTATACATTGTTTGGTTTGATTAAGCTTTGACAAAATTCTAAACAGCTTGTAAGAAGTTTGTTAAAGCTTAGTTTATTAGACTTTGCAGCGTTTTGTTACTGAACCTTTGTTAACTAAACCTGATTACAGCGATATCCTTTTTGGCTGATATGGTTAAAACTTACGAAGTCTATCAAAATTTGCAAATAAACTTCGTAAGTTTTGTAGGGGCCAAAAAGATAAAGTGGAAAGCAGGGCTGATTTTTCAAAAGAACCACACCCTCTGCTTTTCTAAAAATTGAGGTCCGGCTCTCCACTCCCAACTCTTTTCTTAAAACTCAGCTATTTCCCATTAATCTGGCCACGTATTTACCAATAATATCAAACTCTAAATTAACGGTGTCGCCAACATTAACTTGGTGCAAATTCGTATGCTCATAAGTGTAAGGAATAATAAATACAGAAAATTCATCTTGCTGAGAATTTACAACGGTTAAACTTATTCCGTTTACGCAGATAGAGCCTTTTTCTACAGTTACATTGCCTAAAGTATGATCATACTTAAATCGGTATTCCCAACTACCATCAAGTTCATTTACCAAAACACATTTCGCAGTTTGGTCTACATGGCCTTGTACAATATGACCATCTAAACGGGCATTCATTTGCATGCATCGTTCTAAATTAACCTTACTGCCAACTTTTAAGCTCCCTAAACTAGTTTTGTTTAATGTTTCTTGGATTGCGGTTACGGTATGCGATTTTTCATTCAAAGCAACAACTGTTAAGCAAACGCCATTATGCGCTACACTTTGGTCTATTTTAAGTTCTGCACAAATGTTAGATTTCACCGTAAAATGTACATTAGTACCTTCTTCTACTATTTCTGTTATTTCGCCTAGGGTCTCTATTATTCCTGTAAACATTTAATATTAAATTTATGTCATGTTGAGCATGTTGCAACATCTCATTAAACTCCTTCGACAGGCTCAGGATGACAAATTTTATAAATAATTCTTTCTATTCTTTTTCCAGTTACTTACACTTTCCACATGCTGATTGCTTGTAACCACGCTTTTTTCTTTTTGCAACAGTAAAACAACTGACAATGCCGCTAACATGGCCTCGCTTTCGCTATCGTTTTTTAGGCTATCTGTATTAAAATATTTACTTACAAAATGCGTATCAAAATTGCCCGAAGTAAAAGCATCATGTTGCATTACAAATTTACCAAAGCTTAAAGTGGTTTGTATGCCCGTAATGTCATATTCGTCAATTGCCCTAACCATTCTATTTATTGCTTCTTCTCTATTTGCACCAAAGGTGATGAGTTTGGCAATCATTGGATCATAATAAATAGGAATTTCCATGCCTTCTTCAAAACCATCATCAACACGTACACCATTACCCTTTGGGGTGGTATAAGTTTGTAAAGTACCAATATCTGGCAAGAAATTATTTAAAGGATCTTCTGCGTATACGCGTAACTCTACCGCGTGACCGTTAATTTTTAAATCTTCTTGTCGATAACTTAATGCTTCGCCCCTGGCAATTTTAATTTGTTCTTTTACCAAATCTAAACCAGTTATCAATTCGGTAACCGGATGCTCAACTTGTAAACGGGTATTCATTTCTAGGAAAAAAAAATCTAAATTTTCATCTAAAATAAATTCTACTGTTCCTGCTCCAACATAATTAACAGAGCGAGCCACATCAACTGCACACCTGCCCATTTCCTGCCTAATTTCTTCAGTTAGTACCGATGAAGGTGCTTCTTCTACCACTTTTTGGTGCCTACGTTGTATAGAACATTCGCGTTCGAACAAATGCACAATATTGCCATGGGAATCACCTAAAATTTGTATTTCTATATGACGAGGCGAAGTGACATATCTTTCAATAAATACAGCTCCATCAACAAATGCGGACGTTGCTTCGCTAACTGCTAAATGCATTTGCTCCTCAAAATCTTCAACTTTTTCTACAATCCGCATTCCTTTGCCACCACCGCCAGCTGCAGCCTTAATCAAAATTGGAAAACCAACCTCAACAGCCCTAAGTTTAGCCTCATTTAAATCGGTAATGGCTTCTTCTGTACCTGGCACCATGGGAATGTTATACTTTAAAGCTGCAGCTTTTGCAGATAGTTTATTACCCATGGTTTCCATTGCTTCGGGCGTTGGGCCAATTAAAATTAAACCTGCCGCTTTAACTGCTCTAGCAAAATTCGCATTTTCTGATAAAAAACCATATCCGGGATGAATTGCCTGAGCTCCAGTAGTTTTACAAGCCTCAATAATTTTTTCTATTACAAGATAAGATTGATTTGATGGCGCTGGACCAATACAAATAGCTTCATCTGCATAACGAACATGCAGAGCATTTCTATCAGCCTCCGAAAAAACAGCAACTGTTTTGATACCCATTTCTTTTGCCGAACGCATAATTCGCAATGCGATTTCGCCACGGTTAGCAACTAATATCTTAGAGATTGGAGACGTGAGATTTGAGGTGTGAGACATATTATATCTTCAATTTTTTAATAACCTGAATAGCTTCATCAACCATAGCTGATGTAATATCTAAATGTGTTACAAACCTAATTGTTTTTGTTGATGTACTGTTGCAAAAAATTCCTTTGGCCTCAAAAGCCTTTACAATTTGATCTACTTTGTAATTTGGAGTGATATCAAAAAGTACAATATTGGTTTCAACAGGCATAACCGAACTGACAAAACTAGCCTCACTTAATGCATCAGCCAATGCTTTCGCATTGTTATGGTCATCTGCTAATCTATTCACATGATGATCTAAGGCATATATTCCGGCCGCTGCCAAAAAACCAGCTTGTCTCATACCGCCACCCAAAACTTTTCTAATTTTTGTAGCTTTTTTAATTGTATCCTTTGAGCTTAAAAACACAGAACCAACTGGAGCGCCTAAACCTTTTGAAAGACAGATAGATATACCGTCAAAATGTTTACCGTACGCAGATGCTTTGTCGCCAGTAGCTACTAATGCATTAAATAATCTAGCACCATCTAAATGAAGTTTAATAGATTTTACGGCACATAAATTATGAATTGGCGCTATCTGACTTAAACTATAGCATTTACCACCGCCTTTGTTTACTGTGTTTTCCAAAACTACCAAACTAGAATTTGGATAATGAATATTGTCATCATTGATTTCTGGCTCAATCATTTCTGGGGTTAAAATACCTCGTTCGCCATTTAATAAACGTACTGATGCTAATGAGTTGTAAGCGATGCCGCCACCTTCATATCGATATACATGCGCCGTTTGGTCGCATATCACTTCATCCATTGGATTTGTAAAACACTTAATGGCAATCTGGTTGCTCATGGTGCCAGATGGACAAAACAAGGCAGCTTCCATATTAAATAGATCTGCTAATTTTGTTTCCAATTCATTCACTGTTGGGTCTTCGCCAAACACATCATCACCCACTTTTGCGCTCATCATGGCATCTAACATGCCTGCTGTAGGTTTGGTTACGGTATCACTTCTAAAATCAATTCGCATTATATGTTGTTAATTAGGATGTTATTAATAAAAAAGATCATTCAAAACGTAATCAAGTTTCGATAGCTTATCGAGCTATAAATTTATAAAAATCTACGAATTCACGGCTCCAAAACCATTCTTTATGCTCTCCATCATTTCTGATAAATAATTTTACAGTTTCGCTTTTATCAGAGGGATTTAAAATTTGATAAACTTCTTTCATATCACTTACCATCGTTTTACTCTCCTGTTCACCAGCCACAAAGTATATTTTATGATGATTAAGCTGATTTTGAGCATTCTTTAAATCAGCTACAATAGATTTACCTACCCAAAATGCTGGAGAAAAAATACCTGCATTGCCAAACACATTTGGATAGCGCATAATTGCATACATACTAATTAATCCACCCATTGAGCTACCAGCAATGCTTGTATTTTTGAAATCTGCTCTGGTTCTATAATTTTTATCAATGTAAGGTTTTAATGTTTTTACCAAAAAATCTACATATTGTTTCCCCTCACCTTTTCCAAATTGACTATCGTAAGGATTGTATTCTTTTAATCTGTCGGCATTGCCGTGATCTATACCCACCACTATCAATTCTTTACTTCCTTTTTTTTCCAGTTCGTTTAAAATCTCATCAATTTTCCACTCGCCATAACTACTAGTAGTTTCATCAAATAGGTTCTGTCCATCGTGCATGTAAATAACCGGATAGTTCTTGTTTGTAGTTTTATAAGTTGGTGGTAGGTAAATCCAAATCTTTCTTTTTTTCCCCAACTGGGGGATATTGAATGCAGTATCAATGACTTTTACATTTGCCGTTGCAGTACTTATCCGTTTAGATTTGCTAAACTGATCTGCCCAATTGGAAACATTAATAGTGATTACAGTATCTGCGTTTAAAGCTAACCGCCTATTTGTTATGGTTTCTCCATTAAAACCAGTTTCTACTGTTTCCCAATCGCCTTTAGTAAGTTTATATTCGTAATTACCTGCCGGAAGTTTTTTTTCTAGCAAATAAGAACCATCCGCTTTGCGATTAAATTGAAATGCAGTGTCATTTGGCTTCCAATTGTTAAAATTACCCGCTACAAAATAATTTGTATCAGCAGCTAACTTTGATATTCCTACATTTAGCCTGTAAATAATTTTAATTTGAGCAAAACTAGAAGCTGATAAAAATACTAAAAAGCTGAAAAGACTAATTTTTTTGAACATTTAAAGCTAATTTATAATCATTTAACAAATAAATAGAAATAAATACTTTTTTTATCATTTATATTTACAACCAAAATCAGACAAATTAACAGCTATCAGTAGATGGATCACGTAAATATAAAAATACTTGCCGAAGCTCTTCGTCTTTCTACATCAACAGTTTCTAGGGCATTTAGAGACAATAGTGACATCAGCTCTGCTACAAAAGAGCGAATTTTGGCAAAGGCAAAAGAATTAAATTACCAGCCTAACCATTATGCGAGCAATTTACGCGAACAGCGAAGTAAAACAATTGCGGTGATTGTACCTGAGTTAGCAAATAACTATTTTTCTTTAGCCATCCAAGGCATAGAAAGAGTGGCTAGCGCAAAAGGATATCATATTTTAATTTATGCTACAAACGATCAATTCGAAAAAGAAGTTTCTTTCATAAAACACTTGCATAATGGCAGAGCCGATGGGATCATCATGTCGGTTTCTGGTGAGGCAAACGATCATAATTACCTTAACGAAATAGCAAAAAAACGCTTACCTCTCGTTTTTTTCGACCGTGTTTATGAGGATATTGTAACACCTCGTGTAATTACGAACGACTACGACAGTAGTTTTTCGGCAACTAAACATCTAATTCAGCAAGGTTGTAAAAGAATAGCTTATTTAGCGGTAAATAAAACCTTATCTATTGGCAAAACACGTATGCAGGGTTACATCGATGCACTTAAGAAATTCAAAATCCCTTTTGAAGATGAACTTATCATTGATTGTACCAATAACTACAAAGAAAACATTGATTTATTGAAACAGGCATTTACAGAATTAAAGCCAGATGGTGTATTTACTTCGGTAGAACGTTTGGCCTTTGCAACTTACTATGCCTGTTACGATATCAATATTAGTATTCCGAAGGATTTAAAAGTAATTGGTTTCTCTAGTTTAGAGATTGCCCCACTCCTAAACCCTGCACTAAGTACCATCACCCAACCTGCTTCAGATTTGGGTAAAACTGCAGCCGAACTGCTCTTCAAAATGCTCGAGAATCCAGCAGATGTACACCCAGATTCAGAAGTGATTTTAAAGTCGAAATTGATCCAAAGAGAGTCTACTTTTAACCACAAAATTTAAGCAAAAATAGAAGCGGTTTTCAGGCATTAAAATCACTCTTTTTTATTTAAAAAAAAATCAGTTTTCTCCAAAATACGCAGAATTTTACCTCTTCACTTTGTAGCACAAACAAAAAAATGTTGATAATTTCGGGAACGTTCCCGAAAACGTTCCCGAAAACTGATATAATTTACATATAGTGTAAAAATTACACCTCCTCTTTTAAATGCTATTTATAACTCATTAATAACCAATAATTTAAATATTAAAAATAGCAAAAAACATGAAAAATTTTCAGTCTAAAATTTGCTTTTTTAGGGCTTTCGCTTCCTCAAAATATGGTGTTCAAAAAAAATATGATATAAAATTTTGAATATTCATCTCCTACGTTAAATTTACAAAAGTGTAATACACAAGATTTTATAACCAAATATTTAACCATTAAAACGGGCTTTTTCAATGAAAAAACTTTACCCAATTAAGCTTTGTTTGTTAATGTTTTTTGCACTCTGCACATTAACAACTTATGCGCAAACCGGAAGCATTTCTGGTAAAATTGTCGACGAGTCTAAACTGCCAATTCCAGGCGCTTCCGTACAAGTAGACGGTACCCAAAAATTAACAGTTACAGACAGCGACGGAAATTTCAGAATTACAGGTTTAACCAGTGGAACTTATACTTTAACCGCAAAGTATATTGGCTTCGCTCCGCTAAAACAAACCGTAACAGTAGGCGCTGCAAATGTGGTGGCAAATTTTAACCTTAAAGGCGAGCAAACTAACTTAAACGAAGTAATTGTTGTTGGTTATGGTACCCAAACTAAGCGTGAGGTTACTGGTGCTATTTCAAAAGTGAGTGGCGATAAACTAACTTCTTTACCTACACCAAGTTTCGAAGCAAGCTTACAAGGACAAGCTGCTGGTGTGCAAGTAACGCAAGGTAGTGGTTTAGCCGGTAGCGGTTCAGTAATTAGAATTAGAGGTATCGGCTCTATCAGTGCTGGTGGAGATCCTTTATATGTTGTCGATGGTATTCCTGTTACTGCAGATCCATTTATTACAGGTAACCGCGGTGCAATGAACCAAAATCCTTTGGCTACCATTAATCCTAATGACATCGAATCAGTAGAGATTTTGAAAGATGCTGGTGCTGCTGGTATTTATGGATCACGTGGTGCAAATGGTGTAATCTTAATTACTACAAAAAGAGGCAAAACTGGTAAGCCAAAAATTTCATTATCAACTAAATACGGTTTGAGCACTTACGCTAACAGGCCAGAATTTGTTAGTGGTTCTGAATGGTTACAATTGCGCCAAGAAGCATGGACGAATGATGGCAATACTGGTTTAGCTCCATTACCTGGTGGTTTAACTTGGGCTCAAGCTCAACAAAACAATACAGATTGGTGGGATATTTTAACACAAACTGGAAAATCTAACGATCAGGCTATCTCATTTAGTCAAGGTACAGATAAAATCAAAACCTACATTTCCGCTAATTACAGTGACAATGCTAGTTTCTTAAAAGGTAACTCTTACGAACGCTACGGTTTTAGAACTAACTTTGATATCAAACCTACAACGTATTTCTCAACAAGTATTAATGTTGGTTACGATAAAGGCATTAACCAACGTGTAAATGCAGCTTGGGGTGGCGGTTTAGGAGATGCAATGTCTACAGCACTTCCTATTTATCCAGTTTACAATGCTGATGGTACTTTCTTCAGCAATGGGGCCAATCCAGCAAGAAATTTAGGTTTATTAGATTGGAAAACTAGAAATTCTCGCTTATTAGCTGGCGTAGTGATGGAGTTAAAACCGATTAAAAACTTAAGTTTAAAAGGTAGCTTTAACATGGATAATTTGGACGTGCAAGATAATATCTTTACTCCAGCATCTCTTAACAACTCTACAATTGGAAATGCAACATTATATCCAACCAAAATTTTCAATAGAACTTTTTCTGGTACCGCAACTTACGATTGGTTAATTACTGACAAACATAAAATCACGACCTTAGTTGGCACAGAATCTCAATTCTCATACAGAAATAGTTATCCTAATGGCATTAATGGACCTGCAAATGAGCCATTCTCAGAAAATAAGGAAAACTTATATACTGCCATGCAAAATTTGGCTAATAGCAATAGTTTGCTTTATTACAGCGGTAATGGTAGAGATACATTTGCATCACTTTTTGCTCGTATCAATTATTCTTACGATAATAAATATTACTTACAAGTTTTAGCTCGTAGAGATGGATCTTCTAAATTTGGTCCAGAAAATAAATATGGTTATTTCCCTGCTGCATCTGCATCTTGGTACATTAGTCAAGAAGATTTCTTAAAAGATAATAAGGTAATTAGTAACTTGAAATTAAGAGCCAGTTATGGTTTAGTTGGTAGTTCTAACTTTCCATCAGCTCAATATTATCAACAATTCCAATTTTCTGGAAGTTATAATGGCCAGCCAGTATTATTCCCAACTAACGTAGCAAACCCTGCTTTAAAATGGGAAGAAGGTAGAAATATGGATTTAGGTTTAGACTTTGGTTTATTTAAAGATCGTATAACTGGAGAGTTCTCTTATTATAGAAAAACAACTAAAGGTGCTTTAATTAATGGAGGAATATCTCCATCAACTGGTTTTGGTTCAGGTTATCTAAACGTTGGTGAAATCTTAAACGAAGGTGTTGAGTTAAGCTTAAACACTACAAACATTCAATCTAAAGACTTTAAATGGGTTACCCGTTTAAATGTTTCTAAAAATTACAACGAAGTGGTTAGTCTTGATGGTTTAACTCCTGATGCTGTTGGTGGAGGTACAAATGATACACGTATAGCAGAGGGATATCCAATCGGAACAAACTTCTTGGTACGTTTCAAAGGCGTTGATCCTAATGATGGCTTACCAATTTGGTTAGATAAAGATGGTTTTGAAACTAAAACATTTTCATTGGATAACCGTGTACCTGTGGGCAAAATATTACCAGACTATGTTGGAGGTTTAACAAACACTTTTTCTTACAAAGGTTTTGAGTTAAATACCTTGTTTACCTTTGCAATTGGTGGAAATTTATATGATGCATCGGCTAAACGCCAATTAGGTGTGGTTACCGATTGGAACATTAGAACAGACATCGCTAACCGCTGGAGAAAACCAGGAGATATTGCTGACTTTCCACGTTTAACTATGAGCCCAGGAACTTACAGTGGATTGTCAAGTGAATGGCAATACAATTCTACTATGTTTTTGTATGATGCTACTTTTGTAAGATTAAGAGAAGTTACATTATCTTATGCATTACCTGCATCTTTTGCTAATAAATTGAGATTACAAAACCTTAGGTTATTTGCTACTGGTATGAACTTATTGACTTTCAGTAAATATCCAGGTGGCGATCCAGAAATTGCTAGAGATTTCGAAAATCCACAAGATAGAAACATGAGCCCTAATGTAACTTATTTAACTACTCCGCAACAGAAGTCTATTACTTTCGGATTATCAACTTCATTTTAATACACATTAATAGCTAAAGAAAATGAAAATCAATTATAAAAATATTTTAAAATCCTTCATTGTACTTTCTGTTATTACAGTTGTAGGTACAGGTTGCGAAAAATTTCTTGAAACTCCTCCTCTCGAATCGATACCGAAAGATCAGGCAATTGCTGACGAAACTGGCTTGAAAGCAGTAATGAACTCTGCCTATCAAATTGTTGGTGGAGGAAATATGTTCGGTGGAAAAATCCAAGTTATCAATGAAATGCTTGCCGACCAGATTAATGGCACTTTATTAACTGGTGATTTTGGCGAAATTTTTGGACGCAAAACTTCTGTTTTTGGCGATTACAAAAATGGAATGTATACTGACATGTATCAGTCTATTTTTAGAGCTAATACAGTGCTTGAGAATTTGGATAAAGCAACCTCAATGAGAGATAATTTGGAAGGTCAGGCAAAGTTTGTAAGAGCACTGTCTCATTTCCAATTAGTACAATTGTTTGCCCAGCCATTTGGTTTTACAACAGACAACTCACATTTAGGTGTTCCAATTAGGTTAACAACAAGCATTGAACCGGGTGTTAGATTAACAGTTAAGCAAGTTTATGATCAAATCATTGCAGACTTAAAAGTAGCGGAGGTTAAATTGCCAGAGGATAATGGAGGATATGCTACTCGATGGGCTGCAAAAGCTTTATTGGCAAAAGTGTATTTTCAAATGAATGATTACCCAAATGCCTACCTATATTCAAACCAAGTAATTACAAGTAATAAATTTATTTTAGATACTTATATTTCTCGTTTCTCAGAAACTGGCTCTAAAGAAAGTATTTTCAAAATCATTAATACTCTAAGTGCTTATGAAGCTGGCGGAGAGTTAAGAGGTCAATTTAGATCAGATTTTAATTTACCTACAATCCGTTTCACAACAGACTTTTATGCAAGTGTAAATACAACCAATGATACGCGTAAAGTTTTATATGATAATGTAAAATATCCTGGTTTTATTGTTACTACCAAATACAATAAAGACAGGTTTGAAGTTCCTGTGATTCATCTAACAGAAATTAAATTAATTAGAGCAGAGTCTGCTGCAGAAACTAACACAAATTTAACTGTTGCAGCTCAAGACATCAATGATATTCTTGCTAGAGCCTATAACAATACAAGAAGCATTCCTTTGGCATCATCAGCAAGCTTAATTAGGACTAACGCTCGTTTCGAACGCAGCATTGAAATGGCTGGCGAAGGCAATAGAATTTCAGAAATTAAAAGAATTGGTGCCAAAGGTGAAAATATAGATAAACGTGGTGCAGTTTGGAACTGCGCTGGTTTGGTATTGCAATTTCCTCAAGGCGAAATGGCAAGCAACACAAGTTTCCAAAGAAATCCTGAAGGTGGTTGTAACTAATTAACATAAAGAAATATGAAAATTATTAAATATATCGTACTGGCACTCTGCATTACTACAATTTATAGTTGCAAGCCAGAAGAATTTGGGCCTATCGGCGAAGAAGAAAATATTGTAAAATCATTGCAAGGTACTTGGGGTTTAACCAAGGTTACGCAGAAAGATGAAGATGCGGCTACAAAAGGTTTCCCATACAAAGAATTAGACATTACCAATGTGTATGCTTATAAAGATTTGGTAATTGCTTTACAAGGTGATGCCGCTGGAACACCAACTTCTTTTACCATTACACAAGGTAACTCTCCTAAAATTTCAGATTTTAATGCAGGTACATGGACTGTTGATAATGCAAAGGCACCAACTGTAATTAACCTAAAAAGCGGAACGCTTACTTCCGAATTAACTTTAGGTTCTTATGCCGAATTAAAAACAGGTAAATTTTACCTTAAAAAAGTTAAAAAATCTAACGGTAAACCTATTGTTAGCTATACTTATCAATTTACCAGAAAGTAATTAAAAAAGATGAAAAAAATATTATTAACAATGATATTGGGATTTTGTGTAGCATATGGTTTTGCACAAAGCAACCCAAGCTTTAGTCCAGCAACATTTACCGCAGAAGATGAAGTAACCATTACTTTAGATGTTACAGGAACTGGAATGGCCGGACAAACTGAAGTTTATTTATGGATGTTTTCTAATGATGGCGTTGGCGGCGGTAAAGATGCCTTAACCAATGGCCAATGGGGCAATTCTTCTGAAGCTGCTAAAATGACTAGAGTAGCTGGAAACGTTTTTACCTACAAATTTACCGGTACAACTTTGTTTGGTCAAAGTCCAGCAGAGCTGATTAACTTTGGTTTCTTAGGCAAAAGCAAAGATGGAACTAAACAAACTCAGGATTTTAAACCATATAAATTTGATCCATTAGTTTTCACAGCTTCACAGTTTCGTGTATTCCCATCAAAAATGGATTTCAGTGATATGGCAACTGTTTATTTTCACCAAAATTTAGCTACAGATCAAAATTTGCAAAGAATGTTTGATATTAAGGTTACGCTAACTTTTTACAATGAGGCATCAGCTGTAGTAGCTACTAGAAATGCATTGGTAACAACTAAAGAATCAAATACGCTTTATTCCTATTCTTTCATTCCAGAAAGATTGATCACACTACCAGCAGGTACAAAGTTGAGCAAATTCAGTTACCAGTTTACAGGTAGTATTAAAGATGCAAATGGTGGTAATGTACCAACAGCTGGTCCGGTAACCGAAGTGAGCTATACAGTTTTTAATTAATCATATTATGAAAAACAAAATATTATACCTCCTAGTTGCCATTGTAGCAATTGCATTAGGTTGTAAAAAAACAGATTTTGATGAGGTGTCTAAAGGTGAAGCTTTAGGAAGTTTTACAGTTACTGCACCAGCAAATAATGCGATGTTGGTTTTAAATTCGGCTACGCCAAATGCTAAACTTACTTTTACATGGACAGCAGCAAAACCAGGTGTTAGCACTGCTCCTACCTACAAGTTTGTAGCAGCATTAAAAACTGGAAACTTGGATGCTCCTTTAATTGAGTTAGCTTCTGACAATGCTGGTGCAAGTACAACATTAACGCTTACGCAAAAGCAATTAGACGATGCCTTAAAAGCAAAATCTATTGCTGATGGTGTTAAAACAGATTTAATTTGGGCAGTTAGAGCTACAAACGGTTCTGTAACTGTTAGCACAACTCCTATTTTAAATGTAGCTATTACACGCATGGGCGATGGCGTGAGCAATTTCTTATTGTATGGCCCAGTTTCTTCTAATACTGCTGTAGTTTTAAATCCAAACTCTACCACAGATGTATTGAGGTTCAAATGGCAAAAATCTTTTCCGGGTGTAACGGCCAACTTAACTAAATACCAAGTTAAATTTGTAGCCAAAGGCGGAAACTTTAATACTCCTTTATTTACCTACACATCTGATAATAATGGTTTAGACTCGGCACTATCTGTAAGTTATAAAGATATCAGTGACAAAATGACCGCAGCTGGTTTTACCGATCAAGCTACGCCAACAGCTTTACAGTGGACGGTTGAAGCGACTTCAGGAAACTTCAAAAAAACTGCTGATTATGTAAATGATTTAGTAATTACTAGAGAAGTGAAAATCTTTTTGGTTGGTGGTGATACCCCAGCTGGATGGAATGATGCTGCTGCAATACAAATGATCCCTGATGCTTCAAACCCTGGCACCTTCTTTATCTACGTAAAACTTACTACAGGCAATGGCGGATTTAAATTCTTAAATCAACAACAATGGCCAGGTGGTAGTTTAAATTCATCTGATTGGGGTATGAAACCTGGTACACCTGGCGATGCTGCTGTAGATAATGAAGCAAACATCGAAAATTACGGTGCTAGCGGTGTTTATCGCATTACTTTTGATCAGAAAAACTTGAAATACTATGTGCAAGCAGGTAGAATGGGTGCTGTGGGTGGCGCTACTGCAGCAGGTTGGAACCCGCCAAACATTTTCCCATCTCAAGCTTTAACACTTATTGCTACCAATAAATTTATGGGCTTTGTTAATTTAACAGCTGGTCAAGAATTTAAATTAATTGATGGTGCAAATTGGCCAAATGGTGGCGGACCAGTTAATCAGGAAAGAGATTATGGCAAAGGGGCAACGGATGGTGTGATGCTTGAAACTGGCGAAAGCAATTTCATGACTCCTGGTGCAAGCGGCTTAAAACGTATTGTATGGAACGGAACGGATATCAAAAACTTAAAATATGCCATTACAGATGGTACCATGTTCTTGGTTGGTAATGCAACTACAGGCGGCTGGGATAATTCTGCTGGAAATGCACTTTTGCCTGCAATGACTTACAGTGGCAATGGAAAATGGACCGTTACTACCAACATGACGGTTGGCGAATTTAAGTTTATTTTCACAAAAGGTAGTTGGGCAAATGAGTACGGTGGCACAGCAGGTGCAATTGCCGAAGGTGGTGCTAATATTGCCATCTCTAGCGCAGGTAACTATACAATTGTGTTAGATGAGTTTAACAGAACTTATACGGTAACAAAAAATTAAAATATTTTTTTTTAAGCAAAACGCCCTTAAATTTTTTAAGGGCGTTTTGTTTTTAAATTACCCCTATACCAATCTAAAAAGCAGTCTAAAACTGTGGTTATTAGTGTATAAAGTACACTTTATACAAAAACTTTAAATCGTGGTAGTATACATCATATTATGATAAATTTAATGTTAAGAAAATAAAAACTAAATTTTAATTTTTTATTTGAAAAAAGCCACATATATTGGTAGACTTTTTACTTATTACATAACTTAAAGAACAAAAAATGATAGTTATTGCAGATGGTGGATCAACGAAAACAAATTGGTGTTTAATAAATGAAGCCGGAAGAAAAATCCATTTTAATACAGAAGGTTACAACCCCTATTTCGTTGATAGTGACTATATAGAACAGTCGCTAAAAACATCTTTACCAGATCACCTTGAAGCTGATAAATTAACTGAAGTTTACTATTACGGTGCTGGCTGCTCTACTGATGCTAAAAGAAAAATTGTATCAGACGGAATGCAAAACATCTTCACAAACGCTCAAATTAACATTGGCCATGATTTATTGGCTTCTTGCCGTGCTCTATTAGGCGATAATGAAGGCTTTGCTGCAATTTTAGGTACAGGTACTAATACTTGTTTGTATGATGGTAACGATATCACCTTAAACATTGATTCACTTGGTTACTTTTTAGGTGATGAAGGTAGTGGTAGCTTCATTGGTAAACGTATTTTGGCCGATTACATGAAAGGTTATATGCCTAAAGGTTTAAGAGAAAGCTTTTATGACAATTATGCCTTAACTAACGAAGATATTTTCGACCATATCTACAATAAACCTTTACCAAATCGTTTTTGTGCTAGCTTTAGTAAGTTTATTTATGATTTTAAAGACAGCTACGAAGATTATACACACTCAGTTGTAGATTATGCCTTCACAGCTTTCTTCGAGAACTTGGTAATTCACTATCCTAACTACAAAAACTACAAATTAAACTGTGTTGGTTCTGTTGGTTACAGCTTTAGAGATATTTTAAGCATTGTTGCTGATAGATATGAAATGGGTGTAGGTAAAATTATCCGCTCACCTATAGATGATTTGGTAGATTACCATTTGAGCAAAAAATAAAAAATTAATCTTATTAAAAATAACCTCAGCACTAGTTGAGGTTTTTTTTCGTCTCAAAAATTTGGCATCACAAATTTATACCCCGCAACCTTAAAAAATAGCATAATTGCAGCCACCTAAACTGGATTGAAGTGGTATCCTTTTTGACTAATTTTCACTCAGCACTAAAGAAGTTGAAGCGCAAGTTTGCAGATCTGCTTCGAAGTTTTTTAATGAACTCAAAAAGATTTAACGCAAAGCCAGACTTACATTAATTTAAAGGAGTAACCTGCTTTGCTAAATAGGTATATTATTGAACAATAATTTTTCTGCTGTAGGTTTTGTTATCAACCTGCAAAAATAAAATATACATGCCAGAGCTAATGTTGTTTCTGGCAAACTCCCAATAAAACTCTTGCTTGCCTGCATTTTGCTTTTGCTTTATTAAAATGGCCAATTGTTTACCCGCTAAATCTATAACACGCAAATTAACAGTAGCTCTATTTGCCAAATAATAAGAAACAGTAGTTGATGTACTTGCTGGGTTTGGGTAATTGATAAAATCAATAGCTTGTTGAGCGCTAGATTTTAAAGTAGAACCCCAAGCATACGTAGAACTATGATTGGCGTAGGCCGATAATATAAAATATGGAGCACGAGATTTTGACTGTGCTTGAGCGTTTAAGTTCAACACGGTTAGCCCAACAAAAAGTAAAATTAATTTGTAGAGTTTCTCCATATAGTAGAGTTGATAGTGTAAATATAACACTTGAGCGTTAAAGTTGGATGTATCATTTCTGTTTTTTATTTAAAACTTAAAAAGAAATTTCCTTACCAAATAACTTAGCGTATTTTCTTTTATCAAATTTATACAGTGTTGCAGCCCTAAAAGAAACTCCCTTCTGCTTTTCATCCAATTCTTTAAGCACACCAAAACTTAATATTTTCTTTCTAAAGTTTCGTTTATCTAACTTTTTGCCTAAAATTAATTCATATACATTTTGCACCTGCGTTAAGGTAAATTTCTCTGGTAAAAGCTCAAAAGCAATAGGCAAATGTTTAATCCTCCTTTTAATTTTTTCTAAACCTTTATCAAAAATATGCTGGTGATCGAAACCTAATTTTGGCAACTCTTTTACATTGATCCACTGTGCTTTTTTAGCATAAGTGGTAAGCGGCTTTAATGCTTTATCGCCCCCTAAACGCAACATAGCATAATATGCAACCGTAATTACCCTACCTTGTGGATGTCGATTTACCTCACCAAAAGTATAATATTGCTCCATGTAAATGTCACTCAACCCAGTTAACTCATGTAAAATTCTAGAGGCCGATTGGTCTACACTTTCACTCTCGCCAACCAAATTACCGGGCAAGGCCCACCAATCTTTAAATGGTTCTTCATTTCGCTCAATCAACAAAATTTTGAGTTCGCCATTGTCGAAACCAAATAAAACACAATCTATGGAGACTGCAGAGTTAAACACAGGGAGTACTTCTTTCAAAACAATTAGTTTAGATTTTTTATAATATTAGAACAAAATAAATACGTTTGTTCGGTTAATTCATAAAAATAATAAAAAAAAATTACTTAGTGTAAAAAATACACACTATATTCGTATATAAAATGGAACCAAATATTAGAAATATTGCTGTACTAACCTCCGGAGGAGATGCGCCAGGCATGAATGCATGCATTAGGGCCGTTATTCGTACAGGTATTTACCACGGCAGAAACATGTTTGGGGTAATGCAAGGATACCAAGGTTTAATAGATAACAACATAAACCAAATGGATGCCCGCTCTGTAAGTAACATTTTACACATGGGTGGCACTGTTCTTAAAACCGCTAGATGTTTAGCGTTTAAAGAAGAAGCCGGAATGGAAATTGCCTTTAAAAATTTACAAGACAGACATATTGATGGTTTAATTGTAATTGGAGGTGATGGAACGTTTACCGGTGCCAAAAGATTTGGCGAAAAATTTGGCATTAATGTTATCGGCATACCCGGTACTATAGACAATGATCTTTACGGCTCTGACTTTACTTTAGGTTATGATACTGCCGTAAATACAATTATAGAAGCAATTGATAAAATTAGAGATACCGCAGATTCGCATGATCGTTTGTTTTTTATTGAAGTAATGGGCCGCGACTCTGGCTGCTTGGCTTTAAGGACTGCCATTGCCAGCGGAGCAGAAGCTGTTTTATTACCCGAAAAAGAAACTTCTTTAAAAGAACTAATTACCAAGCTTAAAGCTGGGGTTACTACCAAAAAATCATCGAGCATTGTAATTGTGTCTGAAGGAAACAAATATGGTGGCGCTTATGATATTGCCAAAAGTGTTAAACGCAAATTTACCCATTACGATACTAAAGTAACCATCTTAGGTCACCTGCAAAGAGGTGGTAGCCCAAGTGGGTTCGACCGTATTTTAGGCAGTAGATTGGGTTATGCTGCGGTAAATGCAATAATTAAAGGCGAAACCATGCAAATGGTTGGGCTCCGCGGCAACGATATCAGACTAACAAGCTTAGAAGAAGCATTACATGCCCACAACTATAAGCTGGAAGCCGATTTGTTGGAAATGACACATGTTTTATCAATTTAATATAGGATGATAGCAGTAGTTTATAGCGGATCGAAAAGTGCCTTTTGGCGAATAGCCAATGAGGGTAAAGTGATTGCCGAATGCACCATGGCAGGGATCAATCCAACTTTTAACGATCAAAAGCATACCCTACATTTGCTTAATAAAAACATTGTTTTAATAAACAACGCCGAAGCAATTAAAAAGATTTTTGTATTTGCAGCCGGTGCCTCTGCTCCAAAAATGCAAGAAAGCCTAGCCGAAACCTTAGAGATGTTTTTTAAAAACGCAAAAATAAAGGTTAAAGACGATTTATATGGCGCATCATTAGCCGCTTGTTACGATCAAAGTGGCATTGTAGGTATTTTAGGTAGCGGCGCCAACTGTGCTTTTTTTGATGGAAAAACGCCAGAAAAAAACAATTACGGACTAGGTTATATCTTAGGCGATGAAGGTTCTGCAAACTATTTGGGCAAAATTTTGTTAAAAAATTACCTAGAAGAAAAAATTCCATCAGCGCTGCGCAAAAAATTTGAAGAAAAATATAATGTAGATCGAAGCATTATCTTAGAACGAATTTACAAAAAGCCAGGCGTACAAAATTATTTAAGCTCTTTTCTAGATTTTTACCTAGAAAACCGCAACGATAAATACCTTGAGCAAATTATAGATAACGCTTTTGATAAGTATTTTACAACCTATCTAATGCCAACGGCTGCTAAACACCCCAACCAAGAAGTACATTTTGTGGGTACCGTAGCCGGAAATTTTCAAGATAGGTTACGTTTTATAGCCCAAAAGCACAACATACAAATCATTACAATAACAAAAGAACCAATAAATAATTTAATTAATTATTACTCAAATTAAATAAAATGACTAAAGTAGGAATAAATGGATTTGGCCGTATCGGCAGATTAGTTTTTAGAGCCGCAATTAAAAGAGGCTTAGACATTGTTGCAATTAACGATTTAATTGAGCCAGATTACATGGCTTACATGTTAAAATATGATACCACTCATGGCCGTTTTGATGGCACTATCGAAGTAAAAGATGGTCAGTTAGTGGTAAATGGTAAAACCATTCGCATTACAGCAGAAAAAGATCCAGCTAACTTAAAATGGGGTGATGTTGGTGTAGATATCGTAATCGAATCTACTGGTTTATTTTTAACCCGTGCCGATGCTGAAAAACACATCGCCGCTGGTGCTAAAAAAGTAGTTTTCTCTGCTCCAGCTAAAGATGCTGATATCCCAACTTATGTAATGGGTGTTAACCACGATAAATTAACAGCAGATCAAACAATCGTTTCTAATGCTTCTTGTACCACCAACTGTTTAGCGCCAATTGCTAAAGTGTTAAACGATAACTTCGGTATTATCGAAGGTTTAATGAGTACCATCCACGCAGTTACAGCAACTCAAAAAACAGTTGATGGTCCATCTGCTAAAGATTGGAGAGGCGGCCGTGGTGGTTTTTCTAACATCATTCCTTCATCAACTGGTGCTGCAAAAGCAGTAGGTATGGTTTTACCAGAACTAAAAGGTAAACTAACCGGTATGTCTTTCCGTGTACCTGTTGCAGATGTTTCTGTAGTAGATTTAACAGCACGTTTAGAAAAACCTGCTACTTACGAGCAAATTAAAGCAGCCATGAAAGAAGCTTCTGAAGGTTACTTAAAAGGTGTTTTAGGTTATACTGAAGATGAAGTTGTTTCTTCAGATTTCATTGGTAACGACCACGCTTCAATTTTTGATGCTGGCGCTGGCATCTCATTAAACGATAATTTTGTAAAAGTGGTTTCTTGGTACGATAACGAATGGGGTTATTCTTCTGCCCTAGCTAAATTTGTAGAGTACTACGGTACATTAAAATAGCATACCCTTCTAAATTAATAATTACACAAAAGGCAGTACCCAAAAAGTATTGCCTTTTTTCTTGCAATCAAATTTTCGTCAAGCTAAATTTTTAATAGCTTAATTAATTTTTGTCTTCATAATAAGATTGCTGTATATTTTAGCATCTGTTTAGCTCGTAATATTTAACCTGTGGCTCAGCAGAAGCTATGCATAAATCTTATCCTTAATGTAAAACTTCATTAAATTGTCTATATCAAATGCATTAGTACATCAGGGATTTTAGAAAAACAATATCAGTATTTCATCGGCAATTACAGCCCTTCTTTCCGCTACAATCTTTTTGCCCAAACCTAAGCTTCGCTAGCCCTTAGCTTCCAAAAAGTATTTCCGCTACAATAAGGTTTATTTTATAAAGCCAATGTTCCATATCAAAAGCTTGCTTTCAAAAATCATAGTCCTAAAAAAACAGGTAAAAAAACCAATTGATAATTCAATGATACATCCCTATTTCTGCCTAATCACAAACCCGAACTGGCAATGGATAGACTCTAAAATTAACCCTAAAATTTTTATTTTAACATAAATTTAACGTTTACTAATAAATTTATAAAAATTAAGCAACTATCTTTGTGCTGTAAATGTTGCTTAAAGCAGTCATTTAGCTAGTTTTGTCATTTGAAAAACATGAAATTAAAAATAAATTAAAATTCCTTAGTGTATTATTTACACTATTAAGATTTATTTCTATATTTGTATCATCAAAGGTTGAGAGATTTAAAAAAATCAACCAATTAAAAAAACAAAACAACCGGAATATTGGTTTAAAAAAATAACCCGTTCATACAGGTTTATATTTGGTTAGAAAAGGAGATTAGTCTGGATGGATAATCTCCTTTCTTTTTTTAACCGAATTTTAAAAACTTAGAGGCGCATTTTAATCAGCAGGGTTTTCATTGAGCCATTCAACAAATGTATTTTTAATGACCGAAAACATATTATTTCTGTCCATACCATCAACATACCATTGAACATCGTCTTGTTGAAGATCGTCAACCCCATAATACAAGGCATAGAATGTACTAAGGCCTCTATCATAATCAAGTTCGTAATAAAGATCTCTCAACTCTCTTAAGATCTTTAGCGATAATGTAATATTAAGTTCTTCTCTTATACCTGCTTGAATTAGATAACGAACATACCCTTTAATTGCTTCCTTTTTATTGGAATAGTCTAAACTCAATTCATCTAATACCTTATCAGTTAACGCTTGCAGTTCAAACTGGTCGTATGGAGAACTAATCCCTGCGAGGATAACAAGATGTTCTGTATCAAAGCCATTCATCAGCATATCTACTGCCCAATCAATCCAAAACTTATCGATATTACGATTAAGTACTTTGTAAGCTAGTATTGCAGGAGTTGTTTTTACATATGGTTGCACAGGATCAAGATATACAATATCCCTAAAATAATCAAACACACCTAGTTAACCAGAGAGGACTAACTTTTGGATATTGTTGGAGGACTAAGTGGGTTTCGTTTTGCTTGTTTAAAATTTCTATATGTATAACCCTTCAAATTCTTTACCTTTTTAACTATACAAGCTTAATTAAACTACTTGCAATATTCATCTTATATCTCTTTACGTCTTTTGTATCTGTTATCTAGACAAGTAAATTAAAGAACCATTTGAAAAATTAAAAGCTTCCAAAATAGGTGTTCAAATACCTAAACAGCAATTACTTAAAATATATCTTAAATGTAGTGCCCTTATTAATATCGCTCTCAACCTCTATTTTACCTCCCATAGCCTCTACCTGGTTTTTAGAGATAAATAAACCAAAACCACGGGCATCGGCATTACCATTAAAAGTTTGGTAAATACCAAACATCTTCTCGCCATGTTTTTGTAAATCTATCCCCAAACCATTATCAGAAATCCGCAACACCAATTGCCCCTTTTCTTCAAAACATGTAAAAGAAAGTACAGGTTTGCGATCGGGATGCGAGTAGCGCAAAGCATTCGAAATCAGATTAAGTAAAATACTTTCTAAATAGGCCCTGTTATATTCAACAACTATTCCCGCATCAACTTTGTTGATGATAACCGCCTCCTTAGCCAAAATTTGAGCATTCAAATTGGTTAATGTGGTATTAATGTAATGACGGATACTCAAAGGCTCAACAAAAATATCTATCTGGGTCTGTATGTTAACGATGTTATTCAAATTGAGCAGCGTTTCATTTAAATTTTCGGCTACTTGTTTCAATAACTCAATCATCTCATCTCTATCCGTATCATTTTGCGCACTTTCAATCAGGGTGGTAATCCCCAAAATATTGCTCGCATGCGAGCGTAAATTATGCGAAACGATATAAGAAAAATTAAGCAGTCTTTTGTTCTGCTCCGTAACCAAATCGAATGACTTTTTAAGAGCCAAATCAGCTTCAATTCTTTTGGTCACATCAATCATTATCCCCCTAAGTTTTACCGGCTGTTCAGCTTCCGCTACAATCGTAACAATATCTCTAATCCAAACCACACTCCCATCACTGGCAATCATCCTATATTCCTCATCCAACTGATAGGTATCTGGCGCCAAATTTCTGAGATAAGAGATAACCTTATCTTTATCTGCTGGGTGCACATGATCAAACCAAAAACTAGGACTTCTTTTCCATTGTTCTACCGTGTAGCCAAGTATATCCTCAACTTTTTTACTAATAAAACTGCATTCATGAGTTTCTAAATCACCCTCCCAAACAATCCCATCAATGGTATTGATCAATGATTCAATTCTGTCTTGCGAATCACGTAAAATCTGCTCCTCTTCTTTACGTTTCGTAATATCTTCTATAATCACAATGTGATGCGTAGGCTCTTCTCCAACATCCCACAAAGGGGTAATAATTACGTTGCCCCAAATAACCTCACCGTTTTTGTGCACATAACGCTTTACATTTTTAAGCTCTCTTATTTTACCAGCCAATAATTGCTTAAAGAGATCTCTATCCGGGTCTAAATCATCATAATAAATTAATGATTTGATTTTTTTCTCAAACAACTCCTCCGTACTATAGCCCAAAAAAGTAGAGATATAATCATTCACCTCTAAAATCTGACCTGTTTTTGAGTTAATCCTGATAATCCCAATCGCCGCATGGTCAAAAATCTTTTTATACTTATTTTCTGCAGCTTCCAACTTAAATGCCTGATCATCCACCACAACATGCAGTTGCAATTGTTTATTCAATAAACGGGTAATCAAATAACTTGATAAAATAGCCAAACCCAAACCAAAAACAACAACACCAATAAGCTCCAACCAACCATCGTAGCTATCTGTACTTACCACATACAACTTCCAATCGCCATCCGGAAAAACTATGGCCTGCGATTGTGCTTTGGCAAAGTTTTTTGGCATAGGCAGAAAAAACTCTTCCTTGTTGGTAAGCTCATTAATTTTAGAGAATTGAAACTGATAACGTTGGTATTTTCGATTGTCAATCCCTACCGAATGAAATAGGGTTTTAAGTTTGATCACTACTGCCGAAAATCCCCAAAATTTACCATCAATATATAAGGGCAACCTGCCAATTACACCTACCCCACCTTGCGTAAGTTTAACAGGCCCTTGGAAATAAATTTTACGCATTTCTATCGCCTTTTTTACTTCATAAACTGTTTGCGGCGGGCTTTTAAATAAATCTAAATTTAAAGCCGGCTCATTTCCTTTTAACGGATAAATGTATTTAATAACGCCATTCGGCACCAACTGAACAGCCTGCAAATCCGGATTACTTTGGATCAAGGAAGCAGCAACCTTCTCAAAATTCTCGGGCACACCATCTCTATTTAGCGTTAAAGCCAAGGTTAGGGTTACGGTATAGGAGTTTTTTAAAGATTGCTCAACCTTTTCCTTTACTCCATTTAAAATATTGGTAATTTCACGCTTTTTATTTTCCTGATATATATAATGGCGTTGCAGGGTAATCAAAAAAATCAACGATACCAGCAGCAGAAAAGAAATAAACCCTGTAGTTTTCGGCCTCATTAAGAACCAGTTAGAAAACTGATGAGATTTTTTCTGCATGGTTAACCGAACTGATAATTTGTATTGATCATATTTAATGCCGCAAGAATACGGTTAAATATAGCAAATTTGAGTAATTATTTAATTAAATTTTAAACCTGCAGATAGGCAGCCAATAACTACAATTCACCGACCAATTGCATAGCCGCTGTATAACTAGATGCCGTTGCAGGTATTCTTCTCAACCAACCTACACACTCAAAAGTGTTATCCTCTTTCAAATAACTTAGCGCAATAAAAAATGCGGCATCAAATTTAAATGGAGTTTCGCTCACAAATACTTTGGTTAAAACCGTTCTTGCTACATCTTCTTGCCGAGTTTCTATAAGCACTATTCCGTAATAATAACCAACACTAGCACTACTCATATCAGCCAAATAAGCTTTTTCTAAATAGGGCTCCGCAGCTACATAATCACCTTCGTTATACAAAGATGCAGCTATAGCCAAGTCATTTTGCCCGGTTAAAACTTGTTGGGTAACCAACATCTGCCCTTTACTTGCATATTTTTCATACAAACTATCATTCCACGGTGCCCAAAGCAGCAGCCCAACAATTCCCATTACCACAAACGCAGGCAGCCATTTGCGATATGGCTTTAAAGAAATCTTCACTTCAGCCCCATCGTTTTTAAGCTGCTGCTCTTGCTGCTCTTTGTTCGCATATGGTTGATGTGTATGGGCTTCCATGAGTTTACCTTATACTAAAACGACCCAATTAAACTTATGCCTTTTTAAAAATAGAAACCGCCAATGGCGCTAAATTAATAGCGATAGAGTGCTGCTGGTTCAACAATGGAACATTTTCTGAGGGTATAACTTTCGGATTGAGCTTACCACTGCCGTAAAATTCTTCAGCATCGGTACTAAAAATTTCTTTCCATTTACCTTTGGGCACAGCCACCCTAAAATCTGCTCTATAAACAGGTGTCAAATTTAAAACTACAATTAGCGTATCTTTTAACTTATCAGATTTTCGGGCATATACAAATACAGAATGATCCGCATCATCGGCATTAATCCATTCAAAACCATCGTAACTAAAATTGTAATGATAAAGAGCTGGCTCGCTCCGGTAAAGTTTATTCAATGCTTTAACCAGCTGTTGCATACCCTTGTGTGGTGCATGCTGCAACAAATCCCAGCTTAATGATTGCGTAAAATTCCACTCATTGGTTTGGGCAAACTCATTACCCATAAATAACAATTTCGTACCCGGATGCGTAAACATATAAGCATAAAGTGTGCGCAAATTCGCAAACTTCTGCCATTCATCACCCGGCATTTTATAAATCATAGACGATTTACCATGCACCACCTCATCGTGCGAAAAAGGCAACATAAAGTTTTCTGTAAAAGCATAAGTCATGCTAAACGTTAACTGATGGTGATGGTGCTTTCTCTCAATAGGATCATTTTTAAAATACTTCAACGTATCATTCATCCAACCCATCATCCATTTCATGCCAAAACCTAAGCCCCCAGCAAAAACTGGTCTGGTTACGCCATCATAAGTACTGCTCTCTTCTGCAATGGTGTGTACGCCCTTAAAGTTTCCGTAAACCGCTTCGTTCATATCCTTTAAAAACCTTACCGCTCCCAAATTTTCGGTACCACCATACTCATTCGTTCCAAACTCACCTTCGCCCCTACTAAAATCAAAATACAGCATCGAGGCTACAGCATCTACACGCAAACCATCTGCATGAAACTGATCTAACCAAAACATGGCGTTGCTAATCAAAAACGAACGAACCTCATTTCTATCATAGTTAAAAATATACGATTTCCAATCCGGATGAAACCCTTTACGCATATCTGCATGCTCATACAAATGGGTTCCGTCAAAGTTAAAAAGCCCATGTGCATCACCTGGGAAATGGGAAGGTACCCAGTCTAACAATACACCAATATCATTTTTATGCAACTGCTCAATCAAATACATTAAATCCTGCGGACTGCCATGTCTAGAGCTTGCTGCAAAATAACCCGTAATTTGATATCCCCACGATGGGAAATAAGGATACTCCATAATCGGCATCAATTCTACATGCGTAAAACCCATTTCCAAAATATAAGGAACTAAGGTATTGGCAATTTCACCATAACTTAAAACCCTTTCCGGATTACTCGGATCTCGCTGCCACGAACCTAAATGCAGTTCGTAAACCGACATCGGTTTGTCTAATGCCGTTAATTTTTCCCTCTTCTTTAACCAGGCTTTATCGGTCCAATTGTAGGTTGTATCCCAAACAATACTTGCTTTTTGCGGCGGATGCTCCCATCGCAATGCAAATGGATCACCCTTTTCTAGATCACTCCCATCAAAACCCTTAATGTAATATTTATAAACCTCACCTTTACCAACATGCGGTATAAAACCCTCCCAAATACCAGATTCATCCCATCTTTTGTTCAATGGGTGGGTGGCTCTATTCCACTCATTAAAATTGGCAATTACAGAAACCTGTTGTGCATTAGGCGCCCAAACCGAGAAATAAGTACCCGCAGTTTGATTAACCGTGAGCAAATGTGCACCCATTTTTTCGTACAAACGAAAATGCTTGCCCGACACAAATAGCGCAACATCAAAATCAGTCAATAAACTATGTACCCATACACTTTTGCTGTAATCTGTAAACGGGTTTGCTGTGGTAATTACCGTACCAGCTTTTTTTGCTTTTACTTTAACAACGCCCTTGGTAGCTTTAGTTTCAAGTGTTTTTTTGGTGGTAGCCATGTTCTGTTTTTGGTTGGTATTTGATAGCGGTAATTTACTTTATTTAACCTTAGTTTAAAGTATTTTTGTGTAAAAATTGAAATGCTTAACAATAACGCAACATTTATTTTTTTGTTTCTAGAAAACCAATGTCAGCATTTCATGGCAATACTAGCCCCGCAATTTGTTTCGGTATTGCCCTCCGCACCTTGGCCAAACCATACCTACACGGCTGTCGGGTTTATATAACGAGGCAGGTAGTGCTTGGCCAATTTTGTTCTCCCTCAAAGTTTAATAATTAGCTCGGTTATTTTCGGCTGCTGAGAAACCAGCCGATAGAAAAAAACCCTATGTGTTCTATATGCCTAACTCCTTGGTCTGTGGCACACAGAACACTTTCAAAACAACCCCTTATATGTTCTATGTGCCTATGTGGTAAATCCTATTTAATAATAACTCAAATCCTTGGTCTGAGGCACATAGAACACTTTCAAAACAACTCCTTATATGTTCTATGTGACTTGTGGTTTAAGCCAAATTCGTAGTCTGTGGCACACAGAACACTTTCAAAACAAACCCTCATGTGTTCTATGTGCCTATGTGGTTAAAATCTATGCATTTTGTCATTAAGAACTTGTCCAATTTCACTTCGATAGCGCAGCGAATAACTTCAATTAAAGAGATCCTCCCTACGTCAGGATGACACACGAAGCAGTAACAGCGTCACTCCGAACCGGGCAAATAACCATATAAAATCAAATCATCCTCACTATTAATTGTATAATTACATCCATTATTAATCAATACCACTCGAGACGAAACCGTTAATATTTGTTTATAATAATGATCGGTGATGATGAACCCTTTATGCTGGTTAAACTTTGCGATATGCGCTTTAAGTTCGTCAGCAATTAATGGTGCCAATTGTGAAAACGGCTCATCCAACAAAATATATCGGGCATCGCTATAAATAATCAATAAGGCCTCAACCAATCTTCTATTTCCACCAGACAAACTACCCAATCTTTCTTTTAAATGCTGTTTAATAAGTTCAACATCCAATAATTGAGCCCTGTAAGTTTTAGTATATAAATTCACTAAATCAGCTATTCTCAAGTAGTGCGGAATAAAATATCCCTGAGGTAAATAAGCCACTTTGCCAGAAAGGTATGTTTTTAAAGCGAGTTCACCATCAACCCTCAAATGCATAAAATGAGGCTTAATTTCTCCAAAAATAATCTTCAACAAAGTCGATTTTCCTGAGCCATTCCTCCCCAATAAACCAACAACTTCACCTACTTTGCAGTTTAAAAAGACACTACTCAATACTTCCCTTTCGCCAAAACGATGGTTAACACTATCTATATAAAGTTCATCCATAGATAAGAGATTATTAACAATGAAATAAAAAGTAAAAAGTCGAAGGCAAAGAATAAGCCTAATAATTTGCGGTAGCTAAAGCCCAAATTGCGGTAGTAATAAGAACGATAAGCAAAAAATAATTTCTCTATCACCAAAGTAGTAACATAAGCAATCCATTTTAATGCAACTGCAATGTTGTACAAATTAACCTTATCAAAGCCTTTTAATACAAATAAATAAATGAGATATAGTGTTAAACTAAAATTTAAAACTGCTACTAATTTAAAATGGTGAACAAATAAAAACTTTAGTTTATGTAGCATTTAACTAATTAAAAATTGATACATCATCATCAACAATATTATAAATATAAAAAAGTCTGGTATAAAAAGAATAGAAAATATGCTACGATAGCTAATCCTCAAATTTCTGTAAAAATATTTTCGTTCCGGAAAAATCACCTTTTCTAGCATAACTGATAATGCATAACCAGAAAATTTAAATAATACAGCATAATAATAAAGATTGATTTTATCGAAGCCTTTTAAATAGAACAAATAAGTAAAAAATAAGCTCACAAAAACATTGAGGCAAATGATTGCTTTAAAATGATTGCAATACAAAAATCTCAATTTTTTTAGCTTAATTAAATTTTATTAAAAGACATTGATCTTAAAAAACCACATCGCAAAATCTTATTAAATCTATTAATTTTTTTATTCAGAACTTGTACCAATTTCACGTTGTAAGCGCAGCGAAGAATCTCTATCGATAAATTTAATGTTTGGTTAGTTTTACAAATCCGTGGTCTGTGGCACACAGAACACTTTCAAAACAAAACCTCATTTATTCTATGTGCCTATGTGGTAAATCCTATTTAATAATAACCAACAAAAAACCACATAGCTACACAGCAAAATCTAATAGCTATGCAACTATGTGGTTAAAATTTAAAAAAATAAACCTAAATATTAAGCTCCGAAAATCTTAATATTCATAAAGTTCTTGTTCGATTTAAATCTCAAACGTTTTCGATCATCAATAGAAAAGTCTGTTACCTCTTTATCATCAACAAAAATTTTGTTTACTGCAAAAGGCAAACCAATTACGTTATAATCATAAAGCTCGTAAGTTGGAGTATATAAACCTTCAATCGTTTGCTCAATAAACAAGTTTTTACCATCACCTCTTACGCTAAATTTCTTCTCTAAATAAATATCTTGTTCGTAAGCAAATGTATCTCCATGATCTTCAAACAAGAATGAATTTACTTCGTATCCCGAATAATAAATATTTAGCCAAAGCTCATCAATTGGTTTTTCGCCAACATATTGCATCACCGGATATTCTGGCACAACCGAACCTGCTCTCACAAATAAAGGCATATCTTCTAACGGCGCATCAATGTTGTATTCATTTTCGCCGTTTAACAATTCATGCGACCAGAAATTATACCATTGTCCTTTTGGTAAATAAACGATACGAGAAGTTGCTCCTTGCTCTAAAACCGGGCAAACCAATATTTTATCTCCAAAAGTAAATTCATCCTGACGGAAATGGTTACTGATGTTTTCCTGTTCTAACATCGCCAATGGCCTTAAAATAGGGAAACCATAACGGTGATGCTCCCAAAAAACAGAGTAGATGTAAGGCATTAAACGATACCTTAACTCTATAAATTTGCGGTTAATTGAAGTAAATGGCTCGCCAAAACTCCAAGGTTCACGTACCGAAGTATCACCTGCAGAGTGGGCTCTCATAAATGGAGAGAAAGTACCTAACTGTATCCAACGTGTAAATAACTCACCATCTGGCTCTCCGCTAAAACCACCAATATCGGTACCGCAAAACGGAACACCTGAAATCGACATCCTTTGGCATTGAATATTACCCAACTTTAAATGTTCCCAAGTTGCTACATTATCACCCGTCCATACGCAAGCATAACGCTGCATACCCGAATAACCTGCTCTGGTAATCGTAAACGGACGTTTATTGCGCATCAACTTCTTTAAACCATCATAAGTAGAGCGTACCATTTGCATACCATATACATTGTGTGCTTTACGGTGCGAACCACGGTAACCTTCGTAATTATGGCGAACATCATTAGGGAAAGTTCCGGCACCAAAAACAGCTGGCTCATTCATATCGTTCCAAAAACCTGCAACGCCTAATTCAACCAATTCTTTGTATAATCCACCAAACCATTCTCTAACTGTCGGATTGGTAAAATCTGGAAATTGGCATCTCCCTGGCCAAACATGCCCTTCCATAAAATAATCATCACTCCTTCTACAGAAGTAATTATTTTCTTTTCCTTCTTTAAACACCCAATAATTGTCATCCACCTTAATCCCCGGATCTATCATTACAACGGTTTTCATGCCGATGTTAAGCAGATCTTTGATCATTTTTTTAGGATCAGGGAAATATTTTTTGTTCCAAGTAAAACAACGGTAGCCATCCATGTAATCGATGTCTAGGTAAATGGCATCACACGGAATTTTATTTGATCTAAAACCTTCTGCAACTTCTCTAACCCTGCTTTCTGGATAATAACTCCAACGGCATTGGTGATAACCTAAAGCCCATTTTGGCGGTAATTTATGTGTTCCTGTTAAGGTTTGATAACGCTTAACCACATCCATCATATGTGGCCCGTGGATATAGTAATATTGCAACTCTCCACCATCAGCCCAAAAACTTGTTTTATCGTTGTTCTCTCTACCAAAATCAAAATAAGAACGGAATGTATTATCAAAAAACACTCCGTAACTTGCACCTTTATTAATCCCAATATAAAAAGGAATAGTGCGGTACAATGGATCTTGATCCCAACCAAAAGAATAGGCATCCGTATTCCAGTTCTGGAATTTTCTGCCACGTAAATTCATGTTACCAGATTTATCGCCCAAACCAAAAAAGTTTTCTTCTGGCATGCACTCTTTGGTGGCAAAAACATAATAGCCACCAAATTCTATATTCTCTTCCCAATGCATTGGTGAAGCATCTTGGCTCATTACCATCCCTGTGGTATTGTCAGAAAATGAAACTAAAAAGTCTTCTTTACTTACTTTACAAGTAACAATACTGGTCGATATTAAATAGTCGGTATCCGTTTCTTCTAACCTAAAAGTGGTAACTCGTTGGTCTACAACTGGAACCGCATAAGAAAAATCATCCAAAAAAACACCGTGTGGTGCTAAGCGAACTCTTATAATTTCGTCGCTAACAACACGAACCTCTACTCTGGCATTACCATCAGAAAAATAAAACTTATTACCTTCTTTTTTTACACCTTTAACTTCTGTTAAGTATTGTTTAACAATTGGCTTTAAATCTGTAACTGGGTTGTTAAGATGCTGAATTACCTCTTCTGTATTTTCTTGCGCTATTGTTTCTGCTATAATTTGTTTTTCGTCGTGGTTGATTTCTTCTGGCATATTACTAAAATACGATTAACTTAATACTTCTTTGTCATCCGCTTGATGCGTGATTACTTTTTTATCCGTAATCAAAAAATTAGCCAAGCCTCCAATAATAAGAGAAACCCCTGCCAATAACATTGCATTGATTACTGCCGAACCAAAAATAACTTGGTAAAGATAGTTTAAACCACCTGTTGCAGCAATAATTTGCGGAATTACAATAAACATATTAAAAATCCCCATATAAACACCCATTTTTTTAGGATTTATAGCACTTGAGAGCATGGCATATGGCATAGATAAGATACTACCCCAAGAGATTCCAATCAAAATAAAAGAAAAAATTAATTGTTGCGGTTCTTGAATGAAATACATCGATATGAAACCTAAGCCACCTGCTATTAAACTAAACATGTGGATATATTTCCTGTTTATGCTCCATTTTGCGGCATAAAAGGTAAGGACTAAAGCAAATGCCATAGATGATAAACCATACATCCCCATGTAAGAACCCACTAAATCTGCTGCATCATTGTATGATTTACTGGCGGCCATAAATAACGCTTTTGAACTTTCATCTGCCATGTTAAAAGCTGTTTCTACAGGTGCTGGAGCATTAAAAACATGTGTGGTTAACGCGGGCGTTGCCAAACTCCACATCGCAAAAAACGCAAACCAACTAAAAAATTGAATTACACCCAGTAGTTTCATGGTTTTTGGCATTTGGCCGATGCTCGAAAATATTTCTCTAAAACCATTAGCAAAGCCTTTGCTAGCTTCATTTTCTTTTTTAAATTCTTCTAAATCTTCTGGTGGATATTCTGTTGTAGTGAAAATGGTATATAAAACTGATGCTAGAAAAACAACGCCTCCTATGCCAAAAGCTATTTTTACAGACATGGGGATCACACCCGGTAAAGCTTCGTTACTAACACCTAACTGATTAACCAACCACGGCAAGTTACTCGCTACCCAAGTACCCACCCCAATAATTAGCGTTTGCATTACAAAACCATAAGAGCGTTGCGAATCAGGCAATTTATCTGCTACCAAAGCTCTAAATGGTTCCATGGTAATGTTAATGGAAGCATCTAAAACCCATAAACATCCCGCAGCAACCCACAACACTGGTGAGTTTGGCAAGAAAAATAGAACAATTGTACTTAAAATAGCCCCGATTAAAAAGAAGGGCTTTCTCCTTCCCCAGCGTGGGCTCCAAGTTCTGTCGCTCATGTAACCGATGATGGGTTGCACTAACAAACCTGTTAATGGAGCTGCAATCCATAATGCTGGTATTTCATCTTGACTTGCACCTAAGGTTTGAAATATGCGAGACATAAAGCCGCCTTGTAATGCAAAGCCAAACTGTATACCCAAAAAGCCGAAGCTCATGTTAAAAATACTCCAAAATGATAGTTTTGGTTTGTGAGATAGGTTGTTCATGGTTTATTTGGTCATATTTGGTTAGGTCTTCGATTACGCTCAGACTTACACATTTTGTCATCCTGAGCTTATCGAAGGATTTTTATTGCTACTCATTAGGTGTTTTGTCATCCTGAACGCAGTGAAGGATCTCTAAGACGGACTCACTAAAGTTATTCCTCAACTGCGCTCAGCAAAACAAGTTTGCTTAAAACTCCAATATCACAGCACTTGTTGATGGCATTTTAATGTTTAAACCATCATTCATATTTGTAGTATTAAATGTGGTATCAGACAATAAATCAGTAAAAGTGATGCCTTTGGCTTCTAAATTAAAAGCTTTCAAAACATCAGTAGGAAATTTTACATTTAAGTTGGTTTCATTTCTATTAAAATTAGCCAATACCAAAACACGTTTATTTGCTGTATAGCGTAAATAGGCATAAACCCTATCGTTAAATCCTGCAGAACCTTGGTTTGCATTTAATAACTCGTAAAAATTACCACTGCTAATTGCCTCATTTTCATCAACGAGATTTAACAACTTGCTATAAAACTGGCGAAGACTTTTTTCTTCATCATTTAATTTGCCACCATCAAAAGCGCCATCATTCATCCATTTTTGGTGTTTTGGTAAACTCCAATAATCAAAAATAGAAGAGCGACTATCTTCACCACCAAAACCCTCGGCTCCATGAGCAGGCTCACCAACTTCTTGTCCGTTGTAAATCATTACCGGCCCAGATGATAAAGTAGCCGTTACCACCATGCCGGGTACACCATACCAAGCATTTTGCGCAAAATCATTAGAAGCTATCCTGGTTTCATCATGGTTTTCTAAAAAGCGTAACATGTGCTGCGAAAATCCGTTGCTTTCTTTTTGCCAAACAAAGCTGATGTCTTTTACTGTCGCATTCGCTTCATTCCTCATCAGCCTTTTGATACCATCGTACAAACCAACCTTGTCATACAAATAATCAAATTTTCCATTCACTAAAAAATTCTTGTATTCATTCCTATCGTAAGCCTCGCCAATAAAAATTAAATCTGGATATCTCTTTTTTAAATCGGTAATAGCCCAACTCCAGAACTCTACAGGCACCATTTCTACCATATCGCACCTAAAACCATCTACTCCTTTTGATGCCCAAAACGCTAAAATATCTCTCATTTTTCTCCAAACTGGAGGCTGAGGTACAAAATTTTTGGTATTTTTATTCTGAATATCAAGACCGTAGTTTAATTTAATGGTTTCAAACCAATCGTCAATACTTGGCGACTGACTAAATACATTATTTCCGGTGGCCTTGGCAGGATATTCGTCAAATTTGCCATCCTTCAAAGGACTTTTAAATTCATCGCCTCCTGGATTATATCCGTTAGGTACAACAAAATGTTGATTTGGAATGTAATAAAAATCATTTGTTGGCGAAAAGCTTTTGGTAGTATCATCATTAGCTCCCAAATCTATTACTGTACTTGGTTTTTGATCAGAATGATAGGTTCTTGCTACGTGATTGGGAATAAAATCCATCAACACTTTTAAACCTTGTGCGTGTGTGCGCTTAATCAAGGCTTCATACTCTTCCATTCTCTTATCCACATCAACCGCCAAATCTGGGTCAACATCATAATAATCTTTAATAGCATATGGTGAACCAGCCCTACCCTTCACAATATCCGGATCATCAGATTTGATACCGTATTGCGTATAATCTGTCATGGTTGCGTGCTCAATTACTCCAGTGTACCACACATATTTTACGCCAAGCTTTTTGAGCTCGCCTAAAGCATTATCACTAAAGTCATTAAATTTTCCACTCCCGTTTTCTTGTATAGAACCATAAAATTTATTGGTGGTATTTTTATTCCCAAAATGACGAACAAATGCCTGATAGATCACCAATTTTCTGTTTTCTATCTGCTCTGCAGTCGTTTGATTTTGATCTAACATGTTAAGATTATTTTTTGTTACGCAAGCAGAAAAGCTAACAATTAAGCTTATCGATAATGCTATTTTAATATAGTTTTTCAACTGATTATGCGTTAATTGCTAATGTTCCGTTGGCTTCTAAATGTTCGTCTTTTCCAAAAACATTCAGATCTAAAGCGTGTTCACTTTCATTGGTTAAGCTCACTTTTTTACCATCAAATTTAACGGTAACAATGGCTTTTCTAAACCCAATTTTAAAACTGTAAGATTTCCAGTTTTTAGGCAACACAGGATGTAAACTTAACTGATTATTTTTTACCCTCATACCGCCAAAGCCTTCTACCACACTTAACCAAGTACCAGCCATTGAAGTGATATGTAAACCATCTTCGGTATCGTTGTTGTAATCATCTAAATCTAAACGTGAGGTGCGCAAATAAAATTCGTAGGCTCTATCTAAATCACCAAGTTTAGCTGCAATAATAGCGTGTACGCAGGGCGATAAAGAACTTTCATGAACTGTACGTGGCTCATAAAAATCGTAATTGCGACGAATGGTTTCTAAATCGTAATCCTCCTCAAAAAAGTAAATGCCCTGCAAAACGTCAGCTTGTTTAATAAAGCAAGAACGTAAAATCCTGTCCCAACTCCATTTTTGATTTAATGGTCGATCTATTGCAGGTAAATCTTTTACTAGAACTTGCTCCTTATCTAAATAACCATCTTGTTGCAAGAAAATACCTAATTTTTCATCCGTTGCATAAAACATTTTGTCTATAATTTCTTGCCAATGCTCCTGCTCTTCAACCAAGTTAAATTTGGTTTTACTTATAATTTCATCTAATCGGGATGCATCATTTTGTTTAACCAATTCAATCGATTCGATGGTATATTTTAAACACCAAGTTGCTATTGTGCTTGTGTACCAATTGTTATTGATGTTATTTTCGTACTCGTTCGGGCCAGTAACGCCCAACATCACATACTTTTCTTTATCAATGCTCCAATTAACACGTTGTGCCCAAAAACGAGCAATACCAATTAGCACCTCTAAGCCATATGCTGCTAAATATTTGTTTTCTCCCGTGTAACGGATATAATTAAAAATAGCAAAAGCAATTGCACCATTTCTGTGGATTTCCTCGAAAGTAATCTCCCATTCATTATGGCATTCTTCGCCATTAATGGTAACCATTGGATATAAGGCCGCTCCATTTTTAAAACCTAGTTTTTCTGCATTTTCAATTGCCTTTTCTAAGTGTTTGTAACGATAAATCAATAGATTTTCTGCTACCTGTTGCGGTGCGGTAGCTAAGTAAAATGGCAAACAATAAGCTTCGGTATCCCAATAGGTAGAACCTCCATATTTCTCGCCTGTAAAACCTTTCGGACCAATATTTAACCTTGCATCTTCGCCAGTGTAAGTTTGGTGCAGTTGAAAAATATTAAATCTTATGGCTTGTTGTGCAGCTACGTCACCTTCAATAATCACATCCCCATTTTGCCATTTTGAAGCCCAGGCATCAGCCTGTTCGCTTAACATTATGTCGAAGCCTTTTTCCTTAACTTCATTTAGTTTTAAGATTGCATTTGCTTCAATCTCCTCTTTTTCATGATTTTCTGAAGAAAGATTTACAGCATATTTATAAATTGAAGTAGCTTGCTTTTGTTTAACATCAACTTCAAACTTTTGCGACACATATTTTTCTTTACTGGCAAAAGATGATTTTAAATTTACCTCACTGCCATCCTTAACAATAGAAGTATAAATTACAGAGCTTACCCAAAATGCAGTTTTTTTAGTCTCTAAAGTTAACAAGGCAAAATCAGCTTCTTGTTTAGCTGTAATTTGGTTCCAGAATTTCTCATCATAATTAGAGTCCTGGTTTTTTACATCACCATCTAAAAAAGATACAACCTCTATTTTACCATCGAAATTTTGAGGGGTAATGGTATATTTAATCACTCCAGCTTCATCGTCTACAATGCTGCAAAAACGAACTGATTCTATTGCTACTACATTTCCATTTTTTAGCTCGGCTGTAAATTTTCTGGTTAGTGTACCCAACTTCATATCCAACACACGACTAAAATCTAAAACCTTGCAGGTATTTAAATCTAAAACTTCGCCATTGATGGAGATATTTAAACCAATCCAATTGGTTGCGTTTAAAACTTTGGCAAAATATTCTGGATAACCATTTTTCCACCAACCCACTCTGGTTTTATCAGGATAATACACTCCTGCAACATAGTTTCCCTGCAAAGTTTCGCCAGTGTAAGTTTCTTCAAAATTGGCTCTTTGCCCCATTCTTCCGTTACCAATGCTAAAAATACTTTCAGATATTTTATTTAAATGCGGGTCAAAACCTTCTTCAATAATCTGCCACTCGTTATGCTTAATGTAATTCTTCATTCTAATTATAAATTCTCCAATTTTTCAATCGTCATTTCATTCAATCCAGCCACTACCAAATCAGCCTCTTTTAACACATCGGCCTTGCCAATGCCAACTGCTTTCATTTCACCTTTTTTTGCAGCCTGTACTCCTGCAACTGCATCCTCAAAAACTACACATTCTTCTGGTTTAACATTTAATTCTTTAGCACCTACCAAAAAAACTTCAGGGTTGGGTTTAGATTTAGTAACCTTATTACCATCAACCAATGCATCAAATAAATCAATAAGTCCTATTTGGTTTAAAATGGTTTCTGAGTTTTTACTTGCCGAACCTAATGCGGTGAGGTAATTATTTGCTCTAACCAATTCTAAAAACTCCTTTGCTCCTGGCAAAATTTCATCAGGTGTCATTTTGGTAATCATGTCTACATACCAAGTGTTTTTTAGGGTTGCGATCTCTTCCATCTCCGTTTCAGATTTACTTACTCCGCCCCAATTTAAAATAATTTTTAAGGATTCTATTCGGCTAATTCCTTTTAACTCTTCATTTTGCTCTTCCGTAAAATCGAACCCTAACTGGTTGGCTAACTTGCGCCAAGCTTTGTAATGATACACTGCTGTATCTACAATTACACCATCAAGATCGAAAATACATGCTTTTATTTTAGACATATTTCTTATTGTAATTCAAATATATAAGTTGTTTTGGCTGGCAATTTCAAAGTTTCAACAGCAATTTTTTCATTTGTAATGATATTTTTTGCCCACTTGTAATTACCAATTCGCTCTGCAAAACGATCTGTTTTTAAAACTTCATCCTTTTCATTGCTATTCATTACCACCATTACAGTTTTTTCTTTATTGTATCGAAAATATACGTAAATACCATTTTCTGGCACAAATTGCATCATACTTCCATTTTGCAACACGTTGTTTTGCTTTCTGTAATTTGCTAAGGTTTTAACAAAATTAAAAGCTTCATTTTCTTTTTCATTTCTTCCTGTCGGGATAAATTTATTTATTTTATCTGTAGGCCAGCCGCCCGGAAAATCTTCTCGTACCTTACCATCCGGATTGGCATAGTTTTTCATTAAAATTTCGGTACCGTAATACATTTGAGGGATCCCACGAAGTGATAATAATAGTATGATACCCGATTTAAATTTGTTAAAATCTTCATTCACTACCGAATAAAACCTACTGATGTCATGGTTATCTAAAAACACAACATTTCTACTTGGGTCTTTGTATTGGTAATCGCTAGCCAAAACCGAATACAACCTGTTTACACCATCCGTCCACCCGAATTTACCATTTAGCGCCTCGTTAATGGCAAAATAAGTCTGAAAATCTGTTACCGCTTGCAAACCTGTATCGAACTTTTGGTTTACAGTATTTCCTTCTGTAAAAAACACCTGATTTGCAGTTCCGTTTACCCAGGTTTCGCCGAAATAGCTGAAATCTGGATATTCTTTTGAAATTATTTTTGCCCATTCGGCCATAAAATCTCGATCGTTATAAGCATACGTATCTAACCTAAAACCATCTAAGCCCGCATATTCTATCCACCAGATGTGGCTTTGTGTAATGTATTTTTTTACTAACGGATTTTTTTGATCAACATCTGGCATGTGCCGATCAAACCAGCCATCAGTCATTATTTTTTGATCAGCTTTTGCTGCATATGGATCAAACAAGGTTTGGTCTTTATAAGTGGTACCTGTATATTTTGGCCATTGATGAAACCAATTTTTAGCAGGTTGATCTTGATATAAAAAATGCTGATCGCCTATATGGTTGTGCACCAAATCTTTAATCATTTTCATCCCACGCTTGTGGCATTCGTCAACTAGTTTTTTATACAATTCATTAGTTCCTAATCGGCGATCAACTTTATAGTTTTCGGTGTTGGCATAGCCATGATAGGAAGTTCTATTTTCATCGTTTTCTAAAACCGGATTTAGCCAAAGTGCTGTAACTCCCAAATCTTGCAAATAAGGCAATTGATTAATAATACCCTGAATATCGCCACCGTGACGGTAAAAGATAGAATCTCTGCTAAACTTCTTATCTTTCATTTCGGCAATTTGATCATTGCTTACATCGCCATTGGCAAAGCGATCTGGCATTATCAAATAAATGAAATCTTGATTGGTAACTCCTCTTTTCTGTTTAACTCGAGATTTAAGTTCATAAGCATAAGTTAAAGTTTTTTCTCCCTTTTTAATGAAATTTATCGGGAACGTTCCCGATTTAGTGCTTGAAGAAATGAGCAGGTTAACAAATAGATAATTAGGGTTTTCTACTTTTTGCACGCTCACTAACTTTACTCCAGGGTAATTTAACGAAGCAACTCTTTTAGCAATTTGATTTCCTCTTACCAATAACTGAAGTGATTGATCTTTAAAACCAACCCACCAATTCATGGGCTCAACACGTTCTAAATCTGCCAATTGAGCAAATGAAACTTGTATTTGCGCTACAAATATAAATACAATAAGGATCGATTTTTTCATCGGTTTACATTTGGTTTATTAAAAAGCTAAAGTGTAAATTTTTAAGTTAAAACACAAAGAATTAGCAAAATAAAACATAAAAAAATAGCTTACCGAAAAATCGAGAAGCTATTGATTACACTATTTATAATTTGATTGTTGGTCTTATCTTAAGATTGACCTAGGGATGGAACCAATCTTTGTTTTTGTTTAGTGTTTTCTCAATCCTATTATATTTAAAATTTATTTATGGTTATTTTTATATACTTTTCTGTTAAACTCTACTATCATCTCACAATTTACAGACTTACGGTATAGAGGCATTAACCTATCGGATTACAAATCCGTTTTTATCTTTAGTTCGAGATGCCCTGCGGAACATCTCGAACAGCTGGTACATAAAGTTTACCGCTTCGTAATAGTCAGTATACAAATCTTTTATTAGATAGCCTGCTGAGTATTTTGCGATAGTAGAGATTAGTATATCTCCAGCCATACTATTTAGGACAATATGTTTTCTATCCAAGGCTATTTCATCATTTTTAAACTTCTCAATTCTCTTTATTCTCCCTCTTAATTCGGCATTAATCTTATTTTCAAAGTACGAATTGTCTTTTAACTTATCTCTCATATTTATAGATTTATGATTTCAAACACCTTACCTTCTTGATCTTTGAGTAACTTATAACTTATTTTTCCATCAGGGGCAACTTCTGATAATATACGCTTATAACCTTTATCTTCAATTTCTTTTCTAATTTCATCACCTACTGCATTACCCCGCGTGTGCAACTTCTAAAACCATCATAAAACCCTCGCTAGCGCACGCGTGCCGCGTGTGCAATTTCTAAGCCTTCATCATATCAATTTAAACACATTTTTATATTTCATTCTGTTAAACATTACTATATATCACACTCCACAGGCGTGCGCTAGCGGGGGAAAGTACCGCTATTAGTATTAATATTGTAAAGTTAGTTTTCATTTTTAATATGTTATTTTCTTCGAAAACCTTAATTCAATCTCGTCTAAATGTGTGTTTCATACCACGATTGATTTTATTTTCCAGAAACCGCAAATCATCAGTTATAAATGCCATAATACATTTTATCACAAATGCTTGATTACAATCGGGAAGATGATTTGGGGTGGATACAATTTTTGTTTTTTCTGCACCTAAACCCAAAAAGCCCCTACTCTTTTTCTCTGCTGGCCTTTCATAGATTACATCAAACAGTGGTCCTGATTTTTCTAGTTGTTCTCCATAAGTATACTGACCAGCGATGGTTAAATTAAATTTGGAACCTTGATCATTCGTAGTTTCTACATCGAAAAAATAAAAATTATTTAAAACCTCTTCTTCTTTATTAAAACATTCAAGATTTAACTTCGCCCAATCAATTGCTAAAAAGCTTTTAACAGTTTCTTCTTGGTTGATGTAATTAATTTGGGTGATATCTCGATCAAACGGATTTTGAAAACTGATTTTAAATTGTTTCATGTTATTGACTTCAGATTGTTAAGGCTTTATTTCTATTTTTGTTTCAATTTTTACTGATGCGTAAAGTTCATCCCCCCTGCTGGCGCACGCGTGTCGCGTGCAACTTTTAAAACCATCTGGTTTAAGTGTTCCAACGGACAATTTAAATTCCCTTTTCAAACCCAGGTCTCCAGACCGAAATATATTACTACATAAATGTTATAGGCAATAGCTCGCTCTGATTATTTAACAGTAAAAAATGATGCCTTATTTTTAGAGTTTAACTTTAAAGAAGCTAGAAAGGTTATGAGTGAGAATCTGTGCAATTAAGGTAAAGCAATTGTGCAAATTCACCACAATATCTCTACATATTGGGAAAATTAACCCATAAAAAAATCCTCCCTGCTTTTGCAGAGAGGATCGATTATAAAAAAATTAATGTTTAGTTTAAGGGTTAAACGCTAATGAAACATAATACATTGCACCAACTTCTGGGTTACCATAAGAAGTGTAATAGTATTTATTTAAAATGTTTGAACCACCAATTTTAATTACAGAATTAACTGAAGGCACTTTTAAATTCACTTGAGCATCTACAGTTCCAAAAGCTGGTACTTCGCCACCGGCAAAAGAAGAGAACCAAGTAAATTTATCTTGCCAACGGTAATTTATGTTAAAACCAAAGTTTTTAATAAGCTCACGATTGCTAAGACCGATGTTGTAACGAACTTCTGGCGTGTTGAAATCATTTTCATAAGCAACTGGTAAATCTTGCAATTTATTGTAAGAAACGTTACCCGAAGCTGTGTATTTACCCATCACGTAATCTAAGCCGAAAGCACCACCATAAGTTTTAACTTTACCGGTAGCGTTAACTGGCACACCGAATTTAACAAAGTTAGGTGCAGTTGGAGTACCTTGATTTTGGCGTACAGTAACAGCAGTTATAAAGTCTTTATAGGTGTTCATGAATCCATAAACATCTATCAATAATTTAGAACCTAATAATCCTTTGTATCCTAACTCATAAGCAGTAACACTTTCAGGACGAACACCTCTAGCATCAAAATTATAAACTACTGGTGCGCCCGTTCCAGCAACCAAACCTCTATAACTTGCCTCAGTTATTGGCTTGTTGGTTAATAGATTATATTTGTTTAAAAATTCTGGTATACCACCAATTAAACGCTGACTACCACCACCTACAGCTAAATCTATATATTGATTTTGGGTTGTTGGATTGCGGAAACCTGTTTGGAATGATGCTCTAATGTTTGAGTTTTTAGCAACTGTCCATACACCAGTAACACGTGGTGTTAAACGACCTTCAAAATTCTGACTTTTATCAAAACGACCAGCTACTGATAACTTAAATGATTCGCCGAATTTTTTAGCTAATTGTGCAAATGCTGCATACTCATCAATGTCAATTTCCCTGTTTAAATCATCAAAAATAGTACCTCCAGAATTTAAATCATATCTACGAGCTGAGGCACCAACTTGAAACTCTACTACATTATTAAATGCTCTAGAGAAGTTGTACATACCTTCGTAGTGATAAAGGTTAGATTTATCATCGAATTTTGCACCGTAAACACCAGTTGCTAAATTTGTTTGACTGATGAAAGTGTCTTTAATTTGATTTGCAAAGGTTTCAAATCTAGCTGTGCCTGGCAAAGCTCTACCTGCATCTGCAGCCTGACGAGCAGCATTATGTGCTTGTGCATCAGTAACCGCTGGATTTGATAATCTAGCTCCAATATAATTACCAACATATTGAGGTAACCATGTTTGCGAAGATTTATCTTTTTCACTCACATATGCACCTAAGATTGAAGAAATATATGAATCACCAGAACGCTCTTGAGTAGTATATCCTCTAATGTAAAAATCTTCACCTTTTAATTCTAATTTATATAAACCAATATTAAAATTACGTAAAGAATAACGATCTGAACCTGTATAAACTGAAGTTCCTGTACCCCAATTTGCCTGAGCTATTAATTGAATTGTAGGTGTAAAATTATAATACAAACCTCCACTCATTTTTAATGATTTAGTATCATAATCAACTAAATCAATCTCATTATAACCAGTTCTTGTAATATCCTGATTTGGCAATAAACCTGGAGTGTTAATGCCTGCGAAGAATGGTCTTGTTTGAGCATTAGTAGATAAAAATGAATTAATTTGAGCCTGACTTGGAGTTAAACCACCTGTCAATTGACCATACTGTTGGATAAAACCTTGCGTACCAGCTGCTAAAACACTATTTGCTACCAAACGCATATTATAGGCTGTCTCATCACCATAAACATTAACTCCGTCATAAGCTGGATCTGATTGACGAGTACCAGATTTAGGCATGTTAGAACTTCTATCAAAGTTAGAATAATTGGTACCAAACCAATCTTTTGCTTGTAAATAAGAGAATGCAAACTTAGCACCAAACTTATTGTTCCAAGATTTAGCCATTCTCATATCAAATTGTCTAAATTCTTGTACCGAAGTATTGTTATCATTAACATGGTTTACACCAACTTTTAATTGCGCACTTACGCCTTGATATTTAAAAGGATCTTTAGAAGTCATTAATAACGTACCGCTAATACCACCAGCACCATACAAAGCCGATGAAGCTCCTGGCAATAACTCAACATTATCTACATCTAATTCTGTAATACCTACAATATTACCTACCGAGAAATTTAAGCCTGGCGCCTGGTTATCCATTCCATCAATTAACTGATTAAAACGGGTATTTCCATTGGCATTAAAACCCCTTGTATTGTAAGATCTGAAGGTTAAACTTTGAGTACTCATCTCAACACCTTTAATGTTTTGAATGGCATCATAAAAAGATGGCGCAGCTACTTCTCTAATTTGTGCAGCTCCCATACGTTCAACAGTTACCGGCGATTCTAAAATACGTTCTGGTGTTCTAGAAGCAGATATTACAACTTCTTGTCCTAAAACTGTACCATCTTCTAATTCGAAACTTAAATTTGAAGCATTGCCAGTTATTTCTCTTTCTTGAGATTGAAAACCTACGTAAGAAACAACAAGGGTAAAAGGTGCCTTTTCTGTTGTGTTGAATGAGAATTGACCCTTTGTATCAGTTGATGTGCCTACAGTTTTACCTTTAATAGTTACACTAACACCAGGTAATGGTTGTTTTGTAGATTTATCGGTTATGGTTCCGCTAACCACTATGCTTTGAGCATGTACGGCAACCCCAGTTACCAGCAACATTACAAGCATAAAAATAACTTTTGTAAAGATTTTGTTCATACTTAAGAAGTTTATATTTGTTTATTTAGTATAAACTTAAAACAAATTTTGATACTAACAAATTCTATTCTGCACAAAATTTAATTCACAAAATCTAATTTGATTACCAACAAATTCATTTTTATCTTAAATTGCAACAATTGTTTGAAGTAAAAACTTAGTAAACAAGCCAAACCGAAGTAAATATGTATCTATATGAATAAAGTAAAAGCGCTCATTTGCATTATCATACCTATTATATTAGCCTATGCGCTAAATACAAAATTTGGCGATACACCACCTGTTGCCAAACTATTAAATCCGTTTATGGGTTTTTGGCAAAATGCTGAAAGTGACCTAATTGCATCATCTAAAAAAATATCATTAAAAGGAGCTAAAGATGATATAGATATCTTTTTTGATGACAAGATGATTCCGCATGTGTTTGCAAAAAATGATTATGATGTATATTATGCCCAAGGCTATGTTACCGCTAAACATCGCCTATGGCAAATGGATTTTCAAACTAGGTTTGCAGCAGGCCGATTGTCTGAAGTGGTGGGTGATAAAGCCATAGAAGTAGACCGCTACCAACGGAGAATGGGAATGGTTTATGGCGCCGAGAATTCTTTAAAAGGAATGATGGCAGATCCTAAATCTAGAGAAATGATTTTAGCCTACACTGCTGGAATTAATGATTACATCCACTCACTAAAAAAAGGAAAATTACCATTAGAGTATAAAATATTAGATTTTAAGCCCGAAGATTGGACACCTATAAAGTGCGCACTTTTGCTTAAACAAATGTCGGCTGTATTAGCCATGGGTTCTGATGAATTTTACATGACCAACATCCTTAAAAAATACGGACCGGAAATTACAAAAGACCTTTTCCCTGATTATCCTTTTAAAGAAAGTCCAATTATCCCGGTAGGTACAAAATGGGATTTTGATCCTTTGCCTATACCGCCAACACCTAAAGGCTATACCGAAATGATGACTGGCAACATCAAAACCGCTCAAAAAATTGAAGGAATTGGCAGTAACAATTGGGCTGTAAACGGTTCGAAAACAGAATCGGGTTCTCCTATTTTAGCAAATGACCCACATTTAGATTTATCATTACCATCTATCTGGTATCAAATTCAGTTAAATGCGCCAGGTTTAAATACATATGGTGTTTCATTACCAGGTGCGCCAGGTGTTATTATTGGCTTTAATAAAGATATTGCTTGGGGCGTTACCAATGTGGCTGCTGATGTTTTAGATTTTTATCAGATTAAATTTAAAGACAATACACACCAAGAATATTGGTACAACAACAGTTGGAAAAAAACAACCAAGCGTTTAGAAAACATCAAAATTAGAGGTGCTGCGGATGAAATTGATACGGTTTACTATACCCACCAAGGACCAGTTGTATATCTACAAAAAGCAAAATATAGCAAAGCCAACAATGTACCTATTGGCAATGCATTAAGATGGATAGCCCATGATAGCTCTAATGAATTGATGACTTTTTATTACCTAAACAGAGGTAAAAATTATGCCGATTACCGCAAAGCGTTAACATTTTATACTGCTCCAGCTCAAAACTTTATTTTTGCAAGTGCCGAAAACGATATTGCCATTACACCAAATGGAAAATTCCCATTGAAATGGAAAAACCAAGGTAAATTTATTTTAGATGGCTCAGACCCAGGTAACGATTGGCAAGGTTGGATACCTGCTTCTCAAAATCCAACAGTTAAAAATCCACCTCGCAACTTTGTAAGCTCTGCCAATCAATCATCAACCGATCAAACTTATCCTTATTACATTAATTGGGAATTTTCGCCTTATGAACGCGGTCAGCGGATTAACGACAGGCTCACAGCGATGAATAAAATCAATGTAGATATCATGCGAAATTTACAAACCGATTCATACAGCATTATGGCTGATGACTTATTACCGCACATTTTACCATTAATTGATGCCAGTAAATTAAATGCTACCCAAAAAGAGGGTTTAAGTTATATCACAAAGTGGAATAAATATTTTGAGGCCAAAGAAATTGGGGCAAGTATTTTTGATTTATGGACAAAAAGATTAAGCTATGATATTTGGGATGATGATTTTACTATCGCCGATGTTCCTATGCGTTACCCATCAAGAGATAGAACAATAGAACTAATCAAAAAAGATCCTAACGCTAAATGGTTTGACAATGTAAAAACTAGTGAAAAAGAAACGCTGGCATATTTAGTTAACGAATCATTTAAATTTGCTTGTGATAGTTTAGAACGTAAATATGGTACCATTGGCAAAAACTGGAATTGGGGCGATGTAAAAGGAACAAACGTACCACATTTAGCAAAAATACCTGGTTTTGGCTCAAAAAAATTAGCAATTGGTGGTGCTAAAAGCACAGTTAATGCCATGAGTGAAGCTAACGGGCCATCATGGCGCATGGTTATTGAGTTAGGCAAAAACGTAAAAGGTCATGGTGTTTATCCAGGTGGGCAATCAGGTAATCCAGGCAGTCCGTTTTACGACAACATGATTGATACCTGGGCAGAAGGAAAACTAAACCCATTGTTTTTTATGCAATCTCCTGATGATAAATCAGGTAAAATTATCTCTCATTATAAAATTTCAAGAAAATAGTATGGTATTTATCGTAATCATTATAGCTGCATTTTTATTACAAACAGTTTTACCTTGGTGGATCGTAGTGATCATCAGCTTTGCTACCTGTGGCATTATTGGCAAAACTGGTAAAATTTCCTTTTGGCAACCATTTCTAGCTATATTTTTGCTTTGGATTGGAGTTGCTTTATTTAAAAGTTTGCCTAATCATAATGTTTTGGCGGGCAGAATGGCGCAAATGCTTAGCGTTAAATATTGGCCAATAGTATTATTTGCTACAGGTTTAATAGGCGGCTTAGCTGCTGGCATTTCTGGCTATTGTGGCTACCAATTTAGAAAAGCTATGATTATAAAGAAAACGCCAGCACAAAAAGCATAATTCTTTGTATTTTTGTGCAGTGAATTTTTCTGCTGATCAAATTTTTTCAATTAACGATGAAGCTACTTTTAACAAAGTGGCTTTAACTGTTTTTAGGCATCAGGTTGCTAAATGTGAACCTTATCATGCATTTATCAATCATCTAAAGATAGACATCAAAGCAATTGATCACTTTACTCAAATTCCTTTTTTACCCATCAGTTTTTTTAAAAGTCATCAAATATTAAGTACTCAAGACAAACCAGAAATCATTTTCAGCAGTTCGGGCACTACAGGGCAAATTACCAGTAAGCACTTGGTTAGCGATGTAAGTATTTATGAAAAAAGTTATAATAAAGCTTTTGAGCAATTTTATGGCAAAGCAGAAGATTTATGTATTTTAGCCCTGCTTCCATCCTATTTAGAACGAGATGGTTCTTCGTTAATTTACATGGTTGATGATTTGCTCGAACAAAGTAAGCAGCCACAAAGTGGATATTTTTTGCACGATTTAAATACACTTTACCAAACACTTTTATCACTTAAAGCAGCAAAGCAAAAAACCATACTTATTGGTGTAACTTATGCTTTATTAGATTTTGTTGAGCAATTTCAGATAGATTTCCCTGAGCTAATTGTGATGGAAACAGGTGGCATGAAAGGTAAGCGAAAAGAAATGGTTCGCGAAGAATTACACGACACGCTGTGTAATGGCTTTGGTGTAGCAAATATACATAGCGAATATGGGATGACAGAATTGCTTTCGCAAGGGTATTCTTACGGCAAAGGAATATTTAACTGTCCGCCTTGGATGAAAATATTATTGAGGGATACATCTGACCCTTTAAGTTTAGTAAAACTTAAGCAAAGCGGAGGAATAAATGTAATTGATTTGGCTAATTTTAACTCTTGTTCTTTTATTGCTACGCAAGATTTAGGAAAAACTTATAGCGATGGTAGTTTCGAGGTATTAGGCAGATTTGACAATGCCGATATTAGGGGCTGTAATTTGTTGGTGCAGTAAAACCGAGCTCTTATCTATAACTCAAAATAAAATAGCCAAACGAAACTAAATTTTGCAGCTTATTCTTTAAAATTAAATTCCTTTGATATTTTCAGTCTAAGCGTAGTCGAAGACCAAAAAATGCGATTCGACTACGCTCAGCGTGACAGCCAATTTACGTTGAGATTTGAATTTTATTCCGCTATTAGCAAAAAGTAATTTTTCTTTCCTTTTTGCACAATAATGAACTCGTTATTAATTAAGTCTGATGTGGTATAGTTAGCCAACATCTCGGTTACTTTTGTTTTGTTTACGCTTAAACCACCGCCTTGTATCGTCTTTTTCACTTCCCCTTTTGAAGGAAAAACATTTGTTTTTTCGGCTAATAATGTTGCTATATCTATTCCCTCAGCAAGTTCGCTTTTGGCAATTTTAAATTGAGGCACACCTTCAAACATTTCTAAAACACTTTTAGCATCTAATGTTTTCAAAAACTCTAATGCTCCATTACCAAACAAAAATTCAGACGTTTTAATAGCAGTTTCTAACGCCTCTTCAGAATGTGTTTTAATGGTAATTTCTTGAGCTAAAGCTTTTTGCAAAGTACGCAAATGTGGTGCAGCATCGTGTTCTACTTCTAATGCTTCAATTTCTGCTTGGGTTTTTAAAGTAAAAATTCTGATCCATTTTTTCACATCATCATCGGATGCATTTAGCCAAAACTGATAATATTTATACGGTGAAGTTTTTTCTGGATCTAACCAAACCGCACCAGTTTCTGTCTTACCAAATTTGGTACCATCAGCTTTTTTAATTAGTTGTGTTGTAATTGCATAAGCCGTACCCTGATCTTTTCTTCTGATTAATTCTGTACCTGTAACAATATTACCCCACTGGTCTGAACCGCCCATTTGCACCAAACAATTATTGTTTTTCCACAAATAGTAAAAATCGTATCCTTGTATCAATTGATAGCAAAATTCGGTAAATGATAAACCAGAATCGCCTTCTAATCTTCTTTTAACGCTATCTTTTGCCATCATATAGTTAACGGTGATGTGTTTACCTACGTCTCTGATAAAAGTAAAAAGGTTCATATCCTTAAACCAATCGGCATTGTTAACCATAACCGCACCATTGCCAGCGTCTTCAAACTTTAAAAATTTGGCAAGCTGTTTTTTCATGCCATTAAGGTTATGCTCAATCATTTCTGGCGTTTGTAAGTTACGCTCATCAGATTTACCCGATGGATCACCAACCATTCCGGTTGCACCACCAACTAACGCAAAAGGCTTATGACCAGCTCTTTGAAAATGAATTAAAGTCATAATTTGCGTTAAATGACCAACATGTAATGAATCTGCTGTTGGATCAAAACCGATATAACCGGATGTCATGCCTTCATTCAGTTTTTCTTCAGTATTAGGCATAATATCATGCAACATACCTCGCCAACGCAATTCTTCTACAAAATTATTCATCTCTATTATTTTAGGTGGGCAAAGATAAGAGATTAAGCTGAAAGACTAAAGACCAAAGCTGAAAGACTAGAAGAGGTGGAAGTTGGAGGACTGGAAGCTGAAAGACTAAAGACCAAAGACCAAAGCTGAAAGACTAAAAAAGATGGAAGGCTGGAAGAGGAGAAAGGCTGGAAAATGGAGGGAAGAAAGGTGGAAGGTCCATTTCATTCAATTAAAAATTATGAAATATTAGTGCAACCGGCTGGCTTACTCACCTACTTCCGAACTTTCGGACTTTTCTAACTACCTTTACCTAATGAATTTCCTATCGCATTACTATTTCGAGCGTAAAAACACAAACTCCAATATGGTTATTGGAACTGTTTTGCCCGATTTAGTTAAAAATGCGCATAAAGAATGGAATTTTTATCCTCAGAAAAAAGAAGAAAATTTTATTGCTGATGATCAATTACTTCAAATTCTTAACGGTTGGAAACGCCATTTAGAAGTTGATTTGATTTTCCACTCTTCGCCATTTTTTATAGATGAAATGGCAAAGCTAAAACAACTGCTTTTACCCATATTAAAAGATAGCCCGGTTAGGCCATCTTTTTTAGCACACATCGGGGTAGAATTGGTTTTAGACCATCTTTTAGTTGTTAATCATAAAATTAATATCAATTCATTTTACGAGCACTTAAACAAGGTTGATGATGCTGTTTTAGCTCAGTTTTTACAAAACTGCGGAGCAGAAAACTTAGATCAGTTTTTTAAGTTTTTTAATAGTTTTAAATCGAGCAGGTACTTGTTGAGTTACCAAAAGCTAGAGAACATTAGTTATGCATTACAACGAATTTGCATGCGTTTATGGAATAATCCGTTTGATGAGGAAACCGTATTACAACTTACCCAGCAGCTGGAAATCTATAAAAAATCGTTAGCAACAAATTACCTCGATATTTACCAAGTAATTGAAGAAAAAATAATTTGAAACGCAAAATAGTTTTCCAATTAAAGTTAGTCCCGCCATTCGCTTCAATTCCCGATTAATCGGGAGATTTCCGCTGCTGTCGGGGTTAGCACACTTAAGGCGGTGCAATTGAAACCCCTCATAGTAGCAAAACCTGAGTTAACTAAACCTGATATGAGCGAGCATGTAGGGGCAACCCTCGCGGTTACCCCGAAATATAGCGGTTAGCAGGAGTAACGCTAATCGCTGCATTAAATTTGCTTTTCTAAAAATTTGATTAACCAAAATCATTTCAAATATCTCACATCTCAATACTATTTTTATATTTGCTTCATGTCTATTTTTGCGGTGAAAGAACAAATTGATGCATTGGTTACAGAGTTAAACCAGCATACTTATAACTATTATGTTTTGGCAATGCCCACAATTGCCGATTATGAGTTCGACAAGAAATTAGAAGCGCTTGCAGAGTTAGAAAAAGCACATCCAGAATTTGCAGACCCTAACTCTCCTACTCAAAAAGTTGGCGGCGATATTACCAAAAATTTCGTAACGGTAAAGCACAAGTGGCCAATGCTATCGTTGGGTAATACCTACAACGAGCAAGATTTAAGAGATTTTGATGAACGTGTAAAAAAAGTCATTGGCGATGATTTTGAATATGTTTGCGAACTCAAATTTGATGGTTTATCGATTAGTTTAACTTATGAAAATGGCATATTGGTTAGAGCCGTAACCCGCGGAGATGGTACACAGGGCGATGATGTAACTTCAAATATTAAAACGATCCATACTATTCCGCACCGAATAAAAGGAGATAACATTCCTGAAGTTTTTGAAATTAGAGGCGAAGTTTTTATGCACAGAGCAGCGTTTGAACGCTTAAACAAAGAACGTGAAGAACTGGGTGAAGTACCTTATGCCAACCCGAGAAATTTTGCCAGCGGAACGGTAAAAATGCAAGATTCTAAAGAGGTTAAAAAACGACCATTAGATTGTTTCTTATATGCTTTAAATACCGATAAGCAACTTTTTAAAACACATTGGGAGAGTTTGCAAACGGTAAATAAATGGGGTTTTAATATTTCTGAGCATAGTAAATTAGTTAGCAATATTGATGATGTTTTAGATTTTATTGCCTATTGGGAAGAAAAGCGTTTTAAATTAAGTTACGACATAGACGGAATTGTAATTAAGGTAAATAGCTATGCACAACAGCAGGAATTGGGTTTTACGGCCAAATCTCCGCGTTGGGCAATTTCTTATAAATATAAAGCCGCCGAAGTACAAACAGAGTTAGAAAAAGTGACCTATCAAGTTGGGAGAACTGGCGCAGTTACTCCTGTTGCTAATTTAAGACCTGTTTTATTGGCTGGAACAACTGTTAAACGTGCTACTTTGCATAATGCTGATGAGATTTTAAGATTGGATTTGCATGAGCATGATACTGTATTTGTTGAAAAAGGCGGAGAAATTATCCCGAAAATCATTAAAGTAAATATTGATTTGCGAAAAGCTGATTCTAAACCTATTCAATACATTAGTAATTGTCCTGAATGCGGAAGTGAATTGATACGTAAAGCAGGTGAAGTTGCTTTCTATTGCCCTAACGACGAAGGTTGCCCGCCACAAATTGTGGGTAAAATACAGCATTTTATTGGTCGAAAGGCGATGAATATAGACGGCTTGGGTGATGAAACGATTGAAACTTTTTATCAGCGTGGTTTGGTTAAACATATCAGCGATTTATACACTTTACATACTAAGGCAGACGAGTTGAAACAAATTGATCGCTTTGGCGAACGTTCTATCGAGAATATGTTAAAAGGTATTGAAACATCTAAAGAAATGCCTTTTGAAAAAGTGTTGTTTGGCTTAGGGATTAGATACGTGGGCGAAACAGTTGCCAAAAAATTAGCCAGAGGTTTAAAAAATATAGATAACTTAATCACTGCGTCTGTAGAAGAGCTTACTGCTGTTGATGAAATTGGTGGAAGAATTGCAGAAAGTATTCAAGAGTACTTCAGCAAGGCAGATCATTTGCAACAAATTGTGCTTTTAAAGCAAGCAGGTTTACAATTTGAAGTAGTAGAAATTGAAATGTTGCTGCAAAGCGACAAATTAATTGGAAAAACATTCGTAATTTCGGGTGTTTTCGAAAAGCATAGTCGCGAAGAGTTAAAGACTATAATTGAAGAGAACGGCGGCAAAATTTTAAGTGGTATTTCTGCCAAGCTAGATTATTTGGTTGCTGGCGAAAATATGGGACCATCTAAGTTAGAAAAAGCAACAAAATTAAATGTGCCTTTGATAAGTGAGGAAGAGTTGCTTTTTTTGATTAACCACTAAGGCACAAAGAGCACCAAGATTATTTTGTAATTCGCAATCTTACAGTATATTTATACATGACTGAAGATGAAATAGCTAAGAAAATTGTCCAAGCTGCGTATAATGTACATGTGCAACTTGGTCCTGGATTACTAGAATCGGCATATGAAGCTTGCTTAATTTTTGAACTAAATGATTTAGGTCTTAATGTTGCTTCTCAAGTAAACTTACCTATAAGTTATAGAGGAGTTTATTTAGAATGTGGTTATAGAATTGACATCTTAGTTGAAGGAAAAGTAATTGTGGAGATAAAATCAGTTAGTGAATTAAATAATGTTCACCTAGCTCAGACTTTAACCTATTTAAAGCTTACAAATTGCAAACTTGGATTGATAATGAACTTTAACGTTATAAGAATAAAAGATGGAATAAAAAGAGTTATAAATGGCTACTTATAATTTCAATAAAATATAATAAATTTAAAAAACACCCTTGTGTTCTTAGTGACTTGGTGGTAAACTTTACAATTAAAATGAATAAATTTCACGGTACTGGTGTAGCCTTAGTTACGCCTTTTAACACAGACGGATCGGTAGATTATCAGGGATTAGAAAAACTGATCAATCACTTGGTTGATGGAGGTATAGATTACCTTGTATCATTAGGTACAACAGGCGAAACAGCTACATTGAGCAAGGACGAGAAGAAGAAGGTGTGGGATTTTACTGCTGAAATTAACAATGGACGTTTACCATTAGTTGCTGGTATTGGTGGCAATGACACTCAAGTTATCGGCGATGCCATTAAAACTTTCGAAAATAACAATTATAGTGCGGTACTCTCGGTTAGCCCTTATTATAGCAAACCTACGCAAGAAGGAATATACCAGCATTATAAATACTTGAGCGAGTTAAGTTCAATGCCAATTATGCTTTATAATGTACCTGGCAGAACTGGAAGTAATATGAGTGCAGAAACAACCTGTCGCTTAGCTCATGATTTTAAAAACATCATTGCTACTAAAGAAGCTTGTGGAAATTTTGAGCAATTTAATGCGATTATGAGAGATAAGCCAGAAGATTTTTTATTAATTTCTGGTGATGACCCTATTGCTTTACCAATGATTTCAATTGGTGCTGTTGGTGTAATTTCGGTAATTGGTAATGCTTTGCCAAAACAATTGTCTGATATGATTAGGTTGTGTTTAAAAGGCAACTATGCATCAGCTTTACCATCGCATTTAAGTTTGTTAGAAATTACAAGGTTAATGTTTGCTGAAGGAAATCCCGCTGGTGTAAAATCTGCTTTAAAAACATTAAATATCTGTGATGATGTTGTTCGCTTGCCACTGGTAAGTGCTTCTGCTGAACTTACTCAAAGTATTGCAAAACAGTTAGCAAATTTATAATTATCAAAAGAATTTAATGGTGATTAAGAATAAATTATAGGTCATTTGTTATCTTTAATTGTATTCCTTTCTAATCAAAGCTCTAAATTTTTTAGGGCTTTTTTGATTCTCAACCTTTCAACATCGTCCATCTTATATCTAAACTAGAGTTGTTGCTCTTTACAATTTCACTAGTGATAACTTTGCCTAATTCAACTTTTATTTTCGTTTAAATTGTTACAAAATAGGCTTTATTATGGAAGCAGCAGGCATAATTATTGAAGCGAAGCAAGTACACACTTAAACACACACAAATGAAAAAATTAGTATTAATACTTATTGTGCTAGGCACAATGGGTTGCCATGTGATGGGCTACGATCGGCCAAAATACAGCATTGGCATGAGCGAGCAAGAATTCTTAAAATTAAACAAACCAGAAAAAGTTATGGCTGATGACAGAGGTATTACCATTTACAGAACAAACAATGGCCTGCAATCTTTGTATGCCTTTTTTGCTTTTGACAAGGGAAAATTATTTCGATATGAGGAAGGTGAAAATGTTAATGACTACAAATTCATGAGATTTTAAAATAAAAAAAGCGCCTTGGTTATGGGCGCTTCTTTTTTGTTAAACGAGAAAGCTAATTACGCTTTGTTTTTAGTTTCTTGAACTTCTAAACGGATGCTTTGAGCTAAGTTTTTTAAATCTTGCATACCTTTACGTACACGTGTTCCAGCAGCGCTGTTAGATTTGTTGTAAAATTTGTCTGCATCAGCTTCTAAAGCTGCAACTAGTGCTTTTACTTCTTCAAATTTTTTCATTTTTAAAATACTTTTTAGTTCTTTTTTAAGGTTTTGATTAATACTCTTGTACTAAAGTAAGAGGATTATTTTAATAAAAAAATATTTTAAACATAAAATGAAGTGTCACATTGCTGTTTTTTTCCACATTTAACTAGGTTATAAACAAGCAAATACGTTTAAAATCTACACAAATACCTATAAATCAAATAGTTAAGTCAAAAATTAAAATAAAAATGCCCTCACAATGCTGTAGAGGGCATTTTTATCTAATTCTATTAATTTCTAAGTTGTAGGTATTTCAGCGTTAGCGTAAACTCCAGTTTTAAGCTTTTCTGCAACCTCACTAAAGGCATCTAATGTACGTTGCACATCTTCCATGGTATGTACAGCCGTAGGAATTAACCTTAGCTCAATCATGCCTTTTGGTATAACCGGATAAACTACAATAGAACAGAAAATACCATAATTTTCACGTAAATCCATTGTTAAAGCTGTAGCCTCTAGCAACTCGCCTTTTAAGAAAACAGGTGTAACTACTGTATCAGTTACTCCAATATCAAAACCTCTTTCTTTTAAGCCACCCTGTAAAGTTTTAGCAACCTTCCAAAGTTTTTCTCTTAATTCTGGAGCGTTTTTTAACAACTCTAAGCGTTTTAGTAAACCGATAACCATTGGCATTGGCAATGCCTTTGCATAAGTTTGCGAACGTAAGTTATATCTAAAATAATTTGTTAAATCTTTTGTAGAAGCTACAAAGCCACCAATACCCGCCATAGATTTTGCAAATGTTCCAAAATAAACATCAACACCATCAATACAGTTCTGAGCCTCGTGTGTACCTGCTCCAGTTGGTCCCATAGTACCAAAACCATGCGCATCATCAATAAGCAATCGGAACTCAAATTCTTGCTTGAGATCTATAATTTCTTTTAATTTACCTTGCGCACCCGACATGCCAAAAACACCTTCAGTAATTACTAAAATACCACCACCATTAGCTTCAGCTAATTTAGTTGCTCTTACTAATTGTTTACGACAATCATCAATATCATTGTGCTTGTAAACGAAACGTTTACCCATGTGCAAGCGCAAACCATCAATTATACAAGCATGCGATTCGCCATCGTAAACCACAACATCTTTTCTATCAACTAGTGCATCAATAATAGAAACCATACCTTGATAACCGTAGTTAAGCACAAAAGCATCTTCTTTACCAACAAACTCAGCTAATTCTTGCTCTAATTGCTCATGGTATTTAGAGTTTCCAGACATCATACGAGCACCCATCGGATACGCCATGCCAAATTCTGCTGCGCCTTGCTCATCTGCCTTTCTCACCTCCGGGTGATTTGCTAAACCTAAATAGTTATTTAAGCTCCAAACCAATAATTCTTTTCCTCTAAAGTTCATGTGTGGGGCAATCTCTCCTTCTAATTTAGGGAAAGAAAAATAACCATGAGACCATTTAAAATGTTCCCCAATTGGGCCCATGCGCTTTGTAAGTTTATCGAAAATATCCAATGTTATGTATTTTAATGTTATCTATTTTTGTGCGCCAAATTTAAGCTTAAAATCCCTATTTAACAAGGTTTAAAAATTGTCTTTGTACTTAAACTACAAACTGTTGACTAATTAGGGCATGCCCCAACCTACGCAAGGGTCTGGCTATACGTTTCAATCTTTTTTGTTCTTCGACTTCGCTCAGAATGACAAAAAAGGATTTTCACTGCTATCCCTCATGCAAAAACAACTAAACCCATGTCATAATACAAAAAAGCCTTAACAAAAACATTGCTAAGGCTTTAATCTATTTCGTTATTTATTAATCAACATTATCATGTAAGAATGAGTTGTTTGGTCTTATTTCTGTAGAACCATCTTCATCATTACTTAATGTAAATCTCGATACTTGAGACTCAGAAGAATGTTGTACTTGTTGCAATTGCATTTGCTTGCGTTTATAGGCAGGCTCATTTTCTAATTCTTGCAAACCATTTGTGGTACGTAACTTCATACTCAAATCTTTCAACTTAAGAATTCTTTCTTTAGATTTTCTTAATTGATCTTCAATTGAGTCGTCATTCTTATGGTCATCTAATCCAACTACTGGCTCTGGTGCTGAAGCAACTGGCGCAGGTGTTGGAATATGTGTTAGCTCTTCTTCCTCGTCAAAATTAGCAATAGGCGTATCAAAAACAAACTCCGTTTCTGCTAATTTTACTTCAAATTCAAAACCAGATTCTGCTTCATTTGATTGTGCTTCTTCTTCAACCAAGTGATGAACAACTGTATTTTGGTTAGTTGGTTCCTCTGATTTTGCTGGTCTACTTAGGTTAAATAAATCACCAAATAAATCAGATTGTTTTTTTTCTTCTTGTGCTTTTAAAACTGGCTCATTACTTACCTGTTGTGGCTTTGCTTCAATAAAAGAGTTTACCGGCTCAACTGGTCTAACTAGTGGGGCTTCTTCTGGAGTTAATAAAGAGATTTTTTTAACATTCTCTTTATCTTTTGCTCTTTGCTCTGTAGTTTGGAAACCAGTAGCAATAATTGTTACCGATAAGTTATCACCTAAGTTCTCATCAATACAATTACCCCAAATTAAATCTGCAGATAAACCTGCTTTATCCTGAATGTAGTCTGTTATGATTGAAACTTCGTCCATAGTTACTTCACGTACACCAGAACTGATATTTAATAAGATGTATCTAGCACCCTCAATTTCGTTATCTTTTAATAATGGAGAAGCTAAAGCTCCTTCTACTGCAACTAAAGCTCTATTTTCGCCATCTGCGGAAAAACTACCCATTATAGAAACACCGCTATCTTTCATCACAGTGCTTACATCTTTAAAATCAACGTTGATGTAACCAGGAACAGTTATAATCTCTGCAATACCTTTAGCAGCAGTTGTTAAAATATCATCTGCTTGTGCAAAGGCCGAGCCTAAAGTTAAGTTGCCAAAAATTTCACGCAACCTATCGTTAGAAATCACTAGGTAAGAATCCACATATTTTTTCAATTCTTCCATCCCATCATCGGCTTGCATTTTACGTCTTTTACCTTCAAAAGCAAAAGGAGTTGTAATAATTGCCACCGTTAGAATGCCTAATTCTTTTGCTGCTTTTGCAATAATTGGACTGGCACCAGTACCTGTACCACCACCCATACCAGCAGTAATAAAAAGCATTTTAGTAGTGCTTCCCAACATCGCTTTGATGTCGTCGATATTTTCTATAGCAGAGTTTTTACCAACTTCAGGTTGTGCACCAGCACCCATACCTTCGGTTAAGCTAGCACCCAATTGCACCTTGTTAGGAATAGGACTAAACTCTAGCGCTTGCGCATCAGTATTACAAATAATAAAGTCTACACCCGTAATTCCTTGACGGTACATATGGTTTACCGCATTACCTCCACCGCCTCCAACACCAATTACTTTGATGATTGACGACTTATCTTTTAACATTTCGAACTTCATATCGTTATGAATCAGTTGTTTAAAAATTGAAATTTCTGTTCATCTTCTTTTGTAATATTAACACTTTTTTAACAGGCGTTTTCCACAACTGTTAATAATGTGGAAAAATCCTAAAATGTGGATAAATATTACGGTTTGATGTAATCCTCATCACTCACATTCATATCATCTTTGATGAATTCTGTGGTTTTTTTAAGTAATTTATCAAACAAACCTCCTCCACTGCGTTTTTTCTCTTTTTCTGCTTTTGGTTGCTCTACAAAAACACCAGGCTGTTTCATTTCCTCTAACATCTCTTCTGCTTTTTGTATTCCTTTTATAAGTAATCCAACAGATGTTGCGTACATCGGACTTTTCAAATCATCGTAGGTAGTTTTTGGCATATCTTCATATTTAGATAAATGCTCATTCGGATAACCAACGCGACAATCTAATCCGGTTACGTACTCTACCAATTGGTTTAAGTGTTTTAATAACGCCCCACCACCTGTAATTACTACACCACCTATCAATTTTTTTTCATAGCCTGAAGATTTAATCTCGTAATAAACATGCTCAACTATTTCTTCCATACGGGCCTGGATTACATAAGCTAAGTTTTTTACAGAAATTTCTTTCGGCTCTCTTCCACGCAAACCTGGCACACAAATAATTTCATTTTCTTTATTTTCTTCAGCCAAAGCTGAACCAAAACGAGTTTTTAATAACTCTGCCTGATTACGCATTACCGAACAACCTTCTCTAATATCCTCGGTTACGCTATTACCACCAAAAGGGATCACTGCCGTATGACGAATAATGCCTTCGTGGAAGATTGCGATATCCGTTGTGCCGCCACCTATATCTACTAAACAAACACCAGCTTCTTTCTCTTCATCGCTTAACACCGACTCAGACGATGCCAAAGGCTCTAAAATTAACTCTTGAGTTTGTAAACCTGCATTGGTTACACAACGCATAATGTTTTTAACTGCAGTTACCTGACCAGAAATGATGTGGAAGTTGGCTTCTAAGCGAACTCCAGCCATACCAATTGGGTCTTTAATACCTGGTTCATTATCTATGGTAAATTCTTGTGGCAAAACATGAATAATCTCTTCGCCCGGAGGCATAACAAGTTTAAACATGTCATCCACTAATTTATCAATGTCTTTTTTACTAATCTCGTTTTGTAATTCTCTACGCGTTAAAATTCCGCGGTGTTGTAAACTTTTAATATGCTGGCCAGCAATACCCACATTTACTACACGAATTTCTACATTAGATTGGCTACTGGCCAATTCTACAGCAGCGGCAATACCTTGTACTGTTTTTTGAATATTAGAAACTACCCCACGTGTTACCCCTGCTGATTCTGCTTTTCCAATTCCTAAAACCTCAATTTTATCATGCTGTGTTCTGCGACCCACAATTACACAAATCTTGGTTGTACCAATATCTAATCCTACTACGATTGGAGATTGAATGGTAGATTTTTCTTTGCCCATAACTTTATTATTTTGCTGAGTTTTTTATTTGTTTTTCTTGGTATCTGTTTTATCTTTTGTTGCTACAACTGGTTTAGTTTTATCTTTATCAGTTAGAGTTTTTGTTGCCTTAGTTTCGCTACTTTTAACTGTTGGTTTTTGCACCACTTTCTCAGCCGTTGGCTTAACTGTTGTCTTTTTTACTGCTTGATCTTCTGTACTGGCTTCAGCGGCAGCTTTTTTTATTTCATCTCTAATTACATCTCTGATAACAGAGTCTGTTGCTTTGCGTTTTATAGTAGTACTATCCAAAACTGCTGCAGCTATGGCCTTTTTTACAGCTAATGAGTCATATCGTTCAGCTACAATTTGGTTATTATATTTCAAGTTAATAGTCTTGTAGGCATTCCAACCAACTTTTGGCATTGCTTGCTTATAAAAAACTAGCAAATTATTCATTTTAGTCGCTAATGAATCTGCGTTTCCTAAAATGATCCTTTGGTTGCCAACCCTAGGAATTAATTCTATATCACTTTTTGCATTCACAAAAATCTGTTCAAATTGAGCATCCCATAAGGTATCTCTTTTAGAGAACAAAGCCGTTTTATATAAATCTTTAGCTAAAGGAGTTAATAACGTATCTACCCTACCACTAAAACCTTCTAATATGTTACCTGTAGCAACCAATACATTGGCAGTAAAGTTTGGCGACATAGGCATTTTTAATCCTTCGCTATCTATATAGTAATCTTGTCCGCCCGCATTAATAATTCTTAAAACTGGTTGCCTCTGTTTAATTTCAATATGAATAACACCATCCATTTCGTTATAAACCTTCACATATGCGATATAAGGATTGGATTGGATGGTTTTTTCAATTTCATGAATATTGATTTCAGCTAATTTTCTCCCAATTAAATCACCCTCATTTGCTTTTAAAATGGCATCTATTTCTTCCCTCTCAATAAAATTATCGGCACCCGGAATAAGAATTTCTACTTTGGTACATTTTACTTCATGTTTTTTTATACTAATGAAACTCATTAGCACAACCATTCCTGCCAAGCTAATAAGCCAAGCAAAACCTTTAAAAATTGCTTTCCAGTTTATTCTATTAAGCATTATTTAATGTTGTTTTTAATGGTTCTATCAAAGTATCTATATCTCCGGCACCAACTGTCAAAAGTAGTTCAGGTTTTTTGCTTTTGATATAGGCAACAACCGAATCTTTTCCACATATTTCTTTTTTATCTAAAGTCATTTTATCCAATAAAAACTGCGAATTTATACTCTCTATTGGCAATTCTCTGGCCGGATAAATTTCTAATAAAATTACGTCATCAGCTGTGCTTAAAACTTTTGCAAATTCATCTGCAAAATCTCTTGTTCTGGTAAATAAATGCGGCTGAAAAATTACTGTCAATTTCTTATCAGGATGTAATTGTCTAACCGCATCAAAACAGGCTTTTAACTCTTCTGGGTGATGTGCATAATCATCGATATAAATATGCTCAGCGTTGTTTACGTGCTTTTCAAATCTTCGTTTAACTCCTTTAAAAGATGCTATTGCTTTTTTAATGCTTTTTGGGTGAATACCTAAACTTAATGCTACACCAATTGCTGCAACCGCATTTTCTACATTATGCTTACCTGGCATCGACAAGCTTAAATCTGTTATACTGGTGTATCCATCATTAAAATCGAAAACAAAATTGCCATTTTCTACATGGATATTGCTTGCCCTTAAAGCGGCTTTATCATTTGCAGCATAGGTAATACCATGCATTGGCAAACCGTGTTTAACAAATAATTTTCCATCAGCCTTTAATTGATCGGCGAACAAATTAAACGATTCATGTAAATGACTTTCGTCTCCATAAATATCTAAATGATCGGCATCCATAGACGTAATTACCGCAATATCTGGATGAAGCGTTAAAAATGAACGATCATATTCATCAGCTTCTACAACCACTACATTATTCTTTCCGAAAAGAACATTGCTATTATAATTGCTAGTAATACCGCCTAAAAAAGCCGTACAACCAAAACCTGTATCGGTTAAAATATGCGCTATCATTGATGAAGTAGTAGTTTTGCCATGTGTGCCTGCAACTGCCACACAATACATACCTTCACTAATAATTCCCAAAACCTCCGAACGCTTCTTTAGTGAAAACCCTCCACTTAAAAAATGATTGAGTATAGCTGAGTTTTTAGGAATTGCAGGAGTATAAACGATTAGTGTTTCATCATCATTCTGCTGAAAAGCATCAGCAATAGCTGATACATTATCTTCGTAAGAAACTAAAATCCCCTCGTCTTCTAACTGTTTAGTTAAATTAGTTCGGGTTTTGTCGTAACCGCTCACAGCTACTCCACGTTTTGCAAAATAACGAGCAATAGCACTCATACCGATACCACCGATACCCACGAAATAAACTCTTTTTATTTTACTTAATTCCATTTTATTTAGATTGGAGATGTGAGATCTGAGATGTGAGACGTAATGCCCAAACTCATACCTCATATCTAATGTCTCATATCTTATCTACCAACTTCAATACCTCTTCTGCTATCACAATATCAGCATCTTGGTAAGCCATTTTACCGATATTTTCGCTTAAGGTTTCGCAGCGTTCTTCGTTATTTAACAACTGTAAAGCTTCTGCAACTAAAGTATCTTCTGCAGAGCGATCATTAATTAAAATAGCAGCATCATTTTTAACCAAAGCCATTGCATTTTTAGTTTGGTGATCTTCTGCAACGTTTGGCGAAGGAACCAAAATAACCGGCTTTTTAATAATGCATAATTCGGCGATAGTACCTGCACCAGCTCTTGATATAATTAAATCTGCCGCTGCATAAGCCAAATCCATTTTATTTAAAAACTCAAGAATAATGATGTTCGGGTGGTAATTTAAACCCACACGTTCCAAAACTCCATTGTAGTAGAATTTACCTGTTTGCCAAATTACCTGCACATCTTGTGCGATGATTGATGCCAAGTGCTTTTCTATGCTTTTATTTAATGTTCCAGCACCCAAGCTTCCGCCAGTTACTAAGATTGTTTTCTTTAAAGGATCTAATTTTAACAACTCCGCACCTGCGTGATGTTTGCCTTTAATATCTACAATATTCGAACGAACAGGATTGCCAGTTTTTAAGATTTTATCTGCCGGAAAAAACGCCTCCATTCCATCAAATGCAACACATATTTTTGATGCTCCACCGCCCAACATTTTATTGGTGATACCAGCGTAAGAATTCTGTTCTTGTATTAGATAAGGAATGCCTTTTAATTTAGCTGCGTACAAAACTGGTCCAGAAGCATAACCACCAACTCCCACAACTGCATCTGGCTTAAAATCTTCAATTAACTTCATCGCTGTGCGAACACTTGAAATTACTTTAAAAGGCAGGCCTAAATTCTTCAAGATAGAACCCCTCTGTATCCCGCTTATATTTAAACCCACAATTTTATATCCAGCTGCAGGTACTTTTTCCATTTCCATGCGACCAACGGCACCAACAAAAAGGATCTCGCAGTTTGGCGAAATGCTTTTTAGCGCGTTGGCAATGGCAACGGCGGGAAATATATGCCCGCCTGTGCCACCTCCAGATATGATAATTTTTGGGAAATTATTCATGTTTAATTTAATTTTTATTTTAGAAAGCCGCGTCATTGCGAGAAACGAAGCAGTCTTTCTTATTATTTACTTACTGGATAGATTGCTTCGTCATACTTCCTCGCAATGACGACATAATGCTACCCCATTGCTGGTATTGTTCCTACTACAACCTTTTCTTCTTTTTTGGTGCTATGTTCTTCTACATCTCGGCTTACACTTAAAATAATACCAAATGCAATACTGGTAAATATCATTGATGTACCACCCATACTTACCAAAGGTAAAGGTACGCCCGTTACTGGACCTAAACCTACCGCTACTGCCATATTTGCAAAAGCTTGTATGGTTAAGCTAAAACTTAATCCGGCGGCGAGCAATGCACCAAAAGCCTTCGGACTTCGGACGACAATCCGCACACATCGGTATAGCAAAACCAGGTAAAGCACAACGATGCCTAAACCCCCAATAGTTCCATATTCTTCGATAATAATGGCAAAAATAAAATCAGAATATGGATGCGGTAAGAAGTTTCGCTCTGTACTATTACCGGGTCCTTTGCCAAATAATCCGCCAGTTGCCAAAGCAATTTTCGAATGGTCTGACTGAAATGTTTTATCAGATGATTGCATTTCTGGATGCATGAATGTGTTGATACGAGATTTGTAGGTTTCTCTCCTAGGACCCAAAAACACTACAAACATTAAAAGTACTACACCACCAGCGCAAACAAATGCAATTTGTTTGATACTAATACGACCTATGATTAACAACAAAATACTAACACCAAATAACATTAAAGCAGTAGATAAATTAGCTAAAGCAATTAAAACAAATACTACACATACAGAACCCATGATTGGGATAAATGCATTTTTTACATCTTTAATATTTTCTTGTTTTTTGGTAAGCATACGAGCTAAAAATGTAATTAAAGCAAGTTTAGCTAAATCTGATGTTTGAAAAGTTAAACCAATTACCGGAACCTGCACCCAACGAGATGCGCCATTAATTTGACTACCGAAAGCTAAAGTGTATAATAATAACGGTAGGGTTATAATCATCAAAATCTTTGAAATCCCGGCATAATATTTATAATCTAACAGGTGGGCAATGTAAATCATGCCAATACCCATTAACACAAAGATGATGTGTTTAAAAAGCAAATACTTTTCTACTGCAACACCTTTTTTGTAGGCAATTGCACCAGTAGCGCTATAAACCGCCATAATAGAAATCATAGATAGCATAATGATAATCAGCCAAATCCATCGATCTCCTTTGGTGCGTTCAAGCATTTTTTGAACCCAAGATAGCTGACGGTTTAAAACACCGCCATCTTCGCTATCGCGTTCGTCTATATGTGTATTTGCGCTATACATATTTTTATAATTCTTTAACTGCCGCTTTAAATTGGTTACCTCTATCTTCGTAGTTTTTAAATAAATCGAAACTAGCGCAAGCCGGAGATAACAATACTGTATTGCCTTTTTTAGCTAAATGATATGCAACTTGCACTGCCTCATTTGCCGAAAATGTATTTACAATAATTTCGACATCATCTTCAAAAGCTTCGTGAATACGTTTATTATCCTTACCTAAACACACAATAGCCCTTACCTTACTACGTACCAAGTCTTTAAGCATAGCATAATCATTCCCCTTATCTACACCACCCATGATTAAAACTACATCAGTGCCAACGCTTTCTAATGCGTACCAAGTAGAATTTACATTGGTAGCCTTTGAGTCGTTAATGTAGGTCACATCAGAAATCTTTGCCACAAACTCTAACCTATGTTCGATATTTTTAAAGTTACCCATGCTTTCGCGGATGGTGTTGTTGCGTAACTCTAAAACCTTTGCTACTATGCCCGAAGCCATAGAGTTGTAGATGTTGTGTTTTCCTTGTAAAGCTAACTCTGAAATTGACATGGTAAATAGGTCTTTAGGTTGTGTGTTGATTAGTATGTTTTCATCTGCTAAATAAGCTCCCGCATCGATCTTTTTATGGATAGAAAATGGATATTGTTGAGCAAGTATTTTTGTAACTTTTAATGCTTTGTTGGTTTCCTCATCATCTGCACAGTAAATAAATGCATCATTTGCTGTTTGATTTTGGATAATGCGCATTTTTGATGCAGCGTAATTCTCTAATTTATAATCGTAACGATCTAAGTGATCTGGTGTAATATTTAATAGCACAGCGATATCTGCCTTAAACTCAAACATATCATCGAGCATAAAACTTGATATTTCTAAAACATACCAATCGAAATCTACTGTTGCCACTTGTGCTGCAAAACTATGACCGATATTACCTGCTAGACCAACATTTAATCCAGCATTTTTTAGGATATGATATGTTAATAAAGACGTTGTAGACTTTCCGTTAGAACCTGTGATACAAACCGTTTTAGCCTTTGTATATCGCTTTGCAAATTCAATTTCTGATATTACTGGAATACCATTTTTAACTAGCGCTTTAACAATTGGAGCTGTGCTAGGTATACCCGGACTTTTAATCACCTCCGTTGCGTTTAAAATTAGTGCATCAGTATGTTGTTTCTCTTCAAAAGAGATTTTCATTTCCTGTAGCGAAGTTTTGTAACGATCAGCGATAGCTCCAAAATCTGAAACAAAAACATCATAACCCTGCTTCTGCGCCAACATTGCCGCACCTACTCCACTTTCTCCTGCTCCCAGAATTACAATTCTTTTTGTTTCCATTATCTTAGTTTTAAGGTTACAAAAGTGATAATGGCCAACATGATCCCAATGATCCAAAAACGGGTAACGATTTTAGCTTCGTGGTATCCTTTTTTCTGATAATGATGATGTAAAGGAGACATCAAAAAGATCCTTCTTCCTTCACCAAAACGTTTTTTAGTATATTTAAAATAACTTACCTGTAACGTTACCGATAAAACTTCTACCAAGAATACGCCGCATAGAATTGGAATTAATAATTCTTTACGGATCATAATTGCAAATACTGCAATGATACCGCCGATGGTTAAACTTCCGGTATCACCCATAAAAATTTGAGCCGGATAGGAGTTGTACCACAAGAAGCCAACACAAGCGCCCACAAAAGCTCCTGCAAAAATAATAAGCTCGCCAGAATTAGGAATGTACATGATATTGAGATATTCGGCGATTACCGTATTACCCGAAACATATGCCAAAATACCTAGCGTAATACCAATAATAGCGGATGTTCCGGTGGCCAAGCCATCAATACCATCTGTTAAATTAGCGCCATTAGATACCGCAGTTACGATGGTAATTACAAAAAACATGAAAACAACAAGTGCGTACTTTTCATACCCATCACCTAAAAACTTTACAACTTTTGCATAATCAAATTCATTGTTTTTGTAGAATGGTACGTTTGTCTTTGTAGACTTAACGTCTTGCGTATAGTAAAAATTCTGTCCTTTTTGTCTTAAAACCATTGGTGCAGCATGTTTAGTAACAGCGGTTTCATCAACTGTTTGGCGAACAACAATATTTGGATGGTAGAACATAGTTAAACCAACAATTGTGGCTAAACCAATTTGCCCAACTACTTTAAATCTTCCTGCTAAGCCTTCCTTATTTTTTCTAAAAACCTTGATATAGTCATCTAAAAAGCCAACAGCTCCCATCCACACTGTGGTAATAATCATTAGAATTACATACACATTGGTAAGGTTGGCAAATAATAAAGTAGGAATAAGAATACCCAATAAAATCATGATACCACCCATTGTTGGCGTACCTTGTTTTTGCATCTGCCCTTCTAAACCTAGGTTTCTTACCGTTTCTCCTACTTGTTTGCGGTGTAAATAATCGATAATTCTACGACCATAAACGGTGGTTATAATTAAAGAAAGCACAATAGATAATGATGCTCTGAAAGTTAAGTATTGGAACAAACCCAATCCAGGAAAATCATAGTGCTTATGCAGATATTCGAATAATAAATATAACATTAGTTGATTTGGTTTAGTTGTTCGGTTAATACTTCTTTATCGTCAAAATGATGTCTTACACCATTAATTTCTTGGTACTTTTCATGCCCTTTGCCTGCAACCAAGATGATATCTCCTGGGCTAGCTAAATGACATGCAGTTTTTATCGCTTCTCTTCTATCAGCTATACTTAAAGTTTTTCGCTGATTAGTTGGAGAAACTCCTTTTTCCATCTCTGCAATAATATCTTGAGGATTTTCGGTACGTGGGTTATCAGATGTTAAGATTACTTTATCGCTCCAATCGCAAGCTACTTGCGCCATAATTGGTCGCTTGGTTTTATCTCTATCGCCACCACAACCTAAAACAGTAATCACTTGCTCGGTTCCTTTTCTGATATTGGCAATGGTGCTCAATACGTTTTGAACAGCATCTGGCGTGTGTGCATAATCTACAATACCAATTACACCACTTTTAGAAACCGTATAATCAAACCTACCTTCTGCACCTGCAAGTGTGCTTAAAATAGTTAGCACATTTAATTTATCTTGACCTAACAAAATAGCAGTTCCGTAGGTAGCCAATAAATTGTAAGCATTAAAAGAGCCCACCATTTTAAAGAAAACCTCGGTATCATCAATATCTAAATGCAAACCACTAAACTTATTCTCAATTAGCTTGGCTTTAAAATCTCCCATTTGCTTTAAAGCATAAGTCTTTTTGCTGGCTTTGGTGTTTTGCAACATCACCATTCCGTTTTTATCATCGCCATTTGTTAAGGCAAAGGCCGATTTTGGCAACCCATCAAAAAATGCCTTTTTAGCTTTTAAATAACTGTCAAAGGTTTTATGAAAATCTAAATGATCATGGGTGATATTTGAAAATATTCCACCAACAAATGTTAATCCTTCTATGCGATGTTGTACTACCGCATGTGAACTTACTTCCATAAAACAATACTGACATTTAGCCTTCACCATATCATCAAGCAAGGCATTTAATGCTATTGGATTTGGCGTAGTATGTGTTGATGGAATGATATCATCGTTGATGTGATTTTGAACAGTTGAGATTAACCCTACATTATAACCCAACTCTCTAAAAAGCTGAAAAAGCAAAGTAGCAATTGTTGTTTTGCCATTTGTACCTGTAACGCCAATCAGTTTTAGTTTTGATGAAGGATTTTGGTAATAATTGCTCGCTACTTGACCTAATGCAACAGAAGAATCTGCAACCTGCACAAAGGTTACATTGCTAGCCATTTCAGCTGGCATATCCTCGCAGATAATTACAGTAGCACCAGCATCTATAGTTTTAGCGATAAACTGATGACCATCTACAGCCGTACCTTTGATAGCAAAAAATAAAGTGCCATTTTTTACCGCACGCGAATCAAAAGCCAAATCAGCAACCTCAACATTTGGTTGTCCAACTACGCTTTTAATTGCTACTCCGTACAGTAAATCTTGTAACTTCATATTTTTAATTTTCAATGAGTGGATTTTGAATGAGTGAATATTTGAATATCGTCCATTCAATCATTCAAAAATTTATCATTCAATCATTTAATTTAATTCTATCTCTACCATCAATCCTTTGCCAATTCTACTTCCTGGCACTATAGATTGTTTAATTACTTTGCCACTTCCTTTTACCCTAGCTTTTAATCCGGCATTGCCGATTAAATACATAGCATCCTTTAAACCCATACCAGCAATATTTGGCATAATTCCTTTTACAGGCATGTTTTCTTGATAAGCTACGCCATTACTGGTATCAACAGTGTTGAAATAATCTGATTTAGCTGCGTAAAGTGCTTTAATACCAAAAGCATTATACACTTTCCGAGTTGCCTTGCTTTGTCCTGCTTTAGCTGGTGGAGGAACTGTATTACCAATCAAATTTTCTTTTACTCCGCTGTACATATTTACATCACCAGCGTAAATTCTATCAGCAATTTTTCTGAAAACTGGACCAGAAACTAATGCTCCATAATATTCTCCCTTTGGATCATTAATAACTACGATTAAAGAATATTTGGGTTTTTCTGCCGGAAAATAACCTACAAAAGATGCTTGATATTGCTTTTTACCTTTATAACCTCTATCATCATCAGCAACTTGGGCAGTACCGGTTTTACCTGCAATTTTGTAAAGTGGATTGTAAACAACTTGTTTACCACTACCATTAAGCACAACCCCTTCTAACATACTTTTGATTTTAGAAAGAGTTACATCAGAGCAAATTTTATCATTAACTACTCTTGCCTTAAACTGCTCAATCGGATTACCCAACCTTCTAATTTCTTTTACGAAGATTGGCGCTACAAATTTTCCATTGTTGGCTACTGCATTATAAAATGATAACATTTTTAGCGGCGTTAACTGCATCTCATACCCGTAAGCCATTTGCGGCAAAGTCATGTTTTTGTTCCAACTTTTATTTGCTTCAATATTTTTTACCACTGGCTTTGCTTCACCTGGAATTTGTAAACCCAGTTTTTCATTAAAACCCCATTCATATAAATGGTTGGTAAATTTCATCGGGTTTTCTTTGTAGTTATCGTTAATCAGTTTAGCAATAGCCGCGTTTGATGAATGCTCGAAAGCGGCTTTAACAGTAACCATCTCATCTTTAGGATGTGAATCAGTAATTCGTTTCCCAGGGATCTGGTACCAACCTGTTCTAACTAAGGTGTTGGTATCAACAAACTTATCTTCTAACAAAGCCATGTAAGAAGCCAGTTTAAATGTAGATCCAGGATCTTGATTACCTGCTATAGCGTAATTGAATGATTCTTTATAAACACCCTCTTCTACTTTGGTATAATTAGCAACCGATCTCACCTCGCCTGTAGCTACTTCCATTAAAATAGCAGTTCCGTGGTGTGCATTAGATTTTATCAAACCTTCTTTTAAGGCATTTTGAACCAAATCTTGCATATTAATATCGATGGTAGAAATGATATCAGCCCCATCTCTTGGTGCAATTTCTGCATCACTATTAATTGGCATCCATAAACCACCAGCAACACGCTGTCTCATTTGTTTGCCAGTTTCGCCATCAATATAGTTGCCATAAGCACCTTCTAAACCCACACTAATATTTGGTTTTTTATAGCCGATGGTTCTTGCCGCCAAATCTTTAAAAGGAAAAATTCTTTTGTTTTGCTGTTCAGCCTTTAAACCTGCAGCATAAGCTCCCATATTGTACATCGGGAACTTTTTAATAGCTTTTAAATCTTCATAAGAAACCCTACGTTTTAAAAGTAAAGCTCTCATTTTATCTCTTCTAGCATTACGTAAAATCCTAGAATACTCCTTGGCAGATTTATCTTTAAAAAACCCTGCAAACGCAGCACCTAACGAATCTACCTTGCCATAAAAAACTTCATCTTTTTCTATACCACCCGCAATCATGTCCATCCTCAATTCGTACTCAGGCACAGAGGTTGCCAATAAACTCCCATCGTTTGAGTAAATATTGCCACGAACAGCCTCAATTTCGAATTCCCTTACAGAAAGACTATCAGCCATTTTTACCCATTTCTCTCCCTGAATGTATTGCACATGCCCCAACCTCATTATCACAGCAAAGGCAAAAAGTACAATAAGCCCGAAAGCGATGTATACTCTTAATAATATGTTTGCTCTAATGTTCATCTTTAGTGATTACTAATTTTTTTGGTGGTTCTATTAATTCTTTTAAACCTAACGTATCTACTTTTGCAGCCACTTCGGTTAATTTACTCTTGAACATTAAATCGGCTTTAAACGATTTATATTCCCAATTGAGCACTTTTACTTCTTTATTTAATTTATCTATACTTCTAATGTTTTTCATCGCCATGTGGCTATTGGCAATGTAAATCATTACCAAAACACATAAGAAAATGATAAATGGCAACATATCAGTAGCCGATTCTTTTGTTACTACACCATCTACAAATAACTTTCTAAAAAAGGCCGTTGTACTTCCCTCTTTAGTTATAGTTTTTGGTCTTGGCTTTTCTTCAACAAGATGAATTTCTTCCTCCTCCTGTTCCTCTATCCTTTTTCTGAATTGATTACTCATAACCTTTCAGCAATTCTAAGTTTAGCACTGCGAGCACGACTATTCATACTCAATTCTTCCTCATTAGCCACCACTGCTTTTCTGGTGATAGATTTAAAAGGCTTCTGCTCATTACCAAAAAAATCTTTCTCTACTTCACCTCTAAATTTGCCTTTGGCGATAAAACTTTTTACAGGCCTATCTTCTAAAGAATGATAAGACATGACCACTAAGCGACCACCAGGTTTTAAAACTGATGCCGTTTGTTCTAAAAAATTTTCCAGAACTTCAATCTCTGCATTCACCTCAATTCTAAGCGCTTGAAAAACTTGCGCCATGTATTTATTTTCTTTTCCTTTCGGGATATGCGCAGTGATAATTGCTTTAAAATCAGCCAAAGTTGCAATGGATTTATTTACCCGTGAGGCTACAATGGTTGCTGCTAGCGATTTTGCATTTTTAACCTCGCCATAAATGCCGAAAATTTTATGCAGCTTATCTTCTGGATAAGTATTTAAAACGATGGCAGCCGTTAAAGGGCGATGTTTGTCCATACGCATATCTAGATCAGCATCAAAACGGGTAGAAAAACCTCTGCTTGGCTCATTAAACTGATGAGATGAAACACCAAGATCGGCCAAAATACCATCTACCTCCCTATAACCCAATAAACGTAAGTTGTTTTTAAGGAAGCCAAAATTTTGATCCACAAATTTAAATCTAGGATCATCTATTTTATTTCTTTGCGCATCAGGATCCTGATCAAAAGCGATCAAAACTCCATCTTTACCTAAATTTTTTAAAATTTCTCTAGAATGGCCTCCACCACCGAAGGTTACATCAACATAAACCCCAGACGGATTGATATTTAAACCCTCAATACACTCTTTCAACATCACCGGTACATGGTAATTATTCTCCATCTGCTATCCTCCCATTATTACCACCCATTACTTTTTGCGCTAATGCAGCAAAATCCTCAGGCGAATCGTTAAACAAATCTTCATAAGCTTTTTTATCCCACACCTCAATCTTATCTAATTGACAAGCCAACACCACTTCTGAACCTATTTTTGCAAAATCGGTTAATGATTTAGGGAGTAGAACCCTACCTGCAGCATCTAAAGAAAGTTCGGTTGCACCACGCTGAAATCTACGCACAAAATCCCTGTTCTCAGGCACGTACATGTTCAACTTCATCATCTCAGCTACAATGCCTTCCCAAACCTTTTTTGGGTAAATGATTAAGTTTTGCTCAAAACCGCGACTTACAATCAAGCCATCACGCTCAACATCAGGCAATTGCTTCTTCAACGAAGAAGGCACGCTTAAGCGCCCTTTCGCATCCAATTTACAATCAAATTCTCCTATTAGTTGAGTCATTACGGCTTATACACTTTTTATGTAGTGTAAAAATAAAACACTTCTACCACTTTTTACCACTTTTTACCACAAAAAAGTTATCAACATCTAAAAAGTTGTCATTTTATCCCACATTGGCACATTTTGAGTGGGAAATTATCCCATAAAAAAAGCGGCTAACTGAATTTACATTCAGTTAGCCGCTTAATAATCTATTAATTAAAAGCTTAACTAGCTCTGTATTGCTTTAACTCCAGGCAATTCTTTGCCTTCCATATATTCTAACAAAGCACCGCCACCGGTAGAAACGTAACTCACTTCATCTTCTAATCCGAATTTTGCTATTGCCGCAGCAGAATCGCCACCACCAATTAATGAGAATGCACCATTTTTTGTTGCTGCTACTACAGCTTCTGCAACAGCCTTTGTACCTTGCTCAAAATTAGCCATTTCAAACACACCCATTGGTCCGTTCCATAATAAGGTTTTAGAATTTTTGATGATTTCTGAGAACAAATCGATGGTTTTTGAACCAATATCTAAACCCATCCAATCTGCTGGAATATGTCCGCTATCTACCTGATCTTTAGCTGCATCATTATCAAATTTATCAGCAATAACGGTATCAATCGGAAGAATTAAATTTACACCTTTAGCTTTCGCTTTTTCTAAAAGCTCCAAACATAAAGCCATTCTATCTTCTTCTAAAAGAGAAGTGCCGATTTCTCCACCTTGTGCCTTTGCAAAGGTGTAAGCCATGCCACCACCGATGATTAAATTATCAACCTTGTCTAATAAACTTTCGATCAACAAAATTTTATCAGAAACTTTAGCTCCACCCATAATAGCTGTGAAAGGTTTTGCTGCGCCATGGTTAACTTTCTCAGCATTCTTCAACTCTTCAGCCATTAAGTAACCGAAATATTTGGCATCTGGAAAAAATTGGGCAACAATTGTGGTTGACGCATGTGCACGGTGAGCTGTACCAAAAGCATCATTAACATACACATTACCCAGTTTAGAAAGTTTTTCAGCAAATGCCTCATCTCCTTTTTCTTCTTCTGGATGGAAACGCAAATTCTCTAACAATAAAACTTCGCCCGGAAACAAGTTTTTAGCTTTATTTTCAGCATCATCACCAATACAATCGCTAGCAAATTTCACCTCAACATCTAGTAATCTAGATAAATCGCCAAGGATATGTTTTAAAGAATATTTATCTTCTGGACCGCCTTTTGGTCGACCTAAATGCGACATTAAAACCACTGAACCACCATCATTTAAAATTTTGTTAATGGTTGGCAAAGCAGCACGCATTCTTTTATCATCAGTAATATTAAAATCTTTATCCAAAGGCACATTAAAATCTACCCTAATTAAGGCTTTTTTATCTTTGAAACTTATCTGGTCTATTGTATTCATATCTTTTAAATTTTTAATATCATTTCGTAGTGTGGGCCAACTCCGGCAATTTCAAATTCTTCTGAAATAATCTCGAAGCCCAATTTTTTATAGAATTCTATTGCATTACTTCTGGCGTTGCACCAAATATAGCTAGCTTTTGTAGTTTTTATATATTGAACAGCAAATTGGATCAGTTGTTTACCAAAACCTTTACCTACAAAAGGTGTATTAGTAGCCATTCCTCTTAATTGATAGCCTAATTCTACATTGTTTTTATGTTTGTTCGGAAAAAAGGTGGCCACGCTGGCTATCTCATCATCTTTATATGCAGCCAAATGGAATACTCCTTCAACATCATCAGTTGGAAATTTACATTCGGCCAATGGCATACCATTTCTTAAAATTTTACTTCTAAGCTTTAATGTTAATTCAAGTGGAATAAATTTAACCATCAAAAAATCAGTTTTTCTGTTTACCTATTAGCTCAACTAAATCTGTTAAACGGTTGGAATAACCAGATTCATTATCATACCAACCTACAACCTTTACCAAATCGCCAACTATTGAGGTAAGTTGTGAATCAAATATACAAGAATGTGGATTATTGATAATATCAACGGAAACAATTGGGTCTTCTGTATATTCTACTATTGATTTTAATTCCTTAGCTGCTGCTAATTTAAATGCTTTATTAATTTCTTCGATGGTAGTTTTAGTTTTTAAAATGCAGGTAAAATCTGTTAGCGAACCATTTAATACTGGTACTCGGATACCTGCGCCTCCAAGTCTTCCTTCTAGATGAGGAAAAATATGGGTAATTGCTTTTGCTGCTCCAGTAGTAGTTGGGATGATTGATGACGAAGCTGCCCTGGCTCTACGTAAATCTTTATGAGGCGAATCGTGTAAGTTCTGATCACCGGTCATTGAATGTATGGTAGTGATGTAGCCTTCTTCAACACCCCAAATGTCATCTAAAATCTTAACCATTGGCGCCACATTATTGGTAGTACATGAAGCATTTGATAAGATGGCCGAATTTAAATCAATTTGTTGATCATTTACGCCAATTACCACCATTGGTATAGATGCATCTGTAGCTGGCGCTGAAATTATTACTTGTTTGGCACCGGCAGAAATGTGCAAATTTGCCTTTTCTCTGTTGGTAAATTTGCCAGTAGATTCTATTACAAGATCTATATCTAATTTGCCCCAAGGTAGTTGACTGGGATCTTTCTCTGCAGATACTTTGATTGATATTCCATCTATTGTAATTGAATTTTCATCAGAAGTAATCATGCCATTATAAACGCCATGAACCGAATCGTATTTAAACAAATGTGCTAATGTAGCTGGCTCCGTGAGATCATTTATAGCAAGTACATTAAGTTTACGTTTAAGCGCATTACGAAGAAAAGTTCGACCAATTCTACCAAAGCCATTTATTGCAATGTTCATGGTGTAAAATTAGCTATATTCTTTTTAAGAGTGTGATAATATTTATGTTTCTGAGGTAAATATTTAAACAAGAAGTTAGTCGGCTGATTTAAAAGTATCGTTAAAAATTATATCTGTCAATTTATAATTAACATCTCTCATTTTACCTATCCGGTAGGTAATGATGGCGTTTAAGCATACGCAGATAGTTATTATTATTGATATCAACATAAAATTTCCCCATTCTTGAAGCATTAATGCCATTATAATCATTAAAAAATTTATGGAGGCCAAAGAAATAACAATTTGGTTGGTAGTAAAACCTAATCGTTGCAAACGATGGTGTACATGATTTCGATCGCCCTTGAAGGGATGTTTTTTATGTAATAATCGAATAAAGAAAATTCTAAGAGAATCGAATATTGGGATGATAAGAACTGCTACCGCAATTGCTGGTGCAGAATAAAAATTTGGATCAGGCTTATTGCCAACCTTATTTAATTCTATAAATTTTATGGCTAAAACGACACAAACCAAACCAATTATAAGCGAACCAGTATCGCCCATAAAGATTTTTGCTGGTTGATAATTGAAAACTAAGAAACCAATGATTGCGCCGAACATAGCAAAAGCAATAAAAGCATAAGGCAAAGTCTCTGCAATTGCAAAAAACACGCCGAAGCATAAAGTTGCTATTGCGCCTAAAGTGCCTGCCAAACCATCAACCCCATCTATTAAGTTGAACGCATTATTCACAAAAATAATTACCGCTATCGAAAACAGAGCACCCCATAAAGGCTCAACTTCCCACAGCAAAAAAACACCATAAAAACTGGTGAGCCTGAAACCACCTGCAACAACTAATATAGTTGCTACTACTATTTGTAATAAAAATTTGGTACCCGGACTAACGCCATATAAATCGTCTTTTAAACCCAGCGCAAATAAAATGATGGATGAAGTGATTAAGAAATTGGCTTGCTTGTAATCTACCATTGCCGCAAATAACAATGTTGTAATGGTAAAACTACAGAAAATAGCCACCCCACCTAATCTCGAAATATGTATTCTGTGTGATTTGCGGTAACCATCAGCGCTATCGAACAAACGATATTTAATGGCTGTAAAAATGATAGAAGGTATACTTGCTACCACTAGCAGGAATGACAAACCAATAATACCAATGTAATAAATCAAGTAGCTCTGAAAAAAATCCACGATATGTAATTGAGTGTAACCAAAAGTACCTAATAAATTTATAGAAAATTAAAATAATTACTTTCTATGTAAAAATTGGCTAATCTTACCAATTTTTTTTAATACAATTACCCATAAGGGGAATGAAATTTGGTTATGTTTAGCCGCTTTGTAATCGTTAATGAAAGCCAAACACCGTTGCTTAACAGAAGAGTTACTTATACCTCCAATTCGCATATTTACAATGAGTTGATTAATAAAAACAGCTCTAATTTGATAACGATATAAGAACCTGATCATCAGTTCATAATCACCAGCAGTACCATAATTTAAGGAATAATTTCCGTAGGCTTTGAATAACGATTTTTTTAAATATAAAGTAGGATGAGCGGGCATCCAACCCTTATTAAAATCATTGATTTGATGCTGTTTACTTACCCAGTGTCTAACTATTTTTTTAGGATCATTTGCGTCTACATAATTTAAATTACCATAAACTCCATCTGCATTAGCTTCGACAAATTTCGACACAATATCAGTAATAACAGTAGAAGAAGCTAACATATCATCCGAATTTAAAATACCGATAACATCTCCACTTGCTAAGGCGATACCCTTATTTAGGGCATCATACATTCCATTATCTTGTGCTGAAATTAAATGATGAATTTGATCTTTATATGATTTTACAATAGCTAGCGTGTTGTCTTTGGAAGCACCATCAACAATGATGTATTCTAAATTTGAATAATCTTGTTCAAGCACTGATTGAATACAATCATGAATAAACTTTTCGCCATTAAATACTACCGTGATGATGCTTACTTTCATTTACTAAATTTGGCACTCCTCTGATGTAAACAATTGCAATGCCAAGGGTAAAGATAAATAAAGCAGGGATATAATCATCAATTGGGCAATCAATCATTATTGCATAGTTTCCGGTATATAAAATATCTGCAGGAACTGGGCTTGATCCAGTTCCAAACTTATATACCGTGCAAAATGCCCCAACAGTTTCTATACAACGACTAGTTGTGTTTAAATTATATCCGGCGCCACTTGCTGATGTAGCTATCCACTCACTAGGGCTGCCGGCACCTGAGAGAAATGGTGTATGGTAATTTCTATGCTGCCCACCAGGCGTCACTATATGGCAACCGTCTACTCCATCGGCTGCTATAACATTAAAACTATGGCATAGTATTATCAGTAATAGAGTGAAACAAAATAAAACCTTAGGGATGATAAATAACAACTTTTTCATAAGCTAGGATTTATCAGGTTAACTAAACTTAAGGAATAAAAAGCTGAATAAACAATTCTTTTAATAATTAGAAATGATAAGTTAATTAATTGTTTATTAATGAGATAAATTAAACTATTAAGTAAAAAAATTAAAGTTGCAATACGAATTTAGCTATGGAAATTTAGGATTTATGAACATTTGCCACGTTGATCAACAAATACTTATTTAATTACAACAATGCATCATCTTAAAACAAAAGAAACTTAGATAGCAGCAGCGCATATTTGCTATAGCAAATGATTAGCATGTTTAGATAAAGTATAAATTATGCGATCATAATGCGGACTTGAGGCGGAGTTTTTATGGACTAGTGTTAAAGGTTAGAGATTGGATTTTTAGAAATTTTACCTAACTTTAAGTTATCAATCCCTCTATTACGCTAATATACAAAATTATGGCCATACAAAAAGGGATTGTTAAATTATCGGGGAAATTGGGAAACCTTATCTTCTACTCCCGAAATCAAAAAGTGCTAGTGAGAACAGCAGCCAACAATTATCAACTTTCTGAGGGAAGTAAACAAAGTGCTAAAGATTTTGGCGAGGCAAGTAAGAACGCTGCTTATGTTCGAAAAGTATTGACTCCAATTATCACCAAATACGGCAATGGGAATCTCGTAAATCGGATGAAAAAGGTGTTTATGCAAATTTTCAATAGCATACCTAAATCGCTTAGCGGAAATAAAAGTTTGGTTGACGGCGACATTAGTTTATTAAAAAGTTTTGCGTTTAATGCTTTTGCTTCTTTTAACCAATTTATTTTTTTTACCCCTAAGGTGCAACTGGATAAAAATGCACATTTAACTATCGATGTTAAAGCAGGAGCTGTTGAACAAGTTTTCTTTTTAAAAGTTTTAAATGCCAGCACTATTGGACTTGATGTACTGATTTTTAATTTTGATCTAAGTAGAGATCAATATCAAATCTACCAGAGCCAAACGCTTAAAATAGACCTTTGCGTGCCTTTTAAAGGAGCTAACTTCAAATAGATGCCAGGCAAAAAGGAGATTGCTGTTTGTTGGTTGCAATAGGTGTACATTATTACACAGATCGAGTTCAAATTGAAAACAGGAAATATTTTGCAGCTCAAATTGTGGAGAGTTGGCGTATAAGAGATTGTTAAATTATTCCTTTTGTAAATACTCAGCAAAAAAGCATTGAGCCTAATTTAGTAAACAATAATGAAGCCTTAAGTTGGGAATTGGGTATTTAACTAATCATAAAACTTGCAGAGGAATGATGATACTTGACGCAAAATTTAAGTCAAGGCTTCTTACGAATTCTGATGTAGGCGAATAGTGCAGCTGCACTGAAAATTACCGCGGCAGAATCATCTAAGGGGCATTCGACCATTGTAAAAAAACCCTGAACACCCTCACTACCTGAATCAAAAAAGCATGATAAGTTAGCCAGTGAGTTGCATACTGTACATGATGGGCCATTTGAAGGAGACCATGCACAATAATTAGGCGCTAGTGTTAGTGTAGGCCCATTTCTCTTATAGGTATTTGAGGCTGCAAGAGACTGTGTATAAACAATTCCGTTTGGTAGTAAACAACCTGAGGCAGAACCCTGGCAAAATGCATCTAATGAAAGTACTGTAAAAATGACAATTAAGATTGATCTAAACATAGTTTTTAGCAATGATTATGCTAAAACTAACTCCTTCTTCAGGAAACTGTTCAGTTCATTTTGTTCATTTTCAAATGATGGATTACGCTGGAAGTCGTATTTCTCTGTATTTTGAAAAACAATTAATTATATGAGTGAAGTATAAAACCATAATTCATATTCATCTTACACCATTAAAAAATTATAGTGATTTTAGTAAGCAAGAAATTTGATTTAAAAACCTTATAGTTTAGAGTTTTCATTAGGCATTAAACCCTTTCTCCGAATAAACACAAATCCGGCTGCCGCTGCTGAAAACCCAAAATAAAATAGTTGTTCATCTAATGGACAAGGAGTTACTGAAGTATAGTTTACCCATGCGCCATACTCTACTGTATCTTGGTTATTGTTTGGATTTCGAAAATTACTTACCCAACATTGCCCAGAATATCCCGGACGACTATAAGATGTAACATTTGCAGAGTTGGTCTCGCCGCAATTGCTTGTAGGACCGTAAATTTTCATATAGGTATTCCCTGCTCTATTATAAACCCTGTATCTAGTGCCAAAAAAATTAGTGTCTCCAAATTCGGTAGTGTAAATTACTCCGCCTCCGCCTGTTTCTAAGACACATCCAATACCGCTTTCGGCTTTAATTAAAGACGGTAATAAAATAAAGATAAAGGCAAAGCTCAAGCGCTTTAAAGTTTGTAAATGTAGTTTCAAGTTATTTAAATTTTGAAATACAGTTACGGAAAATTTTATAGCAGGGTTTTGGGAATTGCTTAAATTTTTTATTTAAATGGTTTGATTAAAAATTTCAATACGATTCGTAATAGTTTTAGCTATAAAAGCCTAAGCAAAAATTCTTTTTTGAAGAAAAAAACTTCCTGAAATCACAATGAGAGCTATCAAATAGGAGACGTGATCGTCAATTGGGCATGGTGTGTAAGTACCAGTGATATTTACTTTTGTTTGCCAAGAAACACCTGCTGATGAATTATTTGGAGGTACGCTTGCTGCAATCCAGCATTGATTACCACCTGTTGGCGTAATTCCCGTTGGCACAATTTCATCACACTTTGGTGTGTTTGTCCCGTCAGAATTATTATATATGGTAATTACATACTCGTCGTTAGCGTTCGAATAAACTTCATGAATTGTACCATAATGGTTGGAAGTACCTAGATAATTAGTGTAAACTTTACTTCCATCATAACATCCTGAGCTAGCCATTTGAGCAACACCTTCGCTATATATTAAAAGCAGAATAGGTAGAAAAAGGTATTTCATAGAATGGAAAACTATTATTAAAAAGCAGCGCAGATTAAAGCCACTAAAACCCATTATTTTATCTTCAAATTAATTTTAGTAAATAAAATTAACTGCAAGTTAAACATTTAAGTTTTAAAAGGAACTCTAAATTTAAGATCAAGTAAAAATCATATTGCGGTGTAAACCAGCAAATGTCTCATTGTTAGATTTTTAATATAACAAAAGCCAAAAAGAGCAAATACAACTATAAGAAGCGGAACATAATCATCTATCGGGCAATAATCTGGGACGCTTGGAGGCCCATAATCACCTAGAGTTCCATTACCGAAATTAATCCAACTGCTACCCCAAAAAAAGCCCCACTGACAAGGTGTTGCAGATGTGCCATTTCTAAGGCAAAACCCTGTTGCGTCTGTACTTGGTGTAAAATTATAATAAGCAACACCACCAGAGCTACCCACATTATTGGTGTATAAATTTGTTCCAACTAAACAACCAGTGATAGCACTGGCGGGAATAACGGTCAAAAATAAAAGAGCTATTAAAAGGATTATTTTTCTCATGAATGGAAGATTCATTAACTAAAACGAAATTTTCACAACTTTAAGGAATAAATTAATATATTCCAAAATAATTCTCCATTTTGATTGAGCTATATCGGAAAGAGAATCAAAATTAAATAGCTATTAACCCAAATGGAAAGTTATGCGCTTTTTTAAAGAGACAAAACCTAAGGCAGAAAAGGCAATTACAAAAAATGGGATATAATCATCTATTGGACAAGGATAGATTAAATCAGTAGTCGCGTTTCTATAATTGGTACTACTCGTACCTTCTATTAAACAATATCCTCCTGTATATGATCCACCCGTAAAAGTACTGCAGGTAGCTGTGCCACTGGCGGTTGCATAGGTACTACCACTCCAATTATTTGCACCTATTGAGATATAATAAAACCTTCCTGTTGAACTGCTGTAACATCCATCAGCTGCATATGTATCATAACTTAAAATACAACAAGATGTGAACACTAAGATTATTGCAATGAGATATTTCATACTTGGCTAATTCATATAATAAATGTTAAGCCATTAATCATACTGGCTACATCAGAAGATAAATATCATATATCTATTTTACTGATAACAATATACTTATCCAACTTCTTTGTTACAAAGATAATAAAAACATACATTTATATATAATTCAATAATTTGTTTACACACCTAAGTTTTATTATATATAACCTATTAATAAAACTGCATATGTTAGTTTAATAAGTTAATTAAATCATCAAACACATTATGATAAAAAATGCTATATAACTTTCATAATCCTATTTTTTTCATCATCTTTAATGCCTAATAGGCATATCCCCTAAATTTCTATAATTCATGAAGCTGAGATCTATTTTTAATTTGATATTGGTATTATTTATTGGAATAACGATTTTAAGTTCTTGCGGCGCCCGTAAAGAGCAATCTTTATTTAATGCACCTACAGATGTTGTAACTGACACCATTAAACAAGTGTACGTTGTGAATGATCAAGGCACTACAGATATTTATTATAAAATAAAGGTGAATGACCTTTTAGCTGTTAGAAATATACAAAACAAGGAATTTGGAGCAAAAAGCTCGGCTACCACTAACACAAATGATGTTATTGGTGCTAATGTAATCACTTACCAAGTTGATGAAGAAGGCAAAGTAAATTTACCTGCTATAGGTAGAATTGATGTACTTGGCTTAACAAGAAAACAAGCTGCTTTTAAATTACAGGAAATTTATGGACAAAAACTTTTGCAAGACCCAATTATAGAAGTTACTGTGGTGAATGTAAAAGTGACTTTATTTGGTGAGTTTAACAGACAAGGGAATTTTTTGTTGGAAAGAGATAATACTACCTTGATTGATATTTTAGGCGAAGCCGGCGGACTAACAAAATTTGCCGATAGAAAAAGTCTTAAAATTATTCGTGGAGAAAAAGATAAACAAGAAATCATTTACGTTAACTTAAATGACATTAATAGTTTGGCAAGCAGATACAATAAATTGGTATTACAAAACAATGATATCATTATTATTAACCAAACCAAGAGTAGCGCCCTTAGTGATAAGTTGCAGAGTGTTAACAGCGTTGTACAACCTGTATTAGTTTTATTGAATGTTGCGTTATTGATTTTCACATTTACTAAATAATGAATACTCCAGATCATATTTCCAACCCAAAATCTGTTCGTCAGGACATTGATTTTTATAAGATATTTAAAGTTTTCTTTAGCAGATGGTACTGGATTGCCGGCTGTGTTGTTATTGCACTAATTATTGCCAAGATTAATTTGATGTATACTGTACCAACCTACCAAACATTTGGGCAATTGAAATTACAGGAGAGCAATCCTACGGTAAATTCTGCAGCAGCTTCGTCACAAGTATACAATTATACAGATAAGATACAAGCAGAAGGTTTTGTAATTAGAAGTAATGCAGTTATTTTAAAGGCTATTGAAAATTTAGATTATAAAATTTCTTATTTCATACAGGGAACCATTAGAAAAACAGAATTATACCCGAATAAGCCATTTGAAGTCGAAATTATACAACAAGATTCAATCAACTTCGCCAGAAATGAATATTTCGTTGAACATATAAACGGCTCGAAATTCTCTATGGCGACTAGTGAAAAAGGAGCTAAAACGCAGTATAGTTACGGTCAACCTATTTCAATTGGCAACATGATTTTCAAAATCAAAACCCAAATACCAGAATTAGGTAACTATAGCTTTAAATTTAATAGCAAAGAGGATTTTTTGGGCAGAGCTAACGTGAACACCAATGAGGCCGCTAAATATACAAATGTAATGCAGTTGAGCCTTACCGATATCAATGCTGGATTTGCAACTGATATGCTTAACTCGATTATGAAGGAGTATATTGCTCATGACGTGGTAGAGAAAAGAAGATCTGCTAGGCAAACGGTTGCTTTTATTGATCAGCAGTTAGGATTTTCTAACAAAAAGGCAGATACTGCAGGGTCAAACTTTGCGAATTACAAAGTACAGAATAATATCCTTGATCTTAATTCAAGTAATCAGGTTAACACTGGAAAACTAACTAATTTTGAAACGCAAAAAACGACACTTAATTTAGAATTATTAGGAATAAGGCAGTTACAAGAAGAATTAGATAGTAACCGCGATCAGGTGTCAATAAACTTAAATTTAGAAGGAAATTTAAGTGCTTCTTTATCAGGATTAATTAGTCAACTTAACACATTAATTGCCAATAAATCACTTAAATTAAAAGATTTTAGGGCAAATTCTGCACCTATAAAAGAGATTGATGATCAAATCAACACCGTTAAAAGTGCGATTAGAAATAACATTTCGGCAGCGAGAAGCAGGAATTTAAAAACGCTACAATATGTAGATAGTCAGATTGCACAAATTAAACAAGCCATAAGTGCCACACCAGCAAAAGAAAAAGATTTTGTTAGATACCAAAGTAATTTTGATGTAAGCAATAAAGTTTTGACCTATTTATCTGAAAGAAAATTAGAATCAGAATTGAATGAAGCCGCAATAGTACCAGGAGCTGCTATAGTAAATTTAGCCACTTATGCTAGTCCGATTTCATCAAACCCAAATAAAGTTTATTCGTTTGCTGCAATGATGGGATTAGGTGTAGGTGTTGGATTAATCTTGTTAGTTCGTTTCCTTAATCCGTTTATCTATGACAAAGAAACGGTTGAAGCACTTACAAACACGCCAATTATTGGTGTTATTAGAAAATTCCCGGAATTTATTGATAAGGATAGTAGACAAGCGCTCTCATTGGCTAAGCCAAAATCGGTTTTTGCTGAGTCGGTACGATCTGTAAGAACAAATTTGAGTTTTCTAGCTGCCAATAAAAAGAGCAAAACTATTTGCGTAACGTCCGAAGTTTCTGGTGAAGGAAAATCATTTGTTACCGTTAACTTAGCTAGTACGTTAGCCTTAATTGATAAAAAAATTATTCTGATTGCAGCAGATTTACGTAAATCGAAAATGCATAAAGCTTTTGGCAATAATAACAAAATTGGTTTAAGTAGTTACTTATCCGGACAAGCTACCTTAGAAGAGGTTATTACTCGAGACGATGTACACAATTTAGACTTCATGCCTTCAGGACCTGTTCCTCCAAATCCTTCAGAATTATTACATACTGAAAAAATGAAAGAATTGTTGGCTATTTTAGCACCAAAATACGATTATGTTTTGGTAGATACTGCCCCAGTTGGATTGGTTTCTGACGCTATTCCATTAATTAGACAATCTGATGTTAATTTATTTGTTATCCGCTCTGGTAAATCACAATATAGAGCCGCAGCTATACCAGAGAGACTATCTCGCGAGTATGGTTTAAGCAACCTTGCCATTGTGCTTAATGCCTTTGGAGATGATGCCTTGCATTCTAACTACTACACTACCGATTACTCAAGAGGCGGTGGCAATAGCACATATTACTATTCTGATTATTCTGGTTATGCTGGTTCTGGCTATTATGACAATGACCCTAAGAAATGGTGGGAATTTTGGAAAAAGAAATAGGATTTTTTTAGTTTGTTAATCAGGTATTATATACAGATGTTAATAGCGTAAATAAGTACAAACAAATAACCTCTGGCAAATCTGCCTTTCCAAAATGATCGACAGCAATTATAAATGGTATCCAATATATACACGTTCAAGAGCAGAGAAGAAAACACAAGAAGAACTCAATAAAAAAGGAATTGAAACTTATCTGCCTCTTATTAAAACCGAAAAGCAATGGAGTGATCGCAAAAAAATTACTGAAGAACCCTTGCTTAAATCTTATTTATTCGTGTATATATCTGCAAAAGAATATGCTGAAGTTTTAATGACCTATGGTGTGACCAGATTTATCTATTTTTCTGGCAAAATTGCTTCTATTCCAACTAAACAATTAGCAGATTTAAAATTATTATTAGCTAACTATTCTGATTTAGAGCTTATTGAACACGAACTTTCATTAGGTGAAAAAGTTTTAATTAAAGCTGGTCCTTTTAAGGGAATTATCGCGGAATTAGTATCTTTAAAGAGCAAAAAAAGTTTAGTTTTACGATTAGAAAACCTAGGTTTTTCTATTTTAATTAAAACTTCGATGGCTCACATCGAGCCTTTGAAGTAAAACATTAAAGATTAAGAGGTTACAATAATCAGTTGTGACTGAGAGGGCGAAGCTGTATCCTCACTTCATATTTTTTACGACAGAAAGATATAGAGAAGCAAATAAAATGTGTAGAATAGCTGGCATCATATCTCAAAGACTTCAATCTGAAGACCTTAAGTTAAAGGTAACGCAAATGTGCGATACTATGATACACGGTGGCCCGGATGACTTTGGCCTTGATCTGAATAAATCGGATAATGTTTGTTTCGGACATCGAAGATTATCCATATTAGATTTAAGTAGCGCAGGCCATCAACCGATGTACAGCGATAATCAGCAAATTTCGATTACTTTTAATGGTGAAATTTATAATTTCAGATCGATAAGAAATGAACTTGAACTTTTCGGCTATAAATTTACTACTCAGACTGATACAGAAGTTATCATCAAAGCTTATCAACATTGGGGAGAATTCTCATTTGCTCGTTTAAACGGGATATTTGCGTTTTCTTTGCATGACAGTGAGAAAAATTGTGTTTATCTGGTTAGGGATCAAAGTGGCATAAAACCCTTATATTTCGGTAAATCTGGCAATGATTTCTTTTTTGCTTCGGAAGTTAAGGCTTTTAAGAAAATTGGCATTATCCAAGAAAATGAAAATTGGAAAATATATTACTTAGCATTTGGACATATTCCAGAACCATTTACAACATTAAAAGACATATTTAGCATACCAAAAGGAAGTTTCTTAAAGTATGACTTAGGTAAGGCTACTTTTCAAATTTATCCCTACTATCAATTTACCACCAATATCCAGATTTTAGATGAAGAGGAAGCGATTGAAAAGATCAAAATTGAGCTCAATCAAGCTGTTAAACTACAGCTGATAACAGACACAAGTATAGGTGTTTTGTTAAGTGGGGGCTTGGATTCTAGCATATTAACTATTTTAGCCGATCAATATACTGATGGGAATCTCACTTCTATTTCGGCAAATTTTGATGAATTAGATTATTCTGAAAGTAAACACCGTAAGGTTATTACAGATCAACTCTCTGCAAGGCACCATGAGCATAACATTAGCTACCGCGATTTTGTATATAATTTCGAGCAAATTTTGCAAGACATGGATCAGCCAACTAATGATGGGATCAACTCTTGGTTTGTATGCAAATGTGCAAAAGAGAATGGTATCAAATCAGTGCTATCTGGTTTAGGTGCTGATGAACTTTTTGGAGGATATCCCTCATTTGACCGAATAAGAAAAATACAGAATTTAGGTAGAATAAGTAAAGAATTGATTAAGGGTGCTCGTTATTTAACCAACAACAAGCTCAGAAGATTATATTATTTGAGTTTCCAATCACCTGTAGGTGAATACTTATGCTTACGAGGGCTTTACACACCAGATGTAATAGCACAACTTTTAGATATTGATATTAAAACAGTGATCGACTGCTTGCAAAATATCCCTTTAAATGAAAGCATTAAATTCTTAAATGATGAAGAGCGAGCCAGTTGGTTTGAGATTAACATGTACATGCAAAACCAGTTGTTAAAAGACACTGATTTTATGAGCATGAGCCACGGCGTTGAAGTTAGAGTTCCATTTTTGGACAAAAATTTCATCAATTTGGTAACTTCAATTCATCCAGTGATAAGATTTGGCATACATCAAAAAAAGAGATTATTAATTGAGGCTTATAAAGATCAATTGCCTGAGGAAATATGGAATAGATCTAAAATGGGTTTCACCTTCCCTTTTCAAGAATGGATGAAAAAAAACAAAGAAATTTCATCTCCTGATTTGTATCAAAATAAAAGAGCCCAAAAATTGATGAGTAGTTTTAATCAAAATGAATTGCATTGGTCTTCTGCATTTGCTTTGTATAAAATTTATCATGGCAGCTAAAAAAGTTCTTTTTCTAACCTTAAAAACCTTCGGTTTTACTGGAGGAATTGAAAAAGTTTGCAGAACCATTTGTAGGGCTCTTTATGACTTGGCGACAGAAAATGTCGTTATATCAAAGGTATATAGCATGTATGATACCTCTTACGACAGAGATTCACGGTATTTAACCAATGAACAGTTTACAGGTTTTAGTGAAAACAGAAAAAAGTTTGTGCTTCAATCTATTATAAAAGGTATATTTTCTGATGTAGTTATCCTTAGCCACATTAACTTGCTCACTATCGGTTATCTTATCAAAAAAATTAGTCCGAAAACTAAGGTATACCTGATAGCTCATGGCATAGAGATCTGGCGCAAGTTACCCGAAGCCAAACTTAGGGCATTGAAAAAATTTGATCAAATTATTGCGGTTAGTGAATTTACATTACAAAAAATCAGTGCGATTCAAAGTATAGAAAAGGAAAAATTAGCTGTTTTAAATAACTGTTTAGATCCTTTTTATTATTTTCCAACTGATTTTAGCAAACCGGTTAGGTTGCTTAAACGTTATGGATTGACTGAAGATCATAAAATTATTTTTTCATTGTGCAGGCTTTCATCGTCAGAAAAATATAAAGGTTATGACAACACAATTGCCATACTCCCAAAACTTATTGAGAAGTATCCAAAACTGGTTTACCTTATTGCTGGCAAACCTGACGAAGTGGAAAAAATTAGACTTGAAAAACTGATAGCAAAACATCGATTGCAGCAACATGTAAAGTTAATAGGCTTTGTAGATGAAGCAGAAGTGACAGCACATTTTCTTTTGTCGGACATTTTTATTTTACCCAGCAAAAAAGAAGGCTTTGGAATTGTATTTATAGAAGCAATGGCTAGCGGATTAAAAGTAATTGGTGGTAGCAAAGATGGCAGCGTTGATGCCTTAAAAAATGGAACCTTAGGGAAGTTAGTAGATCCGGATGATCTTGACGGGATACAATCTGTTTTAGAAAAGTCGCTCTTAGAAACCACTACTGATGAAACTAAAATTAAACTACAGCAGCAAGTTTTTACAGCTTTTAGTTATGAAAAATATCGTGAAGCGATTAAGAATTTAATTTTACATGGTTCTGTAACTTATGATGCCAAGTTTTCTGATAATACATTATACCTCAACAAAAGCGAGCTAACTACATCATAAAATAAATGAGCTTAGAAATAGATTTGTCTTTTACCTCACCCCCCGCCCTCTCCTTAAAGAGAGGGAGCTATAAACTTATTAAATGAGTTTAGAAAAAAATGATTGGACAATAGAAGCAAAATCTTCTTTACTAGACCTCAAACTAAATGAGGTTTGGGCATATAGAGATTTGCTGGTGCTTTTGGTAAGGAGAGATTTTGTTTCTTTTTATAAACAGACCATTTTAGGTCCACTGTGGTTTTTTATACAACCTTTATTTACCACCATTATCTTCACTTTCATTTTTGGAAATTTAGCCGCCATATCTACAGATGGACTTCCAAAGCCCCTGTTTTACATGGCAGGTATAACCGCCTGGAATTATTTTGCAGATTGTTTAACCAAAACCTCAAGTGTTTTTAAAGACAATGCGGCTATGTTTGGGAAAGTCTATTTCCCAAGATTGATTATGCCTTTAAGTATTGTAGTAAGTAATTTGGTAAGATTTGCAGTACAGATGCTCCTATTTATTGTTTTTATGGTCTATTATTATTTAAATGGAGCAGCATTTCACATTACTTGGGCAATTTTGCTTTTCCCATACATTATTTTATTAATGGCTTTATTAGGTTTAGGTGCCGGAATGATTATTTCTGCAATGACAACAAAATATAGAGATCTGGCTTTTTTAATCGGTTTTGGAGTGCAATTGCTGATGTATGCTACAACGGTGATCTATCCTTTATCTGAAGCCATCGCAAAATATCCAACCTACAGCTGGCTAATAGAGTATAACCCTATGACTTCAATTATTGAAACCTTTAGGTTTGGCTTTTTAGGTGAAGGTAGTTTTAGCTGGAACTATTTAGCTTATACTTCTTTGGTTACTCTTGTATTATTGCTGATTGGAATTGTGACTTTTAATAAAGTGGAGCGGAATTTTGTGGATACGGTTTAGGTGGGGAGTTGGGAAGTTGGTGAGATGGTGAGATGGGAATGAAATAATAAATCATCCTTTATTTATTATTCAGTAATTAAATAAAGCTTATGTATACTTATCCGTTTGAAAAATTAGAAGTCTGGCAATTGTCTAGACAGTTTAGAAAAGAAGTTTATTTAATTGTAAATCAATTTCCTAGAGAAGAACTTTTTGGATTAACTAGTCAGATTAAACGATCAACAAGTAGTATTGGCGACAATATATCTGAAGGTTCGGCCAGATTAATTGCCAAAAATAGAGCACATTTTTTTGTTATTGCTTATTCTAGCGCAATAGAAACTGTTAATCATTTAATTGGTGCCTTAGATTTAATGTATATTAAAGAACAAGATTATTAGCTTTAAGACTTAAATTAGAAGAAATTACAAATAAGATTAATTCACTTCATAAAGCTCAATTTAGAGCAAAATCTTAAGTTCTTACCAACTTACCACCACCCAACTAACCATAAATGTCAATTGCAATAAAAGTAGAAAACCTTTCAAAAGCTTACCAGTTAGGCCAAATTGGTACTGGAACTATCAGCAGAGATTTAGAGAGGTGGTATGCCCGCGTGCGTGGTAAAGAAGATCCCTTTTTAAGGATTGGTGAAAGTAATAACCAACACACCAAAAGTACTAGTGATATCGTATGGAGTTTAAAGGACATTAATTTTGAAATAGAACAAGGTGATGCAGTAGGCATTATTGGTAGAAATGGTGCTGGGAAAAGCACATTGCTTAAAATTTTAAGCAAAATTACATCGCCAACTACTGGAAAAATTACTGGAAATGGAAGAATTGCCAGTTTACTTGAAGTCGGTACAGGTTTTCATCCAGAATTAAGCGGACGTGAAAACATCTTTTTAAACGGAGCGATTTTGGGCATGCGTAAAAAAGAAATCCAGCGTAAATTGGATGAAATTGTTGATTTTGCTGGGATTGAACGCTATTTAGATACACCCGTAAAACGCTATAGCAGTGGCATGTATGTACGATTGGCTTTTGCTGTTGCTGCCCATTTAGAAAGTGAAATTTTAATAGTTGATGAAGTGTTGGCTGTGGGCGATGCAGAATTTCAAAAAAAGTGTTTAGGCAAGATGGGCGAAGTGAGTAAAGGTGAAGGTAGAACGGTATTGTTTGTGAGTCATAATATGACAGCTATTTTAGAGCTGTGTAAATATGGTTTAGTTTTAGAAAATGGCACTTTAGCTTTTAATGGTACAGTCCAATCATCAATAGATAATTATTTAAAAAATCAGAATTTTTTAAACAATTCATACTCTAATGAAAACAAAACTGATAAGCCTATTTTTACCAAAATTAATCTTAAAGTTTTAGGCAAACAACCGAAACAAATTTTAGTAATACAGTTCCAAATAAATAAGAGTAGTGCACCTCCTGCATTTGTTACCTTCGGGATAAAGAATAGTGCAGGTTCAACTATTACAGAAGCTTATCCATCTTCGATGCTTCCTTCAATCTCCTTTAATAACCCTGATAAAATTTACACGTGTGAAATTGAATTAAATAATTTTATTCCAGATCAATATGTTATATATGCATGGTTAGGACCAAATGCAAACGAAGAATATGATTTTTTAAAAGATCATTTGGGATTTGAACTATTTGACTCTCCCATGCCTAATAGAACGTTCCCGTTTTCGACTAGCCTTGGTTCTTTCATAGCAGATTCTAAATTTATAAATAGTGAAAATGACCTTAAAGACACTGATTAGAAACTCTATCGAACGAATATTGAATAAATACGGTTTTCGCCTCCAAAGAACAGGTATGGGATACTTTGAACCATCTGATGTTGTACCGAAAGCAGAGGAAATGAGTCTCAGCTTATGTGAGTATTTAGAACAAAACAATTTAGGAGGCGTTGGAGTTAGAAGAGACTATATTGTAAAAGAAATATTTGAAACTGTTCGTCTATATTCACCAAAAGTATTAGAAATTGGAACTGGAACAGGTATGTTCTTAGAAAAATTCGTTTCAAATTACAAACCAGAGAATTATGAAGTTTATGAAACCAACCTCAAATGGGTAGAATATCTGAAAAAAGAATATTCTTCAAAAAGTAAAATTAAATTTCATCATTCTGATGGATTCTCATTGCATCAATCAGCATCTAGCAGTGTTGATATCTTAACCATGCATGGGGTTACTGTATACATTCCGTTTATAAATTCAATTCATTATCTTAATGAAATGTATCGAGTTTGTAAAACTGATGGATTTATTATTTTTGATTGTTTCACCGATGAAAATTTTACGCTCAAAACTGTAAATAGGTGGCTTGAAGATGAGCATGAACATAGGTTTCCAGTTATTGTTCCCTTAAGAATACTAAACGAATTTTGTGAAAAAAATAAACTTAGACTTGTTAAAAAGTTTGATGTAAATTATCACGCCTCTAACTCTACATATTTTATATATAAAAAGCTGTAATGATTGAAAAAATAACTCATCTAGAACAGATTTTGGCCATTATTATTCGTGCTAATTACCATAAGGAAGGTATTTCTTTTTTTACCCCTGGAGATTTTTCGCAGCAGCTGGGTTACATGAATAGGCCTAAAGGTTATATCATTGATCCACATGTACATAATTTGGTAGAGCGCAAAGTAACCCTTACACAAGAAGTGCTCTACATCAAATGTGGCAAGGTAAGGGTAGATTTTTATGATGATGAGCGTAATTATTTAGAAAGTAGTACTGTATCTACGGGCGACGTGATTCTACTTGCCGCAGGGGGACATGGTTTTGAAATGATGGAGGAAACTCAAATGATTGAGATCAAACAAGGACCATACTGTGGAGATGAAGATAAGGTGAGATTTGAGCATCAACCAGGAGCCATTAAATTTAATACACATGAATAATTTTGAGTTGTATAGCCAATACTATGATTTGCTTTATCAGGATAAAAACTATGAGGCAGAGGCAAAATATATTGATGAGGTGATCAAAAGGGATCTGCCGAATGCTAAAAGCATTTTGGAGTTAGGCTCTGGAACTGGTAAACATGCATTTCTTTTGGCAGATTTGGGCTACGAAATCTTTGGTTTAGAGAGAAGTGAGGCTATGGTAAATTTAGCCAATAACAGGGCTCATGAAAATGTTAAGTTCAAGGTAGCCGATATTACCGACTTTAAGCTTGACCAGCGATTCGATGTGACAATCTCTCTATTCCATGTAATCAGCTATTTAACTGATACTAAAAGTTTAATTCAAGCTTTTAGCAACGTAAACCAACAATTAAATGCTGAGGGTTTATTTATTTTTGATGTATGGCACAGTCCTGCAGTATATGATCAAAAACCTGAAAAAAGAACAAAAAAACTAGAAAGTGAAACCTTAGCAATTGTTCGAGAAGCAGATCCAATTATACTGAGCGAAAAAAATGTTGTTGAAGTAAATTATACGATTAACATTACTCAGCTAAAAGACAATAGCAAAACTCAATTTTCGGAGAAACATCCTATGCGCCATTTTAGTAAACCAGAGCTAGAAATATTGGCTTCATCAACTGGTTTCGAAATACTTTATAGCGAAGAATTCGAAACAAAAAATAAACCTTCGTCAGCTACATGGGGTGTATGCTATGTATTGAGAAAAATAAAAGAATAATCTAGTATGACGAATATTCCTATTCCTGTAAATACCCCATTGCTAAATGGAAATGAACTGAAATACCTTACTGAATGTATTGAAACTGGTTGGATTAGTAGCGAAGGCCCATTTATCAAAAAATTTGAAGATCGTTTTAGTTCATATATTGGATGTAAATATGGAATAGCTGTAAGTAATGGATCAGCTGCATTAGATATTGCCATAAAAGCCTTAAATATTGGTGTAGGTGATGAAGTAATCATGCCTACATTTACCATCATCTCCCCTGCTCAATCTGTTATAACCGCAGGGGCAATTCCTGTTTTAATAGATAGTGAGCTTGATACTTGGAACATGGATATAAGTGAGATTGAGTCTAAGATCACTGCAAAAACGAAAGCCATTTTAGTGGTTCACATTTATGGCTTACCTGTAGATATGGATCCTGTATTAGAATTGGCAAAAAAATATAATTTAAAAATAATTGAGGATGCTGCAGAAATGCATGGGCAAACCTACAAGGGTAAAATGTGCGGAAGTTTTGGAGACATCAGCATTTTTAGTTTTTACCCAAATAAGCATATCACTACGGGTGAGGGTGGAATGATTTTAACAAACGATCAACTTCTTGCAGAGCGATGCCAAAAATTACGCAATCTATGTTTTGAGCCTAATGGACCACGTTTTGTGCATCATGAGTTGGGATGGAATTATCGAATGACAAATTTACAAGCCGCTTTAGGCTTGGCACAATTAGAGCAGATTGAAAATTTTATTATTATTAAGAGAAAAATGGGAGATGATTATCAAAATGGACTTCAATTCTTAAAAGATACAGGCTTTCAGTTACCCTTAGCTAAGACCGAATTTGCTTCAAACATTTACTGGGTTTTTGGTTTAGTTGCGCCAAGTGTAGCAAAAAAGGAAAAAATGGTTGCTCATTTAGCGGAAAATAAAATTGGAACACGACCTTTCTTTTGGTGCATGCATGAACAACCTGTGTTTAAAAAAATGGGGCTATTTGATAATGAAATTTATCCCGTAGCCGAGAAATTAGCCAGAAATGGGTTTTATTTACCTAGTGGGTTAGGTTTAACTGATGAAAATTTAGAGGTAATTGTAAATAAAATAAGTTTGCGATAGCTATGAGTAAAAAAATAGCTTATTTCACAAATTCAAAAACACTTTTCACAAATAATACTGTACTTGCTGTATTTAGAGAATTTCTTGACCAAGGAGTTGAAATTCATTTGATATGCCCAGATGGGAATATCAAATTACCTGATGACTTATCAAAAATTAAAAAACATAAAATTCCAAATCCCTTAATCATATTTCCAAAAAATCCTTTTAAAATAATTTCAGCAATAGCTGATTATATTTCTTTAACCAAATTTTTATATCAAGAAAAGGTAAAAACACTAATTGGACAAGATCATGTTGGGCTAATTATAGCTGGTCGACTGAACAAAATTTTAAAATGCAAAAAACTAGTTTATTTTTCGTTTGAAATCTATTTTCAAGATGAGCTTAATACATTACGGGACAAAAAATTAAAGGAAAAAGAATTAAAATATTCCCATCAGGTAACCGATATTCTAATACAAGATAAAGTGCGAATGTCTCTTTTAAAAACGGAGAACAATATTTCTGAAGACACTAAATGGCATCTTATTCCTGTTGCAACAACTTCAGATATATCTCATCTATCAAAATATGTAAAGTCATTAAAAAAGAAGCTCTCCATACAAGATCACTATAAATTAGCAATTCATTCTGGAAGTGTTGAGGCTTGGAGTGGTGCTCAATTATTTATAGATGCATTAAAAGAAGATTGGCCATCAGAAGTTTGGCTTGTAATTCATAGTTTCGAAGAGTTTTCTGATAATCACAAGGCACATTTCGAACTTAAAGAGCTACAGAAAAAAGGCATTAATGTTACATTATATCATCATATTTTTGAAAATGATGATGAGTATTTCGGATTTTTAGCATGCTTTGATGTTGGGTTTGCATTGTATGCTGCTCAGCCTCAAAATGGATTAGGAAAAAATATTGGAGAAATTGGGTTGGCTTCTGGTAAATTTTCTAATTTAATGATGCTCGGCATTCCAACAATTGTTACAAATAGCACTTTTTACCCTGAATTATTCGATAAATATTTAGCTGGAGAAGTAATAAAGGAATATTCGCAAATAAATACTGCACTTAGAAAAATTGTTAATGCTAATCAGGATAATTACGCTAAAGAGGCTAAAAAGCTTTACGACGAAGTATTAAATCCAAAAAGAACAATACAAGAAATGGTAACACTATTGGTTTGAAATATGTCGAAAAAATTTATTAAAATAAAATTTCAAAATGGATTGTCATTCAATGATTTCGTAAAAGAGGTTTTTGAAGTCAATAAAATTACAGATGAATTTGATTTTGAAGAATCTGATCAGCCAGACTTCATCGTTTTCGGCCCTTATGGCAATAATATTCCACCAATAGGAAATTATACAAGGATTGGCTATTTCTGTGAAAATATGACTCCAGATTTAACTACTTGCGAATACGCATTCGGTATCCCTCTGGAAAAGGAAATTAATAATCCTAATTATAAAAGAATTCAATGGCATGGTGTAAATCCTGAGCTATTTATAAAAAATTTTACAGATAATGATATTGATCGTATTGTTAATGAAAAAACATGCTTTTGTAATTTCTTGTATTCAAACAAAGTTCCATATAGAGAAGAATTCTTTAGGCAATTATCAAAGTATAAAAAAGTTGATGCTCCTGGCAAATCAATGAATAATACAGGCGCTATTGATAGTTTGTATAAAGGGAATACATGGGAAAGGAAACGCCAATTCCTTTCTAAATATAAGTTTACCATTGCATTTGAAAACTATGCATATCCTGGTTATCAAACTGAAAAACTATATGATGCTATTCAAGTAAATAGCTTACCTATTTACAGTGGAGATATAAATGTGAATGAAATTTTCAATGTGAAAAGCTTTTTAAACGCTAATGAATATATTAAAATTAAAAACAATGAAATCATCAGATCTTTAGAAGAATCTTCGCAACAAAACTTTGTCGATTTTCGACCTCAAGAATTTAGAAAACCTCAACATCATTTAAGTAGGAAATTAAAATCTTATGGTAGAATACTAAAGATGTATTTAAATTATAACAACTTAAATTTCGAACCATTAATAGAAAAAATCATCGAAATAGATAATAACAAAGATTTATATATTAATTATTTGAAAGAACCCTGGTTAAACAATAATCAAGTTCCATTAAATTCATATAGTAAAAACACGTGGCTAAAAATATTTAATGCAGGAAAATCATAAAGGATTTATTCAAAGCATTCAGTTTTTAAGAGGTTTTGCTGCATTAGCTGTGGTATTATGTCATTATGGATCTACTTTAATAGCCTATAAAACTTTATCAAAGGTTTTAAATTATGGACAATATGGTGTACATGTATTTTTTTTTGTAAGTGGTTATGTAATCTGCCTCGCTTTAATAAAGAATAATTATCATCCAAAACATTTTTTTAGTTTTTTATTAAAACGATCAATCAGAATAGACCCTGCTTATTTAACAACAATTATTTTAACATTGTTATCATTTTGGCTATTCACCTCCATCCCATCGTTTAGAGGGCACAGCATTCCATTTATTCCAGCGCAATTTTTAGCTCATGTTTTTTATATAGTGCCTTTCACAAATTTTGGTTTTTACAATCACGTTTTTTGGACGTTATGCGTTGAATTTCAATTTTATATTTTAATTGGAGGTTTATATTTCCTAAATACTAATCTCAAATATAGAATAGGTTTTCTGTTATTATTCTCATTAACTTCTTTCATTCCATTTGCAAATTCTGGTTATTTAGTTACTACCTATGCTCCTATTTTTGCTATGGGCATTGCAACTATGCATTATCATTCAACTAAAGAAAAAGAATATTTGATAGTTATTGCATTCAGCGCAGTAAGCATATTTTTAAATTTTAATATGGGTGTATTTCTGCTCATATTTGGCGTGGTACTTTTTGTTTCTTTTATAAAGAAAATCGCAAAAGTATTCGATTTTTTAGGCAAAATATCATATTCCTTATACATCATCCATCCATTAGTGCTAATTTATTTGCTTGGAATTTATAAAAAACTGTCAATACCGAAAAATTTAGAGCTTTTGACATTAACAAGTCAACTATTAATTGCGATAATTTGCGCTTATATATTTTACGTTTTAATTGAAAAACCTTCAATTAAATTATCCAAAAAAATCGCCTATAAAAACAAATGAAATCACCACTCGTTTCGATAATTATTCCATCTTATAATGCAGAAAATCATTTGGCGGAAGCGATAGAGTGTGTAATTAATCAAACTTGGCCAAATAAAGAAATTATTATTATTGATGACGGCTCTATTGACAATTCATATCAAATTGCTAAAAAATACAAGTCAGACAATATAAATGTTATAAAACAAGAAAATAAAGGTGCCAGTGCGGCCAGAAATGCCGGTTTAGCTATAGCAAAAGGAGACTATATTCAATTTTTAGATGCTGATGATCTAATAAATCCAGGAAAAATTGAACTCCAAGTCAAGTTATTAGAACAGAATGAAGGATACTTGAGCATTTGTTCAACCATTTACTTTAATGATGGAGACAATATACTTTTAAAAGAGCCAATAAAAACTTGGACTGATGGTTATTGTGGTGATAATCTAGACTTCGCAAATAAATTATATGCTGGAGAATTTATCGGAACCAACTATGGAGGAATGGTTACTATACACTCTTGGTTGTGTCCAAAATATATACTAGACAGCGTTGGGCCATGGAACGAAAGTTTAAGTATGGATGACGATGGAGAATATTTCTGCAGGGTAATTTTAGCATCAAAAGGCATTTGTTTTGCGCATGAAGCAGTTAGTTATTATCGGCAACATTCTAACAATAAAAACCTATCTGCCCAGCTAACCCATAAAGGCTATGAGTCTATGTATAAAGCTACTGAATTAAAATACATTCACTTAAAGGATAAGTTTCCTGCTGATATGCTTAATAAAATTTTTTCAGTCCATTATCAACAGATTGCAACAGCTAGTTATCCGAAATTTAAGGATATTTCTAAAAAAGCCGTTAATAAAGCAAAAGGAATTGGGCTAAAAAAAGTAAAGTATGTTGCTGGCCCCTTAAGTACATTGATAGGCAATTTTTTCGGTTGGAAAACTGTTAGACTCATAAATTATTGGCGTTTTAAATAATTATGTATCCGAATTAATAAAAACTTTATTCTACTATAATTTATAATGAAAAAACTGAATTTAGATTGGACTGGCGAAAGATTAGTAACAGAAGTTGAGGATGTTGATACTATCTATCACCTACATCGTTATGCAATTCCTTTAAATTATATAGCTGATAAAATTGTGGTAGATATTGCTTCAGGAGAGGGGTATGGATGCAATTTAATGGCTAAAACCGCCCAAAAAGTATATGGTGTTGATATTTCAAGTGATGCTATAGCGTTTGCCAGTTCAAAATATATAAAAACAAAAAATTTAAAATTTTTAGAAGGATCTGTAGATAAAATTCCTTTAGAAAATTCTTTTGCTGACGTTGTGGTAAGTTTTGAAACTTTAGAACACACAGACAAACATGAAGAAATGTTAATTGAAATAAAGAGGATTTTAAAACCTAATGGAATCCTTATCATTTCTTCGCCAGACAAAGCTAATTATTCAGATCGTTTTAACCGAATTAATGAGTTTCATATTAAAGAATTATATATGTACGAATTTAAGATGCTAATTAATAAACACTTTAAAAAAAGTTACTTTTATTATCAAGCATTTTTAACAGGATCTTTTATTGTGAAAGAGAATTTTTCAGCAAATAGTATTTGTGAATACAGTGGCGACTATACTAAAATTGATTCGAACACTAATATTCAATTTCCATTATTTAATATAGCGGTTGCCTGTAATGATGATTTTGTAGAACCTGAAGCAAGTTATTTTGAAGGTGGAGATATTGTGAGAAAAATGTATTTTAAATTAGTAATGAGTTTTACACCATATAGATTGGGTAATCTCATTCTTCGTCCTTTAAGGTTTTTTCTTAATAAAAAATGATCAGCATAGATATAATTATTCTGAGCTATGCTAAAAATGAAACTTTAAGAAAAGTTACTGAAACTGCAATACAAAGCTTATTAAATTCAGAAGATAGCAACACTATAACCTTTAACATCTTAATTATAGAAAGTGAAAGGAAAACCCCCAAGTATGAATTCCCTTTCGTAAATACAATTTATCCTAACTCGGCATTTAATTATAATAAATTTTTAAACATCGGGATTGAGAAAACCTCAAGTAAATACATCTGTTTTTGTAATAATGATTTATATTTTGAAAAGAATTGGGCATCGAAAATAATGCAAGCATTGATGAGCGATGACCAGATTGTTAGCGCTTCTCCTATTTGCCCTTTATTTCATCCTACATTAAACATAAACCCTAACACAGGGATTTATGAGGGTAAAGAAATAAGAAAAGCAATAGCAGGTTGGTGCTTTTTAATTAAGAGAGATATATTAGCGCTAATAGGTAATTTCGACGAGCGATTTAATTTTTGGTATGCAGATGCGGATTATTCTAGAACGCTTCAAAAATATAATTTAAAACATGTGCTAGTAACAGACTCTATAGTTAAGCATTTAGATAGCTTAACAACAAAAGAGTTAAGTGATAAAAAGAGGAAAGCGATGACGGTTGAACAAATTTGGCTGTTTCAATACAAATGGGAGCACAAAAATTATGCTCTTTATTGCTATCGTGTTTTAAGATCTAAAATGAGGATTTTATTTACATATTATAATGGAAAATAGGAGTATAACTTTAGTTATTTTTACTTGTGAAAATAGAGAACATCTTTTACTTAAAACATTTAACTCTTTTCTAGAGAATTGCAATTATACCTTTGATAAAATAATCATAGGGGTAGATGGAAAATTTAATTACGAAATTTTAAATCAAATTTCCCCACATATTATTGTACAGAATATAAACAGAGGTGGTTATGTAAATAACATAATAAACACTTTAAAAGTAATCAATACCCCTTACTTCTTTTGGTTAGAAGACGACTGGAAATTTCATACAGAACTTGATTTAAGTCCGCTCATATTTGCATTGCAATCTAACCCTAGCTGGAGTGAAATTGTACTTAGCAAAACTGGGCCATTAAATACGGACCAAAAAATCAAAAAAATTTCGCAAAACTTATACCAAACAACTTTTGGTTTTTCAGCTAATCCTAGTTTATGTAATACAGGTCTAATACAATCTGCTTTTGATGCACTAGAAAAAGCACCAAAAGGCAGTAAATTAGGTGAAGATGGTTTTGAAAATTTTCTAACAAAAAAATTTCACCAGGATAATATTAAATGTATTATTTTGGATCCTGTTGACCATTTACAAATTTCTCATGAAGGTTATTTGGAAAGTACGCCTCGAAACTTTCACATGACCAACTCTATTGAAAATATCACAAAAGAGCATCTATTTATTTTCCCTGTTCCTTCTTTTTCTAGACGCTTATTAATGATTATCAAACTATTTACTACGTTAATAACTTTGGCTTTTAAGCAATTTACTAGTAATAAAGTATATGAATATTGTTTCAGAGTGGTTACCGGATATCAAACACTTAAATAATTCAAATGAAATCAGCTTCAGATAATTATAAGTATCCTATATTTTGTGAGTTGGCCTCCGATCAAGAAGAAGTATTTACTAATTTTAGAAAAAACGAACATTATCAAGAAATTTTAGAGCATTTTAGTTTTGAAAACGGGCTGCATAATATTTCTGTAATCAAATCTGAAAATCCCCATTTGTTAAATCAAATAAAAGACTTTAAAACAAGTGGCAATTTCGGAGGTCCAGAACTTTTTGATTATGGTATATATGGGAAAATTAGTTCTTCAACATTACATTATATTAGGCAATTAAGCTATCTTGAAACATATTTTGGCGATTTAAGCAGCAAAGATTTAGTTGAAATTGGTGGGGGTTGTGGAGGTCTTGCCAAAGTAATCATGGATAGATTTAATATTGAAAATTATGCTATTTACGACCTGCCTGAAGTAAATAAACTAACAAAAAAGTATTTAGGTAAATTTGGTGACAAGTATTTAAGTAAAATTAAATTTGGTGACACAGACTGTACTTCACAAGTTAAATATGACATCTTAATCAGTAACTGTGCTTTCACTGAATGTGTACCTCAAGTATAAGACCAATATTTAGATAATGTTATCAGATATGCAAAACGTGGCTTTATGATTTATAATTTTAGAGCTGAGTCATACCTTCAAGTAATGTTGTTAACTAAGCTCGAAAGAGCGGGTTTAGAAAAGCTAGGAGCAACTTATGTGAAAAATACAGAACTATATTTCATTCTTGCGTGGAACAGTCAATTAAAATTAAAATCCTTACCCTATCGCAGGAGATTTTTTTATAAGATCTCACCAATCTTATATCATATCCTTTTAAAAACATTCAGATTATTTGCACGATAAGGGTGATTGTTAAACTTCAGATATCTTTTTTATTTTGCAACAAAATGTATTGACAATTGCCACAGGCAAGCCTGTATATCTAAGACTTGCAGAGAATATGGCAAGGTCATTTTATTATTGGAATAAAAACACCAACATAAAATTTTATTTAGCGACCGATCAGCCAGATCTTCTTTGTGAAGATGTAAAAAATTACATAAACATTATCCGCATAAAGAGTGGTGAATTTGGTTATGGGTTCTCTACTAAATTACACTTAGACTATATCGCTCCAGAAGGAAAAACTTTATTTATTGATAGTGACTGCTTGATATATGGTAATATTCAATGGATTTTTGATAAATTTAATGGACATTCTGTTTCGGTAGTAGGAAGTTATATTTCAGATGGAGAATGGTTTGGCAATATAAAGCAAATCTGCAAACAATTTAATATTGAAAGACTGCCAAAGTTTAATGGTGGGATATACTACTTGGAAAGCGGGAGGAACAGCAGTATAATCTATCAAACCGCGAGAGATTTAGAGAAGAAATATGATGAAATTGGTTTTTTAAGGCTAAGAAATACACCCAATGATGAAGTATTAATGGCAGTAGCGATTGCAATAAACAATCAGTCCATAATATATGATGATGGTAATATGATGAGTGATCCGCAAGCATGTCAGGGCAAGCATAAATTGGACATTTTAAAAGGTAAAACAAAAATGATCAATCCACCGTTCCCTAACCCATTACACCAAAGTTGGTATCCACATCATATTGTAAGACCAAGTATTATTCATTTTTTAGGTTCATATACAGAAAACCCGACCTACATATTAGAAGCCTATAAGCTAAAAAAAGCCCTAGAAGGCAAATCAATTTTTTTTTATTCTGTATGGGGTAATCTGAAAATTAAATATCCATATTTATTTAAGACTTTTTTCAAAAATGTATTTAGACCTTTATATCATTTGACCTTTGGTACGAGAAAAATTAAATCTTCACCTAGAATAAATTGAATGTGGCAAAGCTGGAATATATTAAAGAATTAGATGTTTTGCGTGCATTCGCAGTGCTTTTAGTACTAATACAACATTGGGGACCTTGGAATTTTAGCTCTCCATTTTTTTCAAGTATACTACACATATTTCTACCTAATGGACTTTTTGGAGTAGATCTATTCTTCGTAATCAGCGGATATTTGATTACAAGGATTTTGTTGAATGCAAAAATTGAAAATGGTTTAACTTCAAACACACATATAATAAAGGCTTTTTATGTTAGGAGATTATTAAGAATATTCCCAGGTTATTACATTTTAATAATCATATTCATAATTTTGAATGTAGCATATGTTAGAGAGAATTTATCATACTATATCACATACACTTCAAATTTTTTAGCTTTAAAGAAAGGCGGAATGGATAACACAGATCACACATGGTCTTTAGCCGTAGAAGAACAATTTTATTTAATTTGGCCCTGGGTGATTTTATATTCTCCGAAAAAAAATGTTTTCAAGATAATCGCTATATTTTTTATTATAGGTGTTTTAAGCAGTTTTATATTTCATGCACTATTTGGCATTGTTTTCTATACTATTACTATAACCTGCTTCATTGCATTTTCGTTAGGTTCATTATTTGCATTCATTCAAATTGAAAAAGATAACTATAAAAAATTTGCCAAAATTTTAAAAATAGCTTTATTAATATGTGTCCCGATTTTCTTAATAAATCAACTAAATCCACAAAACATACTAATTAGACTTGTTAATTCAGTCATTGCTTTGAGCCTAATTGTTTATGTTGTCAACAAAAAGTATAATCTAATCACAGGCTTTATTCTTAAAAATCAATTCTTTATGCATATTGGAAAAATTAGTTATGGTATTTATTTATATCATTATTACATTCCATCTTATTATATGAAAATTTTAAACAAAGTTAGTTTACTTTTAGAATTTGATAATGCGACTGTTGATTTACTTAAATATCCTCCATTACGCTATGTCATATCATTATTATTCTTATTAATACTCTCCTATTTATCTTTTCATTATTTTGAGGCTGCTTTTATAAAATTAAAAAGTCGTTTCAATTATAATAAGTCTAAAAAGTTAACACTACAAAATGCTTGACGTAAGTATAATAATCCCAACTTATAATAGACTATGGTGCTTACCTGAAGCCATTTTGAGTTGTAGAACAACACAGTGCAAAGCTGAAATTATTGTTATTGATGATGGCAGCACTGATGGAACGTGGGAATGGTTACGAAGCCAAAAAGAAATAGTATCCTTAAGTCAAGAAAATTGGGGCAAATGCTGGGCTGTTAATAAAGGATTTGAAATAGCAAGGGGAAAATACATCAAGTTTTTAGACTCAGATGATATGTTAGGCAAAGGTTCTATTGATGAACAATTTGAATTAGCAGAAAAAGGTAATTTTGATATGGTTGTTAGTGGTTATAAGCTTGTAAGTGATAACGGAAAAGTACTAAAAGAACAATTATGGATCAATTCTGACGACATTATTGCTCAACAACTTGGTGAATCCGACTCATCTCACTATTCAGCTTATCTTTTTAAAAAGGAGTTCATTCAAGACATACCTCATCGACCAGACTATTCACTAAGAGATGATAGATTATTTGTGCTAGAGGCAGTTATAAAAAAACCAAATGTAGGTTTTCATTATGATTATGCACTATTGCATAGAATGCATAAAAATGAAAGATTACAATTCTCTTCAAATAAAATTCTTCAAAACATTCAGCATTTTAATATCTATAAAAAGATATTAAGTAAGTTGAATGATCAGGGAGAGCTAACTGAAAGAAGGAAAAAGGCAAGTATAAGTATATTATGGGAATTAGCACAGTGGATGTCAATAGATAGTATTAAACAGGCGATAGGTATTATTAATTATATTTTTTATTTAGATCCTGAATTCACTATACCTAAAAACGGGTTCAAAGGAATTTTATATCGGACAATTGGTTTTAAGAAAACTTCACAAATATTAAATATGCTACGTTTTATAAAATATAAATGAACATCTCAAAAAACTTATCTTCAAATCGCTATCAATGGGCTTCAAGCTTAATTAACAGCATGAATGAAGATTCTATTAAAGTATTTGACATTGGTGCAAGAGACGGTATAATTTTTAATCTGATTCAAAAAAAGATAGAGTATACCGCTTTTGATTTAGATCCTAAAGATAAATATATAATTCCTTGGGATCTAAATTCAAAGCCTCCTGAAGGAATACGTAAATGCAACGTGATTCTTTTTTTAGATGTACTTGAACATCTAAATAATCCATGGATTTGCATTAAAAACCTTGTAAGCACTTTAGAAGTTGGTGGAAAGTTAATTTTAACTACGCCAAACCCTTTTCATAGTGAAGCAAGGTTTACACTTTTCGCAAAGGGCTGGATGCCTTGCTTTTCAGAAAATGATTTACTTTTAAATCATCACGTTTTTACGCCATGGCCACATATTGTTAAGCAACTTTTGGAAGATAATGGTTTGGTATTAGAAGAAATTTTAACGCTAGATGGCAAGACTATTATTTTTGATAAGAAATTGCTAAATAATCCCTTTAGGATTTTAAAAAGATTGATAAAGTGGAAAATGGAAAAAAAAAATAAATTTGCAGGAGGGATGAGTATAGGTATAATTGCAAAGAAGGTTAATGAATAAACTCAATCTTTTTTACGAAGAACCAAATCCAGATCGTTGGTTTAAGTATGATCGTTACTTAAGGAAAATTATTCGTCGAATAATCCGTGGCCCTGAAAAAATCGGTGGAGTACATCTAGTTGCCTTGGCATTAATGAAAGGGTTAGATAATCTAGGTATAGCATATCGATTTAATGATTATGCCTACGCTAAGAAAAATCCAAATGAATTAATAGGTGTTATTGGTAAGCCTCATTTAATTTTTGATAGGCGATTCAAAAATCCAATTCTTTTTGGAGCAGGGGTATTTTCTCACCCCATAGAATGTCCGAATTTATTTAGTATTTATCCTAACGTGAAAAAGATGTTGGTTCCAGGGAAATGGATGGAGAAGATGTGTAAGCCATATTATGGAGATAGTGTTACTACTTGGGCAGTTGGCATTGATACTAACATCTGGAACGAAGATTTAAAAAATGAACAACCTAATATCGATTTTCTAATTTATGATAAAATTAGATGGGAACATGATTTTTATGAGAAGGAGTTGATTTTGCCAATCATTTGCTACTTAGAAAGTCAAAATTTAACTTATGAGACTATAAAATATGGCCATTATAACCATGAAGAATTAAAACAAGGATTAGCTCGTTGTAAGGCAGTTATTTTCTTATGTGAACATGAGACACAAGGACAAGCCTATCAACAAATATTATCAACAAACACGCCAATATTTGCTTGGGAAAGAGGAGGCTTTTGGCAAGATCCATCATTTTATCCCGCAATAAAGTTTGAACCAGTAAGTGCTGTTCCATATTGGGACAATAGGTGTGGATTGAAATTTGAACATCAAGCAGATTTCAAGGTTAAACTGTTAAATTTTATAAATGCTCAAAACACAAATCAGTTCTTTCCGCGGCAGTACATTTTAGAAAATTTAACACTTGAAATTTGTGCACGAAAATATGTTGAAACATATCATTCACTTATTAAATGAAAATACTTCAAATACTTAACCCCGTAATACCGTTACCCGTAAAAACTATAGGAGGGACTGAACGAGTTGTAGAATCTTTAATTGAAGAGCTTCTAAAGGATGGACACCAAATTACAGTTATGGGTCATAAAGACAGCAAAGTTCCAGAGAATGTTAAATTCATTCCAATAGGTGAATACTTAGATCAAAAAAACACTACAAAAATAATTTGGAAACATCTGATATTTAATACTTATGATGTCATCCATAATCATGGTCGTCTGATTTATTTCTTGCCCAATATTTGGGGTAGTACAAAAAAAATTCATACTTTCCATATGGTTAATTTAGCGACAAAATCTTTTTTCAGATTTTTACAGCTAAAACCTAGAAACCTAATTTTGAGCCCATGTGCAAAATGGATACAGGAAAAATATGTTAACCTACCAGGCAATTGGAAATATGTTAATAATGGCATTCCATTATCAAAATACCAGTTCAAACACAGCCAAATCAATGAATCCTCACCTATGGTAATAATTTGTAGGATCGCAGAACCCAAAGGAGTATTAGATGCCATTGAAATAGCTAAAAAATCAAAAAAGAATTTGGTAATAGCTGGTATTGGAGGAGATTACCCTCACGAGGTTGAATGGTTTAATAACGTTTTTTTGAAATTATGTGATGGGAAACAGATAAAATATTTTGGACCAGCAAATGATGTCCAAAAACAGGAATTGTTGGAAAACGCTTGTTGCCTCCTAATGTTAACGATTGAGACAGAAGCATTTAATTTAACAATGTTAGAAGCTAATGCTTGTGGATGCCCTGTTATAAGTTATAATCGCTATTTTGCTCCTCATTTTATTAAAGAGAATGTTAATGGTTTTATCGGTGAAACACAGCAAGATCTTATTGAAAAAGTAAAACTGATACCTCAAATTAATCGTGATAATTGCCGCAGAGAATTTGAAAAACAGTATACTTCAAAGATCATGGCAGATTGCTATATGGAATTGTATAAAAGCTAAATTAATTTAAAATTTAAAATAGATGAAAATAGCAATAATTGCAGATCCATTTATTCCAATACCTCCTATAAATTATGGTGGAATTGAGCGTATTATTCATTTTTTAATTGTTGGGCTTAAAGAAAGAGGGCATCAAGTAATTTTAATTGCCCATGCGGATTCTAAGGTAGATGTCCCTTTAATCAAATATAAAAATCAAAACACAAGGCTGTCAACAATCCATAATATACTAACCATAAATAAGTTAAAGAGTTACAAACCAGATATTATTCATAGTTTTGGTCGGTTGATAAATCTTTTACCATTTTTAAGTTCAAGTATACCTAAGATAATGTCCTATCAGCGGGAACCAACTTTATCGCAAATTAAAAAAGCGGTGTTGTTAAGCAAAAAACAGACGTTAAGTTTTACAGGATGTAGCGATTACATCTCTAATAAAATTAAACCTTTCGCAGTTGCTGAAACCGTTTATAATGGTTTTCCTGTACATACTTATGATCCAAAATTTGATGTTAAGGAAGATGCCCCCTTAGTTTTTTTAGGTAGAATAGAATTTATAAAAGGAACACATATTGCAATTGAAATCGCTAAAAAAACAAATAAAAAATTAATTATTGCTGGTAATATTCCACCAGATGGAGAAGAGTATTTTAATGAAAAAGTTAAACCTTTTCTTTCAGGAGAAATTGAATATATCGGTCCAGTGGATGATATAGAAAAAAACACTTTATTAGGTAATGCATTAGCATTTTTAATGCCTGTTCAATGGAATGAGCCTTTTGGTATTGTAATGGCAGAAGCTATGGCATGCGGTACACCAGTAATAGGATTTTCTCGAGGATCTGTTCCAGAAGTGGTGAAGGATAATCTTACGGGCTTTGTTTGTAATACAACTGATGAAATGGTTCTTGCGATTTGCAAATTAGATGCTATTAACAGAGAAACTGTTTGGAAAACAGCTATGCGTAGATTTAGTAGTGATAGCATTGTTTCTGAATATCTAAAACTATATGAAGCACGGATTAATAAAAATTAATTTACAACACAACTTAAGTGTCTAAAACTGTTATTCTTATCACATCCGGCCAACCCTCTTTAAACCCACGGCTGGTAAAAGAGTCAGATGCATTAGTTCAAGCGGGATATAACGTTTGTGTTATTTATCAATATTGGAATACTTGGGCAACGAATTTAGATGAAAAATTACTCCCTCAAAAAAAGTGGAAAGCAATAAGAATTGGCGGCGATCCTTTAAAAGAAAAAGCAGTCTATTGGCGAACACGTATTACTTTAAAAATTGCTCGAAAACTAGCTAAATTATTTGGTTTTAGTGGTAATTTAGCCGAATTGGCTATAGGTCGGTGTACTTTTCAGTTAACTAAAAAAGCAAAGAATACACCTGGAGATCTTTATATTGCCCATAATTTAGCAGCATTACCTGCCGCAGTTTTAGCTGCAAAATACAACAATGCTAAATGTGGTTTTGATGCGGAAGATTTACATCGTTATGAAATGAGCGATGATGATTTTAACGACGATGTTCGCTTAAAAAAATACCTTGAGGAAAAATATTTTCCTTTAGTTGATTATTTAACGGCAAGCAGCCCGGAGATTGCAAAAAAATATGAAGTATTTTTTCCATCTCTAAAATTCAACACGTTATTAAATGTTTTTCCGAAAAACGAAAGAGAATTAATTACGAAGAATGATGAAGAATCATTGAAGTTATTCTGGTTCTCACAAAACGTTGGATTATCTAGAGGTTTGCAAGATGTTTTAGGTGCCTTAAAAATAATAGAAAATAAAAAAGTTGAATTTCATATACTTGGGTTTTTAAGTCTACAAGTTAAAACGGAATTAGAGCATATCATACAAAATCTCAATTTTATTCATTCTCCTAAAATTATATTTCATACACCTATTGAATCTACAGAACTAACCAAATTTGCAAGCAAATTTGATATAGGTTTAGCTACTGAACCTGGATTTTCTATCAATAATGACGTCGCTCTGAGTAATAAAATTTTCACCTATGCGCAAGCTGGTTTGGCTATTATTGCATCTAATACAACTGCTCAAAAACAGTTCATGGAGGCATATCCCAATATGGGAACTACTTATGAAAAGAATAATTCAGATAGCCTAGCTTCAATTTTAAAAAACTACATTGAACACAAAAAACTGTTAACTCTACATCAAGCTCAGTCTTCTTTGTACGCAAAAGAAAAATTAAATTGGGAATTCGAAAAAGAAAAATTCTTAAAAGTTGTATCTAAAACCCTTAGTCAGTCTTAATTGAAACGTCTACTCATCATTTCTCCTCATTTTGCTCCTTCCAATACTGCAGACATGCAAAGAATTAGAATGAGCTTACCCTATTTTGCAGATTTTGGCTGGGAGGTAGAAGTCATCAGCGTATGTGCAGGTTATGACGATGTAGTAAAAGATGACTTGTTACTAAAATCAATTCCTTCTGGAATTAGTGTACATTACACTAAAGCGCTTTCAAAAAAATGGACTAGCAAATTGGGTTTGGGTAGTTTAGCACTAAGGTCGCTCTTGTTCTTAAAAAGAAAAGGAAACCAATTGTTAGAGGAAAAAAAGTTTGATCTCATTTATTTTTCTACTACTGAGTTTCCAGTTTGCATTTTGGGCAGTTATTGGAAAAAGAAATTCGGAATACCTTATGTGATTGATATGCAAGATCCATGGCATAGCGATTTTTATAAAAACAAACCAAAAAATGAACGCCCTAAAAAGTATTGGTTTTCTTACCGGCTACATAAATATTTAGAACCCATTGCCATGAAAGATGTGGCAGGCTTAATTAGTGTATCAAATAGTTATATTGAGAATTTACATCAAAGGTATCCCGCTCTAAAGCAACGGCCATCTGCTACAATTACTTTTGGTGCTTTTGATCTAGATCTAAAAATAACTCAACAAAATACACATCTATTTAAAACAACTTTTGAAAATAAAAAGGGTCAACTTAATTTAGTTTATGTTGGAAGAGGTGGATTTGACATGCATAATGCGATTGAAACTTTATTTAATGGATTTAAACATGGCTTAAAATATGACCACTCCTTATTTAGCACTGTAAAAATGCATTTTATTGGCACCAGTTATGCCCCAAGCGGCAAAGGTGTTGCTACCATTAAACCAGTAGCAGAGGCAATGGGTATAGGTGAATATGTTATTGAATATACCGATAGGATAGGTTTCTATGAAAGTTTAAATAATTTAAATAATGCCGATGGCCTTATTATTATTGGATCAAATGAAGCCGCTTATACAGCCTCTAAGATATATCCATATATATTATGTTCGAAACCTTTATTGGCTATACTACATCCAGAAAGCAGTGCTTCATATATCATTAAAGAATGCAGAGCCGGAGATTTGATTAACATTGGAGAACCAATTATGGAGAGTTATTTTAAATTAAAAAATTACTTAGAAAATATTCAAGCATCATCTGTTCCTCGTATAAATTGGCAAATTTTTGAGCAATATACTGCTAAACATTTGACCGGAAAACAAGTGGAATTATTTAACGAGGTTTTAGCCCAAGAAATAAAATGATCATCCACCACATTTTTAGATTTTTATTAAGAAGACCTTCATTCAGAGGTCAGGATAGATTATTTAATTATCTGTTTACGCATGAGAAACTGATAAAAGATGATTTAATTGTTGAGCCGCTAAATGGTAACTTTAAGATTAAATGCAAGCCAACTACCTGGATTGGTGCTAAGGTAATTTACACTGGCGATTATGAACCTGAACTTAAAAAAGTATTCAAATCAGTAATTCGAAAAGGTGACAGTATCTTAGATATTGGCGCCAACATAGGATTTCATACCTTATACTTTGCAGATTTAAGCGGAGCGAATGGCAAAGTGACTGCTTTTGAGCCAGTGCCGAGTAATTTTGATTTATTAATATCTAATATCAAGCTAAATCAATTCCAAAACATTTATCCAAAAAATATTGCGCTAAGTAATAAAAATGAGGTTATTACTATTGCTGCAGATGTTAACAGTTCCAATCCTGGAGCTTATCACCTATTTGATCAGAGTGGTGATATTCCCATTGAATGTAAAATTGGTGATGATGTGATTGCTGATAAAAAGATTGATTTCATTAAAATTGATGTGGAGGGGTTTGAAAGCTTTGTGATTGATGGCTTATTAAAATGCATCAAAGGTAACCAACCAAAAATCGTTTTCGAATACGATCAATTTTATCATCAAAAAACCGGCAGAGCCGAAGATTACATTTTCACTTTGCTTTCTTCTTTAGGTTATCAACTGTATCTTGTAAGCAAAGATGGTCCTCAGCTAATTACAAATTTTAAAAACTTAAAATCTGGTAATATTTTAGCTTTACCCAATGCCTAAAAAATTAGCAATTATTAGCACTCATCCTATTCAGTACTATGCTCCTATTTTCAGATTGTTAGCAAAGCATATAGACATAAAGGTTTTTTATACTTTAGGTAATGCAAAGATTGATCAATATGATTATGGGTTCAATCAAAAAATAAGCTGGGATATTCCTTTGTTAGAAGGGTATCATTATGAGTTTTTGAATAATACGGCCAAAAAAGTGGGTAGCCATCATTTTAGCGGCATTGCGAATCCTGATGCTATGAATAGAATTAAAAGCTATCAACCAGATGCAATTTTAATTTATGGTTGGGCATACTCCAGTCACCTTAAAATCATCAAATACTTTAGTAAGAAATTGCCTGTTTATTTTAGAGGAGACTCTACCCTACTTAATGAAAAATCTGGATTAAAAAGTTTTCTTAAATCTATTTTCTTAAAATGGGTTTATCAAAGTGTGGATTCATCATTTTATGTTGGTTCTAAAAATAAGTCTTATTTTAAAAAATATGGCCTAAGAGAAGAACAATTGATATTTGCTCCACATGCCATAGATAACAACAGATTTGCTGAAAATCGATTAACTGAAGCACAACAATTAAAAGATCAATTAGGGATTAGACCATCTGATGTTGTCATTTTATTTGCTGGAAAATTAATCGCTGTCAAAAACCCAACATTGTTATTGAGAGCTTTTCAAGAATTGAGTATACCAGGGGCACATTTGCTTTTCGTAGGAAATGGAAATCTGGAAGCGGAACTTAAAAAAATGAGCGATACTTCTAGTACAATCACCACGACAAAAATTCATTTTATGGATTTTCAAAATCAGACACAAATGCCTGTTATTTATCAAGCCTGCGATTTGTTTTGTTTACCTTCTGTGAGTGAGACCTGGGGATTGGGTGTTAATGAGGCTATGGCAGCGGGCAAGGCAATTTTAGTTTCTGATCAAGTTGGATGTGCAAGTGATTTAGTATCTGAGGACAATGGTGCTATTTTTAAAAGTGGAAATTTAACCGATCTAAAGCAGAAATTATTAGCTTTAAGCATTAATAAAGCTGAACTAAAAAAAATGGGTGAAAAATCAAAAAAAATAATAAAAAACTGGAGTTTCGAGCAACAAGTAGCCGCTATTCTGAATTATGTTAACAGATAAAGACCCTAATTTTTCTCGCCAAAAAGTTTTAATACTAGTGTACTTGCCTTGGGTGATTTCGATTATGACCCAATTAGATCCAATCATATCTTATTTTGTGGCTTGGCTAGGTTCATTTTTTATTTTTTATTGGACTTTACTTTCACGAGTTAAATTTGTTCCTCATGATATTCCTCTGAGCAAAATGGTAATGCGACCGATTGTTTTGGTACAGCTAATTTTTGCGGGATTTATGTGCTGTACTTCTATCTTCTATTTCTTGGATCATATGGGTTATGAATATTTTAACAAGACCTCAGTTATTCCATTTGTAGAAAATGAGCAGACTTATCTTATTGCCAAATGCCAAAGAATGGCTGTATTGGCTCATGCCGCATTGGTAACTGGCATGATTGTACAAATCAAACAATTCCCGCTAATTAAACATAAACTGAATGTAAATTTAGATTTCTTTCTGATTTGGTTATGCGTAGTTTGTTATATTGTTGGTGTGGGTACTTCGCAGATTAAAAGTATCGTTCAGTTCTCTTTTGGCTTAATCAACATCTCCATCACCTGCAGTGCTTTAGTATTTGTGAGAGGGATTGTACAAAGAAAAACTGGTTATACTATTTTCGGCGGCGGTTTGTTTTTATTCAATTTCTTGGCATCAACGCTCACCGGTTATAAAGAAAGTATCATTATCAATGTAATCATCATCAGTTTTTTATTGTATCCCTATTATAAACGCTTGATTTTAACTGTAGCAATACCTACCATTTATATTTTGATTTACGTATTACCTACTTTTGCCACAATCATTAGAGGTCAATCCTGGAGCGGAGAAAAATCTGCATCTGAAGCAAGGGCAGTCGCGATAGAAGCTTTGGTGAATAAGGATGAAAGTGAAATTGATCAAACCAATTGGGGATTCCTTACCCTAAGAATCAGTGAAATATCCATGTTTACCCAATTTGCAAAACATATTCCAGAGGAACATCCTTATTATGGATTAGAAATTCTTGAGAACTCAATTTTGGCAATTATACCAAGAGCAATATGGCCAAATAAATTTATCACTGAAAAGGTTTCTATGGAGCGAGTTTACGAAGCTGGCGTTGCTAACCAAGCTTCAACAGTTTCTGCAAAGACCAGACCTGTTGTTGATGGTTATGTTAGTGCTGGCTTTATTGGAGTTTTAGTCTCCATGTTTTTATACGGTTGGATTACCCAGTGGATGTGTAATAAAGCTGAAGAATGGTTTGGTGGATATGAATTGGGTTGTATTGTGATGTTTAATGCCATTTTTCAACAATTATGGAGAGGTAATAATTTTGAATTTTTGCTCAATAACATCTTTTATGGTTATATATCTATGTATGCCATTTACTGGATTTTAAAACGTTCAAATACCTTGATAGAATTGCAGGTTTACGAAGAAACTGGGAAAGAGGGTTTGGAGGCTTAAGTGTGGATGGTGTTGTTAAATTGGAGAGTGTGGTTGGTTTGACTAGAGGTTTGGAGCTTAGAGTTTAGTTTTGTCGATCAATAAATTGAAAATCGTTCATATCACCGCTGCATACAAGCCTGCATACATTTATGGTGGACCCACTATGTCTGTTGCTAAATTGTGTGAGTGCCTAGAGAGTTGGAAAGTTGGAAAGTCGGAGAGTTGGGAAAGTATTGAATTGGGAAGTGGAGAAGAAAAATTAGACATTGAGGTTTTTACAACCACAGCTAATGGCAAAGATGAACTTCAAGTTGAAACTAACCAACGCGCTATTGTAGATGGAGTTAATGTTACTTATTTTAAAAGACTAACGAAAGACCATAGCCATTTTTCACCAGATTTGTTGAGTGAGTTGAAGAACGTGCTTCGACAAGCTCAGTATCACAATGCGGGATTAAAGACAAACAAGGAACGAACAAGAAAAAACGAATTAATTATTCATATCCATGCTTGGTGGAATTTGGTTTCTGTATTAAGCTGCTTTATAGCCAAGTGGTACCGAATTCCAGTGTTGTTATCTCCACGGGGAATGTTAACTAGTTATACCCAAAGTAATAGAAATTCATTTGCTAAAAAATTAATACATTTAATAATTGGCAAGAATTTACTTAGTTATTGTCATATACACGCTACTAGCGAACAGGAAAAACAAGATATCTTAAATATCATCCAACCAAAAAGTATTAGTATAATCTCTAATTTAGTAGAGATAAGTGAAGCTGCAAAATTAAATACTGATGCGCAAGGCATTGGTATTTTCCAAGAAGTAAATGATAGGAAAAAACCATTTAAACTCATCTTTCTTTCACGCATTGAAGAAAAAAAAGGTTTAGATATTCTGTTTGATGCTTTAGCGATACTAGAATTTGACTTTAGTTTAAGTATAGCTGGTTCTGGAGATGAGAATTATGTAAATAGCTTGAAAGCCAAAGCCATAGATTTAAAAATCAATGATCAAATTACTTGGCTCGGACAGGTTAAAAATGTGGATAAGTTTGCAACGCTTCAGCAAAACGATATGATGGTATTGTGTTCTTACAATGAGAATTTTGCAAATGTTGTGGTAGAGAGTTTAAGCGTTGGCACTCCTGTTCTATTGTCAGATCAAGTTGGCTTATCTACCTATGTGATGGAAAATGATTTAGGTTGGGTTACTCCACTAAATGTGAATGACATCGCCAAAAACTTAAAAATTGCTTATCTTGATGTTGATAAGCGAAATAAAATCAGGAAATTGGCACCATCGTTTGTTGCCAAGGATTTCAACGACAAAACATTAGCTCAAAAATACATCACGCTTTATTCAAATATTGCAAATGGCAGATTATAAAGATTACGGTTATCACAATGCTTTACCTACACATGCTCATCAATATATTGTTGATCCTATAGTTAAGCTCTTAGACAAACAAAATCAGACTATATTAGATTTAGGTTGTGGTAATGGTGCTTTAGTTAATCTGTTGGTTCAAAAAGGATTTAATGCCTATGGTACAGATGCTTCTGAAAAAGGAATTGCAATTGCAAAAAAAAGCTTAGCAGATCGATTTGCTTTGCAAGATTTGTCTACAGATGATTTGCCTGAAAGTTTGAGTAATTTGAATTTTGACACGATCATATCTACAGAAGTAATTGAACATTTATACGATCCAAGAAAATTTATTGCCTTTTGCAAAAAGATTTTGCTTAAAAATGGCGGTGGTGAATTAATCTTAAGTACTCCTTACCATGGCTATATTAAAAATCTAATTTTAGCTTTAGCCGGGAAATGGGATTCACATGCTAATCCATTATGGGATGGCGGCCACATTAAATTATGGTCGAGAAGAACACTAAGCAATTTATTAACAGAGCAAGGTTTTACAGTAACCGACTTTGTTGGATGTGGCAGAGTACCTTATGTATGGAAATCAATGGTAATAAAGGCGAAGATATGATGAGATCCTTCGACAAGCTCAGGATGACAAGTTTCGTGCTTGGTATGAAAAGAAAGTGATGATAGATTTCAGCTTTATCATTCTTACCTATAATGAAGAGGTTCATTTGCCTCGATTGTTAAATTCGATTAAGGATTTGAATGCACCAATCTATATACTAGATTCTGGTAGTACAGATGCTACTTTGCAAATCGCTCAAGATTTTGGAGCGGAAATAAAAATCAACCCATTTGAGAACCACCCCAAACAGTGGGATTTTGCACTCCAAAATTTCGATGTTACTACTCCTTGGATTATCGGACTAGATGCTGATCAAATTGTAACACCTAGCCTATTTACTCATCTAGAAAAGTTTAAGGATTCAAATTATACTGGCATCAATGGTATTTATTTTAATCGCAAAAATTACTTTAAAGGTAGTTGGATTAAATATGGTGGTTTTTACCCTAAATATTTGCTTAAAATGTTTCGGAACGGCATTGGCTATTCTGATTTAAATGAAAATATGGATCATCGCTTTATTGTTAATGGTGAGACCATGATTTGGGATAATGGCCATCTCATCGAGGAAAATCTTAAGGAAAATCAGATTAGTTTCTGGATCAATAAGCATAATCGATACAGCGATTTAATTGCAGAAGAAGAGGTTGAACGTATGAATAACTTGAGAAGTCAAAGTAATCGAGCAGATTTTTTTGGCAACCCTGATGAACGCAATGCTTATTTAAAAAAACTTTGGTGGAAACTGCCTTTAGGATTAAGGCCATTTTTATATTTTGGCTATAGAATATTTTTTAAATTGGGCATATTAGATGGCTCCACAGGCATCTTATTTCATTTTTTACAAGGCTTTTGGTTTAGGCTAATCGTAGATGTAAAAATCAAAGAAATACTAAAATCAAAAGATGTAAATTCGCTTAACCAATAAATTATGCTCAACTAAAATGGAACAAACATTAAATCAAAAGAAAAATGCCAATAAAGCTGCTATACTATTCGTCGTAAAATTGCTCTTTCTTTATCTGATATTTAGTCAGGGTAACCTATTCATGAACAGTGTAATTAGTGAAGGGGCAAAATATTACAACGAATTTATCTCTCAAAACTTCAATTATATTCAAGGAGTAAGAACTATATTAATTACACCTGCAGTATGGATTATTAAACTTTTTGGCTTTTATGCCATATCCAATGAAATGGATGTAATGGTAGTTGAAGGACCATTATTAAGGGTGAATTATTCTTGTTTAGGTTTGGGTGTAATGAGTTTTTTTACTGCGTTTGTTATTTCTTTTCCAGCAAAGCTGAAATCAAAAATCAGACTATTTGTTATTGGTACAATTATGATTTACTTGTTAAATGTTGGCAGAATTGCTGGATTAGGGGTATTGTTAGGTTTTTTTAAATCTCAGCGACAAAATTTCACTTACCATCACGAAATTTTTAATATAATTGTTTATCTCTGCATATTTCTTTTATTGTATTTGTACATAAAAAAAAATACCAGCATTATTGCTACACCCAAAACAAATTCATCAATTGAAAAATCAGACGAGGCTTAGAAAAGATTTTGATAAAAAGGATTTTGATGCAGGAGCTTCAAGCATTAAAATTTTTTGCTGGTACTTTACCAGTATGATTTTTTTTCGCTCTGGGTTAATGCCAGCCAGTTCTATTTTAGTTTGGATCTTACGTTTATTTGGCGCTAAAATTGGCAAAGAAGTTCGCATTAAACCTAATATCTATATTCATTATCCTTGGAAACTAATTATTGGCGACTACGCCTGGCTTGCCGAATGTAGAATTGAAAATTTGGCACAAGTTACTATTGGTAATCATGTTTGCGTTTCACAAAAAGCAATGCTTTTAACAGGCAATCACGATTATAAAAAGGTAGAATTTGATCTTATTATAAAACCCATTGTTTTAGCAGATGGTGTATGGATTGGGGCAAATGCGGTTGTTTGCCCGGGTGTTAGTGCAGCTTCTCATTCCGTTTTAACTGTAGGTTCTATAGCTACAAAAGATTTAGAAGCTTATGCTATTTACCAAGGCAATCCTGCAATCAAGGTTAAAAAGAGGATTATTGAGTAAATACATCCCACTTATTTTGCTTCACAACTTTGCATTTGAATTTCTCTCTATTAAAAGAAATTGATAATATAAACAAATGCAGAAATGAGCCTCCCATTTAATTATAACTTATTGACTAACTATTGATTAAATTAATTGATATCTTTATACAAAATTTTTAAACAAAAATGCGCCATCTAAAATTATTTATTCTCTCCATATTATTTACTACACTTTTAATTGGCATATCAAAAGCAGATGTTGGTTGTGCGCTGAATTATAACAATGCTAGTTCTGAAGTAATTTACTTTACACCAATTGGTACAATTGGTGGGGCAACAAATTATGGAGGGCCTGTTACATACAACAATATTGGTTTTCCTACTGCATGTCCAAGATATACTTATTCAACAGCACTAGCTACATCTGGAACGTGTTGTGTTTTAGGAAATTGTTCAGGTACTACTCGCACACTAGTAAATTTTACACCCATTCCTTGCCCAATTGATGATTATACACCTATGGCAATGCTCCTGGTTGGTTCTGCAGGTATGTTTTTTGTGAGGAGAAGAGCCTTTAAATTTAATATAGTAAGCTAGCTATTGAATTTCGGTTTTACTAACCAAGAAAATTAATTAATTTTCTTCATTAATCGCTTTCCAAAGCATATCCTTAAGTTCGGTAATACCTTGCTGAGCAACTGACGAAATAAAAATGGAAGGAATATTTGGTAAATCTTGGCTCATTTCTGCTTTCAATTCATCATCTAGCATATCAGATTTAGTGATAGCCAATAAATGTGGCTTTTGCATCAACTCCGGATTATACTCCTGCAATTCGTTCAATAATATCTCGTATTCATCTTTTATAGTTCTACTCGTATCAGCCGGAACCATAAAGAGCAATACCGAATTACGCTCTATATGACGTAAAAATCTAAATCCTAATCCTTTTCCTTTTGATGCTCCTTCAATAATTCCAGGAATATCTGCCATTACAAATGACTTTCCATTACGGTAAGATACAATCCCTAAATTCGGCACCAAAGTAGTAAACGGATAATCAGCGATTTCTGGTTTAGCTGCAGACAAAACAGACAATAAAGTTGATTTACCAGCATTCGGAAAGCCTACTAAACCAACATCTGCCAAAACCTTCAATTCTAAAACCATCCACTCCTCTTTACCAGCTTCACCTGGTTGCGCAAAACGTGGGGTTTGTAAAGTTGGTGTTTTAAAATGCCAATTTCCTAATCCGCCTCTACCACCTGGAGTTAAAATTTTAGTTTCTCCATCTTCAGTAATTTCGAATAAAACATGTCCAGTTTCAGCATCACGAGCTATTGTACCCAGTGGCACCTCTAAAATTTCGTCTTTACCAGTTTTACCTGTTTTCTGGCTGCTTCCGCCACTTAAACCATCTTCTGCAATAATATGCTTACGGTACTTTAAATGCAGCAACGTCCAAAATTGTGAGTTCCCCTTTAAAATCACGTGGCCACCTCTACCCCCATCGCCACCATCTGGGCCACCAGTTGAAGTTAATTTATCACGGTGCAAATGTGCAGAACCAGCCCCTCCCTTGCCAGATCGGCAACATATCTTTACGTAATCTACAAAATTTGATCCCTGTGACATATTAATTTTAGATTTTATATTTACGGCTTTAAAATATAAAACCGTTTTGCTCTTAAACAGAAATGAGTATTAAGCACTAAGTCTCAATACTCATCTCCGCATATTCAATACTATTTAATAACTATCAATAACGGTGCAAAGGTTAGTGAAGATCTCTTCAATCTCGCCTATACCATTAATTTTAGTTAGTTTCTTTTGTTCATCGTAATAAGGTAAAACCAAAATGATTTTATTGAAATACTCATCAATTCTTTTTTGAGATTTCTCTGCTTGGTCATCTAATCTACCTGTTTCTTTTTGGCGTAAAGCCACACGTTTTACCAGTTCATCTTTATCAACATCTAAGGCAATAACACCTGCAATGCTACTTCCTTTACTTGCTAAAAACTTATCTAGCTCTACAGCTTGAGGAATAGTTCTCGGAAAACCATCAAAAACAAATCCTTTTGCAGTTGGATTTTTATCAATTTCTTCCTCTAACATTTCAATCGTAATCTGATCAGGCACCAACTCACCATCCGCAATCAATTGACTAACTTTTTGTCCTAAAGCGGTTTGATTTTTAATGTGTGCTCTAAAAAGATCTCCTGTAGAAATATGCACTAACTGATATTTGTTAATCAGTTTTTCAGATTGGGTGCCTTTGCCTGCACCTGGAGGGCCAAAGAGAACTAAATTCAGCATTAAGGTTGTCTTTTAAAGTGAAAAAGCCTCACCGCCTGTGGGCAGCAAGGCTCTTAGAGTTTGTGCACTTGTAGGGATTCGAACCCCAAACCTTCTCATCCGTAGTGAGATGCTCTATCCAGTTGAGCTACAAATGCAATTCCGTATGTTTAACGGACTGCAAAAGTAATGTTTCAAAATTAATTTCGCAATTTTTATTGTAAATAATTAAAAAAGGATTGTTGTTATGCTGCTAATAATTTGAAAATCAGTTGCAATGCTACTATAAATGTTAGTCCCGCTAACGGCTCATGCTCCTGCAGTCCTTAGCGCCACATGGCCGATATCCCTGCCTGCGGCAGGCAGGCGCCTGTATCGGGTTTAGCAAGTAAGTTTTGTGCAATACATAAAGTTTCCTAAACCCGATTGGAGTGTAAATACTTTTTGTCAATCCTACGCTTGGCGAAGGACAAAAAGATTGAAACGGAAAGCGGGATTGCCTTTAAATAGTAGCAGTAACCTTGCTTTTCAAATTATATCAACAATTTTATTAAGCAACAACAGCTTTTATTTTTTCAAAATCTGGCAAATCGCCTGCATTTTCTAAAACTTCAGCAAAAATAATTTTACCTTCTTCATCTATCACAAAAGCAGCACGTTTGGCAACACCCGTCATTCCTAAAAAATCTTCATACAATGCGCCATAAGCTGCAGCTGCTTCTTTATTAAAATCAGACAACAAAGGAAATTGATAAGCTTGTTCTTCCTTAAATTTTGCCAAAGCAAACGGTGAATCTACAGACACACCCAAAACTTGTGCATTTAAGCCATCATAATAGCCAAAGCTATCTCTCATGGTGCAAAGTTGTGTGGTACAAACACCTGTAAATGCCAAGGGGAAAAAGTGTAAAACAACTTTTTTTCCGGTAAAATCGGCTAATGATACTTCTTTAAGTTCGGTACTTTTTAATTTAAAATCTGGGGCTTTATCGCCTACTTGTAAACTCATATTTTTAAATGTTGTAAAGTTATGATGTTGGAATGTTGTAAAGTTTTGAAATTGATTAGCTTGTTAGATGGTTAGCTGATATCTAAAATTTACCAACTTACCTCCTTCTCGACTCTACCAATTTCATCTGTTGATCAACTATCGCTAATCCTTCTTCAAAGCTATGCGGATGATAGTTTAATTCAGTCATTGATTTGTCTAAAATAAAACCAGTTTTTTTTGGTCGTTTTGCTGCTTGATTTAAAGTTGCTGCACTTATTTCGTTAATTAAACTTTTGTCTAATTTCCAATAATCAGCAACTTTGGCCACCAGTTCAGAAATACTCATTAAATCTTTACCAGATGCATTAAAAACACCTTGTGCATCATGCTCAACTGCTAATAAACAAATATCAGCCAAATCTTCGGCCAAGGTTGGCATGCGCCATTGATCGTTTACTATATTTAAAGGATTGCCTTTTTCTAATGCTCCTTTAGCCCAAAGCACAATATTGCTCCTGCTCATATCGCTAACTATACCGTATACGATTATGGTACGTAATATTGCCCATTTAGCCTTAGAGTTTTTAAGTAACTCTTCGGCTTTCAATTTGGTTTCGCCATAATAACTTAAAGGATTTGGTGCTGCTAGTTCATCGTAAGGGCCATCTTCTCCGTCAAAAATAAAATCGGTTGATAAATGTACCAATTGGATATGATGCTCTTCGCATATTGAAACCAAAGTAGCTACAGCGGTAACATTTAGCGCATAAGCCAATTCTTTTTGTTCTTCGCAGGTATCTACATTGGTCATAGCCGCAGTATGTATAATAGCATCGGGTTGGTATTGCTCTACTACAGTTTTAACTTCATCAGGATTTAAGATATCCATAGAAGCATACCGATAACCTTCTTTAACCGGATAACGGTTTGCTCCCACAGATGTGGCTACTAAATTAACGCCGCCTTCCTTTAAAATTTTCTCCGTTAATTTCTGCCCTAAAAGCCCATTGCTGCCTGTTACTAATACTGTTTTCATAGTCGCTAAATTATCAATAAAAAAACTGTGGAAAAACTTTTAATTTATATATAAAATTTTAACAGAAAACTCTTAGCTTTGCAGACCGAAATACAAGCGTTTAAAAGCGCCTTTAACATTTTGATTTTTATAATTTTATCAAAAACAATATATGCCTAACATTGGAAAAATAGCGCAGATCATAGGACCGGTAGTTGACGTAAGTTTTGCTAACGATGCCCATTTACCTAAAATTTTCTCTGCTCTAGAGATTACTAAAGAAAACGGACAAAAGATCGTTCTTGAAGTTCAACAACACCTTGGTGAAGACCGTGTACGTGCCATCTCGATGGACTCTACTGATGGTTTGGTACGTGGTATGGCTGCATTAGATACTGGTGCACCTATTAAAATGCCTGTTGGAGATCAAATTAAAGGTCGTTTATTTAACGTAGTTGGTGATGCCATTGATGGTATCACAGCAGTTGATAAAACTGGTGGTCGCCCTATTCACAATGCTCCTCCTCGTTTCGAAGATTTATCTACAGAAACTGAAGTACTTTTTACAGGGATCAAAGTAATCGATTTGTTAGAACCATATGCAAAAGGTGGTAAAATCGGTTTGTTCGGTGGTGCTGGTGTAGGTAAAACGGTATTGATCATGGAGTTAGTAAACAACATCGCTAAAGCTTATGCTGGTTTATCAGTATTCGCAGGTGTGGGTGAGCGTACTCGTGAGGGTAACGATTTACTACGTGAGTTTATCGAATCAGGCGTTATTAACTATGGTGATGAATTCTTACACTCAATGGAAAAAGGTGGATGGGATTTGAAATCAGTTGATACTGAAAAATTAAAAGAATCTAAAGCAACATTGGTATTCGGTCAAATGAACGAGCCTCCTGGCGCACGTGCACGTGTAGCATTATCAGGATTAACAGTTGCAGAATATTTCCGTGATGGTGATGGCGAAGGCGCTGGAAAGGATATCCTTTTCTTCGTTGATAACATCTTCCGTTTTACTCAGGCAGGTTCTGAGGTATCGGCGCTATTAGGTCGTATGCCATCTGCTGTAGGTTACCAACCAACATTGGCAACTGAGATGGGTTTAATGCAAGAGCGTATTACTTCAACAAAACGTGGTTCAATTACTTCTGTACAGGCAGTATATGTACCTGCAGATGATTTAACTGACCCTGCACCGGCTACAACTTTCGCCCACTTAGATGCAACTACAGTACTTTCACGTAAAATTGCCGAGCTAGGTATTTATCCAGCGGTGGATCCTCTAGATTCTACTTCTCGTATCTTAAACCCAGCAGTTTTAGGCGATGAGCATTACAACACTGCTCAACGTGTTAAAGAAACTTTACAACGTTATAAAGAATTACAAGATATCATCGCGATTTTAGGTATGGACGAATTATCTGAGGAAGATAAATTGGTAGTATCTAGAGCTCGTCGTGTACAACGTTTCTTATCTCAACCTTTCCACGTAGCTGAGCAATTTACAGGCTTAAAAGGTGTGTTGGTTGATATTAAAGACACCATCAAAGGATTTAACATGATCATGGATGGTGAAGTTGACGAATATCCAGAAGCCGCATTTAACTTAGTTGGTAGCATTGATGAGGCTATCGAAAAAGGTAAAAAATTATTGGCAGAATCTAACTAGTATCAAGATTTGAGTATCGAGTATCAAGACAACAATACATCTTGATACTTGATACTAACTACTTGCTACTCAAATCTAACAAGAATGACTTTAGAAATATTAACTCCAGATAAAAAAGTTTTCGAAGGCGATGTAACTGCGGTTACCGTTCCAGGAACTTTAGGTTCTTTTCAGATTTTGAAAGACCACGCTCCTATTATCTCTACTTTAGAAGATGGTCCGGTAATTATTAAAGCAAGCACCGGCGAAGAAACTTTTAACATTAAAGGTGGCGTAGTTGAAGTTCTGGACAATAAAATAATTGTACTAGCAGAAGCTGTTGTAGCTTAAGTTAATTACAAAATAACATTAAAGCCTTTTCGATTAATTTCGGAAAGGCTTTTTTTTTACCTCACCCTTTGAACGATTGTGCTTTGCCTACTGCCTCTTCAGGCCCTCTCCTTAAGGAGAGGGAAACAGAGAAACTGCGTTTAACCATCAACTTTAATAGGGTGAGGTTATAGTTTTAAACCACCTTAAGTTCATTGGAGCTCGACCTTGTATTTTCTTATATGAGTTGTATGGTTATGATTTTCTGAAAAGCAAAAACAGCATTTCATTTTAAAGTTAGTCCTGCTTTTCCCTTTAGCCCTCGTGAAAAACTCGGGGCTGTCGGTTCAATCATGTTTATATTAAAAGCTTTGTGCTGCTATTTTAGTTCTTCTTGCACCGTCTTAAATTATTTAGCCCTGACAGTAACGAGCATCCCGATTTTTCATCGGGATAAAGTGAATGGCAGGACTAACGATAATTATAGCAGAAATTTGCGCTTCCAATTGTCATAAGATTCATCAGTTTTTGAAGCGAACATGAAATTTTAAGCAGAAAAATGACAATTTGCAATGCAAGCATAATAAATAGACCGAATACCGTTTCTGCATTTAGTCTACACCTTGTAAGGTATTACTCTGTAATTAACCTATTATTCGATATTATATTTTGATTAATACAAAATATCAGAATATAATATTTTTTCATTTATTTTTTCATATCCCTTGCTTGTTTCTGAACTAAAAACTAAATTGGTTTTTATAAAACAAAGACAATGTACAACCCAAATAATTTTAGTTTAAGTAGCACAAATAGAGTGGTTTTCGAACCCACTTTGTTAGTCATTCTTATTGCTAACATTATTCTGCTACTTCGTAAGCAGCAAGGGTCGCTATAAAATGAATTAATACTCAACCTACCTAAAGCGTCCCGAATACAAACGGGACGCTTTTTTTAAATATCAAAATTGAAATGCAATACTACAACTCAAACACGGTAATTTATTTAAATGGAGCTTTTGTAAAAGCTGCCGAAGCAAAAACGGATTTGTACGGACAATCGCTACATTACGGTTTAGCTGCGTTTGAAGGTATTAGAGCTTACAAAACACATAATGCAACTCGTGTTTTTAAAATAAAGGAGCATTTCGAACGCTTAAAAAAATCTTGCGAATTAGTAGGTATACCTTATCTATGGGACAATAAAGATTTGATTAAAAAAACTTATCGCTTGCTAGAAAAAAACAATTTGAAAGATGCGTATATCCGCCCTATTGTTTACAGCGAGCCTCAAATGACTTTAATTGCACCAGAAAAAGTAAACATTATGATATGTGCTTGGGAATGGGGAGCTTATTTAGGAGACAAGCAATTAAAAGTTTGCGTTTCTCCTTTCCAACGCCCAAATCCTAAATCAACTTTTGTTGAAGCAAAAATAAGCGGACATTACGTAAACTCGATTTTAGCTACCACAGACGCCAAAAAAAGAGGTTTCGATGAAGCTTTGCTTTTGGATATGAATGAAAATGTTGCTGAAGGATCTGGAGCAAACATTTTCATAGAAAAAGGTGGCAAACTATATACCCCATCATTAGGAAATATTTTAGCAGGTATTACACGGGCAACAGTTATTGAGCTTTGCAAAATGCTAGATATTGAAGTGATTGAAAAACAAATCAGTGTAGAAGAACTAAAAAATGCAGATAGCGCTTTCTTCTGCGGTACAGCAGCAGAAGTAATTGGTATACATACCATTGATGATACTGTTTACAGACAAAGGTGGAGCGATAGCATTGGCTACGTAATGCAAAGAGCTTATAAGAACCTAGTACTAGAAAAAGTGAATTATGAAGTGATTATCTAAGAGATTTTAGAAGTTAGATATGAGATTTGAGATAAAAAGTAACATCTAGCGAGTATCAAGACCAGTGAACGATTGAACTAATGAACTAATGAACCAAACAATGAACGAAATCAATAAATACAGTAAAACATTTACACAAGATCCAACACAACCAGCAGCTCAAGCAATGCTTTACGGAATTGGTTTAACCGATGCCGATATGGCAAAAGCGCAAGTAGGCATCGCAAGCATGGGTTATGATGGCAATACCTGCAATATGCACCTTAATGATTTAGCAAAGGATGTTAAAGCTGGGGTTTGGAAAAATGATTTGGTAGGCTTGGTTTTTAATACCATTGGTGTTAGCGATGGCATGAGCAACGGAACGGATGGCATGCGTTTTTCTTTAGTTAGTAGAGATGTAATTGCAGATAGTATTGAAACCATTTGCGGTGGGCAATATTATGATGGCATTATCTCGATACCAGGTTGCGATAAAAATATGCCAGGCGCAATTATGGCAATGGCTCGTTTAGATCGTCCATCAATTATGGTTTATGGTGGAACAATTGCACCGGGACATTACAAAGGAGAAGAATTAAATATTGTTTCAGCATTTGAGGCTCTAGGCCAAAAAATATGTGGTAATTTATCAGAAGATGATTATCAGGGTATCATAAAACATACTTGTCCGGGTGCTGGAGCTTGCGGTGGAATGTACACTGCAAATACGATGGCATCTGCAATTGAGGCTTTGGGGATGAGTTTGCCTTATTCTTCATCGAACCCAGCAATTAGTGCAGAGAAAAAACAAGAATGCTTAGATGCTGGTAAGTACATCAAAATCTTATTAGAAAAAGATATCAAACCATCAGATATTATGACGAGGAAAGCATTTGAAAATGCAATTCGCTCAATCATTATTTTAGGTGGTAGCACCAACGCTGTATTACACTTTATTGCCATGGGCAAAGCCATTGGCGTAGAAATTACACAAGATGATTTCCAACGCATGAGTGATGTAACTCCAGTTTTAGCTGATTTTAAGCCTAGTGGGAAATACTTAATGCAAGATTTACATCAGTATGGCGGCATACCAGGGGTAATGAAATATTTATTGGATGAAGGTTTATTACATGGAGATTGTTTAACCGTTACAGGTAGAACAGTAGCAGAAAACTTAGCTGATGTAAAATCTATAATGGATTATGATCAGAAAATCATTCACAAATTAAGCGACCCTTTGAAAACAACAGGGCACTTGCAAATTCTTTACGGAAATTTAGCTGAGAAGGGTTCTGTTGCAAAAATCAGCGGAAAAGAAGGTGAGAAATTTGAAGGACCGGCACGTGTATTTGATGGCGAAAAAGATTTAGTTGCAGGTATTTCGTCTGGAAGAATTAAACCAGGCGATGTAGTAGTAATTAAAAACGAAGGCCCAGTTGGTGCTCCAGGTATGCCAGAAATGTTAAAACCAACATCGTTAATTATTGGTGCTGGTTTAGGTAAATCGATCGCACTAATTACTGATGGTCGTTTTTCTGGTGGCACGCATGGTTTTGTGGTTGGTCACATTACACCAGAAGCTTATAAAGGCGGTTTAATTGGTTTAGTTCAAGATGATGACTTGATTGAGATTGATGCGGTAAATAACACCATCAACTTAAAAGTTAGTGAGGAAGTGATTGCTGAGCGAAGAAAAAATTATGTACAGCCAGCGCTTAAAGTGACCAAAGGAGTTTTATATAAATATGCTAAAACAGTTTCAGATGCAGCAAGTGGCTGTGTAACTGATGAATATTAAATACTAAATATGGTTCGTGGAGATACGAACCATGGCGATAGTCATCCCGACAAAAATTATATGTTAAATGAATTACGATGCAAATCATCAACAGTATTCAGAGTAGAATTTATGAAATTCGGGGTGAAAGAGTAATGTTAGATTTCGATTTGGCATCACTTTATGAAGTTGAAACAAAGGTTTTAAATCAAGCTGTAAAACGAAATTTAGATCGTTTTCCAGATGATTTTATGTTCAGGCTTTCTATAAATGAATGGGAAAGTATGCGGTCACAAATTGTGACCGCATGCCAAGAAACACCTGGCATGTCATCACAAATTGTCATGACCAGCCAAAATAAAAGAAATACAAGCATCACGCCCTTCGCTTTTACTGAGCAAGGTGTAGCTATGCTTAGTGGAGTTTTGAGAAGTGAAAAGGCAATTAATATGAATATTGCCATAATGAGGGCTTTTGTTGATGTAAGAAAAATCTTACTCAAACAAAGTAACTTAAATGAGCAGCTTCTGGAAATTAAAGAGCGGCTTGGAGAACATGATGTTCAACTGAATGAATTATATGATGCAATGGACAATCTTTTAGATGAGAAAATTGCACAATTGAAATGGAAAGACAGAGAACGGATTGGGTTTAAAATAAAAGAATAACAGAACCACAAAAATATAATTATGGAAACTGCACAAGATATAATACAGATGGAGGCAAAAGCAGAAACCTCAAAAAAATTATTTAAAGGGACGGGGTCACAAGTTCTTTTAAATGGATTAATTGAAGAAGGAGTAACCACCATTTTCGGTTATCCTGGTGGAGCAATTATGCCTATTTACGATGCACTATACGATTACGCAGATAAATTGGAGCATATTTTAGTTCGTCATGAACAAGGTGGTATACATGCTGCACAAGGTTTTGCCCGTACAAGCGGCAAAGTTGGTGTTTGTTTCGCAACCAGCGGACCAGGAGCTACCAATTTAGTGACTGGTTTGGCCGATGCACAGATTGACAGTACTCCCCTAGTTTGTATCACAGGGCAGGTTTTCGCACATTTATTAGGAACTGATGCTTTTCAAGAAACAGATGTAATTAATATTACTACACCTGTTACCAAATGGAATTATCAGGTTACCGATGCAAAGGAAATACCAGAGGTTTTGGCGAAAGCATTTTACATTGCTAAAAGCGGCAGGCCAGGCCCAGTATTAATTGACATTACAAAAAACGCTCAATTACAGGTTGATGAATTTCCTGAATATATTAAATGTAACCACATCCGCTCTTATCGCCCAAAACCAAAAGTAAGGATTGAATATATTGAACAAGCTGCAACATTAATCAACCAGGCTAAAAAACCATTTGTGTTATTTGGACAGGGTGTAATTTTAGGTAGTGCAGAAGCAGAATTCAAAGCATTTATTGAGAAAAGTGGTATTCCTGCTGCATGGACTATTATGGGCGAAGGTGCAATTCCGACTTCACACCCATTAAATGTAGGTATGTTGGGGATGCATGGCAACTACGGACCAAACGTTTTGACCAACGAATGTGATGTTTTAATTGCTATCGGCATGCGCTTTGATGACCGTGTGACTGGCCGTTTAGATAAATACGCAAAGCAAGCGAAAGTTATTCATTTAGATATTGATCCGGCTGAAATTGATAAAAATGTTAAGGCTGAAATTGGTGTTTGGGGCGATTGCAAAGAAACTTTACCGCTACTAACCAATTTGGTTAACGAAAATAAACATGAAGATTGGTTAGCTAAATTTAGAGATTATAACCAACAAGAGATAGACCAAGTAATTACTCCAGAATTATACCCTACCGGAGATGATATGACGATGGGCGAAGTTTTGCGCAATATCAACGAAATTTGTGGCGGCGATGCAGTAATTGTTACAGATGTTGGTCAGCACCAAATGGTGGCTTGCCGTTATGCAAAATTTAACAACTCCCGTAGTAACATTACTTCTGGTGGTTTGGGCACCATGGGATTTGGTTTGCCAGCAGCAATTGGTGCTAAATATGGTGCACCAAGCAAAACGGTTATCGCAATTATTGGCGATGGAGGTTTCCAGATGACACCACAAGAATTGGGTACGATTATGCAATTTGGTGCAGCCGTAAAAATCCTGATTTTAAATAATCGTTTCTTAGGCATGGTTCGCCAATGGCAACAATTGTTTCATGATAAACGCTACTCTTTTGTGAACATTACCAGCCCTGATTTTGTGGCTTTAGCAAAAGCTTATTATATCGAAGCAGATAAAGTGGAGGAGAGAGCTAACTTAAGACAAGCATTAGAAACGATGATAAATCACGAAGGATCTTATTTACTTGAAGTAATGGTGGGGAGAGAAAATAACGTTTTCCCAATGGTACCACAAGGATGCAGCGTTAGCGAAATTAGATTGAAATAAACCCCTAACCCCTAAAGGGGAGTAAAATAATTTATTATGAGTACTGAAGATACTATAAAATACCAGCCGGCAAAAGCTGATTACGAGGGTAAGCAAGAATATAACATTATTGTTTATGCCGAAAACCGCATTGGTTTGCTTAACCGTATTGCCATCATTTTCTCTAAAAGGAAGATTAATATCGAAAGTTTAAATACTTCTCCTTCTGAAATTGAAGGTATACACCGTTTCAATATTGTAATTACTGAAAGTTATGAGGTGGTTCGCAAGTTAGCTCGCCAGATTGAAAAACAGGTTGAAGTGTTGAAGGTGTATTTTAACACTAACGATGAAATTATTTGGCAAGAATTGGCGCTTTATAAAGTACCAACCGAAGAGATCACGGAAAAAGTAACAGTTGAACGCTTACTGAGACAATATGGTGCAAGTGCAGTGGTAATTCGTAAAGATTACACTGTTTTTGCTGTAACAGGCCATAGGGAAGAAACAGATGCTTTGGTGAAAGCTTTGGAGCCTTATGAACTTATAGAATTTGTGCGTTCGGCAAGGGTTGCTATTATTAAGGATAGCGCAAGTTTCCATGAAAAACTGAAAGAGTTTGAAGCTTTTGAACCGGGAGAAGAATTAGTAGAAAATGAATTCTTAGAAAAAGGAGATAAGATTTTTACCATGTAAGGTGGAGGGCTGGAAGGTAGAAGGCGGATGGTTTTAGAATACTGCTCTGAAACTTTGAGGGGTGTTGGCTTTGGAGGTGGTTTGGGGGAAGATTTTTCCAAGAACTACAAACCCAAGTTATTTAAACCTGATAGCAGTGAAAAATTATTGTCATCTGAGCTTGTTGAAGGACAAAAATTTGAAACGGATAGCAGGACTGAATAAGCCAAGAACTACTTACATTCATTTTCTGAAAAAGAGAACAGAACAAATAAAAATACAAAAAATGGTTCGTGATGACACGAACCATGGCAATTAAAAAAACCAAACAATAAAAATAAAACAAAGCGAAAACAGCAAGGAGATTGCTTCGTGCCTCGCAATAACGATTAAACTTAAATCAACCAATATAAAATAAAAACGATGTCAAATTATTTCAACACATTACCTCTTAGAGAAAAATTAAATCAACTTGGTGTTTGCGATTTCATGGATAGCAACGAATTTCTAGATGGCGTAAGTGCACTAAAAGGCAAAAAACTTGTAATTGTAGGTTGCGGTGCACAAGGCTTAAATCAAGGTTTAAACCTAAGAGATAGTGGTTTAGATGTGAGCTATACCTTGCGTGAAGCAGCGATTGAAGGTAAAAGAGATAGTTGGAAAAATGCAACAGAAAACAACTTCACAGTTGGTACTTATGAAGAATTAATCCCTTCGGCTGATGTGGTAATTAACCTTACACCAGATAAACAACACACTGCTGTAGTAAATGCAATTATGCCTTTGATGAAAGAAGGCGCTACTTTATTGTATTCTCATGGTTTCAATATCGTAGAAGAAGGCATGCAAATTCGGAAGGATTTAACTGTGATTATGGTGGCTCCAAAATGCCCTGGTAGTGAAGTTAGGGCAGAATATGTACGTGGTTTTGGTGTACCAACTTTAATTGCTGTGCATCCAGAAAATGACCCACAAGGCAAAGGCTTAGCACAAGCTAAGGCATATTGCGTAGGTACTGGTGGCCACAGAGCTGGTGTTTTAAAATCATCTTTCGTAGCTGAGGTTAAATCTGATTTAATGGGTGAGCAAACCATTCTTTGTGGTTTGTTGCAAACAGGTTCTATCCTATCTTTCGATAAAATGATAGAAAAAGGAATTGATGCGGGTTACGCATCTAAACTGGTTCAATATGGTGTAGAGGTAATTACCGAAGCCTTAAAACAAGGTGGTATTACCGCAATGATGGACCGTTTAAGCAATGTAGCAAAAATTAAAGCTTTCGAAATTTCTGAAGAATTGAAAGACATTATGCGTCCGTTGTTCCAAAAACACCAAGATGACATTATGAGTGGTGAATTTAGTAGCACAATGATGGAAGATTGGGCGAATGGCGATAAAAATTTGTTGAAGTGGAGAGCTGAAACTGGTGAAACTGCTTTTGAAAAAACGCCTGCTGGAGATGTGAAAATTGGCGAACAAGAATATTTTGACAACTACACTTTAATGGTTGCTTTTGTACGTGCAGGTGTAGAATTGGCTTTCGAAACTATGGTACAAGCTGGTATTAAACCAGAAAGTGCCTACTATGAAAGTTTGCATGAAACACCATTAATTGCTAATACCATTGCACGTAAAAAGTTGTTCGAAATGAACCGTGTAATTTCTGATACTGCAGAGTATGGTTGCTACTTATTTGACCAAGCTTGTAAACCTTTATTGGCAGATTTCATGAAAAAAGTAGATACCGATTTAGTGGGTAAAAACTTTAATGAAGGTAAAGATGGTGCAGTTGATAACAGAAAATTAATTGAGGTAAACGAGGCTATCCGCACACATGAGGTGGAGCAAATTGGGGCAGTTTTGCGCAAAGCGATGACTGCGATGAAGGCGATTAAAACTGCTTAATCCCCAAACCCCCAGAGAGGGCTTTTAAAAATAGAAAACGAAAAATTAACAGAAAATGTTACCACAATCAACAGAAGGTCATTCAGCCCCCTCTCCTGTGGAGAGGGCTGGGGTGAGGACATTAGTAGAAAAAATTTGGGATGCACACGTTGTAAAAAGCGAAGAAGGATTTCCTGATATTTTATATATTGATACACACTTGATACATGAGGTAACCTCTCCGCAAGCTTTTGATGGCTTGCGAAAAAGAGGTTTACCAGTGTTTCGTCCGCAGCAAACAGTGGCAACTGCCGACCATAACGTACCAACTTTAAACCAGTTGCAACCTATTAAAGAGGAGCTATCTCGCTATCAAGTAGATATGCTTACTAAAAACTGTGCTGAATTTGGCATCGAGCTTTATGGGTTGGGTCACCCATTTCAAGGAATTGTACATGTAATTGGCCCAGAATTGGGCATTACCTTACCAGGAAAAACGATGGTCTGTGGCGATAGTCACACTTCTACGCATGGTGCTTTCGGGGCTATTGCTTTCGGTATCGGAACATCACAAGTTGAGCAGGTTTTCGCAACACAATGTTTATTGCAATCGAAGCCCAAAACCATGAAGATTGAAGTAAATGGCGAGTTGGGCAAAGGTGTTGGCGCAAAAGATATTATTCTTTACATTATCTCGCAGATTTCTGCCGCTGGGGGAACAGGATATTTTATTGAATATGCAGGTTCGGCTATTGAGGCTTTAAGTATGGAAGCTCGTATGACGATTTGCAACATGAGTATAGAAATGGGTGCGAGAGGTGGCTTAATTGCGCCAGACCAGACTACATTCGACTACATTAAAGGCAGGGAATTTGCACCAAAAGGCGAAGAATGGGATAAAGCTTTAGCATATTGGAAAACTTTGTACAGTGATGCTGATGCGAAGTTTGATAGTGTTTTAACTTTCGATGCCGCAGCTATTGCACCAATGATTACTTATGGAACCAACCCAGGAATGGGAATGGGCATTCAAGAAAATATTCCGGCAACTCATGCGCAACCAGAAAAGGAAAAACTTTCTTATCAAAAAGCATTGGACTATATGGGTTTTGATGACGATGCCTCTTTAATAGGCAAACCTGTTGATTACGTGTTCATTGGAAGTTGTACCAACTCTCGTATTGAGGATTTACGTGAAGTGGCTGATTTTGTAAAGGATAAACGCAAGGCGGATAATGTAACGGTTTGGATTGTGCCAGGTTCGAAACAAGTAGAACAACAGGCCAAAAATGAAGGTTTAGATAAAATTTTTGAGAATGCAGGCTTCCAGTTACGTGAGCCAGGTTGTAGCGCTTGTTTAGGAATGAATGAGGATAAAATTCCAGCAGGTAAATATTGTGTATCAACATCAAATAGAAATTTTGAAGGTAGGCAAGGGCAAAATGCTAGAACGTTATTGGCTAGTCCGTTAACTGCCGCAGCTGCTGCCGTTGCTGGAGTAATAACTGATGTGAGGGAAATGTTGGAAAAGGTGGAAGGTTAAAAGGCGGAAGTTTTTTGCGACGTGTTTGACCAGCTCGTCATGCTGAATTTATTTCAGCATCTTTCCTGCTAAACCTCCTTGCTATTAAGACCCTGAAATAAATTCAGGGTGACGAACAAAACCTTAGGTTCTAAGGCGGTAAAAAATAAAATAAAAGGTTATGCCAGAAATAGTTTGGGATAGTAAATTATACGATAAACAACATCAATTCGTATCTGATTACGGTGCAGATGTTTTGCAATGGCTCGCTCCTAAACCTGGAGAAGATATTTTGGATGTGGGTTGTGGAACTGGTCAGTTGGCGGCTCAAATTGCAGAAAGTGGAGCTGAAGTTTTTGGAACAGATGCTTCTCCTGATATGATTGAGGCTGCAAAAGCAAGTTATCCTGAAATTGGTTTTGAAGTGGTTGATGCTACAAAATTGCCATACCACCAAATATTCGATGCCATTTTTAGTAACGCTACCTTCCATTGGATTGAAAACCAACCTGCATTAATTGAAGGTTTATTTAATAGTTTAAAACAAGGTGGAAGATTAGTGGCCGAATTTGGCGGAAAAGGCAATGTTAAAAGTATAACTGATGCCATTACAAGTGCTGCAAAAAATTTGGGTCTTGCGGATAAAGTGATTAGTAACTTTTGGTACTTCCCTTCTATTGCAACTTATACCAATTTGTTAGAAAAGCAGGGTTTTGAAGTTGAGCAGGCTTGGTTATTCGACAGACCGACAAAATTGTCTGAGAAAGATGGAATGTTAAAATGGTTAAACCAATTTGCAACCCACGCCTTTAAAAAATTAACAGCAGACGAAGCTGAGGCAATTAAAAGTTTAGCTATAGAAATCCTTAAACCAGTTTATTTTAGAAACGGTGAATGGACGGCGGATTATAGAAGACTGAGAATTAAAGCCTTTAAGCCGAAGGCTTAAAGCTAAAAGACCAAAGCATAAAGACTAAAGCGTAGCAAGTCTTGATACTTGATACTCACTACTTGATACTATTTGAAATGAAAAAATTCACAAAATTAACATCGGCAGTTGTGCCGTTAAATATTGAAAACATTGATACCGACCAGATTATTCCGGCTAGGTTTCTAAAAGCGACTACTCGTGAGGGATTTGGCGAAAATTTGTTTCGCGATTGGCGTTATGAGAACGACAACAGTCCGAAAGCAGATTTCGTGCTAAATGACCCAACCTATAGCGGACAAATTTTGGTTGCTGGCAAAAACTTTGGTTGTGGTAGCAGTAGAGAACATGCGGCTTGGGCTATTCAAGATGCAGGTTTTGATGTTGTCATCAGCAGTTTCTTTGCCGATATTTTTAAAGGAAATGCCTTAAACAATGGTTTATTACCTATTCAAGTAAGCGAAGAATTTTTAGCACAAGTTTTTGAAGCTGTTGATGTTGATGCAAAATCTGCTTTGGAAGTGGATTTAGAAAATCAAACTGTAACCATTTTAGCTAATGGTATGAAAGAGAGTTTTGAAATTAATGCATATAAAAAATCTTGTTTAATTAATGGATACGATGATATTGATTTCATTTTGGCGCAAAAAGATTTGATTGAGGAGTTTGAAAAGAGGTAGTTGAAAGCCAGAACGTCACCCTGAGTTTATTTCAGGGTCTGGGTTACAAGCGCAAGTGCATAACAGATGCTGAAATAAATTCAGCATGACGAGCGCCATACAACCTATATAATAACCAAAAAGAAACCATGAAAGAAAGTATAGTCAACATTCAAAACCTAAACCTAAAATACCAGCAAAAGCAGGTGTTAGTGGATTTGAATTGGACTATCTCTTATGGTGAAAGCTGGATTTTAAGCGGTGCTAGTGGCAGTGGAAAAACATCATTAGCTAAAATTATTGCAGGCCAGTTGAGTGCAAGCGGAGATGTAAACACCAAGTTCAAGGCAGACAGTAATTTACCTGCCGAAGTTTTATTTGTAGAAAGTTGGTATCAATTTAAAAATGTAGAAGGCGTTGCCAATTTCTATTACCAGCAAAGATACACTAGTCAGCAGGCTAAAGATACTTTAACCGTACACGCAGAATTGGTAAGTTATGGGAAAGAAAAAGGTCTTCATTTACATAAAGTTGAACCTATTTTAGAAGCACTAAACTTCTCAAATTTTGCAAGTTCGCAATTAATAGAATTATCTAGCGGCGAACATAAAAAACTGCAATTGGTTAAAGCCTTGTGGTTAAAACCTCAGTTGCTTATCATAGACCAACCATATACTGGCCTAGATGTATCATCACGCAAAAACTTAAATATTTTACTTAATAATGCAGTGGCAGAAGGTGTTCAGTTAATTTTGATTAGCAACGACGTAGAAATACCTTCATCAATTAATCGCTTTGCAGAAATAAAAGATGGTTTGTTAGTGGAAGTTAATGATTTAAACCAACCGTTACCACAAGCCAAATTACACCAAAAACATATACCAGATTTTTTAAAGCTATCGCCTATATTCTCCTCAAATAACATCGCTAAAATGGTTGATGTAAATATCAGCTATGGCGATAAACAGGTGTTAAAAAATATTAATTGGGAAATAAAGGCGGGCGAAAAATGGTTATTGCAAGGCCACAATGGTTCTGGTAAATCAACTTTGTTAAGTTTAATTAATGGCGATCATCCACAATCTTATGCCAATGAACTTTACTTATTTGGTAACAAAAGAGGAAGTGGAGAAAGCATTTGGGACATTAAACAGCATATCGGTTTAATTTCTCCAGAATTTCACTGGTATTTTGATGCCAACGCTACTGTTTGGCAAAGTATCGCATCTGGCTTTTATGATACAGTAGGCTTATTTCAGCAACTGCCATATAGCAAAGCTACCCAGGTTGATGAACTAATTGAATATTTTGGATTAACCGAACACAAAAACGAACTGTTAAATCATCTCCCCCTGGGCAAACAAAGATTGGTTTTATTGGCAAGAACCATCATTAAAAACCCAGAACTATTGATTTTAGATGAACCTTGCCAAGGTTTAGATCAACAACAAACACAACATTTTAACCAACTGGTTGATGAATTATGTGCAAACGGCATGACCATAATTTACGTTGGCCATTTTGAAGCACAATTACCAAAAAGCCTTACACACAAATTAGTTTTGAGCCAAGGTGAAATTATAGAAAATACAAAAGCATATACAATACATAAAGAATTAGCATGAAGAAGCATATTTTAGTTATTCCTGGAGATGGAATTGGACCAGAGGTTACCCAATGGGGAAAAGCAGCATTAGAGAAAATTGCCGAAATATTTGGCCATGATTTTACTTTTGATGAGGCACTGATGGGACACGCTGCAATAGAAGTTACAGGGAATCCGCTGCCTGATGAAACTTTAGATAAAGCTAAACAAAGTGATGCCATTTTATTTGGCGCTATTGGCCATGCTAAATATGATAATGATCCATCGTTAAAAGTTAGACCAGAACAAGGTTTATTAAAAATTAGAAAAGAGCTGGGTTTATATGCTAACCTCCGCCCTATTTTATTGTTTGATGAACTTTTGCAAGCATCAAGTATTAAACCAACCATTTTAAAAGGAACTGATATTTTATTCTTCCGTGAGCTAACAGGTGATGTTTATTTTGGAGAAAAAACTCGCTCTGAAGATAGAAATACAGCTTCTGACTTAATGATTTACCATAAATATGAGGTAGAGCGTATTGCACATAAAGCTTATGCAGCTGCTCGCCAACGTAGTGGTAAATTATGCTCGGTTGATAAGGCAAATGTTTTAGAAAGTTCTCGCTTATGGAGAGAAACCGTACAAGAAATTGCCAAGCAATATCCAGATGTAGAAACAAGTCACATGTTTATTGACAATGCTGCAATGCAGTTAATTAAAGATCCTAAACAATTTGATGTGGTTTTAACTGCCAATTTATTCGGAGACATTTTAACTGATGAAGCTTCGCAAATTGCAGGTTCAATGGGCATGTTGGCATCAGCTTCTGTAGGTGATGGAACAGGCTTTTTTGAGCCAATTCACGGTTCGGCACATGACATTACTGGTAAAGATTTGGCAAATCCACTGGCCTCTATCCTATCTGCAGCGCTCATGTTAGAAATTAGTTTCGGACTAAAAGAAGAAGCTAAAACATTAGTTGATACCATAGACAAAGTCTTAAAAGAAGGTTTTAGAACCAATGATATTGCCGATAGCACTACCAACAGATACAAAGTATTAGGCACCCAAGAGATGGGTAAATTAGTAATTAAATTTTTAACACAAACCGTTAACACAAATTCATAACAGCATGTTACACGATCCAAATAGAGTTTTTGTTTTTGATACAACTTTACGCGATGGCGAGCAAGTTCCTGGTTGCCAATTGTCTACTCCAGAAAAGATAGAAATTGCCAAAGCACTAGAATTACTTGGCGTTGATGTAATTGAAGCTGGTTTTCCAATTTCTAGTCCGGGCGATTTTCAAAGTGTGGTAGAACTCTCAAAAGCAGTTAGCGAGCCTATCATTTGTGCTTTAACGAGAGCAAATAAAGGTGATATCGATTCAGCAGCAGCGGCACTACAGTTTGCCAAACATCCAAGGATCCATACGGGGATTGGTGCGTCTGATATGCACATCAAATACAAGTTTAACAGCACACGCGAGCAAATTTTAGAACGTGCCGTTGATGCAGTAAAATATGCCAAGAAATTTGTAGAAGACATTGAGTTTTACGCTGAAGATGCTGGCAGAGCAGACAATGTTTTTTTAGCTCAAATGGTTGAAGCGGTTATTGCAGCTGGTGCAACGGTGGTAAATATTCCAGATACCAATGGTTATTGTTTGCCAGAACAGTATGGTGCTAAGATTAAGTTTTTGAAAGAAAACGTTAAAAATATTGATCAAGCAATTATCTCTGTACATTGCCACAACGATTTAGGTTTAGCAACTGCCAATACCGTAGCCGGAATTATAAATGGAGCTCGCCAAATTGAATGTACGATAAATGGTATAGGCGAAAGAGCTGGAAATACAGCTTTAGAAGAGGTAGCGATGATTTTAAAAACGCATCATGCTTTAAATTTACATACCAACATTAACAGTAAACATTTTACTGAAATTAGTAACATGGTGAGCCGTATGATGCGCATGCCAGTACAACCTAACAAAGCAATTATTGGTAAAAATGCATTTGCACATAGTTCTGGTATCCACCAAGATGGATTTTTGAAACATCGTGAGAATTATGAAATTATGAACCCTGAAGATGTGGGTTTAAATGAAGCAGGCATTATTTTAACGGCACGTAGTGGAAGACATGCTTTGAAACACCATTTAGAACGTTTAGGATACGATAACGAAAAATTGAATTTAGATGATGTTTACCAACGTTTCTTGGTTTTAGCTGATGAGAAAAAAGAAATTTCTGATGATGATTTGTTATTCTTGATGAGTGATGGCGATGAAAGCGCTTACAAAAATGGTTATAAATTAAGCTTATTACATGTAGTTTGTGGCGATAACCAAAGTCCGACGGCAAATATTAAATTACAATATAACGGAGAAGAAAAAGATGCAACCGCTATTGGAAATGGCCCGGTTAATGCAACTGTAAATGCAATTACAAGTGTTATCGGCAAAAAAATTGATTTAAAAGAATTTACCATACAAGCCATGCATGGCGGAAGCGATGATGTGAGTAAGGTAAATATGCGTGTAAGTTATGAAGGTAAATCTTACCAGGGTTATGGCTTTAGCACCGACATTGTAAAAGCATCTGCTAATGCGTATTTAGATGCGATTAATAAGTTTTTGTGAGAAGGCTGAAGGTAGAGGGCTGGAAAGGGGAAGGTTAAAAAACTAAAGACCAAAAAGGAAATAAACAATTAAACACCCCGTCTGCGAAGAGCAGACACTCCTCTGGAAGAAGGGAATTGCGATACGCATAAAAAACTGTGAGGGGTGTCCCCCTTTGGAGGGGGTTAGGGGGAGGATTTTATTTTTTTTGCACTACCCTTAGTTTTCTAAACCCGATTGAAGTGGAAATACTTTTTGATGCAGGTCTTCGACAAGCTCAGACTGACAATCGCAAAAAGATTGAAACAAAGAGCGGGAATGCATTAACCGATAAGCACAAAACTGCTTTTCAAAAAAATAGAAATAAGTATCAAGCCTTGATACCTGATACTTAATACTTAACACTAAGAATATGAACAATACAATAGCAAATACTTTCGATTTTGAAACCGCATTTAAAACTTTAGCTGGGGTGGTTAAACGCACTCCATTGGAGTATAATGAAGGATTATCGTTAAAATACAATGCAAATATTTATCTTAAAAGAGAAGATTTACAAATTGTACGTTCGTATAAATTGCGTGGAGCTTATAATAAAATAAGTACGCTAGATCCATCTGCTTTAAAAAACGGGATTGTTTGCGCTAGTGCTGGCAACCATGCGCAGGGTGTAGCATTTTCTTGTAAAAGACTGAACATTAAAGGTGTGATTTTTATGCCAGAAATTACCCCTAAGCAAAAGATTAAGCAGGTAAACATGTTTGGTGGCGACAACATTGAGATTATTTTGGTTGGCGATACCTTTGATGATTGTTTAAAAGAGGCATTATTATATTGCGAAGAAAAGTCATCGACATTTATACCTCCTTTTGATGATGAAAAAGTTATTGAAGGACAGGCTACAGTTGCGATGGAAATTTTTCAGGATTTACCAGATTTAGATGCCATAGTTGTGCCTGTTGGCGGCGGCGGATTGGCGTCTGGAGTTAGTGCATATTTGCAAACTGTAAAACCTGATGTTAAAATTTTTGGTGTTGAACCTATGGGTGCGCCATCGCTGAGTGAAGCACTTAAAAATGGCGGACCGATTACGGTTGAAAATATTGAACGTTTTGTAGACGGTGCAGCGGTAAAAAGAATGGGCTGGATTACTTACAAGTATTGCAAAGAACTGCTTAGCTCTACTTATTTAATACCTGAAGGGCAAATTTGTACCACAATTTTAAAGCTTTATAATGAAGATGCCATAGTTGTAGAACCCGCTGGCGCATTATCTGTTGCTGCTTTAGACCAAGTAAAAGATCAAATTGTAGGCAAGAATATAGTTTGTGTGATAAGTGGCGGAAACAATGATATTGAACGCATGCAAGAAATTAAAGAAAAGTCGTTACTTTTTGAAGGTTTAAAGCATTATTTTATTGTTCGTTTTCCGCAGCGCCCAGGAGCTTTAAAATTATTTGTTAACGAAGTTTTAGGTCCGCAAGATGACATTACCCGCTTTGAATTTATTAAGAAAACAAATAAAGAAAACGGGCCTGCATTAGTGGGTATCGAACTTTCTGACAGAAATGATTATGCAAGTTTATTGCAGCGAATGAAGGATTTTAAATTTGAAATTATTGAGTTAAATCAAGATCAAACTTTGTTTGAGTATTTAGTTTAATTAAGGTTGAGGGTTAAATTTATATACTTTGACAATCTTCCTTTAGATTGTCAAAGTTTGAAAATCTATTCGTAAGAAAAAACTTTGTCAATCTTTAAAAGATTGACAAAGTAGTCATACCAGATAAAATTAATCGAAATATACTTTAACATTTTTAAACCCTAGTCCTTCTATAATTGGTTTTAAAACACTTAGTGCATTGGTTTTGGTTTGAGCTAAAATATTTGATTTTTTAACCTCTGCTGTTACTTTTCTTTCTGCTTCTTTGTAAGCAGCATCAACCAAATTAGCTTCTCTAAAAAAAGCCATTTTTGTATCGTAAACTCTAGAGTTTTTGTGATCTATTTTAACATAGCAAATTTCTGGATTTGGCAGTTTTACTATAGCAGTATCGCCTTCAAAGGAAATATCATCTTTGGTCAATTTTGTTAAATCTACACAACCTACAGCGTCGGCTTTAACAATAAGCAAAACACTTGCTTCGGGCAAAAAATCTGTTTTTACTTTGTGCTCCAAAACATCACTAATCTGATATCTTACTAACTCCAGTTTACCGATAGCTTCAATTTTTTCTACCAATAGCTGATGTCTATTCTCTACAGCTGTATTGATACTGAAAGTTTTGGTAAAAAATAAATAAGCGGCCACTACAATTAATAGCCAAGGTAAAATCTGAAATAATCTTTTCATTTATAAATTTTGATATCCATATACATACAATTATTACACCAAGATATTAGTTTAGAAATACATTATGATTTGATTTGTGACAACTGATATTTTGTACTGTTAAAGTAGAGATTTTTAATGGATGATTTGATAAATATGGTTCAAAAATATTGGCAATAGTTTTGCATTATAAATTGCAAAACACACACAAACATGAAAAAGCTCACCTTAATCCTACTTTGCATCGCCACACTAGGTCTGGCGTCTTGCAAAAAAGACACTATTGTACAAAATGGTGCAAACAACCTCACAATCATTAAATACATTGAGCCAAGCGCTTGGCAATCAAGTAGCGACGGGTTTACCTTAACTGCCTCATTAGCTGATAGCAGAATTGATGCTAGAACTTTTGAAGATGACGCTATCTTGGTTTATATTTCAAGAGGTGATGGTAATTTTTATGAACAGCTGCCATTTGTATATGATGTGCAAGCTTACAGCTATACTGTAAGCCAAGGGCGAATTGATATTGACATACAATCTTCAGATTTTCAATCAGCTATACCTAATAGGCCAACAACTAGAACCCGAGTTAAAATTGTTCTTATAGAATCGTTTCAAGACTAAATAATACCAATCTCCAAAAAACGACCAATGTTCTGTAGAACTTGGTCGTTTTTTTTATGCATTAACTTTTATTAATCCTTGATTTTTAAAAGTTAACAGTGTTTTAAAATGCATTAAATAACGTTAATGATGATTTTATTTATTTTATGAAAGCTATAGTTTTTAATAATCAAACGTTTGCGCATAGGTATTCAACTTATTGCAACTCAGAAATTGTTTTCTTTCCTTCCTAATCTCTTTCTATCCCAAATCCATCATTAATTCTAATTGACATCGCCTTTTCAATGTCCAAATCATTGCTTGTTTAACAAACGTTTGCGTTGTGTTAGCTTGTAAACAGTGATACTGTTATGGCTACATTAGTTCAATCCAAATATTAAACAAATATGAATGAAGTAAACTTTTACCAAATCAACCCACCATTGCAAAAAGCAATTTAAATGCTTTGTTAACAACTATTTAAATCTAAATTTTTTAGTTCAAATGAAAAAAATTAACCAAAAGAACAAATTTCAATTTATGCATGCAAAAGGGAAAAAACCTCTTATCATCTTCTCTACAACGATAAAGATGATTGCCATTTTAACAATGTGTAACGCAACGTTTGCCAATGCGAACGTTAATTATTTTAAAAAGGAGATTAACTCCTCAATTATTAACTTGGATCCTATTTCTGGTACAATAAAGGATCAAAAAGGAGGTCCAATTCCAGGTGTGATGGTAAAAGTTAAAGGTACAACCCGAGCGGCATCAACAGATGGAGACGGCAAGTTTACTATTGATGCAAAACCAGGTGACATTTTAATTATTAGTTCAATCGGTTTTACCGCAAAAGAAGTTACAGTAGGTGGCAGTAGTTTAGGCAACATTGTACTTTCAGAATCTGTGGAATCATTAAATGAACTTGTGGTTGTAGGTTACAGTGTTCAGAAAAAAGAAAGCTTAACAGGTGCTTTGAGTACAATTAAAGGTACTGATTTAACAACTGTTACTTCACCAAACGTACAAAACATGTTAGCTGGTAAAGCACCAGGCTTATTTGTGGCACCAGGATCGGGCAGACCAGGATCAACTGGTGCAGTTATCATTAGAGGGCAGGCTACTTTAAGTGGTACAACCAGTCCGCTTTGGGTAATAGATGGAGTAATTATTGGTTCTAGTCCAGGAGATTTAAATCCAGATGACATCGAAAGTCTTACTGTATTGAAAGATGCAGCATCAACTGCAATTTACGGCTCTCAAGGTGCAAATGGTGTAATTATAGCAACTACTAAACGAGCAAAATCAGGTCAGATGACAATTGATGTTTCCTCAAAAGCTGGTTTTACCACCTTAACAAATGGAAATTTACAAGTAATGGATGGCGCTCAATTATATGATTACTTTTCGTCGTTTGCCAATGCAAATACCATTAGTTTTCCGCGTTGGAACCCAGATTTAAGAAACAGTAATTTCAGTTGGTGGGATTTAGCCACAAAAGAAGGATTTAACCAAAATCATAATGTTTCTATACAGGGCGGAAATGAGAAATTACAATCATTTTTATCTGTGGGCTATTATGATGAATCGGGCGCTATTAAAGGTTACGACTACGAACGTTACAATTTTAGATTAAATACAGTTTACAAACCTTTAAGTTGGTTAACCGTTAAACCAGCTATCGTAGGCTCCCGTCGTGCTGTTGATGATCGTCAGTATTCAGTGACTTCAATGTATTCGAACCTTCCTTGGGACAGTGCATTTGATGCCAACGGAAACCTAGTTGGTCACCGTTCAAGCTTATGGGTTAACAGTGTTTCAACCAATTATTTATACGACTTGCAATGGAACAAATCCAAAAATAACAATTATGAGTTGATGGGTAATTTAGATTTTGATATCAACATTACTAAAAACTTCACCTTTTCTTCTGTTAACAACTATAGATTCAATACTTATAGTGCAAGTGGTTATACAGATCCTCGATCAAGTGCTGGCGAAAGTGTAACTGGTCGTATTACAGAATACAGATCTGAGTATACCCGTCGTTATACCAACCAAATGTTGCGCTATAATAATAATTGGGGTAAACATAGCCTTAATGCTTTGGCAGCATATGAGTTTAATGATTATCAAGCAAAAACATTAGATGTATACGGAACAGGTTTATTGCCAGGATTTGAAGTGCTTGATGTGGTTTCAAAACCTGAAAGAACCAAAGGAGGAATAAGTGAGTGGGCAGTACAATCTTTACTTGTTAATTCTAACTATGCATATGATGGCAAGTATTTAGCGCAGGTATCTTTCCGTAGAGATGGTGCTTCTAATTTTGGAAAAAAGTATGGTAACTTTTTCTCTGTTAGTGGCGGATGGAATATCAACAGAGAAAGCTGGTTTAAAACAAATTTAATAAATAACCTAAAGTTACGTGCTGCTTACGGTACTGTGGGTAACCGCCCAAGTTCATTGTATCCGCAATACGATTTATATTCTGTAAATCCGGCAGCTGGTTACAACAGCGTACCAGGATTACTGATTAGTCAAATTGGCAACAAAGATCTTACTTGGGAAGAAACCTATACAAGCGGAGTTGGTTTAGACCTTGCTGCTTTTAACAATAGGTTAAGATTAACAGTAGATTATTATATTAAAAATACCGATAACATTTTATATAGTGTTCCAATTTCTGGCTTAACAGGTGTAACAAGCATTTGGCAAAATGTGGGCAAAATGCAAAACAGGGGTATTGAAATAGCTCTTGGTGGCGATATTATTCGCAATGATAATTTAACTTGGAGCTTAGATGTAAATATGGGTACCAATGTAAATAAGCTAACTGATATTTATAAAACAAGAAATCCAGATGGTACTTACACTGCCAAACCAATTATTAGAAGTGATGGATTGGGAATTGCAGGCTCGGCCAATAGAATTTTAGAAATTGGTTTACCTGTAGATACTTATTACATGCCAGAATGGGCAGGTGTAAATCCAGAAAATGGATTGCCAATGTGGTACAGAGTAACTAGAGATGCAAATGGCAATGAAACTGCTAGAACTACCACATCTAATTATGCCCAAGCAACGCAAGAAAAATTAGGGAAAGCTGCCCCAGATTTATTTGGTGGAATTACTACTGCATTAAAATGGAAAAACCTTGATTTAAATGCTGTTTTTGGATATTCAATTGGTGGCAAAATATATAACTATTCTCGTCAGGAATATGATTCTGATGGAACATATACTGATAGAAACCAAATGCAATTAATGGAAGGATGGAATAGATGGCAAAAACCGGGAGATATTGCTACTCATCCAATTGCTAGATACAATAATCAAGACAAAGGAAATTCTACATCTTCGCGTTATTTAGAGAGCAACGATTTCTTCAGAATGCGTTCTTTGGCTATAGGCTATAACTTTGATTTGCAAAAATATAAGGTTAGAAATTTAAGGGTTTATCTAGCTGGAGAGAATTTATTTGTGCTGACAAAATATTCAGGTGTGGATCCAGAAATACCTGCAGATGGTGAATCGATCTTGTTTTCTACAGGCCCATCTGTATACCCTATGACTAGAAAATTTATGTTAGGCGTTAATGTTTCATTCTAAAAAGAATAAAAAATGAAAAAGATATTATTTATCATATTTGCTACAATTGCACTATCATCTTGTGAGATTGAAAGAGAACCATACGGATCAATGGAATCTGAGCGAATTAACCAAAATCCAGAAGAATCTATTGATGGTTTATTGAATGGTGTTTATGCACAACTTAAGGCATGGTCTGATCCAATGCATCGTTTAGGCGAATATGCAGGAGACAATATTATGATCAGAGGATCATCTACGGATGCGTTTTATGAGTTTATTTCCTTTGCTAGAACCCCAAACAACGGTAGATTATCTACATTTTGGGATAGTGGTTACAAGGCCATTGCTCAAGCTTCAAATATTATTAAGTTGATACCTCAAGGCAAAAATGCTGCATTGGATAGTAAACTTGGTGAGTGCTATTACGTACGCGGAATGATGTATTTTTATTTGGTTCGTGCTTATGGTCGGCCGTATTATCAAAGTCCAGAAACGAATTTAGGTGTGCCTATTGTTAACGGAACTCCGGATGATGTAATCAATGCAAATTTACCTGATAGAGCAACAGTTAAGGCCACTTATGATCAAGTTATCTCAGATTTAAAAAAGGCAGAAGAAATGATTACAGCAAACAAAGGTGCATCTTTTGCATCTAAAGAGGCTGCACAGGCTATGCTTTCGAGGGTTTATTTGTACATGAGTGGAACTTATGAAAATCCAAATCAAACTTTTGCTCAGCTAGCAGTAGATTATGCGAATAAAGTGATCACCGGATCTACAAAATTTAGTCTATTGCCAAGGGCCGATTTCATGAAATACAACACTTTTACGCCTGAAAATAACAAGGAAACAATTTTTGCGATTAAACGTGTGGCAACTGAGTTTTCTGGATTTGATCATTATTATGGCATTGGTGGTATGTATGCTAACATCGGCGGACAAGGTTGGGGAGAAATGTATGCAAGTGCAAAATACATCAGCCTATTAAATGAGACAGGTAGAAACGATTGGCGACCAGAGAAATACAAAATAGTAGATGCCAGAGCTGCTTTTATAGAACCTACCTATTCAAAAAATGCAGCTGGAGCTTACACCGAAGTATTTAGATTTATTAAAGATGATACTGGTAACGTGTTAAACTATGTTCAGGCAACAGTAACTAGAAATGGTAATACAATTACTTGTAAAGAAGGCACAGACACCTATACACTTACACCTGTTGATGTAGCTCAGGAAATTTATACCATCAACTACAAAAATGGCAAAACTTACACTGGTGTAATCGACAATTTTATTACTCTAAACCGTGTTTACCCTCAATTCTATATCACTAAGGCTTCACGAGAAGGAGAAAATTCTCATTTACATTCGCCAGTAATTAGCAGATTGGGAGAAGTATACTTAAATAGAGCCGAGGCTTATGCAAAATTACAGAGATATACAGAAGCACTTACCGATTTAAATACCATAAGAACCCGCTCTATCGTTAACGGAGGATATTCTTCCTTAAATGCTACAAATGCATCAGAATTAATTGATAAAGAAAGACAATTGGAATTGGCTTATCAAGCAGAACGTAGCTTTGATGTTTTCCGTAATGGTAAGCCTTTAAACAGATTATATCCTGGACCACACAATCAGAATACAAGTATTGCAGCGAATGATTTTAGAGTAGTTTTCTACATCCCGCAGAGTGCTATCAATTCATATCCTGGAAAACTAACGCAAAACCCTACCAATTAACAACAATTAGATTAAAACTCCAAAAAACGGCCAATGTTCGCTTGAACGTGGTCGTTTTTTTTATGCTCGCCACTGTTTAATTGCAATGCCCTAATTTTAACACCATTGCGTTCTAGCAAAAGTTCATCGTAAAAACCTTTAAAGTAAACATCCTCAACTTCAAATCTACGGCTGTTCCAAGTGCTTTTCAGTTCAACCCATTCTGGATAAAATACGATGTTATTTTTGTTGCTTTTGATCCCAATATTTTCAGCGTCTTTGGCATCAAGTACAACCGCATTACCTAAAATTTTAGCCGTGTAAATATCAGAAGGGTGTTTGTAAATCGCCGCCGGACTATCATTCTGCAAAAGTTTACCTTGCTTTAAAATCAACAGCTGGTCTGCCAAAAATAAACCATCCGTTGGATCATGAGAAACCAAAATAATAGTTAAACCAGTTTCTTTTGCCAATCGCTTAATATCGGCACGTAATTGGTTTTTTAATAATGAATCAACCTGACTAAATGGTTCGTCTAACAATAAAACTTTGGTATTGCTTATTAACGCTTTCGCAATAGCTACGCGTTGTTGCTCGCCTCCACTAAGCTCAATTATTTTTTTTTCCTTAAGCTTAGTGATGTGCAAACGATCCATCATCTCTAAAGTTTTTTCTTGCTTAGCTTTGATATCTGTGTTTGATAACATCGAGGCAATATTATCGTACACCTTGGCGTAAATATTCAGCGAGAAATCCTGCGTCACCATTTTCATTTCGGCATTGCCAGGTATCAATTGCTCATCTGGTCCTTTAACTTTTTTGCCATTCAGCAAAACTTCACCTTCATCGGCCTTAATTAAACCATAAATGCATTTCAACAAAGTTGACTTTCCACTCCCACTTTCGCCAATTATAGCTACAATATCGCCTTGTTTAATAGAAAAACTAATATTTGAAATACCTGAAACCTGAGTTTGTTGGTATTGTTTGGTTAAATTATTTACGGAGATGATTTGAGAATTCACATTGTAAAGATATATAAAAAGGTTGAAGGCTGAAGATAGAAGATTGATTGACAACTACACGTGTAAAATTAATAAAATTTGCACGTGTGATTTTTTATGATTAATTTTATATCATGAATACAAAACTCACCTTAACTATTGATAAAGCTGTAATAGAACAAGCAAAAGCTTATGCCAATAAGCAAGGCAGCAGTTTATCATCAATGATAGAAAATTATTTGAAACTGGTTACTAGAAACGAAGAAAAAATTGTAGCAAAAAAGGAATTAAGCCCAATTGTGAAATCATTAATTGGATCTCTTAAAATGCCAGTAGATTTTGATTACAAAGAAGAAGTGAAAAAAATGAGAGATGAAAAATACCAGAAATATATAGATAATGAATAATATCTTAATTGACTCTGATGTGATTTTGGACTCGCTTTTGGATAGGCAACCTTTTACCGCTGATTCTGCAGAAATTTTATCACTTTGTGAAAACAAACAAATAAATGGCTATGTAACTGGATTAATGATTGCAAACATTTACTATTTGTTAAGAAAAGAACACAGCGCTAGGCAAATACTAGAAACTATTAAACAATTACTTACTTTTTTAGATGTCTTAGTTATCGACAAAAGTATTATTCTTCAATCAATAGATTCAGAATTTGGAGATTTTGAAGATGCTTTACAAAATTATTCTGCGGAAAATTATGGCTTAATTGATACCATAATCACAAGAAACATTAAAGATTATAAAAAAAGTAACCTAAGCATATTAACTCCAAAAATGTTTCTTAAAACACTATAAACAAAAAATCCTGCAAATTTACATTTGCAGGATCAGGTTTTATTGGTGTGTTTGGTTTACTAGTTTAATTATTATTTGAAAACTGGAAACTGATTAATTTAACCCTAACGTTATACCGAATGCCATGTTTTTCAATCCTTTTTGTGGTGCACTGTCAAACATATCGCTTGCATAATATTTAGCAAAAATAGCAGCACTGCCGTAGCCTAATCTTACTGTTCCACCATATCTAAAAGGTGCAAAGTTGTAATCATCTTTAATTTTAACTTTTCCGTATTCATCGCTAATCTGTTTTACTTTACCATTAATTAAAAAAGCAATCTCTGGTCCGGCTACAAAATAAAATCTATTTCCTTTTCTATTCTCTTTGCTTCTTAACTCAAAGTTTAATGGTAAGTGTACGTAACTGCTAGAGAAACGGTTTTTGCTATATAAAACTTCTGGCGTTTCGGTGGTGTAAGTTAATACCGGACTATCCTTAGCAATGGTGATGTTTTTCTTCAAACGGATCAATGTCCAATCGAAACCACCGGCAACATAAATTTTAAAATTAGAGTTAAATCTATAACCAATCTGCAAAACATCGAATGAAACGTGACTAGTTTTACCTGCTTTATAATCTAAAAATTCGTTTGCTGGTGATAAAGAAAAACTACCATTATCAATTAATTTAGAAAAACCTAAATCAAAACGTGTAAAGGTAATTCCACCTACAAAACGACCTTTGCTTTCGTCTATTTTGCCTGTACTATCTCTTTTTTCGCCCATTGTAATACCAACTCCATAGTTAATATCAAATTTTTTGCGTTTAACACTATCTTGTTGTGCACTTGCGCTTAAAGCTGCCAGAAAAGTAAGTCCGCTTACTAAAACTGTGGTTAAAATTGAACGTTTCATTTGTTTGTGTTTGTTTGGTTTATATAATTTTGTTATTTTCTTAGTTCGATTCTTCGACTACGCTCAGGATGACGATATCTTTTTAATCCTAAAATCCTGCTCCTATTTATCTTTTTTGTTAAACTTTAAAAACCCTATGTTTATGCCTACAATAGATGAGTTATCATCATCATCGGTATTAAATCTCAGTAATTTTTTTTCTCTCTTATCAACTTTATCAACTACAAAGTTTACTAAATCACCAACATTTCTAATTCCCTTTCTCTCTACACCACTCTCAATAATTGCATTCTCGTTTAAATCTTCTTGAGGTAAAACCTGAGCATAAACAATTGGAGTTTCTACAGAGGTTTCTTTTATTGGCGCAATATCTATAGGTTTAACTTCTTGTTGTTTAATAGGTAGATGACCGTTTGCCAACATTGGTTGCATTTGTTCGTTATTATTTTTCAAAATTTCACTAACATCCTTATTATCAGCGTTATTAATTAAAGAAACTTTTCTAGAAGCAACGTTACTTTCATTAGCTACATAAGTTTTAGCAGGCGGATTTGCCGATGTATTTAATTCATTTTCAACTACAGGCTCAACATCAGTTGTAGTAAAATCCGCAATTGTAGCTGTACCCCGTAACTGAATTTTTTCTGTTTTTTGAAAAACCAACATCGCCGTAAAAACAACAGCAATACTTGCAGCCGCCATCCAATAAATTGGAAATGTGCGTTTACGTTTTGGTTCTAATTTTTGCTCAATATTAGCCCACAAATTTGTTGACGGTTCAAGTTCAGCATCGCTAAATTTATCCCTAAATAACTGATCAAATTCTTTATCCGGCATGTGTTGCATAACCAAAGCCCTCCATTTTAATAATTTCTTGTTGCAATATTGCTCTCGCCCTACTTAATTGCGATTTGCTAGCACCTTCAGATATCCCCAAAGTTTCTGCAATCTCTTTGTGCGAGTAACCTTCTATAATATACATGTTAAAAACCATACGGTAACCGTCTGCTAATTTTTGTATTACCTTCAATAAATCTTGCATACCTAAACTACTGTAATCATAATTTGCCGATGGCTGCTCATAAGCATCCTCAATTGGCACTACATTTAGCATTCGTAAATTCTTTCTGTAGCTTTCAATTGCAGTATTTACCATAATTCTACGTATCCATCCTTCAAAAGATCCATCTCCACGGTACTCTTTTACTTTTTGAAAAATTTTAACATAACCCATTTGTAATACATCTTCAGCTTCCATACGGTCTTTTGCGTAGCGCATACAAACCGCTAACATTTTCGATGCAGTTAGCTTATAAAGCATTTCCTGCATCTTCCTGTCGCCCGCCTTGCAGCCATCTAAGCAATCATTTATCGTATATGTTCTAGTCACCTTCATTGTCTGTTTGTATAGGGTAGATGAACCCTAGCGGTAAAAGGTTGCATGGAGTTGCAAATAAATTTATTTTTTTAGATTTCACAGATTTTAGGATGATTTAAAAGATGTAAAAATACAATATTAAGGCAGTTCGTTAAATAGCTTAATGCTTTTTCAATTCTTAATATTTAAAATCTTTTGAAAATGAGTGTCAGTTTTTCATAGCTGCTTTAGTCCCGCTTTTCACTTCAATCTTTTTTTGTAAACTTCAACCTCTGCGGGCAAGGGCTCAGTGTGACACAAAAAAAGATTTACGTTATAATCGGGTTTATTTAACAAAATGCTGTGTTTCATCGGCTGGTTTTTGACCTTACTAAACTTAAGATCATTCAAAATACAAAAGATTTATGCATTGTAAATTCGCTCCTCAAATTCACATCTTTTCAACTTCCCAACTCCCCTACTTTTCCGACTTCCCAACTCCCCTACTTCTTCTTAAAAATTCTAAAACTCTGTTTATAAGTTAAAAAAAGCGAATGGTTAAACTGTAAGTTTTTATCAGCTTGGTCTAAATCTACATGTGGCTCAAAGCGAACATCTAAATATAAATTTGTGATCAGTTGTTTTTGGTAAACATACCTCAAAGCCAATAAACTTCTGCTATTTTGCGTAAAACCACCATCTAACAAATTTTCAGAAACCGATTGATAAAGTGGCATTCCTTTGATTGTGATAAATTTATTGCCTTTCCAATAAGACGCAACTAAACTACCCCATTTAGTTTCCATACCGGCATTTAGCCATAAGCCAAAACCACCATTGTAAGCTCTAACTTTGCTAGGCGAAAAATCCTTATAAACCGCTATATAGTTATCTGTAAAAACTTCTTTTACGTAATATCCAACCTTTTTATGTAGTTTAAATCCGGTGGCACCGTTAAATAAAGTTGATAGCGGAATATCTTTCAAAACGTCAATTTGTCCTCCTTGGTGGTAAGCCAAAAACTGCGCAGGAATTGTCAATCTCCAATTTTCTGTTTTAATCAAATCAGTTTCTGTAATTAAACCACCAACAATTTCTTCTTTTGCTGCATCACCTCGGTAAATCATTTTTTGCCAAGCAATCCAACTGTCCAACCTAAACTTTTCCTTCTCTACCAATAACTGAGTTCCATACTCAATTGGAGTGGTAATTTTTCTCTCAAAATTATAAATCGGCTCAATATAATTGTGCTGTATATTTCCTTCTAAGCTTCCAAAAATTAAGGTTAAGTCTTTTTTGTGGTATTTTAAACTAAACAAAGGTTTAGCATCATAAATACCGTTATCCCCAAAATCTTTGCGTAAATAGGCGCCAGCAGTAATCGCTAAATTTGGATGAGCATAATATACCAATTGCGGTTCTAATTGTGTGCCGTATAAAGTATAACCGTCATGAAATTTGTTTGAGTATTCGTAATTTCTAACGTAGTTAAAATTGTAGAAATTAAAATGGAGTTCTTTTTCTAAACTATCTGCAGGACGAATGCGATTAAAAATTGCTTCGTTATTAAATTGGGCTTTGGCAGCAATTGATAGTAAAAAGAGGAAAGCTATAAGTAGATTTTTTTTCATTTGATAATTTTTAGATTTGCCAGTCTGAGCTTTGCATAAAACACTTTTGAACTAAGCACATGATGGTATCTCATCTTTTTTATTATGGCTTCTCCCTGTAGTACTTGTAAATTTTAACGGCAAACATAATAATTAGCGCAATACCCATTATGCCAACTAAACCGTAAATCCAATTTGCAGCATCTTTAAGTATCACTGCAAAAACAATGGCGATCATAAAAACGGTAGCTAATTCTCTGAATAATCTTAATTTAAAACTGTTCATCTTAAAAATGCCGTTTTTTAACTGCTTAACAACCTTCTGACAAATGAAATGATAAATCAGCAATGCTACAACGAAAGCCAGTTTCACATGCATCCAATCGGCTTGTAGCAAACCAGGGTTTAAATAAAGCATTGAAATGCCAGCAAAAAGAGAAATGAGCATAGCTGGTGTAGCTATAATTTTCCATAGCGTAGCTTCCATTTTAACAAATTGTGTTGTTAATATAGATTTTTCGGGTTCTGGCTTATCCTGAGCTTCAGTATGGTAAATAAAAAGGCTTAAAATATAGAATAAACCTGCCATCCAACTGATAACAAATACAATATGAATCGCTAAGAAGTACCTGTAATATTCGTACATTATTTAATCTTATCTAAAATATACTTGTCTACCCAATTTGGATAATTTAACTGTTCAAATTCTGCGAAGCCGTCTTTTATATTTCCTAAAAATTTATGCTTTATCCCAGAATTATCCCAAAGATACGTTTCATCAACTTTTTTAATCATATCCATTAGCAATTCCATTGTTAAAAAATATCTTTTTTCAACCTTTTCACCTTCAACTGCGTGTCCGCCCTTTTTAATTCTATCTTTTACTCGCTCCAAATTCATAATGGGAGTTTCAGTTCCAATGAAATATAGATAGACTTTATAATTATTTGATTTGGCTAGTTCTATGAGTTCTAGCTTTGATGGGTGTGAGAATACTGTCTCAAAAGAAAATGATTTTTTAGCTTTAATTAGTTGATGTCGTATAAAATCAGCAATAATTGCAAAATGGTATGAATTAAAGGCAGTATCGATTTCTGAATTTGCTTTAACAATTACATTTTCTATAATTTTTAAATCCCAGGTATCTTGATTGAAAGCAGCCTTCTTATAAAGCCCACTTGCTAAATAAAATTCACGAAATAATTCATCATTGCTAGAAAAATCAAAGTCAGATAAATTTATAAAATTATTCTTTTTGTATGCCTCTTCTAGATAATCAGCATTAACAAAAAGCTTGGTAGAAAAGTAAATTGATTTAATGGAATCAAATAAGGTTGTTTTACCTGATCCATTTGGCCCAGCAAATATCCTTAATTTAGGTTTTTTTGGCATTAAAACAATTTAATCCTTTTATTCTTTAATCGTTTTTTTTTGAATACACCATCGGCTATCTTAACGATTTTGCCATCATTAAAAGTTCTGTAAACCCCATCTTCTTTAACCTCTGTTCTTCCTATATTCAACGCATCCACAACACGAATTACATCATCCATTTTTTTATTAATGGCGTTTATAATTTTTTGCATTGGCAATTTATCTTCGTCTTCAAGAGATTTAACAGTCATAAAATTCTTTTTAACTAAAGCTAATATACGAAAATCGTTCTATTAATACCTAAACTCCTTTACCACCTCAATCGCATATTTTACATTATCAAAAGGAATATCTGGCATAATACCATGGCCTAAGTTAAAAATAAAGCCTTCGGTACCACGCATTCTTTCAAATAATTGATGAATATGTTTTTTGATTACGGGCTGATCTGCATACAAAATATGAGGATCTAAATTACCTTGAACAGCTATCCCGGCAGGTAAAGCATTTTTGATGTTTAATAAATCTGCATTCCAATCAACCGAAATCACATCTGGTTTAGCTTCTGCCATAATCGGTGCAAAAACAGAACTTCCTTTACAAAAAGAAATCACAGGAACATTTGTTCTATTTAAGCCTGCAATAATTTGTTGGTTATATTGGTGAGAAAATTCTTGATAATCATTCCAAGATAAAGCCAAAGCCCAGCTATCAAATAACTGAACGGCATTAACACCTGCTGCAATTTGTAGGTTTAAGTAATCTGTAGTAACCTTTGCAATTTTAGCCAATAAACGGTGAGCTAACTCAGGATGATTGTGCATTAACAACTTGGTTAACTTAAAATCTTTACTAGATCCACCTTCAACCAAATAACTCATTACCGTAAATGGTGCACCAGCAAAACCAATTAACGGAATGCTGCCATTTAAACGTTGCTGAATAACTTTTATCGCATCAGCAACATACTGCAATCTATCTACTACATCAACTTCTAATTGATCTATATCTGCAGCAGTACGAACCGGATTTGCAAATTTAGGACCAACACCTTGCGTAAAGCTTAAATCTCCACCCATTGCTTCGCCAGTTACCAAAATATCGCAAAATAAAATTGCAGCATCTATACCTAAAAGGTCAACAGGTAACATGGTAACATCTGCAGCAATCTCAGGATTTTTGCACATTTCTAAAAACGAGTATTTGTTTTTAATTTCCCAATATTGTGGCATAAAGCGACCAGCTTGGCGCATCATCCATACTGGTGGTCTTTCTGTTGATTTTGAATTTGCAGCGTCTAAAAATAAGTTATTGTTCATCGTTTACATCGGCTATTGCATTAGCCTCTTTCTCTATAATTTTAATAATTTCTGTAGCTCTTGAAGTTGTAGCTAGATTTTTTGCCTTTTCGGCATATGTTAAAGCTCTGTTTTTGTCTTTTTTTCTAAGTGCCAAATTTGCTAGATGTATTAATACAAATGCTGTATCATTTTTACCACCTAATGGATATCTACTTGCCAATTGAAAATGAAATTCTGCAACATCATAATCTTCTCTTTGCAAAGCAATGTTGGCTTTCATAAATTCATAATAGCCTCGCCTGTTTTTGGCCAAGCGTTCTGGATTTTCTACTTCTTCTAGAATTTTATCAGCACGTTCGTAGTCTGCATTTTTGAAATATTTAGAAGCTAACAGCACAGAACTGTGCTTAACATGGCTCCACCATACAAATGCAAATAAAAGAAAAGATACCGAAGCTAACTGGTATTGCGCAATATAAACACAAATTACTGTGCATAATACGGCAAGCCCAGCTAACGCATATCTACCCTTATTGCTATACATTAATGCGAACTATCTGTAAATTTATAACCCACCCCCCTAATTGAGTGAAAATACACTGGGTTTTTCTGATCTGGTTCGAAATATTTACGGAACGTTAAAATAAAATTATCAATTGTTCTGGTTGATGGATAAACATCATAATTCCAAACGGTTTCTAAAATCTGCTCACGAGAAACAGCTTCGTTTTTACGCTCAATTAATAATTTCAATAGCATTGTTTCCTTTTTAGTTAAAGGAACAACAGTACCATCATCTTGTTTCAATTCAAAAGAGTTGAAATAGATTGTTTTATCACCGATTTTGTAAGAATTTAATTCTTTTAAATCATCTGGTTTTAAACTGCGTTTTACTAAAATACCAACTCTAAGAATTAACTCTTCTAGGTTAAATGGTTTAACCAAGTAATCATCAGCTCCTTTTTTAAGACCCATAACTCGGTCTTCATTAGTGTTTTTTGCAGTTAAAAACAAAATTGGAACTTCTGTATTTTCTAAACGGATAGTTTCACACACTTGGAAACCATCCATTTCTGGCAACATCACGTCAAGAATAATAAGGTTGAAACGTTCTTCCTTAAAAACTTTTAATGCAGTTTTGCCGTCTTTAACAGCATGTACTTTATAGCCTTCTAACTCTAGGTTTAATTTGATCGCGTCTAGTAGATGATCCTCATCTTCTACCAATAGTATTCTTAATTTCTGTTGCATATCAGTTAAATGTTACTTCAAAAATTGCACCTTGCGGTGTATTATCTTTTACGCTTATATCAGCGTCGTGGTTTTGTAATACCTCTTTAACAATAAACAAGCCAAGTCCGGTACCTTTAGATTTTCGCACATTTTCATCTCCAACACGATAAAATTTGTCAAAAATCAGCATCTTTTCATCATCAGGAATGCCGGGACCTTTATCAGAAACCGTTAAAAGCGGTTTACCGCCATTTTGACATAGTTGAACTGCAACTTCGGCACAAGGACCAGAATATTTTACAGCATTTTCTACCAAGTTAGTTACTACAGATGACAATGCAAACTTATCGCCCATAATCATAATCCCGTCCTCAATATTTGCTTTTATATTTTGTTCGTACCCACATGAATGTACTTGCAAACGATCGGTTATTTTTGTTACTAAATCCGAAAAATCAAACTCCTCTTTCGGAAACGAATAGGTTCTACTTTCTATCTTGGTGGCCAATAACATGTTCTCTACTAAATCATCTAATCGTTCAATATCTTTAAGCGAATTTTTTAAAAGCTTAGCCTGTTGCTCTTTGTCTAAAGTTCGTTTTACTATGGTTTCTATAGAAAGTTTAATTGCTGCCAATGGCGATTTTAACTCATGAGTAACCGACAATAAAAAATTCTGTTGTTGCTCATGTAATTTATCTTCCTTTTTTATAGATGCGTGAATAAAATAAGCTCCAACACATAACAAAAATAAGAATACTGCACCCTCACCCATTACCATTGCCATACGTTGTGGTTGTAGTTGGATCATCACTGTTCCCCACCAAAACATCTCTAGCATGGCATAAAGTAAAAGGAAGTAGAATATTAGTATTGACTTTTTCATATTATTATTTCCCGTTTTTTCTAAGTACGACTGAGAAATCTAACTTACAGATTTCTCTCTTCACAATTGCTCACTCGAAATGATCCGTTACTTTTTACTAAAAACTAAATCCAAAGCATCAAAAATAGCTCTCTTAGCTTTTTCTAATTCTATTTTTGTGTGGGCAGCAGATACAAAACCTACTTCATAACCCGAAGGACCTAGATAAATTCCTCTATTTAATAATTCGCGGTGCATAATTTTAAATTTCTCCATACTATTCGGATCAATATCATCGGCCGTTTTAACATCCTTATCAGTAAAGGCAAACCAAAAAATAGAACCTACCGTAAATACTTTAAATTTATAATTTCTTGCTGTTGCAAAACGTTGTATGCTATCTACAAAATCCTTAGTTTTTTGGTTTAAGTCTTTATAAAAACCTGATTTTAAAAGTTCTGTTAAAGTAGCAATACCTGCAGCCATAGCTACCGGATTACCCGAAAGTGTTCCTGCTTGGTAAACACCGCCATCAGGCGATACATGCGCCATAATATCTGCAGAAGCACCATACATCCCTACTGGTAAACCGCCACCTATAATTTTGCCGTAAGTTACAATATCCGGCTTAATGCCGTAATGTGCCGCAGCACCTTCAAAACCGACCCTAAAACCTGTAATCACTTCATCAAAAATTAATAAAGCATTATTTTCTGTACAGGCTTTTCTTAAAAATTCAATATAAGTTTGGTCTTGTAAAATTAAACCGTTATTTGCCGGAATACCTTCTATAACTACTGCGGCAACTTGACCTTTAAATTGTTCGAAAGCTTTGGTAATTGCATCTGTGTCATTTAGCGGAATAACAATGGTTTCTTCGGCAAAGGATTTAGGCACACCCGCGGAAGATGTTTCTCCAAATGTTACCAACCCTGAACCAGCTTTTACCAAAAGCGAATCACTATGTCCATGGTAACAACCTTCAAATTTGATAATTTTATCTTTACCCGTATAACCACGAGCCAAGCGTATGGCCGACATCACAGCTTCTGTTCCTGAGCTCGTAAAACGGATTTTTTCTACAAAACGGTTGTTCTTAATAATCAGCTCTGCTAACTCATTTTCTAATGCAGTTGGTGCGCCAAAGCTCATGCCATTTTGCATTACTTCAATTACTTTTTCTCTAATTTTTGCGTTGTTATGCCCTAAAATTAGCGGACCCCAACTTGCGCAAAAATCTATAAATTGATTACCATCGGCATCCCAAATATAGCATCCATCCCCTTTTTGTATAAACAGTGGCGTTCCGTAAACAGATTTAAAAGCCCTCACCGGAGAGTTTACTCCACCCGGAAAATAGGTTTTAGATTTTGCGTACAACTCTGCCGATTTTTCTCTACTAATATCAGGTTTACTACCTGTATTTACCGGCATCTCTTCTTCGTTTCCTGAGAATATCTTTTTTAACTGTTCTAACATTTTTATTAAGGTAAAAGCTGAAGGACCAAAGCTGAAAGACCCAGACTAAGCGTTATAAAATGAGCTTTAGTCTTTTTGCTTTAAGCTTTCAGCTTAAAATTACATCCAATTATTCTCTACTATATCTCTAATATGGTAAGTGGTAATAATACTCGCTCCTGCTCTAGCAAAAGCATGCATTGTTTCCATCACTACTTTTTGTTCATCTATCCAGCCTTTTTGTGCAGCTGCTTTAATCATCGAGTACTCGCCAGATACATTGTAACAAGCAATTGGTAAATCGCTATTTTGTTTCAATTTGCTAATGATATCTAAATAAGCCAAGGCAGGCTTTACCATCAGCACATCTGCGCCTTCGCTTTCATCCAACAAGGCTTCTCTAACAGCTTCGGTTCCATTTCTAAAATCCATTTGGTAAGCTTTTCTATCGCCTTTGTTTGGCGCACAATCTGCTGCTTCTCTAAACGGACCATAATAGGCCGATGCGAATTTGGTTGCATGGCTCATAATCGCAGTATTTGCAAAACCATTTTGCTCTAAGCTACTTCTAATTGCCGCAACTCTGCCATCCATCATATCAGATGGCGCTAACATATCAGCACCTGCTGCTGCATGTGTTAAGGCCATTTTGGCAATCAAATCAACCGATAAATCATTTTGGATGTAATCATCTTTCATGATACCGCAATGCCCATGTGTAGTGTAAGAACAAACACATACATCCGTAACTACATATAAATCGTCGCCAAAGTTTTGTTTTAATTGTTTAACCGCAACTGGCACCAAAGAATGTGGATCGTAAGCAGATTTAGCATCAGCACTTTTCTCATCGCCCACACCAAAAAGCATAATTTTGTTTAGGCCTAATTTTAAACCTTTTTCTACATCTTTTAACAAAGTATCTGTAGAAAAATGGTTAATTCCAGGCATGGCATCAATGGCTTTCGTAACTCCGTTACCAGGCACTACAAAATAAGGATAAATAAACATATCCTTAGACAATCGCGTTTCGGCAATTAACTCTCTAACAACTGGATTTTTTCTTAACCTACGTGGTCTGAACATAAATTTACTGTTGACATTTATTACGCTACAAACGTATTTATTTTTACAAGGAGTATCATAACCTAAATCTCATTTTTTTGAAAAGCAAATGCAGTGGTTCTTTTGTTTGGATAGTCCTGCTATTCGTTACTCCCGATGAAAAATCGGGATTCACTGCTATCAGGTTTATTAAATAAAATTCTGTACTAAAAATCTAAAAACACCCCATCCGCCGCGGCGGGAGGCTGGGAGGGGATTAAATCCCAAAAACCGCTTCTGCTAAACCAATTTCATCTGGCGAATATGGCAGTGAATACTTAACTCCCATTTCATCAAATTTTTTGCCAGTAGAATTTCCAATGGCAATTACTTTTTGTTCTGGGTCTAATAAGTTTTCAGCAAAGTAAGCATCTACATTACTCGGACTAGTAAAGATTAAAACCTCAGCTGTAGTACCATCAATATCATCGGCAACAACAGTTTCATAGATCGGTAAATCTATAATCTTTGTATCAGCGCCTAAAGATTTTTGGATGGTTAAAAGCGAATCTTGTGCTCTTGGAAACATTACCGTTTCTCCTGCAACTAGTTTTGCAAACTCTTCTGCAACTTCAACAATATCTCCACTTTCGCCAACAAAATCGGCCAAATGACCAAACTTTCTAAGCGTAGCTTCAGAACCGCGACCAACAACTCCAAATTTTACTTTTTTGCTCAGACTAGGATTTAACTTAAAAAAATATTCTACTCCGTTTCTACTGCTAAAAAAGATCCAATCAATATTTTTTAAATAAAAAGGATCTAAAATATTCACGATCGGGAAAGTACGGATCAATGAACGCCCATCAATTTCAATATTGTGTTTAGTTAAAGCTTTTCTAAAGTAGCTATGTTCGCCAATTTCTCTAGAAATGAAAACTTTAGCTGGCATTTTTCTTTCTTTATCAAACTTCGCTACAATTTTTTCGGCTAAACCTTCTGTAGTTTCAGCTCTTATAAAAAGTCTATCCGGAAAGTCATTATCCGTTTCAGCTTTCGAGGTCCAAACTTCAAACAAGCCATCTTCCTTTTTGCAATAACAGCCCAAAGGCATATGGCAACCACCTTCGAAAAGGTTTAAAACTTTACGCTCAACAGCAATCTGTTCGGCCGTTTCGGTATCGTTAATTTGTTGTAAAGCAGTAAAAAGTTCATTGTCATTTTCACGAATTTGAATAGCCAAAGCACCTTGAGCTGGCGCCGGAACCAATTCTGTTGTATCTACAACTTCTACGTGAAACTCGCTTAAATCTATATTTAATCTATTTACACCAGCTTTCGCTAATAAAATAGCATCGTAATCTTCATTGCGTAACTTTTGTATACGTGTTGGCACGTTACCGCGTAAATCTTCAATATTCAAATCAGACCTTAAAGCCAACATTTGTGCCTTACGTCTATTTGACGATGTACCTACAATTGCACCGGTTTTTAGCGATAACTTCTGGGTTACATCTACCGTATCTTTTAAAACTAGTAATAATTCTGATGGGTCTTCACGTTCTGTAACCGCAGCAATAATTAATCCTGGCGGATTAGTTGTAGGCAAATCTTTATGTGAGTGAACAGCGATATCAATTGTACCACCTAAAAGTTCTTCTTCTAATTCTTTAGTGAAAAAACCCTTACCTTCTAATTTATCTAAACGAAGATTTAATATTTTATCGCCCTGCGTTTTAATAATTTTTAGCTCTGCCTCAATTCCGATGCTTGCTAATCTATCTTTAGTATGGTTTGCCTGCCATAAGGCTAAATCACTTCCACGGGTACCGATAATTACTTTCTTCACTTTTTTATAAGATTTTCTGCTAAATTAAGAATTTTGAATGATTGATTAGAATTGAAATGTTGGGTGGTTGAAATGTTGTAATGTTGTCTTATTATACCTAAGACCTCAAAGAAAAAACGAGAGTTATAAGGTTATTCTATTGCAAACAATCTCAAATCTCAATTCTCCTAACTATTAACTGTTTTTAACCAAAATTTCTTTTGCCATCACCATTGGAATTTTAATGTATTTCTTTTCCATGTAATCCATTACTTTTTCCAATACCGCCCTCGAATTATCATCAAGTGTATTGATTTCCTCGGCAAAAACAGCATTAATTGCTTTATGTTTAATGTCTTTTATTTTTTGAGGCACATCGCTCATCGCAATTTCAATTTTACGTTGGCGTAAAACAGCATCAAACTCACTAATATTTGCTTCGATAATTTGTTCTGCGTTAATCAATTCATCATAACGCTCTTGAATATTTTTACGAGCTATTTCTTTTAACGATTCAACCTCAATGTAATGTAATGGGAAATTTTTAACTACTTCTGGTGCAATATCGTTTGGAATGGCTAAATCAACAATTACCTTTTTACCAGTTTCGCCGTTAAGTAACTTATTGTAAATTTCTTCGGTAATAATTGGCTCAGTAGATCCTGTACAGGTTATAATTACGTCAAATCCTTTACTATAATTTTCTAATTCAGTTAAGGGATAAGCCGTACCATTTAAATCTTTTGCCAAACTTTCGGCATTTTCTACCGTTCTATTGAAAATAGAAAAGTTGGCATATTTGTGCTTTTTAAGATATTGAGCTATGTTTTTATTCGTTTCGCCAGCGCCAATAATTAACAAACGAGAATTGGCACATACATTTAGTTCACGCAATTTGCGATAAGCTAATGAAACGATAGATACAGGATTTTTTGAAATATTGGTATGTGTATAAACCTCCTTAGCAGTTTTAACTACCCGGTTCATGATCATTCTCATATAATCGCCGGTAAAACCAGCAACCCTGCATGCTTCATAAGCTTTACGAACTTGTGCTAAAATTTCTTTTTCGCCAACAACTAAACTCTCTAAAGAGCAAGATGTGCGCAATAAATGGTTAAAAGCTTGCGTTTTTTCGTAAACAGAAACATTTGCAATAAACTGCTCCATGTATTGTTCGGGCAAGCCCATATCCAAAACATGTAAAAAACGACTGATGAATTCTTTATCTAATGCTGCTGTTGAAGTAAAAATAAATTCTACGCGATTACAAGTACCAACATAAAATATCTCTCTAATATTTAGTTCTGATTGGATATTCCTCAACCTATCATCCAGCGTATGCTCACATATCACCAATTTACCTAAAGCTTTTAGGTCAATTTGCTTGTGTGTAAATGCAATAATCTTTAAATATTCCAAAATAGGGTTAGCCTGTTATTTTTAGCAAAACAAAAGTAAAAACGTTAAGTGGTAAATCTGTCATTGAGCTGTAATTTAGCCCTAATTTAGAAAGATTTTAAATTACCTGAATTTAGGTAAACCATCCCAAAATAAAATTTGTTATATTGGTATTAATGTAATTTAAATACAGATTATGATCCTTCAAAATACTTTTTCTATAATTGGTGCCGAGCAAAAAACCATAAATGGCGACATTACTTATGACGATAGAAATACAAATGCACCTTTGGTAATTTTTGTACATGGCTTTAAAGGTTTTAAAGATTGGGGTGCACACAACTTGGTTGCCAGGCATTTTGCGCAACAAGGCTTTCGATATTTAAAATTCAATTTATCGCATAGCGGAGTTGATCCGGAGAAGCTTACCGATATTACAGACATGAAAAGTTTTGCATCAAACACCATTAGTAAAGAAATGCTGGACGTAGATTTGGTGATTAATTATGCTATTGAAAATCTAAAAGTTGATTCTGTGTTTTTAATAGGCCATAGTCGTGGTGGTGGTTTGGCAATTTTGCAGGCAGCAAATAATCCGTATGTGAAGGGTTTAATTACTTGGAGCGCAATTTCTGCTTTTAATAGTTTATGGAAAAAAGAACAGGAAGACAGTTGGAGAAAAGATGGCAAAATTGAGGTGATCAATGCTAGAACTAAAGAAAAAATGCCTCTAAATTTAACTTTGCTAGAAGATTTTGAAGCTAACCAACAGCAGTTTGATATTTTAGCAAACGCAAAGCGAATAAATATTCCGTGGCTGATTGTGCAAGGGGATGATGATGTAAATGTACCTTTTGAACACGCACAAAAACTTAACGGAGCAAACCTAAACAGCAGATTGGTAAAGATAGCAGGCGCAAATCACGTATATGGCGCATCTCATCCTTACGAAAAGGAAACTTTGCCAGCGCAGCTTTTACAGGTTTGCGAAAAGAGCATGTTATTTTTGAAAGAGGTTTGATTAAGTTAGAAAATATTAATTTCGATTATATGGATTTTTAAAGTGTTAAAATGAAGTGTAATGTTTGGTCTTTGAGACACCAACCGATAGGCCTACTATTTATTTTTATGAAATGCGATTTTTGATAGAAACCGAAAGACTTATTTTAAGAAACTTAGATCATAATGATGTTAAGGGAATGTTTGAACTTATTTCAAATCTCGAGGTACAGCGCTTTGTTGGAAACCAACCGATAAAAAATTTAAATGAAGCGCAAGAAAACATCGAATTTATTCAAGCACAATATTTAAAAAATGGGGTTGGTCGTTTAGCTGTTATTGACAAACAAACGGCTGAATTTTTAGGCTGGGGAGGCTTAAAATTAATAACAGAGGAGATGAATGGACACAATAACTTTTATGAATTAGGTTATCGACTTTTACCAAAGTATTGGGGTAAAGGCTTTGCAACAGAAGTTGCCTATGCAAGTATTAAATATGGTTTTGAAGAATTAAAACTAGATACTATTTATGCAATAGCCGACGTTGGAAACCATGCATCAAGAAACGTTTTAGAAAAGGTAGGATTTAAATTTATTGAAATTTTTGATTATGAAAGTACACCTCATTGTTGGTTTATATTGGTGAAAAAAGATTATTCGTTTAGCTCTGAATAACTAATTAATTTATCTTTACATTCTATTTTACACAACATGAACGAAGATATTTTCCGAGAATTTGCTGATATTGAAGTGAAAGAAATGAGCCCGGGTTTTTTCTCTAAGTTGATACATACAGATCAGAATACAATCAATTTTATTGATATTAAAGCTGGTAGCGACTCGCCTATTCATAGTCACCCACACCACCAATGTGCTTTTGTGTTAAAAGGCCAGTTTGAAATGACCGTTGGTGAAGAAACTCAAATTTTAGATACAGGTAAATTTGTTTTAATACCAGGCAATGTACCGCATGGCGGAAGAGCTGTTACCGATTGTACATTGCTGGATATTTTTAGTCCGGGAAGAGAAGATTTTAAGTATTAACCACAATTTTGTCATCCAGAACGAAGTGAAGGATCTCTATAATGTATTTTTAAAGAGATGCTTCAACTAAGCTTAGCATGACAATAGAAAATAGAGATGATTCAAAAAACAATAAGCTTAAGAGCCAGAAGTAGAGGTTTTCATTTAATTACTGATGAAATTTTGCAGTATATTCCAGAAATTAAGGAATTTAAAATTGGCATGATGCAAGTTTTCATCCAGCATACATCAGCATCGCTAACTATTAATGAAAATGCCGATCCAACTGTTCGTAAAGATTTTGAGATGTGGTTTAATAAAGCGGTAAAAGAAAATGATCCAGATTATCAGCATGATTATGAAGGCTCAGATGATATGCCTGCTCATATTAAATCAGCTTTGCTGGATACTTCTGTTTTAATACCCATTAGAAATGGTAGACCTGCTTTAGGCACTTGGCAAGGGATTTATTTATGCGAACACAGAAATTATGGTGGCAACAGAAATGTGGTGATTACCGCTTGGGGGAACTCGTAATTTTCTATAGAGTAAGACTGAGTTAAAAACACGAACTAGCGAAGGAGTATAAAACTACATCATGCTGAATTTTTCAGTTGTGTTTATTGATTTTTGCCTTCAAGAGAGCTTCGCTGTTTATTTCAGCATCTGTTCGTTTTAAGCTGACCCTGAAATAAATTCAGGGTGACGATCACACTATCTCAACCCAATTACCATCACCTTTAATAATTTCTATAAGCTCGTTAATTGCATTGGCAGTATTTACATTTTTCTTAACCACTTCTTGTCCGCGGTACAATGTAATTCGATCTACTCCTGCACCAACATACCCATAATCAGCATCAGCCATTTCACCCGGACCATTTACAATACAGCCCATAATCCCAATCTTAATTCCTTTTAAATGAGAAGTTCTGGCTCTAATGGCTTGTGTGGTTTCCTGCAAATCGAACAATGTTCGTCCGCAACTCGGACAAGAAATGTATTCTGTTTTCGAAATACGGGTACGTGTAGCTTGTAAAATACCGAACGATGTAGAATTAATTACTGATAAAGGAATTTCAGGAGCATTGATCCAAACACCATCGCCAAATCCATCAATTAGTAAACCTCCAAAATCAGTAGAGCTGTATAATTGAAAATCATCAACCGTTAGGTCGTTAAAAGTTCGCTCTACAATCACCGGAATTTTCACATCAGCAGCCAACAACTTAACAAAAGCATTTCTTAAGGTTTGCATTGCATTTTCCTCATTGGTAGTTAAAACCAAAATCACATTGTGCAAGTTGATAATCTGATCAACCTCCAGTTCTTCGGCCATAACTTTTACAAAGTTTAGCTTATCGTCTTTTTGCTGAGCATTTGTAAAATCGGCTAAACTATATATTGGATGACAATTTTGCTTATCTGCCAGCTTTAACCAAGTTGGATAATTATAAAGCTGTTTCAATCCGCCCGGAAATGAGAAAGAAGGCAACTGATCACCTAAATAAACCATATCACAAGCTTGATCTGTTAAATTATACTTATCCAGCAATGCTGAATAATTAAAACCAACAGCATTTAAAGTGGCAGGATCTTTTAAATTTTCTTTTTCAATGTTGATGATTACTCGAGGTACTTGATGTGCACCCAAGTTTTCTAATTCATTTGTAACTCTACGTTTATATTGGAATGGGTTGTAAGCTTGTCCTTCGACAGGCTCAGGATGACAAGCTGTTGGAAGATTGGAAGGTTGGAAGGTTAAAGCGCCATCACTTCGGACTTCGGACTTCGGACTTCCAGACTTTTCAAAACGATTAGCTAATGCTCTTGCAACTGGTGCTTCAAATTCTGGATCTTCAGTTAATGAGACGCGAATGGTGTCTCCTAAACCATCTGCCAATAAAGTTCCAATCCCAACAGCAGATTTGATACGGCCATCTTCACCGTCACCAGCTTCGGTTACGCCTAAATGCAAAGGATAATTCATCCCTTCTTTCACCATTGTTTCTACCAATAAACGATAGGCCTGAACCATTACTTGCGTATTACTTGCTTTCATAGAAATACACAAATTGTAAAACTTCAAATCTTCGCACATGCGGATAAACTCCATTGCAGACTCGACCATTCCGCGAGGTGTATCACCATAATGGCTCATAATACGATCTGACAGAGAACCGTGGTTGGTGCCTATCCGCATTGCGGTACCATATTCTTTACAGATTTTTACTAGAGGCGTAAACTTTTTATAAATTCTTTCAAGCTCTGCTTGATAAGTGTCTTGCGTATATGCTAAATTTTCGAATTTCTTCTTATCCGCATAATTGCCTGGGTTAACACGAACTTTCTCGACAATACGAGCTGCTGATTCTGCTGCGTTTGGTGTAAAATGAATATCAGCAATTAGTGGAACATCATATCCGCGTAAGCGAAGCTCTTTTTTAATGTTGGCTAAATTTTCTGCTTCTTTTATGCTTGGTGCTGTGATACGAACATATTCGCAGCCTGATTCTACCATCCTGATGGTTTGCTCAACAGTACCAATGGTATCCATGGTATCAGTAGTTGTCATACTCTGAATACGGATCGGATTTGAACCTCCCATTGGTGTGTTGCCAATAGTTACTTCTCTTGTTAAAAACCGCGAATATTGCGTTAGGCTATTACAATAACCACCTTCTAATTGGATAGGATTATTCATTTCTTGCATGGTGAGCAAAGATATAGGAAATGTTTAATTGTTATATTGATGGATTGTTAAATTGTTGCAAAGTTGTTATGCTTTCTTTAACAACAGAGTTGATGATTTATACGCTAAAGCAATCTCTGTTTTACGATTAATGTTCCGGCAATAACATCATGCAAGCATTGTTGTTTTTTATTCATGAAACAATACAAGTAACCAATACCAATGGTAATGTTAGAAAAGATTTTGGAGAAGTTTCTCATTGTAGAAGTAAACAGGGTTAGTTTATTGCCATACATGTCGCCAACTTTAATATCTACTAATCGCTTACCCCAAGTTGCCTGACTTACCGAAGCTTCGGCAATTGAAGCATAGATATATTTGGTTAACGGAACAACTCCCAGAAAAACTACAAAAATCGCGGTTTTAAATGTTTGCGTATCTATAAATATGTAGGCAACCAACATCAAAATCACATAAAACAATATCACGAAAAAATAATCTAGTGCCATGGCTAAAAATCGCTGATCAAAAGAAGCGTAATATTGAGGAGCTGCCTGTTGAGCAACAAAGCCCATAAACTCTCTTACTTCTTTCATCTGATGGGCTTCTTTATAATCATCCATGCCCGGCTTACGCAAAAATGTATCTGGCCTGATGTGTAATTTCTTCAAATCTTCGAGACTAAATGGACCTTCGGGCTTACCATTTATTACAACTGTATATTCCATTGCTTTGTGGATGATTACATTAGGACAAAAAAAAGATGCATATTAGCAACATACTAATATACATCTTTTTAAGAATAGCTATAAACGATTAATATCGATCTACCTCAAAACTGCTAATGCCACCTTCAAAGTTGATGAATACTTTGTTAGATGCTGATTGATAGTTTGGCGTTTCGTATAAACCTTCGCTTATTTTAGTAAAACCGGTAAAATCTTTAGATGACAAGCCTGTTTTAGTTTTAATTCGGCAACCAGAACCTTCAGGAATTTCGATTTTAACATCTGCCACTCCAGTTTTAACATTTACGTCGGTAATTGGTAGCAATGCGCCAATCTTAATATTTAGCTCAGCTGCTCCTCCATCAAAATTTAGGGTTCTAACCTTATAATTTGCTAAATCAAATTTCAATTCTCCAGCTCCCATTTTTAAGTTCATATCGTAAATGGGTTTTGTATTTAAATGAACATCAACACTAGTGCCGTTGCCAAACGAATAACTTTTTTTATTGTTTTGCATTTTAAAAGTTAACGTATTTACACTATCTGATGTGGTTTTAGTTAACGAAAATTCACCATTTCTTTTTCTTACTTCAGCAAAAAACAAACTATCAGTTTCACCTTTTAAATCAAAAGATGTACCACCGCCCGATAAATTTAAAATTGTTTTTTTTGCAGAATCTGCTCCATTATAAGGCTCAACAAAACTCAGTTTCTCAGCATCAGTATCATTGTCTTCGTCGTCATCAATATCTATATTGTGCCTAACATTATTGTTCCACCAAAATTTATTAGTTGGCTCTTGTTGCCCTTTTACAAACAGTACAGATAAAGCGATTACTAAAATAGCTAATGATATGATGTTACCAGTTTGTGAATTATTCTTGTTGAAAAGCATGTTAACACCAAGAATGATTAAGATTATTGGCCAAAAACTCCAAACGTTTCTCCAGTAAAAATTAATTATATCAAAATTATCTAATAATAGTACGCCACCAATAAATAAAAGTAGCACACCCCAAATTATTCTATCAAATTTCATTTCCGTATCTTTAAAATTAACGATTTTGGTTTATTTAAGCGTTTGGCAAAGGCTGATCATTATCATCTTTTAAAACTACAGCATCCTCAACAAGCTTTTCTGTTTGTGTTTTTTGAGCCTCTTCCGTGGTTTTTTTAAAATTATCCCACTCTGTTTTTCGCTGATTTCTAAAAATTAAGCTGATACCAATTGCCACTAGTGCTAAAGGCCAAAGTTTATATATCTTCCAGATGTTTAACCAATGAGGCAAAATATCTAATTGTCTGAGCAAAAAGTAAAACCCTAATACCAATAAGATTAATCCGCCAATGGTTCTGCCCGTATCATTAGACTGTGGTTTTTGAAAGCTGTTCATGTCATTAAATGTGTTAAAATCAGTATTTGGAGTATTCCATTTGGTTTCTGCAGTATTTTTTGGCGCATCAAATGGGCCATTAAAAGCTGATTTATGCTTTTCAAACTGCTCATTAAATTTCTTCATTTTAGCTACTGGATCATTGTTAACTGGTACTACAATCCACATTACGATATAAACTATAATCCCTCCACCTGCTAAAAACAATGTTGACAACACAAAAAGCAATCTAACTATTGTAATATCAACCTGCATATACTCTGCTAAACCAGATGACACACCTGCTACTACCTTATCGTGCTCATTTCTAAACAATCTCTTTTCCATAACGATCTCCTCTCCTATTGGTAAAAACTAAAAATTTAAAGGCGTTAAGATAATTTCATCAACGTTTGCTCCGCTACTTAAATTTAAAATAGCATGTAAGGCATTGGCAACATCTTCTGGTTGTACAAATTTAGCTGGGTTAATTGTTGTTCCATCCCATGATGCTGTTAATGTACTACCTGGCAAAATTGCCGTAACTTTAACGTTGTACTGAGCTAATTCTTTACGCAATACATTATTAAGACTTAGCATCGCTGTTTTTGTTACACTGTAACTGCCAGCATTTCCAATAACAGCTTTGCTAGCAATTGAGCAGATGTTAAATAGGTGCCCAGATGATTGATTTCGCATTATTTTACCAAATTCTTTTGCCAAATAATAAGCTGAATTTAAGTTGAGGTTTTGCTGAAACTCAAAGCTTTCGTCATTTTCATCGAGCAAACTTCCTGGCAAAAAAACACCAGCATTGTTTACAACAACATCAATTTTATTGAAGCTAGATTTTACAAATTCTATGAAAGATAACACTTCAGCTTTGCGAGAAAAATCTGAAACTTTTACGAAAACTTTTACGTTAAATAATTCCAATTCTTGTTGTAACGTTATCAAATCGGCCTCGGTTCTGGCACATAAAGCTAAATTGTATCCACTTTGTGCTAATTTTAAGGCAGTTGCTTTACCAATACCTTTTGTTGCTCCAGTAATTATAGCATTCATAAATCTTAGAAATGTTTATATAAAGCAAAAAAAGCGTATTTAAACGGGTAAACAATAATATTTTTTAATAAACACACAAAGCCAGAACTTTTTTTGTTGTTTCTTTGTATAATATTGTAATTACACTAGCTAATTTTTATTAAATGAACTTTACCAATTTTGGCAAGTACATACTGTTGTTAAAAGCAGTATTTAGAAGACCCGAGAAAACTAAAATATATGTAAAAGCTATTTTTCAGCAAATGGATTTTATTGGTGTTGGTTCTTTGGGTTTAATAAGTATCATCTCTACGTTTATTGGAGCGGTAATGACTTTACAAATCGCCTTTCAATTGGTAAGCGATTTAATTCCAAAAACAATTATCGGTTCTGTAAATCGCGACTCGAGTATTTTAGAACTAAGTCCAACAATTAGTGCAATTGTTTTGGCAGGTAAAATTGGCTCGGCTATATCATCAGAAATAGGCACAATGAGAGTAACTGAACAGATTGATGCCTTAGAAATTATGGGCATTAATGCCCCAGGCTATTTAATTTTGCCTAAAATATTGGCCGGCATTACTATGGTTCCTGTTTTGGTAATAATATCTATGGTATTAAGTATTACTGGCGGATATTTTGGCGGCACGCTTTCTGGAGCTGTAACTGCAGCAGAATATATACAAGGTATTACTACCGATTTTAACCCCTATACCATTACAGTTGCATTAACAAAAGCATTTGTTTTTGGATTTATCATCACATCTGTACCTGCATACGAAGGTTTTTATGTTAAAGGTGGTGCTTTAGAAGTTGCCCAAGCTAGTACACGTGCAGTTGTTGTAAGTTGTATAAGTATTTTAGCTTGTGATTATCTGGTAACCCAATTATTATTATGATCGAGATTAAAGACATCCACAAATCGTTTGGCGATAATGAAGTTTTAAAAGGAATTTCAGGCACTTTTAAAGAAGGGATTACCAATTTAATTATTGGAGGTTCGGGTTCTGGAAAAACAACTTTGTTGAAATGTATGATTGGCTTACATCAGCCAGAACAAGGAAGTGTTTTGTATGATGATAGAGAGTTTACCCAACTAAATTTCGAAGAAAGGATTGAAATTAGAAAAGAAATAGGCATGCTTTTTCAAGGATCTGCACTATTTGATTCGATGACTGTGGAAGAAAACATCATGTTTCCTTTAAATATGTTCACGGAACAAAGTAGAAGTGAAAAATTAGACCGAGCCAATTTCTGTTTAGAACGTGTTAATTTAGATGGTAAAAATAAGCTCTATCCTGCCGAACTTTCTGGAGGGATGAAAAAGCGTGTAGGTATTGCCAGAGCAATTGCCATGAATCCAAAATATCTATTTTGCGATGAGCCAAATTCTGGATTAGACCCTAAAACTTCTATTGTAATTGACGAATTAATTAAAGAATTAACCGAAGAATATAATACCACCACTGTTGTTGTAACGCATGATATGAACTCGGTTATGGGTATTGGAGACTACATTATCTTTTTGCACGAGGGAAAAAAATTCTGGGAAGGTTCTAACAAAGAAATCTCGAAAACTGATATTGCAGAACTGAATGATTTTGTATTTGCCAGTCGCTTTATGAAAGCTGCAAAAGGGAAACTTTAATCCTCCTTTGTTACTAAACCGACAATGTGTTCTATAGAATAGAGATATTTTGAATAACTTTGACGTTTAGAATAATTACATAAAATTCAATATGATAAGCCTTTTAACACCAACTCACTGGAAAGACTACGAACTATTAGATTGCGGCGATTTTGAAAAATTAGAGCGCTTTGGCAATTTGGTATTGTCTAGGCCAGAACCACAAGCGGTTTGGAAAAAGGTTTTATCTCCACAAGAGTGGAAGAAAAGAACACATATTAATTTTAAAGGGCGCTCTGCAACAAGTGGCGAGTGGTTAAAAGCCGATAAAAGTGTACCAGATCGTTGGAATGTAAATTATAAAAATGACGACATTAGCATTAATTTACGCTTAGGCTTAACTTCCTTTAAACATGTTGGTGTTTTTCCGGAGCAAGCAGTTAACTGGGACTATATTTCATCATCTATTAAAAAATTTAAAACTCCTAGTCCGAAAGTACTTAATCTTTTTGCTTACACTGGTGCCGCATCACTAGTTGCAAAAGCAGCGGGAGCTGATACAACTCACGTTGATTCGATAAAGCAGGTTGTAAATTGGGCCAACGAAAATCAAGAATTATCAAATTTAAAAGATGTGCGATGGGTGGTAGAGGATGCTTTAAAGTTTGTAAAACGTGAGCTAAAACGCGGCAAAAAGTACAATGGAATTATCTTAGATCCGCCTGCATTTGGCCACGGTCCTAATGGAGAAAAATGGAAATTAGAAGACCATATTCAAGAAATGATGCAAGATGTTGTTCAATTGTTAGATGATGAAGAGCACTTTTTGATTCTGAATACCTATTCGTTAGGTTTTTCATCTGTTATTGTAGAAAACTTGATCAAAACTTCCTATCCGCAAGTAAAAAACCTAGAAACTGGAGAATTATATTTGCAAGCTACATCTGGTGTAAAATTACCGTTAGGTGTTTTCGGTAAATTCAATAAATTTAAATAGTAAGGTATAAATTTAAATGCTTATCAACAATTAGTTGAGGTGTGGATAATTTTAACAATCCAGTATTGTTAAAAAATGTACTTTTACGATATTAGAATATCAATTTTTAATTACAAAAACCCATGAAAATAACAAAAAATGTTGTTGGCTTATTTATAGCTTTTGCAAGTATTACAGCTTTTAACCAATGCACTTCTGATGCAAAAAAGCCAGGTGAAAAAACAGCTAAAACTGATACAACTAAAGTTGAAGAAGAAAATTTACGTGCACCAGTAGATACCGCCAAATACAATGAGATTATAAACAAATTAGCCAATGGCGATACAACAGGCAAGTGGCCAGTTAAAAATCAGCCTTATCCTTTAGATGGTGCAATTTTACCTTTTAAACGTATTGTGGTTTATTACGGAAACTTACACTCTAAAAAAATGGGAGCTTTGGGCGAGTATGCACCAAAAGAAATGTGGTCTCGTTTAAACAAAGAAATTAGACATTGGGAAAAAGTAGATCCCGCTACACCAGTACAAGCTGGCTTACATTATATTGCAGCTGTAGCTAGTGGTACACCTGGTAAAGATGGAAAATACATAAACCGAATGGGCAATAAACAGATTGATTCTGTTTTAAAAATTGCTGCAATGAGACCAAACACCATTGTATTTTTAGATTTACAAGTTGCATTGAGTAATATTAAAGCAGAATTACCCCACATCGAAAAATACTTAATTATGCCTAATGTGCATTTAGGAATAGATCCAGAATTTTCTATGAAAGATGGCTCTCTTCCTGGTAAGAAAATTGGCACTTATGATGCTGCTGATTTAAATTATGTAACTGGATATTTAGCAGACCTTGTTAAAAAACATAATTTAACGCCTAAAGTTTTTGTTGTGCATCGTTTTACAAAAAAGATGGTTACGAACTATAAGAGCATTAAATTAAGACCAGAAGTACAAGTAGTAATGCACATGGATGGATGGGGAGAACCAGATTTGAAATTGGGCACTTACCGTCACTTTATTTATGGCGAACCAGTACAGTTTACTGGCTTTAAAATTTTCTATAAAAATGATTTAAAGAAAGAACCAAAACGTTTAATGACACCCGAAGAATTAATGAAGCTAAAACCAATCCCTAGTTATATTCAGTATCAGTAAAACTTACATAAATAGATTAGATCCCTCTTCAAATTTGAATGGGGATTTTTTTTTAGCTACATTGATACAAATTTACAATGTAATGAAACTAGTTTTTTGTGCTTTAATCCTATTCATCACTCCATTTTTAGCTGTCGCACAAGAAATTAGCAGTGCTAAAAATTACCAAAAAGCACTTGAACTTTCCAGACTCAATAAGAAGCCAATATTGTTAGTAATCGAAAACAACACTGATGCAATTCTAGAAAAAAAAGCAAAATCTACTTTGCGCACTGAAGAGTTATTAAAATTGATGAAAGACAATTTTGTAGTTTATGAAACTTCAACAGATAATCCATCTACCCAACATCTGATCTTAAAATATAAAATTAATATAACTCCTACATTCCTTTTCTTACACGCTAACGAAGACGTTTTTTATAAAGAATTTGGCTACTCACCTGTTGCCGAAAAATACGTTATTATGTTAGAAAAGGTTCTTGAAAAAAAAGATGAAAAATCGATTTCAGAACTTGAATCATTATATATTTCTGACCCAAAGAATAGTAATGCTTTAAGGAAGCTTATTGATACACGCAAGGCTATAGGCATTACAGATAATGCTGAATTAATTGAAAAATATGTTGAAATATTACCTGTTAACCAATTAAACACTTACGAAACTGTATTATTTATTTTAGAAGCTGGGCCCTATGCTGATAGCAAAGCTTTTAAAGTAGCATTTTCGAATAAACAACATATTTATTCTGTTTACAAACAAAGTTCAGGAGGAAAATTTGCAAATGTAAGATCAACCATTTCCAATAATTCTATGAATAGTGCTATCAAAACAAAAAATATAAAACGTGCTATAGCATTATCAGATTATTTAAAAGACTTAGCTGGAAATTATGGGCATATAAATTATAACTCTACAATGCTAAGATATTATAAAGGTGTAGGTGATACAGCTAATTTTCTTAAAAACGCAGTGCCATTTTACGATACAAATTACATGATACTTAGCGCAGATACAATTAACAAACTTGAAAATAGATATCGTAAATCTGAAATATTAAAAACTTTACCCTATCCAACTCCAACAATAATAAAAACCATTAAAGACAGTATGGTAGTAGCCGCGATGGGCACAAAAGAAAGGAAAATTTCTATTCTATCTATTCCAGTAAACAGCACAAATGTTTATTCTAACATATTAAATAGCGCAGCTTGGGATTTTTATGAGACCGGAACACAAAACATCAATTATTTGCTAAAGGCACTAACTTGGAGTACTAGGTCAATTGAATTGAGCAATAACAGTAGTTACTATGACACTCTAGCTCATATTCTTTATCAACTTAAATATTTCGAACAAGCAATTAAAACAGAACAAATCGCAATTGACCTTGCTGTAAATGAAGGAAAGTCTATTGCTAACTACCAAAAAAATCTGAGATTGATGAAAAATAAAGAATTGTAACTTTCTATTTTTCAAAAGTTAAGAGTGCATGTTGACTAGCTGTATGTATATCTCGCCAAACTCTATTAATTTCGCTGTCTTTTTTTGCAGCTTCTAACCCGCAATAAGGATAAAGTGTATCGGTAATTCTTCTACAAGTATGCGCTAACTTTCTGCTTAGTAAACTAACTTCAGCTAACAATTCATTTTCAATTTTTTCATTTTTCATTAAACTTTGCCAGGAGTTGTCAAATACTCTATAAAAGCTATTCTTAACTTGATCATAATCGAGTTTACTATGATCCAATTCTTTTTCAAAAAATGTAATTTGTTCAGAATTATATCTTTTTAATCCCGTTCTTCCATAAAATGAAAACTCTACCAATTCTAAAAAATGCTTAGCCATGCCTGCACTATTTACCGCTAAGGTAGTTTCTGCCAGTTGTAAAAACGGATAGTCAAATCCGGGGATATCAACCTTAATTTCTTTATTTATACTAAATGTTCTATTCGCAGGAACTTGCAAATCTTGCGTTTTAAAAGCGTGACTACCTGTTGCCACCAATCCGAAATAAGACCATCCTGGCAAAATTTCAACCTCTTCTTTGAGTAAAATGAAAGATTTAATTACCTCCTCTCCTCCAGCTGATAATATCGCCGATCCATCTGCATTAATCAATTTACAATTTGCTGTAAAAATGGTTGCATGTAAAGCTCCGCTAGCATATTTCCAATGTCCATTTACTAAATAACCATTTTCATTTTTAATGGCTGTACCACCAACTGCACCACTACCAGCAAAACAAGCTGCTCTATTTGCAAATATTTCTTGCGCCAGTGCCGGATCTAAAAAACCTGCAAACCAGCCAGCGCCACTGCATAATGTAACTGTCCAGCCTAAACCACCATCTATATAAGCTAAGTTTTCGAGTAAGTGTAAGATCTCTGGTAAAGTTTTGCCCGGTCCATTGTAAACTTTAGGCACATACAATTTAAACCATTCTTGCTGGTAAGCAATTTCCAAAACATCTGGATGTAAAGTACCTAATGCCTCTGATTGAGCTGCTAAGTTTCGAACTGTTTGTTGCCAAGTAGGTGTTTGTGGTTGCATAGTTTTGTTGAATTGTTGAATTGTTTTAAGTTGTAAAGTTGCAAGGTTTGCGAAATGCGAATTGTAAACTGTTGATGGCGAATTGCAAACTGCAAACTGCTAATTGACAACTGCAAACTGTTTCTGGTAAATTTTTTTCCAATCGAAGTAGCCGAAAATAGCTACGATGAATAAGAACAGTGTGAGCAAAGAGAAGAGCACCAAATCTTTATGCCACAACAGTGGGATGGCAACAATATTCGATACGTTTAGAAAAATCCAATTCTCTATTTTACGTCGAGCTAACAGCCACATTCCTGCCCAAGCAGTTGATGATACAAGAGCATCTAAAATCGGCACATCAGAATTGGTGAAATTTACTAATGCATAATACAAGATAAAATATCCGCCAATGGCAATTGCAAAAGCAATTTTATATTCTTGTTTGCTCATCCAACTAACCGGTAAAACTTCATTTTTCGCTTTTCTTTTAGACCAAATAATCCAGCCATAAAAACTCATTACCAAGTAATACATGCTCAATAAACTTTCAGCATATAAACGAGCATTCAGTTTTAAATACAATGAAAGTAGAATGCCTATTATCCCGGCAGGATAAAGCAAAATGTTATTGCGCTTAGCCAAAAGCACTTCGGTAACGCCAAAACTGACTGCAAACCATTCTAAATAAGAAGTTGCTTTAATTTGCTCTACAAACAAACGTAGATATTCCTGAATTTCCATTCTCGATACATTTTGCCATTTGGCGATAAAAAATGATAGAAAACTGCTTTCAGGGCGAAACAGTAGTTTGGCTGTTAACCTCTTCCCTACGTCGGTATTATCCGCATCAGGTGCGTTATAAGGATTTACGATTTTAGATTTACGATTTTAGATTAGCGCTATGCTAAGCTTAAAACTTTACCATTTACCGGCCTCCCTTAAACTGGGTATAATCTCAGCCTGCAAAACTTTGAGCAATTTTACAAGCACCCCTTTGAGTAAGGCAAATATAGATTTAAATTGGTAAAACCAAAGTATTATTTAAAACATAGGCACATACAACTTAAATCTATGTGCCTATTCTGTGTATTTATTTGAAGAAATTAAAGTCCTAATTTAAAAAAATCCTAACTGTCCTTTGTCGTCAATTTTAATATCATCAGGGTTGGTAATCTCTAAATCTATTTTTTTAACAGGTTTAGCTGCTTCTTCTGTTTTATCAATAAGTTTATCTTGCTTAACAGTTACTTTTGTCTCTGTCATTTTTTCTTCTGGCTTTGGTTCAGTTTTAATAGGTTCCGACTTAAATATTGGTTTCTTAACTTTCGGAAGCTCAATCTTCTCTTCTACCTTTTCATTCTCCTCTTTAACTGATTTTCCGATTTCTAGCATTTCAATTTCTACAACTGGAGCTGCTTCAACTTCAATAATCTTGTCCTCAGTCTCTATTCCTTCTTCATCACCATCAATTTCCGTGGCCGAATGATCTACGTTACCATCAACAGCAATTGGTTCAACATCATCAACTACAATTGGCTCAACGAGTTCAATGCCAATTTCTGGCTCTGCATCAATTAATGCAACTTGTTTTATATCATGTTGCGATAATCGGTTACCATTAGCCTTTAAGCCTTTAACATCGATTAAACCCGCTAAATCTACAACCAATGTTTCAGGAGTTTTTGATTTTCCTTTTTCTATATCAATTTGCACTTGAGCATCGGCTTTGCCCGTAATAAAAATCATTTTAGAACCTGGCTCATCGCTAATAATACTTACTTCCTTTCCGGCAGGCTGCAATTCAAATACAAATCGTTTTACGAAATAATTTTTGGCTTTGGTATCATAATGTACCAAACCATAAACATGCTCAGGATCAAATTTTTGCATCAAAACAATACCCGGATCGAAGTGGTTACTCAAATCAAATGAAGTTAGTTCATACCAACCAGCAGCATTTACTTGCAAAATTCTATCATCGCCATCAAACTCCCCTAAATATTTACCTCTTCCATCAACATTTAAACGCTTAAGCAATTCATCATACCAAATCTTTAATCCCGATAAGGTAGAAACCCCTTTGCTTTTAAACAGCACTTTTTTAATAGGATATTTTGATACGATATTGCCCTGCGAGGCACGCCCTTTTATGGCAGTTTCAGCAAAATCTAAATCAAATTGCAATTTCTTTAATTTAGAGTGTGGCCTTAACTGTATGGTTACAACCTCTGCTTCTCCGTTAGGATTTGCAGTAAAATATAACGATTTAGAACCTTTAGACCCCTTTGTCAAATCGTATTCCTTATCGCGAGTAACCCCTAAAACGGCAAAACGTTTTACATAATTCGTTCCACTGGCACCATCCCTATAAATCATATTGTAAATGGTACGTTCATCGCCTTTTTTAAACACTTGGGCATGTATAATCCCCTTGCCCACAAAAGTTTTATCGGCAACTTTGGTTACAATAAACTTTCCATCTTCTCTAAAAACGATAATTTCATCTATATCAGAACAATCGGCAACAAATTCATCTTTTTTTAAACCTGTGCCAACAAAACCATCTTCTCTGTTTACATAAAGTTTAACATTTGCTAAAGCAACTTTACTAGCCTCAACTTTATCAAATAATCTAATTTCTGTTTTACGTTCTCTACCCTTTCCGTATTTGTCTTTAAGTTTTTGAAACCAAGCAATTGCATAATCGGTTAAGTGGCGTAAATGCCCTTTTACCACTTTAATTTCATCCTCCAAAGCTTTCATTTGCTCATCGGCCTTTTTCACATCAAAACGAGTAATGCTACTCATCGGCTTATCAATCAGCTTTTTAAAATCTTCTGGTAAAATTTCTCTATATAATGATGGTTTAAAAGGATCAAATAATACATTTAAAACCCTAACCACACTTTCAAAATCTGCTGCATTTTCATATTCAGGGTTTTTGTACATCCCTTCCTGAATAAAAATCTTAAGCAACGAACTAAAGAAAATTTTCTCTTGTAATTCGTGCAAGCGGATTTCCAGCTCACGTTTCAACAGAAACTTAGTGTGCTTAGTATTTTGCTCTAAAATATCATTAACCGATAAAAAATGAGGTTTATCATCTTTGATGATACAGGTATTCGGCGAAATTGAAACCTCGCAGGCTGTAAAAGCGTACAATGCATCTATCGTTACATCTGGCGAAATACCAGGCGCCAACTGAATTACAATTTCTACATTAGCAGCGGTATTATCTTCAATTTTTTTGATTTTGATCTTGCCCTTATCATTGGCGGCCAAAATACTATCAATAACAGAACCTGTGGTGGTGCTATATGGAACTTCGGTAATTACCAAAGTCTTTTTATCTTTCTCGGTAATTTTTGCCCTAACTCTAATTCTACCACCACGCATTCCTTCGTTGTAGTTAGAAAAATCGGCCATTCCGCCAGTAAAAAAGTCGGGCAAAATGTTACTTCTGTTGCCTCTTAAAATTTCTATCGAAGCGTCCAGCAGTTCCACAAAATTATGCGGCATAACTTTGGTCGCCAAACCTACGGCAATACCTTCTGCGCCTTGTGCCAATAATAATGGAAACTTAACCGGCAAGGTTACAGGTTCGCTGTTTCTACCATCGTAACTTAGTTGCCAAATGGTAGTGTCGGCATTAAAAACAACATCGTTAGCAAATTTCGATAGCCTGGCTTCTATATATCTTGGTGCTGCAGCGCTATCTCCAGTAATCGGATCGCCCCAGTTACCTTGGCAATCAATCAATAAATCTTTCTGACCAATTTGCACCATTGCATCGCCAATAGAGGCATCGCCATGCGGATGGTACTTCATCGTATTCCCAATTACGTTGGCCGCTTTGTTAAAACGCCCATCATCCATTTCTTTAAGCGAATGCATAATTCGGCGTTGCACAGGTTTTAAACCATCGTGTATGTGCGGCACCGCCCTATCCAGAATTACATAAGAAGCATAATCGAGAAACCAGTTTTCATAAAGTCCGTTAATGGGTATAACCGAATGTTTATTTTCCGGATTATCCGGCAAGGCATCTTCGTTTAAATTTTGGTCTAATTCTTCACTCATTCGCTATAAAAGTATTTGGGATGCGTAAATATAAGGCTTGCAAATAGAATTAACGAAGGAAGTTTTTAACAAGCTGTGAAATAGATTTACGATGTCGGATTTTAGATTTTAGAATGAGTTAAAATCAATAATTAAGAAATTTTGAAAAGCAAAAACAGGAGTTCTTAGTAGCGTTCGTCCCGCTGTACGCTTTACTTGCCTCGTTCCTCAGCTGCGTGTTCGCTGCCATCGGGTTTATTTAATAAAATGTTGTGCAATTATTTGGGGTTGCATTGTGCATATGTTTAAACCACCTAAGAAACCCAAGGACATTAAAAGAGCTGTAAGTTGCACCGTGGTCTGAGGTAAAAATTCAGAGATCATCAATTAATCAGATTTCTCCAAATTCGGAAAGCACAAAGATTATCTAAGGTTAATTTAAGTTTCTTAGGTGGTTCAAAAAATTAAATACCCAACCTATCCTCCACAAAAGCAAAAGGTATTAAGCACTTAACACTTTTCACTTTTAAAATCTGTCCACCTATGCAATAAAAAAACACTTCAATAGGTGAATTTTGCCTTTTTTCTACTTCTATCATTACTTGCAAACAAGCACCACAAGAAGTAACCGGATTAACGATTTTAAATAATTCTGTTTGAGCAGTTATTGCCATTTTTTTGATTACAGCATTTGGTTTATTAGCACCAATACCAAAAAGTGCAACTCGCTCTGCGCACAAACCAGATGGATAAGCTACATTTTCTTGATTACTTCCTAAAACAATTTCGCCATCTGCCAATAAAATTGCCGTACCAACTTTAAATTTTGAATAGGGAGAATGCGAAGTTGCCATTGCATCAACGGCTTTTAAGCATAATTGCTGATCTACTGCTTCAAGTTGATTAATGCTGTTAAAAGTCTCATAACTTATCGTAAAATTTTGTACTTCCATATTCCTTAATCCCAAAATATTTTGCGGGCTATAAACCTAAGCTATTTTTTCTTCATATTCTAAAGAACTTTTTTATTTAACCGTTGTTTATTTTTTATACTAATGGCATAGTATTAGCAATAAAAATAAATTTACCATCAAAAATTCATCTCAATTGAATAAATATTTACGTAAAGGTCTTAAAATTTTGTTGTGGATAATAGCAAGCATTATCCTTCTTGTTGTATTGGTGGCAGTATCACTGAATATTCCAGCAGTTCAAAATTTTGTAAAAGATAAAGCCATAACCTACCTTAAAAACAAAACTAACACCGAAGTTAGCTTAGAAAGTATAAAGATTGCTTTGCCTAAAGATGTTGTTTTAAATAAATTTTACATCGAAGATAAACAAGGCGACACCTTACTTTATGCCGAAAAATTGCAGGTAGATATTAGTTTATTTAAACTTTTAAAAAACACCGTCGAGATTAATAACATTGAGCTAAAAACAATACGGGCAAATGTAAAACGAATTAATCCGGATACTACTTTTAACTTTTCTTTTTTGGTTGATGCCTTTATGAGCGAAGAGAAAAAAGATCCAGAAGTAGATACAACATCAGCCCCACTTAAATTTAGAATTGATAAAGTTTTGTTCGAAGATATTGGCATTACTTACAGAGATGATGTTGCAGGCAATGATGTTAAACTTTATTTAGGAGAATTTAAAACTAAAATAAAAAATTTCGATTTAGCCAACCAAAACTATGTTATCAAATCACTTAGTTTAAAAAACACCTCATTAAATTACCTGCAGCAAAAACCATTAACTGAACTGGTACAACAGATTACTAAAAGTGTTGATGACACCGAAAAAACTACAGGCAAGCTGCCAAACATCGAAATTCAGGATTTTGAATTTAGCAATGTTAAAGTTAACTACGATGACAGATTAAGTACCACCAAAGCTATTGCCAATATTAATGAGTTGGGTTTAGTAAACTTAAAAGTAGATTTAACAAATGGCAAATACGATGCTGATGAAGCAAGATTAAACAAATCGAATATTTTATTTGCATTTAAACCTGCACCAGCAAATACTTTACCTAAAACCCAAGATACCGTTACCGAAAAATCATCGCCATTGGCACTATTTTTAAAGAAAGTTGATTTTAACGATAATGCTGTTCAATTCGATAATTTGAGAGCAAAACCAGCAAAAGGTTTAGATTTTAACCATCTAAAAATCACCGATTTGGATTTTGGGGCAAGTGATTTAACCTTTGCAAATGGCGGTATATTGGTAAAAGTAAACAACGGCTCTTTTAAAGATAAAAGTGGTTTTGCTTTAAATGAATTAAAAGGCGATGCAACCTATACGGATAAGCAGATTAAGCTAGCCAACTTTGTTTTAAGAACTCCAAATACAAGTATAGAAAATACCACAGAGCTAAACTTTACATCATTAGACGATTTAACAAAAAATCCTGAGCGTGTTAAACTAAGCTTAAACTTTAAAAACACAGTTATTGGTTTACGAGATGCTGTATTTTTTAGTGATGCAATTCCGGCTAATTATAGAAACGAGAAGATTACATTAAATGCCAATGTAAATGGTTTCATGAATAACCTAAATATCGCTCAGCTAAAAATTAATGGTTTAAAAAACACACAAATAGACATTAGCGGAATTGCTAAAGGTTTGCCAGATGTAAATAAAGCCTATTTAGATTTAAATATTAAAAGGTTTAGTTTAACTAAGGCTGATTTGTTGGTTATTGTACCCAAAAGCTCGCTGCCTCCATCAATAGAATTACCAAACGCCATAAATGCTAGAGGTAATTTTAAAGGTTCAATGACGGATTTTAACACCAACCTTAATATCCAAACTGATATGGGTAATGCCGTAATTGTTGCAGGCATGAAAGGTCCCAAAGGGAGAGAAAGTTATAAAGCTAATGTGAGCTTAAATAATTTTAATGTAGGCAGATTATTGAAACAACAAGCTACTATCGGTCGAGTAACTGTTAAAGCTGATGTGGCTGGAACAGGATTAGATCCAAAGAAAATCAATGCCAAATTTAATGCAAACGTAATTAGTGCGGTTTACAATAAATATAATTACCGTAACTTAAAAATGAGCGGCACCTATGCTAATCAATTGGTTAAAATTAAAGGTAACATGCCCGATAGCAATGCCAATTTCGATTTAGATGCACAAATTAATTTGGCAGGAAAATACCCAGCAATAAAAGCTAATGTGGGTTTAAAACAAATCGATTTACAAAAATTAAATTTTAGTCCGACTGAATTTAAAGTTGCCGGAAATATTAGAGCAAATATTACTACTGCAGATGTAGATTATTTAAATGGAGATGTTTATGCTACAGGTTTGCAACTCGTAAAAGATGGAAAGAGATTTAATGTAGATACAGTTCAGGTTAATGCAGTTTCTAATGAAACATCAAACAGTTTAAGTTTAAAATCTGAGCTTTTAAGCGCTAAAATTGATGGTAAATATCAATTGAGTAAAATTGGAAATGCGGTAATTAATCAGATCAATAAGTATTATCAATTTGGGGAGGTTGTTCAAATCCCTGATCAGCGTTTTAGGTTTGCAGTAAATCTTTACAATCCTAAATTTTTACAAGATTTTGTTCCCGAACTTAAAACTTTTCTGCCTTCAAGAATGAGCGGACTAATAGACACCGAGAAGGATAGTTTAATTATGAATGCATCGTTTCCGAAAGTAGTTTATGGAGATTTTAATGTAGACAGCCTCCGCCTTGCGGTAAATAACAACAACCAAAAATTGAATTATGGTTTAACGATCAACAGTATCCAAAGTCCTTCTGTTGTATTATTTAACACTGAAATTTCTGGAGCTGCTGCAAATAACAAGCTAGATTTAAACGTCTTTTTAAGAGACAGACAAAGAAGAGATAAATATGTAATTGCAGGTATTTTCCAGTCGATTAATAAAGATTTCAGGTTTAACCTCGACCCAAATAAACTTTTGTTAGACTACGAAAAATGGACCGTAGCTCCAGAAAACTATATTCAATTCGGTCAATCAGGCATTTTAGCAAATCAATTTAATTTAAGTCAAGGAACTCAATTATTAAGTATCAATAGCATAAACAATACACCAAATTCTCCACTGCGTGTTGAGTTTAAAAACTTTGAAATTGAAACCTTAACCAAATTCGCTGATGCTGATACTGCTTTAGTTGGCGGAACAATAAATGGTTTAGTTGATGTTAAAGATTTAGCATCTACCCCGAAATTTGAGGCAAACTTAAACATCAACAAATTACGTTACCAAAAAGATGAACTTGGCGAATTAAGTCTTTTGGTAAACAACAATACTAACAACGCTTTTGAAGTTGATGTGAGACTAAAAGGTGTACATGAATTAAGAGCTAGTGGTTTTTACTATACTGCACCGCAAAGTGCTTTAGATTTGGCCATTAATATTGATAAAATTGATTTAACTCAAATTGAAAGTGTGAGTATGGGCCAAATACGACAAGGTAAGGGAACCATTACTGGGCAGTTTACTGTTAAAGGCGAACCAACTGCTCCGAAAGTATTAGGCGCTTTAAAATTTAATGATGCTGCGTTTAATGTTGCCTACATCAATTCGTACTTTACGATGCCAACTCAAGAAATTACTTTTAACAATCAGGGTATAAGATTTGATGATTTTACCTTGATTGATTCTTTAGGCAAGAAAGCCATAATTGATGGTAATATCTTTACAACTGATTTTAAAAATATAAGATTTGGTTTAGACATTAGCACTGATAATTTTAGGGCGATAAACTCTACCGCAGCTGATAATGATATGATTTATGGAACTGTTTATCTAACCAGTAACATTAAAGTTCGTGGAGATTTAAACCAGCCAGATGTGAATATGAATGTTAGGGTTGATAAGGGAACAAAATTCTTTTATGCTTTGCCAACTTCAGATCCATCAGTAATTGAGCAAGATGGTATTGTACAATTTATTGATAAAGATGCTCCTCCTTTTAATGGCGAAAAACCCTTAACAACTGATAGCGTGAGCAAATCGCCACTTACTGGTATTAATTTAGTTGCTGCAATAACTACAGATCCAGAGGCAGAATTAAATGTGGTTGTTGATCCTCAAAATGGAGATCAATTGAATATTAGAGGTGAAGCTAATTTAAATGCAACGATAGACCCAAGTGGTAAAATAAGCATGACTGGCCGTTACGAAGTTGTAGATGGTTCATATAGTTTAACGGTTGCTCCTTTAGGTAAAAGACCATTTAAAATTGTTGCTGGTAGTACTATTATTTGGACGGGAGAACCAACAGCAGCCACAGTAAATTTAACTGCACTATATGAAGTATTGGCTGCTCCTATTGATTTATTAAACGAGCCAGAAAACGTACAAGCTAAAACTAAAATGCCTTTTCAGGTTTACCTTTACATGAAAGATGAGTTGTTAAAACCAAGCATTTCATTTAAAATAGAATTGCCAGAAAACGAACGTACATCAGCAATTGGAAGTTTAGCCCAAACTCGTTTAAACATTATTAATAGAGATGAAAGTGAGTTAAACAAACAAGTTTTTGCCTTGCTAGCGCTTAATAGATTTATAGCTAACAATCCTTTCCAGAGTTTAGCTGGCGGTGGCGGTGGTGTTTCTACCTTAGCCCGCTCTAGCGTAAGTAAATTGTTAACTGAGCAGTTAAATAATTTAGCATCAGATTTAATACAAGGTGTAGATTTGAATTTCGGCGTCAACTCTTCAGAAGATTATTCAACTGGATCTTTAGAGCAAAAAACGGATTTAGAAGTTGGTTTATCTAAAAAATTATTGAATGATAGATTAACAATTACCGTTGGTAGTTCATTCGGTTTAGAAGGACCTAGAACCCAAGGAGAAAATAATTCGAATATTGCTGGTAATGTAAACATTGATTATGCCTTATCAAATGATGGAAGGTATAGATTAAGATTTTACAGACGCGACCAAAACGAAGGAATTGTTGATGGACAGATTATAGAAACTGGAGTTGGATTTACATTAGTGGTAGATTACAATAAGTTTAGAGAGATATTTCAAAAAAGAGCAAAACGATTAAGAAACCAAACAGAACAAAAACCAAAAGATGAAACAACTAATTAAACCTACTTTTATATTCTTAGCTTTTTTGGTTTTAGCTGGTTGTAGCACTACTAAAAGATTAAAACCAGGTCAATATTTATATACTGGTGCCGATGTAATCATTAATCCTGATTCAAGCAAAAAAATTGATAATGAAAAGGAGATTAAAACATCCTTAGAGAATAAAACTCGTCCGAGGCCAAATAAATCGTTATTAGGCATAAAATGGAAGTTATTGATCCACAATTTAGCGCCAGATACCGTAAAACCTAAAGGAATTGGTAATTGGTTAAAAAATAAAATTGGCGAAAAACCTGTTTTATTAAGTGAGGTAAAGCTTCAATATAATAATGATGTATTAGAAAGTTATTTACTAAGTCAGGGTTATTTACAAGCTGATGTAACTGGAGATACGATAATAAATGGTAAAAAAGGAAAAGCTGTTTATACCGCAAATACAGGGATTAGATATAAAATTAACAGCATAACTTTTCCTCCAGATACTGGTACTTTAACAAAAATCATCAACACAAATAAAGATAAAACCTTATTAAAAGTTGGTAATTTTTACGATTTAGATACTTACAAAAATGAAAGAGTAAGGATTGATAATGATTTAAAAGAAAGCGGATACTTTTATTTTAGTCCTGATCATTTGATATTACAAGTTGACAGTACAATTGGTAAAAATTTGGTTGATATAAATGTAGCGGTAAAAAATACAACGCCAGATGCAAGTCTTAAGCCTTACAATATTAAAAACATCAATATTTATCCTAATTACAATTTGAGGAGAGATAGTGCGTTAAGAAAATTAACTCCTGTTGAATATAATGATTTTAGTATTTACGATGATAGAAATACCTTCAAACCAAAATTGTTCGATAGGTTAATTTTCTTTAAAAAAGGAGAAAATTATAACAGAACAGACCATAATCAATCATTAAATAGAATGGTTAATTTAGGCGCATTTAGAGATGTTAGGGCTGAGTTTTTGCCAATTGATAGCTTTAAAAACAACCAGCTTAATCTAAATATTTTTCTAACTCCGTTAAAGAAAAATTCATTAAGTTTTTCTGTAACTGGAACAAACAAATCGAACAATTTTGTAGGTTCTGAAGTAAAAGTTACTCAAACCACCAGAAACTTATTTAGAGGTGCAGAACAGTTAGATGTAAGTGCAAGTGGTGGTTTTGAAACGCAATATAGCGGTTTGGCAAGAGGTTTAAATTCATACTCGCTAACCTTGCAAGCCAAATTAACATTCCCGCAATTTATTGTGCCTTATTATAAACCAAAATCTACCAATGCCTTTATTCCTAAAACAGTAGCCTCACTTTCTTATCAACTGCTAAATAGAGGATCTCAATATTCTTTAAATGCTTTTAAAGCAGAATTTGGCTACAATTGGAAAGAAAATGCTCGTAAAGAACATACTTTTAACCCAATCTCTGTAAGTTATGTACAAGCTGGATTCCCTTCCACAACTGTTAGAGATAGTTTATTTGAGGCTAATCCAGTATTGAGAAGTTTATTAGAAAATCAATTCATTATTGGAAGTAATTATAATTTCACCTTCTCAAACCAAATGGAAACATATAGGAGAAATAATTATTACTTTAACGGTGGAGTAGAAACTTCTGGTAATTTATGGGGACTTTTTGTATCAAAAAATGATTTAGGAGAACGAAAATTATTTAATACTTCTCTGAACCGATTTGTTAGATTTGAGGCAGATTTTAGGGACTATTATAAGATCAACAGAAACGTAACATGGGCAAGTAGACTAAACTTAGGCTATGGTTTGGCTTATGGTAATACTACTACATTACCTTTTGTTCGTCAGTTTTTTGCTGGTGGAAGTAATGACATAAGAGCATTTAGAGCAAGAACTTTAGGACCTGGAACCTATAAAGTACCTGATGACCAAACTTTCTCTGATCAAGGTGGTGATATAAAAATGATGCTTAACACTGAGTTAAGATTTAAAATTGTTAGTGTTTTACATGGTGCCGTTTTTGTTGATGCAGGTAATATTTGGTTAAGGAAAGAAGATACAGGAACGCCTGGAACAACAGATACTGGACGACCAGGTTCTGGTTTTAAACTTAATAGGGCTTTTAATGAGTTGGCTGTTGGTACAGGTGCTGGTTTAAGGGTTGATGCTCAAATTTTTGTGATTAGATTAGATGGTGCATTTCCAATAAGAAAACCATTTTTACCTGATGGACAGCGTTGGGTTTTAAATGATATTGATTTTGGAAGTAAAACTTGGAGAAGAGAAAATTTCATTTTAAACATAGGAATTGGTTACCCGTTTTAATAGTATGAGTTTAATTAAAAAGATTAGAAGTTTTTTTATTGTATTATATCACTTATTTGTTGCAGCTGGAAAAGGCTTTGTTGAAGACAGAGTAATGAAGTTAAGTGCTGCCTTAGCCTATTATACCATATTTTCTTTAACACCATTAATTATTATCGTTATATCTGCCGTAAGTATTTTTTTGGGTGATAACATGGATCCGAATACCAAGCTATTCGGTGAGATTAGCGAAATGATTGGCGTTGACGCTGCAAATCAATTAAAAGGATTTGTAGATAATGCTAATCTTTCAGGTAAAAGCACTTTTGGTTTAATCATTGGTATTATTACTTTATTGGTAGGTTCATCAGCTATTTTTATTGAAATACAAGATAGTATTAACTTAATTTGGAAAGTAAAGGCGGTACCTAAAAAAGGATGGCTGAAGTTAATAACCAACCGTCTATTATCATTTTCGTTAATTGCCTCATTAGGTTTCTTGCTATTGGTTTCACTCGTTATTAATAGTGTTGTTGTGGGTATTGGGAGCAAATTAGAAATTTATGCTTCAAGAGTTGGAATTGAAGAAGTTTCTGGTTTCTTTATGCTGATTTTAACTAATGCCTTAACATTGGCGGTTGTAACCATAATTTTTGCCGTGATCTTTAAAGTTTTACCCGATGTTGATTTAGAATGGAAACCTGCACTTATTGGCGCATTGTTTACTGCATTAATGTTTAGTTTAGGTAAATATGCAATTGGCATTTACATAGAAAAAGGAAATCCAGGATCAGCTTTCGGAGCCGCTAGTTCTATCATCGTGATTTTAGTTTGGATTTATTACACTTCAGTTATTTTATATTTTGGAGCTGAGTTTACTCAAGCTTATGCCGAAAAATATACTGATGGCATTTCTCCAAGCAAATACGCAGTCCACTTAAAAACTATCGTTATAGAGAAAAAAGTAGATGTGTTACCTCCTCAACATCCCGAGGATACGGTTAATAACCCGGAAGAGAAAGTTTAATTTTTCTTTAAATAGGCTGCAATTTTTTCCATTAAATCTCTTTCAGAAAATGGTTTCAACACTAAATCATCGATACCAGATTCGATATACTTCTTCCTGTCTTCTTCTAAAACATTTGCCGTAATGCCTAAAACAGGAATACTGGCTTTCAATTTATCAGGATTTTGTCTGATGTTTCTCGTCAATTCAACTCCTCCCATTTCTGGCATTTGTATATCTGTTAAAACCAAATCGTAGGTGTTGAGCTTAAATAATTCAAGTGCTTCTTTGCCATCGTAAACGGCATCACTGTGTATTTTATATTTTTTTAGTACCGTTTGGGCCAAAAGGATGTTCATTTTGTTATCGTCAGCCAATAAAATGCGCTTATTCTCTACCCCTACAACTTCTACATTACTAATAATTTCATTGTTTAAAGCCTTATTTGTAAGGCATACTTCATAAGGGATTTGGAAACTAAAAATTGATCCTTTTCCAAGTTCACTTGTTACACCTATTTCACCACCCTGAAACTCTACTATTCTTTTACAAATCGCTAATCCCAGGCCAGTTCCTTTTTGTTTAATTTTAGTAGATGAATAATAAACCTGTGCAAATTCATCAAATATCATGTTGAGATCTTCATTACCAATACCAATCCCGGTATCAATAATCTGAACTTTTAAGAACCCTTGCTTTTTTGAAGTGTAATTAACATCCGCTTTCAGCGTAACAGAACCTTTATCGGTAAATTTAATCGCATTGCTAAGCAAATTCATTATCACTTGCTTTAAACGGAGCGAATCTCCAGAAAAACAGAAATTTCTTTTAAATGATATTTCACTTTTCAGGATTATACCTTTATTGGTTGCTTGTATTTTTATACTGTTACAAACTTCTGTTATGGCATCAAAAGGAACAAAAGAAATCTTATCAAAACTTACTTTACCGGTTTCATACTTAGAAAAATCCAAAATATCGTTTACAACATCAAGCAACATTACAGAAGAACTTCTTATTGCACTTACTTGTTCTATTTGTTGCGAGTTTAATTGCCCCTGACTTAACTGTTCAGAAAAACCAATAACAGAATTCAAAGGTGTTCTAATTTCATGACTCATATTGGCTAAAAATCTACTCTTAGAACTAGCATACTGAGAAGCTTTTAAGCTGTGGTTGATTAATTCGCTTTCATTTTGAAAAATTTTCCATAAATTATAAAGTATAGACAAAACTAAGATTACCAAAAGAACCAAGCTAAGCACAAAAATCTTATCTATACTATTAACTGTTTTATCGATGTTATTTTTTAGCTCTGTTTTATTTTCATAAGCAAATTGAATCTCTTTAGCTTTGTAACTTTGCAATAACGAAACAATTTCATCGATAATTTTACTGTTGAGCTGTAAGATCGCAATTTCATTTTTTTTAAGCATGGTATTCGCCGCATATAAATTGCGGAAATAATTATTCATGTTTTTTAACTGAAGCTTATTGAAGTTTCGACTTTGTAGTGAAGTATCTAATTTAACTTCTGTTTTTACATAACTTTTAACGGTATCAATAGCTTTATTTTTGTCCTTTTTCTTGAATAAATCTCCAACTCGCTGTAAAAATTTTTTGTCTTCTGTTTTTTTGGCGGTATTAATGGTATCTATAGTTACCATTGTTTTCAACTGCTTATAAGTTAGTTCTTTACCCTCATTAATCTTATATCTCGATTCTGAAGTGTCTATTCCTGTTGATACCTGTATTAAACTATCAGTTAATTGCCTGAGCTTTAAATAAAGCTGCGTTCTTATTCGCTTTTGAACAACTAAACCGCTTAAATTTTTTGGATCAGATTGATGTTCTTCATCTGCCGCATTTTTTATATTGTTTAAGATGTTCGATACGAAGTTAATGTCTGCAGCAAATTTTTTAATGTATTCTTTTTTGCCAGTAACAGCATACAATCTCGAATTATTATCAGCTTTATAAAGCATTACAACACAAGTATCTACTAGTGAATAATCCTCCTTTAATTCAGAAAGCTGCTTTATATTGATAGTAAGGTCATTTACCTTGCTGTATTTAATGTAGAAAAAAATAGCACAGATAAATAATGTTAATATTAAAAACACTAAAAGACCGTAGCGAGTTGAGGCGTTTTTTTTAGAAGAAAATGGCATATTAATCTGTTATAAAAATGTGTCACTCCTAAATTTTTTTAGGGTAAAAAATTAATAACAAATAGGGATATACAATAATACGTTAAAAGAATTTTGTTTTAAGAAATTTTTTTATTTTTTTAAGCAACTTCTAAATCATTTGTATTTGCTGCATTGCGCTCTTCATCTCCTTCTCTAATTTCATCTTTTTCGATGCGTAGGTTTCTAATAATGTGTTGTTGGCGTTCTGGTGTGTTTTTACCCATGTAATATTCCAATAACTTTTTAATAGTCTGCTCTTTTAAAATAACGGGGTCTAACCTAATATCTTTCCCAATAAACAAACCAAACTCATCTGGCGATATTTCTCCCAAACCTTTAAAGCGGGTAATTTCTGGTTTGCCACCTAATTTTTCAATCGCATCTCTTCGCTCTTCTTCGCTATAGCAATAAATGGTTTCTTTTTTATTTCTTACCCTAAATAATGGCGTTTGCAAAATGTAAACATGACCGGCTTTTACCAAATCAGGAAAAAATTGCAAAAAGAAAGTCATCATTAACAAACGGATGTGCATCCCATCAACATCGGCATCTGTGGCAATAACGATATTGTTATAGTGAAGGCCTTCTAAACCATCTTCAATATTTAAAGCATGTTGTAAAAGGTTAAATTCTTCATTTTCGTATACCACCTTTTTGGTTAACTCATAGCAGTTTAAAGGCTTACCTTTTAAACTAAATACCGCTTGGCAGTCAACATCTCTAGACTTTGTGATAGATCCTGAAGCAGAATCTCCTTCCGTTATAAAAAGTGTAGTATCATATCTTTTCTCGTGGTTAGAGTTAAAGTGAACTTTGCAGTCTCTTAATTTCTTATTGTGTAACGATGCTTTTTTTGCTCTATCGTTAGCCAACTTTTTAATACCAGCAATATCCTTTCTTTCTCTTTCAGATTGGATAATACGTTTCAAAAGTGCATCAGCAACATCGGCATGTTTGTGCAAATAATCATCCAATTCCTTTTTTATAAAATCATTTACAAAACCTCTAACCGACTGCCCTTCAGGGGCAATTTTTTCTGAACCGAGTTTAGTTTTGGTTTGAGATTCAAAAACTGGTTCTTGTACACGTATGGCTACAGCAGCAATAATTGAGGCTCTTACATCATTTGCATCAAATTCCTTTTTGTAAAATTCACGTACCGTTTTAACAACAGCTTCTCTAAAAGCAGCTTGGTGAGTTCCTCCTTGTGTGGTATACTGTCCATTTACAAATGAGTGGTAATCTTCACCATATTGCTGCCCGTGGGTCATGGCAACTTCTATATCATGTCCTTTTAAATGTATTATCGGGTAGCGAATTTCTTCTGGTTTATTTTGCTTAGAAAGTAGATCATATAAGCCTCTTTCAGAAAAATATTTCTGATTATTAAAATTGATAGTTAATCCAGTATTTAAAAATACATAGTTCCAAATCATGCTTTCTACAAAATCTGGTATGTAATGGTAGTTTCTAAATATAGTTTCGTCTGGATAAAAAGTTATAGCGGTACCGTTACGTTGCGTAGTATCTATTTCTGGATGCTCTAACGTAATTAAACCTTTGCTAAATTCTACCTTTTTCGTTTTGCCATCGCGATAGCTTTGTACCACAAAACTTGTTGATAATGCATTTACTGCCTTGGTACCTACCCCATTCATCCCTACAGATTTTTGAAAGGCATTGCTGTCATACTTTCCGCCGGTATTCATCTTACTCACGCAATCAATTACTTTACCCAAAGGGATTCCACGACCATAATCTCTAATATTTACCTTTTGATCGCTTAAAGTTATGTCAATAGTTTTTCCGGCACCCATCATAAACTCATCAATAGAGTTATCCATGATTTCTTTTAGAAGTACATAAATACCATCATCTTGCGCAGAACCATCGCCAAGCTTACCAATATACATACCTGGTCGGCGGCGAATGTGCTCCTGCCAATCCAGTGATTTGATACTATCTTCGTTATAAATCGGTTCTGCCATAATTATAGAGTTATTAATTGGTCGTCATTTCGATCCCGATTATTTCTTCGGGAGAGAAATCTCTTAGTTAATGCAATAAACAAACAGATTTCTCGGTCGTTCCTCTGTCGAAATGACGAGAAACAACTCAGCAATACAAATTTAACTTAATCTTACTGCATATCAATTACAAAGTTTCCACAATTAAACATTTAAAATCAAGATTGAAACTGTGAATTGAAAACTGAAAACTATTTTTTGTACCTTCCAAAATCAATTTAAATACAATGCCAGAAAAAAAACAACTCTCTCTTTTTGATCTTGCCATGATTGTGGTAAGCTTGGTTATCGGAATGGGAATTTTCAGAACTCCTGTTAACGTAGCAAGTAAAGCGCAAATCCCTGAACTTTTCTTTTTAGCTTGGATTGTTGGTGGTTTTGTAGCGCTTTGTGGCGCATTAACTTATGCCGAAATAGGTTCTCGGTATCCAGTTACTGGCGGATACTACAAAATCTTTTCTGTATGTTATCACCCATCAATTGCGTTTGCAATTAATTGTATTATCGTTGTTTCCAATGCTGCATCGGTTGCTGGGGTTTCATTAATTGGAGCCGAATATTTAAGTAAAGTTATATTAAGTGCCGACATGCAAGGAGGTGAATACCGTATCGCGATAGCTGCAGTTAGCATAATGATATTTTATCTGATTAACCTATTGGGATTAAAAACCAGTTCGAAAACTCAAAATGTGCTTACCGTAATTAAAATTGTGATGGTGCTTACTCTAATTTGCGCTGTGTTTTTTGGTGAGCAAACCTCAAGCATCACTCCTATTTTTAATGCTACTTCTGGCTTACCTGCTACTTGGAGCGATTATGGAAAAGCACTCGGACTTTGTTTAATTGCAGTTTCTTTCAGTTTTGGAGGTTACCAACAAACCATTAATTTTGGTGGAGAAACCAAAAATGCCAAAAAAATAATACCTCGTTCTATCATTATTGGTTTAGGCATAATCATTACTTTGTACATGGCAATTAACTATGCTTATGTTAAAGTAATTGGCTTTGAACAGTTAAAAACAGCCGAAAGCATTGCCGCCATTTTAGCGGGCAAAATTTTTGGTCCCGCAGGTTTCACCGTACTATCTGTATTAATTTTCTTTTCTGTTTTAGGCTATGTAAATGTTAACTTATTGAGCAATCCAAGAGCAATGTATGCCATGGGAGAAGAGAAAGCCTTACCAAGTATCTTCACCAAAAAAACAAAGAAAAACGATGTAATGATTGTAAGTCTAACTGTGTTTACCATCATCTCTATCCTCACTTTATTTTATGCACAAACTTTTGATAAGATATTAAACTACACCATTTTTTTAGATAGTATTGGCATGGCTTTTTCTGCTGCAGCTATTTTCTTTTTGCGCAAAACAACTGCTCATTTAGATAAAAGCACTATCTATACGATGAAGCTTTATCCTATTATGCCAATAATTTTTATTGCTGCCTATCTTTTTGTAACGGTAAGTATTTATAGTGATGATCCTACTGCAGCAACAAATGGCCTAATCATCTTTTTAGGATTTGTAGTTATCTATTTCATTACCAGGTTTTTCAACAATAGAAAGGCAAAAATTAACTAATTAATGGACTTATCATATATTTTAAATGAATTAGGCGAAGAAAGAGAAAACTATTTTAACGCTATTGCACCTCCAATTATACAAACTAGCAACTTTAAGTTTAATACAGTTGAAGATTTTCGGAAGGCACTGGCCGATGAATACCAAGGCAACTTATACTCTAGAGGATTTAACCCCACAATTGATATTTTAAGAAAAAAATTAGCGGCTCTTGATGGTGCAGAGGATGCCCTTGTTTTTGGAAGCGGCATCGCAGCGGTGAGCATTCCGGTTTTGGCCTTACTAAAAAGTGGCGATGAGGTAATTTGCGTAGAAAATCCATATAGTTGGACCATCAAATTATTCATTGATTTTTTACCGAAATTTGGTATTAAAACCACTTTCGTGGATGGAACTGCGCTTGAGCAGTTTGAAAATGCAATTACCAACCAAACTAGGTTGATTTATCTGGAATCGCCTAATACATTTAGCTTTGATGTGCAAAATTTAGCAGCCATTGCGCAAATAGCAAAATCAAAAGGTATTTTAACTATGATTGATAATAGTTATTGCTCGCCTATTTACCAACAACCAATTGCTTATGGTATTGATTTAGTGGCGCAATCGGCAACAAAATACTTAGCCGGCCATAGCGATGTTGTTGCAGGTGTGGTTACGGGGAAAAAAGAATTGCTCCAACAGATTTTCAACAAAGAATACATGAATATAGGTGCATCATTGGCACCACAAAATGCTTGGCTTTTGCTACGAGGCTTAAGGACTTTACCCATCAGGTTAGAAAAAATTAGTCAAACAGCAGATCAGGTTATTGCCTATTTAAATTCTCACCCAAAAGTTGAACGAGTTTTACATCCTTTTAGCCAAAACAATAAAGATTTGGCACTTGCTAAAAAGCAAATGAAAAAATGTGGTGGCTTGTTTAGCATTGTTTTAAAAGATGCAGATTTACCTAAAATTGAAACTTTTTGCAACAGTTTAAAGCATATTTTAATGGCGGTTTCTTGGGGTGGTTATGAAAGTTTAATCATTCCGGCATGTGCAGGCATTAGCAAAGCTGATTTCGACCACACAAATAACAGACATGTGTTGATAAGAATTTATATAGGATTGGAAGAAGCTGAGTATCTTATCGCCGATTTAGAACAAGCACTCTCAAAAATATAAATGCCACTAAAAATACTATCCTTTAAAAAACAATTGGCTTATTGCGCCGGAATGATGGGTTGGAGTATTATGTCCAACATTATTATTGTTATGCTCCCTTATTTTTACCTGCCTCCTAGCAGTGCAGGTTTATCGCCATTAATTCCTCAATTATTGGTTTTTGGAGCTTTTAATATCCTCTCTTTAATTTTGGCATCTGGCCGATTATTTGATGCTGCGTACGATCCATTTATTGCCTCGGTAAGTGATAGCAGCACTAACCCTAAAGGAAGGCGTTTCCCTATCATGAAATGGGCAATTATACCTGCTGTATTATTCTGCAGCTTAGTTTTTTATCCTATTGTAAAAGGCGAAAGCATAAACAATGCTTGGTGGTTAACTTTTGTATTGGCTGGTTTTTTCGTTTCAGTAACCACATATATTATTCCCTATAATGCTTTGTTGGCAGAACTTACACACACCCCCGAAGAAAAGGTAAAACTATCCACTTTTCAGCAGGTAGGCTTTGTTTTAGGGATGATTTTAGGTGCCTTATCTAACAACTTTGCAGATATAATTCAGTCAGTTTTTCACGTTACCGAGCGTTTTCATGCGTTGCAATACACCATTTGGGCGTTAAGTATTTTTTCTGGCTTAGTGATGTTTTTGCCAATTATCTTTATTAAAGAGAGAGATTATGTAGAAAGTAAACCAACACATATTCCGCTTTTGCCAGCCATTAAAAGTACTTTTAGAAATGCCAATTTTAAATATTACCTGATTTCAGATTTTACCTATTACACTGCTTTAAGCTTAATGAGTAGCGGCTTGCTCTATTATGTAACCGTTTTACTAGAACTCCCAGACTCTGATGGAGGTAAATTTATGGGAACGATGGTTTTGCTTTCACTTCTCTTTTATCCGTTTATAAATATTGGGGCCAAAAAATTTGGCAAAAAAACCTTGGTGCTTTTTGCCTTTGGTATTTTAAGTTTGATATTCGTAACCATATTCTTTTTAGGGAAACTGCCCTTCTCGCCTACCAATCAGATGTTTATATTGGTCGCTTTTGCATCGTTTCCTTTAGCTGCTTTAGGTATTTTACCTAACGCTATTTTAGCTGATATTGCCCAAAAAGATACTTTGGAAACAGGCGAAAACCACGAAGGAATGTTTTTTGCCGTTAAATACCTTTTTGTAAAACTCGGACAAACTTTAGGAATAGCCATTTTTGCCATGTTAACCGTATATGGAAAAGATCCTGGAAATGATGAGGGGCTACGCTTAAATGGTGTAGTTGGCTTTGCACTTTGTATTTTGGCTTTGTTGTTTTTTACTAGGTTTAAGGAGAGAAAGTAGCAAGATTTGAGTATCAAGTATCAAGATTGGGAGTAGAAATTTCTATCTAACATTTTCCATAAACTTCTTGCTTCGTTATATAAACCTGACTTAGCGAAAATACCCCGATTTTTCTTCGGGGATTGTAGCGAGGGCAGGGCTGCAATTGCCGAAAAGCACTAACATCGGTTTCCAATTCTCAGTTAGCAGTTTTCAAATACAACAATTCAGCAATCAAACAATAAAGCAATTCCTCTTCCTTTTACCTTTTCCATTTTCCATTATTATAATGTACCTTTGCAGCGAAGCAGAATTTCTTTATCATTTAAAGCAAACTCGCAAGTTAGTCCTTCCAGCAATGATTGTTCTAGCTTCTTCGACATTTTACATTTAAAAATTATACTTTGTTATTTTCAGAATTAAACCTCATAGCCCCTATTTTAAAGGCGCTTGAAACCGAAGGTTATACACAACCTACACCTATACAGGAGCAATCTATACCTTCTATTTTACTCAAACGCGATTTGTTAGGTTGCGCTCAAACTGGTACAGGTAAAACTGCAGCATTCGCTATACCGATGTTGCAATTATTAGATAAACCACACTCAAATGCTAAAGGTCCTAAACCAATTAGAGCCTTAATTTTAACGCCAACAAGAGAATTAGCGATACAAATTGAAGAAAGTTTTAAGGCTTATGGCCGTAACTTAGCTTTAAAACACTTGGTAATTTTTGGTGGTGTTGGACAAAAAGCACAAACTGATGCCTTGCATAGAGGTGTTGATATTTTGGTGGCAACGCCTGGCCGTTTATTAGATTTAATGAACCAAGGTTTTGTGAACTTACGCGATATCGAAATTTTTGTATTGGATGAAGCCGATCGTATGTTAGACATGGGTTTTATCCACGATGTGAAAAAAGTAATTGCTAAGTTACCTGCAAAAAGACAAACATTGTTTTTCTCGGCTACGATGCCAACCGAAATTCAGAAATTATCTAGTACGATTTTAACTAATCCTGTAAAAGTTGAAGTTACACCAATTTCTTCTACAGCAGAAAAAATACAACAAGCAGTTTATTTTGTAGAGAAACAAGATAAGCGTGGTTTATTGGCGCATTTGTTAAAAGATAAAGCGATTGAAACCGTTTTGGTGTTTACACGTACAAAACATGGCGCTGATAAAGTTGTTAAAGATTTGCTAAAAATTAACATTAAGGCCGAAGCTATACACGGAAATAAATCGCAAAATGCCCGTCAGAGAGCGTTAACCAACTTTAAAGCTCGTACAACTCGAGTTTTAGTAGCAACTGATATTGCTGCTCGCGGTATTGATGTTGATGAATTGGCACACGTAATTAATTATGAGTTGCCAAACATCCCTGAAACTTATGTACATAGAATTGGCAGAACTGGTAGAGCTGGTTTAAGCGGTATTGCTTACTCGTTTTGCGATGGTGAGGAGAAAGAATTTTTGGATGATATTGAAAAATTGATTGGCTTAAAACTTCCGGTTAATGAAGATCATCCGTTTGCGATGAGCTGGCAAAGTTTACTTTCTGCTGCGGCTGCGGCAAAAAGTGGTGGTAAGAAAAAAGGCAATCAACGCGAACCTCGTGAGCGTGAACCAAACTTAAGTGGTGCTAAAAAGAAACCTCAAGGTGGTGGTGCTAGAAAACCCAACCATACTGGCAGCACAGCAAGTGCAAACGCTGGTGGTGGTAACAGAAGGTTTAGCGGTGGTGGCAATAGAAGAAGGGATTAAACCCTAAATCCCTCCGATGTAAAATCGGAGCAGACTCTAAAGGGGACTTGATTTACATATTTTGTTCGCAACTTCTAAGCGACCTTGTCATTCTGGGCCTGAGAGGAATCTCACTTGAGAATTCTGCGTAGAGATTCTTCTCCGCCGCGGCGGATCTGAATGACAAAACTTGATATAAAAAATGGTTCGTAGTAATGCGGACCATTTTTATTTATCTCAATTCGTCTTTCCCATGCAGGTGGGAATCGTAATGCAGTCTAAAGGAGCGAAGAATTATTAAATGATAGTAAAGCGAATTAAGATGCCCAGTCAAGCTGAGCATGACGAACTTTCCAAGATATTGCGTCATTTGATTTAGTCGAGATTGCAAATCCAGACTAACGAAAAATCAACTGAAAACTGGCAACTGATTACCGCTCCGTATTATTCGGCCTCGTGTAAACCATTTGCATTACATTGATATTTCTCATTTCGAATGCAGCTTCGCAATAGTTTAAATAGTAATTCCATTTGCGAATAAATCGTTCATCAAAACCTAAAGCCTTCACTTCATTTAGCTTGTGATTAAATTCGATAAACCAGAGTTTTAAAGTTCGGGCGTAATCTAAACCTAAATCTTTTAAATCTACCAAAGTTAAATCACTTGTATTGTTGATGGCTTTGTTAATTGCTGCAACCGATGGCAATAAAGAACCAGGGAAAATATGTTTTTGGATCCAATCTACTCCTCTCCGTAAACTCTCGTATCTACTATCTGGACTGGTAATTACCTGAAAAGCCAAAATCCCGTTAGGTTTTAAAACCTCGGCACATTTAGCAAAATAGGTTTCTAAATAATTATGGCCAACGGCTTCTAACATCTCTACCGAAACAATTTTGTCAAATTGTCCTTCGATGTTTCTATAATCTTTAATGATGATTTCTATTTGACTTGATAAGCCAGCAGCAGCAACTCGTACTTGTCCAAGTTTTTGTTGCTCTTTAGAAATGGTTACCGTTGTTACTTTACAGCCATAATTTTTAGCCATAAAAATGGCATTTGCACCCCAACCACTACCAATTTCTAATACATGATCTGATGCTTTTAATTGCATTTGTTCGCAAAGGCGACGATATTTTTCATCCTGAGCTTGCGCCAATGTTAACTCTGGAGTTTTAAAATAAGCCGCAGAATAAGTCATTGATGGATCTAAAAACGTAGCAAAAAAATCATTATTTAAATCGTAATGCTCAGCAATATTTTTTTGAGAACCAGTAATACTATTTGAGCGATTATTATGATAAACGCGGTTAAACCATTTGAAAATATTCAATCCCAGCGATTTTACCTTACTCCCAGAAACAGAGGGTGCATTTTCAATATTTAGGATAATCCATTTGATAAGGTTGGTAATGTTATCTGTTTCCCACAGCCCATCTACGTAAGCCTCTCCAAAACCAATATCGCCATACAAAACAACACATTTAAAAAACTCTGCATCGTTAATAACCAAGTTGGCACTAAAATTTGCGTTCGACTTACCAATTTGAATATTTTCGCCATCAGGTAAAGTAAGGTTTAAAAAACCTTTGTCCATTTTACTTAGCGCATTGATAACCGCATTTTCGTAAAAGCCTGATTTCGATTTTGTAATGGAGAGAGATGACATTAGTTATTTTAAATTGGTTTTGTAAGGTTTATATACGTCTTTTTGTAGATGTTGGTTTGCAGCTTTCGGATGATAATTGACCTTCTTTATCCATAACTTAAATGCTTGCCAATGGATAAGCCACATGATACGCAAAGGTATCATTGGTATAGCAAAGAAACAACGTAACATGTAACTATTAGTTAGTGGTCTTTGCTCACCATTTAATGTACTTATAAAAAATCGATTTCCTTCTTTGTTATAATCGTCAATTTGAACAGTCAATTTTTTTGATGGAACAGTAAGGTGAAAATCAAAAAAATCATCTAAATCTATAAAGGGCGATACATAAAAATGTTTTTGCACCCTTTGCTTAAAGGCTGTTCCTTGTAACTCATCCTTACCAAAAAAGAACATTTTCATTTCATGGTAGGTATTGCTAATTTCGGCAATTGCGCAAAGCGGATTTTTATCCTCATCAAAACAAAAGTAAAAAGAAACCGGATTAAAGTTATAACCTAAAACCGCTAAATTGGTTAGCAGCATTATTTTACCATTTCCTATTTCCACATTGTGGGATTTTAAATAAACTGTGATTTGTTGTTTTGTTGAGGTTTGAGATGTGAGATGTGAAACTTGAGAAGTACCTCCATCCTTTCTAACCTCCGCTTTTTCTAACTCAATATGATCTTTATCTCTAAAACTGAATAAATTAAATCGATTATAACTAAACCAACGCAATTTCTTAGTTAAAACTTCAATCTCATCTAAATCGATGTAAAACATAAACACATTGTACCAAAAGCTGTGCTTCTTAGGCGCTAACCTATGATGCATTACTTTAGCTTTATATATAGATGAGGTTTGGTTCATTTTAAACAAATTTTGTCATTCTGAGTGCAACGAAGAATCTCCTTTTAGAATACACTTACATATGAGATCCTTCGCTATGCTCTGGATGACAAATCTCTACAATAATCTACACAAATCTACTGCACTTTTATAGGCATCTTCATGAAACCCATATTTAAAATAACTGCCGCAATAATAAACTGGTCCAGTTTCATTTAACTTATAAAGTTCTTCTTGAGCTTGCATTGCCGGCACATCAAACAATGGGTGTTCATAAGCAATTTCTCTAATTATTTTACTTTTATCTAGCGTAGCTGATGGATTGATTGAAACAAAATAATCAACTTTATCAGAAACGCCCTGCAAGTTATTCATCCAATAAATAGTGCTTGGTACCAGCTGATCTCCTTTTTTTTCTACGCGGTAATTCCAACTGCTCCATGCTAATTTTTTCTTAGGCATCTGTTTTCGATCAGTATGTAAAATTGCCGTATTTGGCTGATATTTAAACTTAGAAAGTAAGCGCTCTTCATCAGCAGTTTTATGTTTTACTATTTGATAAGTCTGGTTTGCATGACTGGCCATAATCACTTTATCAAATTCCAACTCCTCGCCCTTAGTTGTTGTCACTAAAACCTTTCCGTTTTCTAAACGCACAACAGAAGTAATTTTGCTATTTATTTTAATTCGATTTTTAAAAGGTTCAATTAACTTCTGGCGGTAAGATTGACTGCCATTATGTAAAGTATACCATTGATGTTGCGTATCTAAGCCTAAAAAACCATGGTTTTTAAAAAAACGAATTAACGAAACCGCCGGAAAATTTAAAATCTGATCCATTGGTGTAGACCAAACTGCAGAACTCATCGGAATTAAATACTTCCATACCATGTCTTCGCCATAACCAAACTCTTTTACATATTTACCCAAAGAGTAATCAGCATATTTCGGATCATCTAAAATGGCTACGCTTTCTTTGTTAAAACGGTTAATCTGCATTAACATTTTTAAGTAAGAAGGATTAAAAATATTTCGTTTTTGCGCAAATAGATGCTTAACACTTGAGCCTGAATATTCTAAACCAGTCGGTACATATTGTACACTAAAAGACATATCTGTCTTTTTTACTGGTGCATCTATTTCCTTAAACAAAGCACACAAGTTTGGATACGTTTCATAATTAAAAACCATAAAACCTGTATCCATATAAACAGTTCGGTCTTCCTCTTGTACGCCTACTGTATTGGTGTGACCGCCAATATAATTAAGCTCCTCGAAAAGCGTAATGTCATATTTATTTTGAAGCAAATGTCCGCAGCCCATTCCTGCTATACCTGTGCCTATTATTGCTAGTTTCTGCATTCTTTAATTAGATGTAAGAAGTGAGATTTGAGACAAATTGAGTGACCTAAACCCTAAACCTTTTCAAAAAGGTAGTGACAAACCATCCACTCGTTACCCTTATTGTAATTAAATAATTCGGCACAAGCCATGTAAAACAAACGCCAATACACCCACCATTTTACCGCTTGATCTTTACCATAAGTGTTTTCTAAAATGGGCATAATTTCTTTTTTATGCTTATCCATATTGCTTAACCAAGCTTCAGAAGTTTTACCATAGTTTGTACCGTTAACTACCCAATGTTTTTCGATTTTTAAATCGTCATTAAAGTAGAAAAACAAGTGGTTAGAAGGCATTATTCCGCCAGTAAAAAAATATTTACTCATCCAATCACTCTCGTCAATCACCTCGTACTTGTAGGCTAAAGTTTTGTGTGTAAAAATGTGTACAAACAATTTTCCATCTGGCTTTAAAAATGAAGCAACTTTTGCCAACAACAATTTGTAGTTGCGCATGTGCTCAAACATTTCTACGGATACTACCCTGTCAAAACTATCGGCAATGGTAAAAGTATTCATGTCTGCTGTTAAAACAGTTAAATTTTGTATACCTATTTTTGCAGCGGCATCATCAATAAACACTTTTTGTGTAGCCGAGTTAGATACCACTGTAAATTTACTTTCAGGATATTTTGCCGCCATGTAAAGTGACAACGATCCCCAACCGCAGCCCAACTCTAAAACATTTTGACCGTTTTCTAATTCAGCACGCTTGCAGGTTAACGCCAACATATCATCTTCAGAAGTATCAATGTCTTTAACGCCAGGGTTCCAATAACCACTGCTGTATTTTAAGTTTTTACCTAAGCAATACTGAAAAAATTCAGTAGGCAATTCGTAATGCTGTTCGTTGGCATCACTGGTATTTACTGCAATTGGCGATGATTTTAATTCGTTAACCAAATTAATAAATTTACGCTGCTGCAATTCTTCATCGCCAACAGTTTCGTCTGTTAAGCGCTGTTTTAATAATTTCCTAATTCCAGCACGTAAAACCGGATCTGGAAGTTTATCGTTTTCTATAAGTTTATCGTACCACATATTAAGTTATGAGTTTAGGGTTTGGGGGTTTGTATTGCGTCGGGTAGGTACTATCAACTCAAAACAATCAACTCCGAACTTTTTTTGCCCACGGGAAAAAAGCACTAGTTGTTTCTTGGTATTTTTTATAAGCTACAGGCTTACTGCGTAGGTTTTGTTCTTCGTTATTTGGCACACCGGTAACTCTTAGTAATAAGTATAAAATTACTACCGGACTAATAATCGCCAAAATGCCCCAAGGTGTGGCAAGCGCAAATATAAAATATGCCATCCAAGTTAGCCACTCAAAAAAATAGTTCGGATGCCTGCTGTAATACCATAAACCAGTATCGCAAACTTTGCCTTTATTATTTGGGTCTTTTTTAAATGCAGCTAACTGATTATCGGCAATCATCTCACCAAAAAATGCAATTATCCAAATGCCTAATCCTACATATTCTAAAATAGAAATTTCTGGATGTGGGTTGGCCGTGATAATGAAAAAAGGTATAGCCAATATTACATTAGATATAGCCTGAAACTGAAAAAATATTGCAAAATTACGATCGGCATCATTTCCCCATTCTTTACGCAACTGCACATACCTACCTTCTTCTTCATGCAAATGACCAATTACCCTTCGCCACAAATGGTAGCCTAAACGCAATTCGGCAATTAAAAACATACCACAAATTAATAGCTTTCGAGTTTCAAAACCTTCGGCCATTATAAAAGTGATAATAGTGATTACTGGAAAATTAAGTGCCCAAAAAACATCAACAACACCAGCATTTTTTATTTTTTTTGCCCAAAGCCATACCAAAAACATAATGGTGCAACAGGCAATAAGCGATACGAGAGCAATCAATAGTAGATGTTTATAATCCATTTTAATTATTGAATAATTAGTTTTTAACTATTTGCAAGCAATTCTTTTAAACCTTCACCGTTTTTAAGTTTAAACAGTTTTAGCAAAACATATGCACTAGTGGCAATAGCACCTAAACATACGAATAATATAACCCATACGATTTTAAGAAACATAGATTTTTCTTTGTAAAACATCCATAATGCGATAATGAAAATATTGGCATAAAAATCCCACAAAGTGGCTCTCATCCACGGTATAGAAGCTAAAAAATCCCATTCTTTAAATAGCGAACTTTCTAAACTAGTAGTAATAACAATGTAGGTAACCCAAACAAAAATCGCGGTGAATATTATTTTTAATGAGGTAATCATATCTTTTTTTGAAAAGCCAATTGGTGCTAATGGCAATGTTAGCCCTGCTTTACACTACAATTCCCGAGAAGGATCGGGAGATTTTCGTTTCAATCAGGTTTATTGAACTAAGTTAATGCAATAAACGAAAAAAGAGTAGGCGAAGTTTTGATTTTGCAAAATAAAAACCTGGAACTTGCAACTTAAAATAGCTGCACAAAAATTTTGTTTATAAACCTTTTTGAAGCGATATCCTTTTACAAAGCGAAGCGTGTAAAAGATTTAGCGGAAAGAAGGTGTAGTGTTAATATTGGTAGCGGTTTGCTTTTCAACTCAACAAAACCTTTATTATAAAAAAAGGCTAGTTAAATACCAGCCTTTATATCTATGTTAAAAAAGTGTTTAAACCTTTCTAATTCTAATTATTCGCATCCAATGCAAAACTTTCATCATCGGATAGGTTGGATCAAACTCCCACCATTTAGTTGCAAAATTAGGACTATTTGGTTTTTTGTGGTGATTATTTTGAAACAATTCTCCCATTAAAAGAAAATCCCAAGGTAAAGAGTTTCTGCTATGGTCTTCGTTATCGTGGTTTGAATAACCGTATTTATGTCCGCACCAATTCACAATTGCTCCATGCAAAGGCCCCATTAAAAAATGGATTGGCAATAATAAAAACATCCACCAGTATTCTGCAAAAGCAATATAAAAACCGATGTAAAAAATTCCACAAGAAATTCTCCAAATCCACGAATCTCCAATTCTATCAATTAAAGGCCATTCTGGATAATTACCTCTAAAAGCCGGTTCTGGCTCAATTTTGTGCTTAAGGTAATTCATGTACATGTTTTTTGTAGCAATCATCATCCCAAATACATCTTTAAAAAAATGTGGTGAGTGAGGATCTTTCTCAGTATCGCTATATGCATGGTGCATTCTGTGCAATATTGCGTAAGCTCTTGGATTTAAGAAGGATGAGCCTTGAGAAATTAATAAAATAAGGTAGAAGAATTTTTCCCAGAATGGCTCCATTTTAAACATCTTATGTGATGAGTATCTGTGCAAAAAGAATGTTTGACTAAAAAGGGATAAAAACCAGTGGGCTAAAAAAAAGATTAAAATGATCATGTAAGATTGTGTGTACTGTAGTAACGAATTTTAGACTGCTTGAGTTTTAATTCGTTACGGAAATTGAAATAAGTGACGTAAATATGTTTTTATCTACCAAAATCATCTTGAACGCGAACAATATCGCTCTCGTCTGAAGGGTTGTTAGCATAGGTATGTTGCCAAATTTCTGCAACAACGCCCCAATCTGCTAAACCAATAAGGCGATGGCGCTCACCTTGTTGTAACTTGATCTGATTTGTTGGATGATATTCTTTTACCTCGCCTTCTTCATCGGTATTGCTTGTTTTAATACCTACCGTACCAGTAACTACTTGCCAAATTTCAGCTCTACGGTGGTGATATTGCCAAGATAAACGTGTATTTGGCGCAACAATTAAAATTTTTGGGCTCAATTTACCGCCAATTTTAAGGCTATCTACATCCAATCCATCAAAATAGGTATCTGCAAATTGTTGTGCTTGCGCTTCATCAATTACAAAAAAACCACCCCAAGGACGGGTTTCATCACGATTGATAATGTTAAATCCTTCTATTTTTAAGCGTTGAGCTACGGTATCGAAAATTGCTGTTTTATTAGTTTCCATATATGCAAAAGGGTGTGATTAATGGTCGAACCACTAAAACACGATAATTAATTGCTGCAAAAATACGGCTTACAAATTAAAAAAGCCCTTTCGGGCTCTATATTTTTACACAAAGTGATAAAAATCATTTTATATCCATAACAACAATATCTGTTGGCATACCAGAAGACTGTAATATAAGAGGGAAATTTGGGTTATTTAAAATCCATAATTCTATAGTACCTTTATCACTTACTACGTGGGTTACATCCATTTCTTTGCCACCAACTTTAAATGCAGCTGCTGGCGATTTCAATTTAAACTTCATCCCACTGTAACTAAATTCCTTATTGCCTATTAATGCGTTATAAGCAGATTTAGATATTAATCCAAATGTTTCATCATCATTTAGTTTAGTTGCTCCAGTTGCAGGTTGTGTTACGACTAGCATTTTGCTTGCGCTATCTACAGCTTTTTTTGACATCTCAAAAGTGCCTTCTCCATAACCATCGACAGACCAAGCGATGGCAACAGGACCATCCATACTTTTTACCGAAAGTTGTAATGGAAATTCTTGCCCTTGAACAAATGCACTACAAGATAATGTAGTACCTGTTTTAATTTGCGGTAGTGTTTTTTGTGCAAACGTTGTTAATGCAAAAACAACCGCAGCAATAGTTAACATGATCTTTTTCATGAAGTTAAATTAGTTAATTTTTTAATTAAAAAAAACTAAATCATTTTTTTAGACGGTAGCATTTGTAGTGAGAAGTCAAATGTAAAATTACCTCTATTATTAATCAAAAAGTTGGGTATGGCAATTCTAATTGTTTGATGATTATTAAACCTTGAGAAATTACTAGTTCAAATTTGCAAATGAAAATCTTTAGTTTGTTACTTTAATGAACCTTAATTGTTAAAATTATGAACTTTTAACGTTTGATTTAATACAAATATTCAAATGTGATAGTAAAAATGATGAAATAAACTATCCAAAAATCGCTCTTGTTAATAATTTAGCGACCATGATGATGAATTCATCTGACCAAATTATGAACGTGAAAATAATTAGACCAGCATTAGTGCTGATGGCCCTTTGTATTAGCTCTTACTTATTTAGTGGATTTAAAAAACCAACTGGACTTAAAGATTTTTATAAGAATTATTTCCCTATTGGTGTTGCTGTAACACCGAATGACACTAGAGGTGCTGAAAGATCATTAATACTTGAGCATTTTAATAGCATAACTGCAGAAAATGCAATGAAAATGGGCCCATTGCAACCAGGTGAAAATAGATACTACTGGACTAATGCTGATTCGATTGTTGACTTTGGTGTGAAAAACAAATTAAAGGTAAGAGGACATTGTTTAGTATGGCATGCCCAAACACCAAGATGGCTTTTTAGAGATACTGCAGGTGAAACTATTTCGAAAGAATTGCTGCTTGCCAGGATTAAAAACCATATCAACACAGTTGTACCGCGTTACAAGGGTAAAATTTACGCCTGGGATGTAGTTAATGAGGTTATTGCTGATGACACCTCCTATTTTAGAAAATCGCCACTTTACAATATTGCTGGAGAAGATTTTGTAGAGCAAGCTTTTAGATATGCACATGCTGCTGACCCAAATGCTATACTTTTTTATAACGACTACAATACTGAAACGCCTGCAAAAAGAGATAAAATATATAAAATGCTAAAAGGTCTGTTAGCTAAAGGAGTACCAGTTCATGGCGTTGGGCTTCAAGCGCATTGGTCTATCAATAATCCTAGTCGCGAAGAGTTGGAAAAATCAATCGAAATGTTCTCTTCACTTGGGCTTCAAATTCAGTTTACCGAGCTTGATATTTCAGTATATTCTGGTAGGCAAGGCGGACAGCTTATTGCTGGCGAGAAAGCCAAAGAGCAAGCCGTTTTTACACCTGAAATGGAACAGAGCCAGTTAGAAAAGTATAAAATGATTTTTGAAGTATTTAGAAAACATAAAAAACACATCACAGGTGTAACTTTTTGGAATCTTTCTGACAAATATACTTGGCTTGATGGCAGAGGTAGAAAAAATTTCCCTCTACTTTTTGACACAGAACTTAAGCCTAAAAAAGCATACTACGAAGTAATTAAATTCTAACGATGAGCATGAAATCTTTTTGCGCTATTCTTCTTATAGCATTGATAAATATTACTACTAATAATGCAAAGGCTGATGAAGTAATTGTGGGCTATCGGCATCTGGCTGATCCTGCTTCTCTGGTATATAATGGGCGTGTGTATTTATATGCTTCTAATGATGATGACAATACCATGGAAAAGAACAGTGGTTATATCATGAAATCTATCGTATGTGTATCGAGTAGTGATATGAAAAATTGGACAGACCATGGTGTAGTTTTCCAAGTACCAAGAGATGCAAAATGGGCTACTAAAACTTGGGCACCTGGTGTTATAGCTCGAAATGGCAAAATATTTATGTACTTCGGCAATGGCGATCTAGGAATCGGAGTAGTGAATTCTACGAATCCGATTGGCCCATTTAAGGATCCAATTGGCAAAGAGTTGATCAGTATGAATACGCCTGGTGTTATGCCGGCACAAAACATGTGGCTATTCGATCCAATGACATTTATTGACGATGATGGGCAAGCTTACATGTATTTTGGTGGTAACGGAGAAAGTAACGTGCGGGTAATTAAACTTAATGAAGATATGATTAGCGTAAATGGACCTGCAATTACACTAACTGCAAAATCTTATTTTGAGGCGTCTTGGTTGCATAAGTACAAAGGAACTTATTATTTCTCCTACTCATCAAACCCGAAAGCACAAATGCGAATTGATTATATGACAAGCAAGAGCCCAACCTCAGGCTTTACTTATGCGGGGGTTATTGCTGGCCAGCCAGCCAATAATAACAACAATAATCATCAAGCTATTTTCGAATTTAAAGGTCAATGGTATCATGCTTTTCACAACAGAACTATTTCAAATAAACTGGGAATACCTACGGAGTTTAAACGAAACTTAGGCATCGAAACATTAAATCATAAAGCAGATGGCACAATTGAACAAGTTGTTTATACTGCAAATGGCGTTCAGCAAATTGAAGGTATAAATCCTTTCAACAGAGTTGAGGCTGAAACCATGTCGGCACAAAAAGGCGTTGAAACCGAAGTTTGCCGCAACAGCGGGATGAATGTAACAGGTTTAAGAGACGGAGATTGGATTAAAATTAGTGGAGTAGATTTCGGATTAAAAGGCGCAAAGAAATTTACAGCAAATGTTGTTGGCAACGGCTCCAACCTTGAATTAAGATTAGGTAGCGAAACAGGACAATTGATAGGCACATTAAATACTGCTGACACTAAAAACTTTAAATCTATAAGCGCTAACCTTGATGAAAAAGTTACCGGAAAACGTGATCTATTTATTGTTGTAAAAGGCAGCGGAACCAACCCGCTTAAAATTGATTGGTGGAAATTTGCGACCAAATAAATCTATTATCTATGAACAAACTACGAGCATTTTTAATTTGCACAGCATTATTGTTGGCAAGTTTACCTTCATTTTCTCAAGATCCTAATTTTTATATTTTCTTAGCCTTTGGTCAATCGAATATGGAGGGTGCAGCTAAATTCGAAGCACAAGATACCTTATCAGTTGATGAAAGATTTCGTGTTTTGGAAGCTGTTAATTGCACTGAATTAAATCGTGAAAAAGGCAACTGGTATACTGCTGTTCCGCCATTAACCCGATGTAAAACAGGACTTGGTCCAGTAGATTATTTTGGCAGAACACTCGTAGCAAATTTGCCTGATCATATAAAAATTGGTGTTATAAATGTGGCTGTAGGCGGCTGCAAAATCGAGCTATTTGATAAAAATAATTATCAATCTTACACAGCAACTGCACCAGATTGGATGAAAGGTATGCTTGCAGATTATAATGGTAACCCTTATGCTCGTTTGGTTGAAATGGCAAAAATTGCTCAAAAAAGCGGAGTAATCAAAGGCATCTTAATGCATCAAGGCGAATCAAACACTGGAGATAAAACTTGGCCGACGAAAGTCAAAGGTGTTTATGAGAATTTGCTGGCCGACCTAAGCCTAAAAGCACAATCTGTACCTTTATTAGCTGGCGAAGTTGTAAATGCAGATCAGGGTGGTGTTTGTGCAAGCATGAACAGCATCATCGCAACTTTACCAGAAACTATTCCTACAGCTCATGTAATCTCTTCTGCAGGCTGCCCAGATGGACCAGACAACCTTCATTTTTCTGCAGAAGGATATCGAATGCTTGGTAAACGTTACGGAGAGAAAATGCTTTCACTCTTAGGTACATTAAAAAACAAAGAATGATTCATCCCTACAATTGATACTAGAAATGGGCATTTATTTACAAATCTCATTTTACTGCCTAATACCAACACAAACAAACACCTATTAAATGCAAAAAGAAATCAAAATAATCAGCGGCATTATGCTGTTACTTTTAGCCATCTGCCTAGGGTCTTGTAAAAGCAAACAATCTGCAGCCAATTACGAAAGCGACAATCGCGGACTGAAAGATCCCTATAAAAATTATTTTTCTGTTGGTGTTGCAGTTGCTAAAAGAAATCTTGCTGGCGATGAGGCAGCGCTTATTAAAAAGCACTTCAATAGCATTACCGCAGAAAACGACATGAAAATGGAGATGATGCAACCTGTTGAAGGAAAATTTAACTGGGCTACAGCCGATTCTATTGTAAATTTTGGAACGAAAAACAATATTGGCATACGTGGCCACAATCTTTGTTGGCATGAACAAGCACCATCATGGTTTTTTGTAGATAAAAATGGTAAAGATGTTAGCAAAGATGTTTTATTACAACGATTAAAAACACACATAGACACTATTGTTGGGAGATATAAGGGAAAGATTTACGCTTGGGACGTAGTTAATGAAGCCATTGATGATGATTCTACAAAATACCTGAGAAATTCGAAATGGTATCAAATCTGTGGTGAAGACTTCATTGCAAAAGCCTTTGAATATGCACATGCTGCAGATCCAAGTGCAAAACTTTATTACAATGATTATAATACAGAACGCCCCGAAAAAAGAGAAAGACTATACAAACTTCTAAAAAGCCTAAAAGATAAAGGTGTACCAATTGATGGAGTAGGTTTACAAGCGCATTGGTCTATTTATGAACCCACTGAAAAAGAATTGGTAACGGCAATTGAGAGGTACTCGTCTTTGGGACTTAAAATTCAGTTCACAGAATTAGATATTTCTATTTATCCATGGGAGAAAAATAGACGTGCCAAACGCCAAGGTGAATCTGATGAGTTTACAAGCGAGCTAGAAGCACAACAAATTGCAAAATATAAAATGGTTTTTGATGTTTTTAGAAAATACAAAGATGTAGTTACCAACGTAACTTTTTGGAATATTTCTGATCGCCGTACCTGGTTGGACTCATATCCAGTTCCAGGCCGAAAAAACTATCCATTACTTTTCGACACTCAATTAAAACCTAAAAAAGCTTACTGGGAAGTAATCAATTTTAATAATAGATGATGAAACTGTAGTTATAGATGTGCTAGAAAGCGTCTTAATTATAGCATAATTTAAAACCAAATATCAAAAAAATATGATCAAAGAGATTAAAACTTTAACGTTGTTCGCATCAATAATGAGTTTAGGCATTGCAAGCTCATGCCAACAATCTGCAAATAAAACAGCAAAAAAAACTGCTGATACCACAACAACATCCAAATATCTTTCGGCACCATTAATTTCAGAAATTTATACTGCAGATCCATCTGCTAGGGTATTTAATGGTAAAATTTATATTTATCCATCTCACGATGTGGAAGCTGGAACACCAGAGAATGACAATGGCGACCATTTTGACATGAGAGATTACCATATTTTAAGCATGGATAGCATTGGCGGAAAGGTCACTAAACATGAAGTTGCTTTAAGCATTAAAGATATACCTTGGGCGGGCCGCCAACTTTGGGCGCCAGATGCTGCTTATAAAAACGGCACTTACTACCTTTATTTTCCAGTAAAAGATAAGTATGATGTTTTTAGAATTGGGGTAGCGACTTCTAAAAACCCAGTTGGTCCATTTAAAGCAGAAAAAGAGCCAATAAAAGGGAGTTTAAGTATTGATCCTGCTATGTTTACAGATACAGATGGCAACACTTATATGTACTTTGGCGGTATTTGGGGCGGACAACTACAGCGTTGGAAAGATGGTAAATATGATGCTAATGGTTCTAAAACGGATTCACAAAAAGAAAATGAACCTGCTTTAAGTGCAAAAGTGGCAAAAATGAGTGGCGATATGTTGTCATTTGACGGTGAAGTGAAAGACGTGCAGATTTTAGATAAACAAGGAAAACCATTGTTAACTAAAGATCACGATAGACGCTTTTTTGAAGGCGCTTGGATGCATAAATATAATGGCAAATATTACTTTACTTATTCAACCGGCGACACGCATTATTTGGCTTATGCCACAAGCGATAATCCTTACGGGCCATTTATTTATCAAGGTACTTTTATGAACCCTGTACAAGGATGGACAACACACCATTCAATTGTTGAGATTAAAGGTAAATGGTATATTTTTTATCACGACACAGAATTGTCTGGAAAAACGCATTTGAGAAATGTAAAAGTAACCGAATTGAAACGTAACAGCGACGGAAGTATCCAACTGATTGAACCAATGACTAAATAATAGGGCTTAATGTTAAGTTAGATTTTTTAATAAGTTGGCGAGGATGTTAACTCCAAATCTGGCCGCTTGCTGGTGCGAGCTTTTAACTCGTACCTAATAAATTTAAGATAAAAAATAAACACAATACTGAGGTTGTCTCATCAATCATTTTCATTAAAATCAAGCCGAATTCAATTTTATAAACTGTCACGCTTGAGCGTAGTCCAAGCGCATTAAAAAGGTCTTCGACTACGCTCAGACTGACAAAACAGCTAAAAATTAAGGTGTAAAAGCTACAAAATTTAATTTCGAAACGATGGTGCAAGCTTTTAGCAGACAACTTATTGCAACAGATAAAAAGACAATCGTTCATCCTTAAAAAACAGAAATGAATAAAATTATTTTAATTGCATTTATGCTAATAAGTTGTGTTTTTGCAAAAGCACAAAACCCAATCATCAAAAATATTTTTACTGCAGATCCTGCTCCTGTTATTTATAGAGATACTGTTTTTCTTTTTACCAGTCATGATACCGCTTCAGTAACAGCAACCAATTATAAAATGCCCGATTGGCATGTTTTTTCATCAACAGATTTGGTTAATTGGAAAGGATATGGAGCATTGTTATCACCAAAAACTTTTTCATGGGCCGAAGGCGATGCTTATGCTTCACAATGCATAGAACGCAATGGCAAATTTTATTGGTTTGTATCTACATTTCATAAAAAAAATGGAGCGAGTAATGGTGGTGCAGCTATTGGAGTTGCAGTTGCAAATCATCCAACCGGACCCTATAAAGATGCAATTGGTAAAGCGCTTATTGTAAATGAAATGACAAAGGATTTGCCACATGCGTGGGATGACATAGACCCAACGGTGATGATTGATGATGATGGACAGGCTTACATGTTTTGGGGAAATGGAAGTTGTAGATGGGTTAAATTGAAAAGCAACATGACCGAAATTGATGGAGATATCACCACTTTCAATCCTAAAAACTACATCGAAGGTCCGTGGGTTTACAAAAGAAAAGATTTATATTATCTACTGTATGCTAGCAAAGGCACCAAGCCAGAAATGATAGAGTATTGCACTGCAAAAAGCATTACAGGACCATGGATCTATCAAGGGATTATTCAAGAAAACGTACCAAATAGTTTTACAACACATCCCGCTGTTTTAGATTACAAAGGCAAAAGCTATTTGTTTTACCACAATGGTGTTTTGCCAACTGGCGGAAGTTATAGAAGATCAATCTGTATTGATGAAATGTTTTACAATGCAGATGGAACAATTCAGAAAATCATTCAAACAACAAAGGGTGTTGCCGTAAAATAAATTATCAAAAAAACATCCATGTAATTTTAACATTCAATATTAAATTTACATGGATGAAATATCCCTCATAGCATAAAAAGAAAATCTATTTCTCTACAAACAAAAGTTGAGCTAAAAGATATAAATCATTTTTCCAAACTTTAAAATCGTGTTTCCCAGGTTCCTTGAAGTAAATGTGTGGCACATTATGTGCAATCATATAATCTCTAGTGCGTTCGCTTATATTTAAAAGTCTGTCTTCGTCTCCGCAAGAAATCCACAATAGCTTAATTTTATCTTTTGCCGCTGCTGGGTTCGGCAGCAATTGTTCTGGCATCTTGGTATTAGGAGCCGATGAAAATCCGCCAACCCAAGCAAATGTATCTAAATTACCCAACCCGAAGTTAAGCGATTGACCACCGCCCATAGACAAGCCTGCCAAAGCACGGCTCTCTCTTTTGCTAATAACTGGATAATTTTTTTCTATAAAAGGAATAAGATCTTTTAATAAATCCCCTTCGAAATTTGCAAAAGCTGCCACTTTATCTTTTGCCATAATGTCACCAGTAGCACGATCATTTTCCATCGCTCTTCCATTCGGCAACACTACAATCATATCCTTAACTTTCTTTTGTGCATACAAATTATCGAGTATTCGTTCAGGCCTGCCTTGATTTAGCCACTCAAACTCATCGCCACCAATGCCATGTAAAAGATAAAGTACTGGATATTTTTTTTGCTTATTGTAATTAGGAGGAAGATACACGACTGCATGGCGTTTGGTACCGACCGTTTTTGAATCATAAGTAATGGTATCCAATTTTCCATGGGGGATATTCGGATTAATTTCATCAAAACCCACAGGAGCTTGCCCAGTTTGGGCACGCGTAGCACCAAAGCAAAGCAAAAGTGCAGTTAACAAATGGAAAGTTTTTTTAATCATAGCATTTTTAGTTTTAATTATTTTCGATGATGGTGTAAGTTTTACCTGGCTTTGTTTTAAGATCATATACATAAGTTTTGGGAACGAAGCCTGAAAGCTCAGGTGCCGCAGGTCCGATTAAAGGTTCTTTTATTTGTGCAAAATAGTTTAATACATTTTTATTATCGCCGTTGGCATTTTTCAACTGTTTATTTTCAATTGGCTGATTGGCCCTGATTCGGCAGTTTCCGCCTAAAGTAGAATAAATGACCAACTTGCTAACCTTCTTATTCTTCCACTCCACATCAATTTTAAATCCTCCACGTGCTACCAAGCCTTCAACTTTTCCATTAGGCCATGCATCGGGCAATGCAGGAAGTAGATAAATAGCACCATCATGACTTTGCATTAGCATCTCAGAAATGCCGGCTGTACAACCAAAATTTCCATCTATTTGAAATGGTGGATGGGCATCAAACAAATTAGGATAAGTACCTCCAGATTGTTGCGCTACAGGTTTAATCTGATCGGTAATTAATTTATAGGCATGGTTTCCATCTAGCAATCTGGCCCAAAGGTTTATTTTCCATGCCATAGACCAACCTGTAGAAACATCGCCTCTATGTAACATGGAATTTTTGGCTGCAGCGAATAACTTAGGGTTTCTGAATACTGAAATTTGATTACTTGGAAACAATCCGTACAAATGAGAAACGTGGCGATGTTGATCTGTTGGCGAATCAAAATCAGCTAACCATTCTTGCAATTGCCCATGTTTACCAATTTTCATAGGTGGCAATTGATTTTTATAAAGATTTAAACTATCAATAAAAGCAGGGTCTATCTTTAATTCGCTCGCTGCTTTTGCTGTATTGCTAAATAAATCAAACACCAATTGATTATCCATTGTAGCACCATCGGTAACTGATACAGCTATTTTACCGCCAATGTATTCATGCTCTGGAGAAACAGATGGAGAAACTACTAACCAATTGTGACTAGGACTTTTTTGCAACACATCCATAAAATACTGAGCAGCAGATTTCATGATGGGATAATATTTTGATAGAAATTCTTGATCTCCAGTGTACAAATAATGCTCCCACAAATGTTGGGTTAGCCAAGCATTTGCAGTTGGCCAAAGCCCCCAAAATGCACCATCTACAATTCCTGTACTTCGCCAAATGTCAGTATTGTGATGCAGCATCCAACCTCTTGCGTCATACATTTGCTTCGCTGATTCTTTACCCGTAACAGCCAACTCTTCAATCATTTTAAATAATGGCGCATTTAATTCCGATAATTGTGTTACTTCGCTTGGCCAGTAGTTCATTTCCGTATTGATATTCACCGTATATTTACTGTCCCACGGCCCTTTCAATTCGCCATTCCAAATACCTTGTAAATTGGCTGGTTGCCCGCCAGGTTGCGATGAGCAAATCAGCAGATATCTACCAAACTGGAAATAAAGTTCAGCCAGTTGCGCATCATTTCCCTTTGCAAACTCTTCAATTCGAATATTGGTTGGCTTTTTTACCGCCTCAGTACTGCCTAAATTGAGTTTTACCCGATCGAAATATTTTTTATAGAAACCTTTATGTTCGATGAATAGCTCATCAACTTTGTTGGTAAAACTTTGATTTAAAGTTTGTAATGCTTTAGTTAATGGAGTAGCCGTTAAATCGTTATAATTCACAAAATTTGTAGCTATCGCGATAAAAATCACGGCAGTATCTGCATCTTTAACCATAATACTTGTGCTATCGACATGTAATTGACCACCAATGGTATTTGCCCTTGCTATTACATTAAAGTTTATTTTGCCTTTTTGGTTTTCATGGTCGCTCCCTTTCCCCGCTAAAATAAGATCATAACCTTCAACATAAATCTTTTGCGAAAGTGGACTTTGTAAATTTGCTTTAAAGTTGATCATTTTAGGCCGATCTGCAGTTAGCCTTGCTACCAATACATTTTTAGTAAAAGAAGTAAAATATTCTCTCTTAAATTTTATCCCATTAACGGTATAACTGACAGTTGCAACAGCATTTTCAATGTCTAAATCTCTTTGGTAATTACTTGCAGTTTTATGGTCTTCTGGAAAATTGAGATAGAAATTGCCCGCCAACTGATAAGGCATTCCGCTGTTTCCTTTTGGCCCTAACTTTTTATTAGCCACATTTTGTGCCTCTAGGTATTTTTTTTGATCCAAGAGGTTACGAACTTCATCAATAGATGGTTTAGCCTCAGCATCAATGTTATTGTTTGGTCCACCACCCCAAATTGTAGTTTCATTTAACTGGAGCCGTTCGGTTTGCATTCCTCCAAAAACCATGGCTCCTAAAAATCCATTTCCAATTGGAAGTGCCTCGTTCCAATTTGAACTAGGTTTATCATAAATAAGTTTGTATCTATTTTGTTCTTGTTGGGCATAGCAAAACGAACTGCTAAAACATAAACAGGTGCTTAAACCGAGAAAAAGTTTTATGGTATATCTCATCATTCAATTTTGAAATTGGCAAATTATTGTGCTTCAATTCTAAAATAATCGAAATCTACAAAACCTCCAGCTTCGGAAGTAGCGTAATTAAATAATCCGAAACGATAACCCATAAAGTGTGGAAGCGTGTACGACATTTGCAAAGTTTTGCCAATTGGCTTCCAATTTTCACCATCCAAACTGTAAGAAAAATAGCCTTTATCAGTTCGATTCGTAAAGTCGCATTTCGCTTTTAGATATACCGTTTTAATGTTGCTTGGAATATCCTCCCCTATTATTGTTCCGTTTTGTGCAGTTGCCATTGCAATACTTTTTTTACCATCCGTATTTTTTACACCAACCCAACCAAAATTTTTCTGCAATAACATCAATCCTGCTACATCCCCTATTTTCATATTGGAGATATCCATAGCAATTGTGCCTGAGGATAGTGGGCCGATAGTTCGTTGGGTAAGTGTGTTTTTCGCATGAAGTACTGAAGTGTCAATTCTTGATGTGGTAATCCGCAAAAAGCCAGGTCTTTTAGTTACAGACCAATTTTGATGATCTGGATTATGGTTCCATTGCCAAACTAAAGGTAATAATGGCTCGCTTTTCTTACGATTAAACTCATCAGAAGCTACTATACCAGGGATTAAGCCATTGCTAAAAGGAAGGCTTAACGTTTCTGGAACTTTACCATTAACACCCAAGATTGGCCAACCCTGCTCCCATTTTACAGGCACAAAATAAGGAATGCGACCCACAGCTCCGTAATCCCTAAAGAGATAGGCAAACCAATTTACTTCTGGCGTACTAATTAATCCACCTTGCGCAACACCTAAATCTTGTAAGCCTAATTTACCTTCGTAAGGCCCCATCAAGTTATCCGAACGATGAATTACCACAGTTCGCATTCCGTTTCTAGGCCAAGTGATGTGAAAAATATAGTATTTACCATCAATCTTAAATAGTTGAGAACCTTCTGATTGCAAATTGATATTTGTACCTGCAGGCAGACTAGCATTTTCAATAATGATTTTAGGTTTGGTGTCTTTTTTAATACCTGATAAATCATCATTTAACTCTACCAAAGTGATTTTTCCGGCACCATAAACCATGTAAGCCTTTCCATTATCTTCAAAAAATAAAGAATGATCATGTAAAGAAGGTTTAAATGAAGTCCTTTTCCATGGTCCTTTCTCAATATCCTTGGTGCTAAAAATATAGGTTTCACCAGTCGTTCCAGAAAATGTTGTAGCATAATAAGTTCCTTTATGGTATCTCAAACTACTTGCCCAAGAACCTCTTCCATAATCTACTTTACCATTGTTGAGTGATAATGCATCAGAAGTATTGAGGGTATCGTAAGCATAACTTACTATCTTCCAATTAATTAAATCTGTAGATTTCATAATCGGCAAGCCCGGGTTCATGTGCATGGTGGTACTGGCCATGTAATAGATTTTCCCTACCCTAATCATTGAAAGATCTGGAACATCCGCATATATGATAGGATTTTGAGCTTGTTGTGCATCAACACTCAGATTGGGACCAATCAGAAAAAAAAGGATAGCAATGATTTTAAGAATTTTCATACAACTTGAATAGTTTTTCTGCTATTTAAATAATTTATACTCGGCATTCGAAACTATCATATTATGTGCAAACCAATAGAGCTCTTTGTTTAAATATATACCATAAATGTTTTTGTGAATTAAAATACAATTGCTGTAAAGTAGCCAAATAATCAAATGTATTAGTTAAAATGACGATATCAACTATAACCAATATCGTCATCTCTATAATTTAGTAAGATTGAATTATAACCAAATAAAATCTTATGAACATCAAATCAATCCTTACCATTTTTCTATTCGTTTTATCGCTCTGCACCTCCAAAATAAGCCTAGCAGATGATATTATTGTGGGCTATCGCCATCTGGCAGATCCAGGCACATTAGTATATAATGGCAGAATATATTTATACGCTTCTAACGATGACGACAATTCTGCTGAAAAAGACAGCGGTTATAAAATGAAATCAATTGTATGTGTTTCGAGTAGTGATATGAAAAATTGGACAGATCATGGAGTTGTATTTGAAGCGCCAAGAGATGTAGAATGGGCAGGTAGAACTTGGGCTCCAGCAGCAATTGAAAGAGATGGTAAAATATTTCTCTATTTTGGAAATGGCGGAAATGGCATTGGTGTAGCCACATCGACAAGCCCTACAGGTCCGTTTAAAGATCCAATCGGCAAAAAATTAGTCGCTACTGAAACGCCAGGTGTTATGCCTGCTAAAAACATGTGGTTATTTGATCCGATGACTTTTATTGATGATGATGGCCAAGCTTATATGTACTTTGGTGGCAATGGCGAAAGCAATGTAAGGGTAATAAAATTAAATAAAGATATGATTAGTGTTGATGGACCAGCCATGACCATCACCGCTCCTGCTTTTTTTGAAGCTTCGTGGATGCACAAACGTAATGGGATTTATTATTTTTCGTACTCTACCAATCCAAGAGCTCAAATGCGTATCGACTACATGACGAGCAAAAGCCCAACTTCTGGTTTTACTTATGGAGGAATAGTTGCCGCACAACCACCAAACAACAATAACAATAATCATCAAGGGATTTTTGAACTTAAGGGGCAATGGTATCATGTGTATCACAATAGAAAAGTAGCCTACGGATTAGGTATTCCTACTGAATTTAAAAGAAATCTAGCCGTTGAAAAATTAAACTACAAACCTGATGGCAGCATAGAGCAAGTTACTTATACTGCTGATGGCATTACACAAGTTGGTAATTTAAATCCTTACGAACGTGTAGAGGCCGAAACCATGAATACCCAACAAGGTGTAAAAACGGAAGCTTGCAGCAATGGCGGATTAAACGTAACCAACGTTAAAAATGGCGATTGGATTAAAGTTAAAGGCGTTGATTTCGGCTCAAAGGGAGCGAAGAAATTTACTGCCTCAGTAGCAAGCATTGGCACTGGCAATACTATCGAATTACGTTTGGGTAGCACAACTGGCAAAGTAGTTGGTAAATTAACGGTTCCTAATACAAGCAATGGCCAAAGTTGGAAAACCGTAAGCTGTAAAATTGATGGTGCCGTTGGTGTGCAAGATCTTTTTATCACCATTAAAGGGGCTGAAAAACCTGAAGTCAATATGGATTGGTGGACATTTGCAAAATAGATATGGATTTTAAAAAGTCATCAATTCTATTCAATTTATTCGTAGGATTAAAAATTACCGTGTTTGCGCAAAACCCAATTGTGCAAACTGTTTACACCGCAGATCCGGCGCCAATGGTGTATAAAGACACTGTTTTTTTGTATACAGGTCACGATGAAGATAAATCGACATGGTTTACCATGCTCGATTGGAAAGCATATTCTACCGTAGACATGGTGAACTGGACAGATCGCGGAACTCCTTTATCGCTTAAAGCATTTAGCTGGGCAAATAAAGATGCTTGGGCCGGACAATGCACTTATCGCAATGGAAAATTTTACTGGTACGTACCTGTAAACCAAAAAAATGGCAAGGGTATGGCTATTGGTGTAGCAGTTTCTGATAAGCCAACCGGACCATTTACAGATGCATTAGGTAAACCATTGCTGCACAGCGGAAACGGAGACATAGACCCTAGTGTGTTTATTGATGATGACGGACAGGCTTATTTGTATTGGGGTAATCCTTATTTAAAATACATTAAACTAAACGAAGATATGATTTCATTTAGTGGTGATGTGATTACTGTTCCATTGAATAAAGAAGGTTTTAATGTGCGTTTTAAGGAGGCAGATAAAAGACCATCGGCTTATGAAGAAGGACCATGGTTGCATAAACGCAAAAACTTATATTATCTATTATATGCTGCTGGCGGAGTTCCTGAACACCTCGCCTACTCTACCAGCAAAAGTCCAACTGGGCCTTGGGTTTATCAAGACACCATTATGCGTGTAATTCAAAAAGGTGGTGCATTTACCAATCACCCAGGCTTGATAGATTACAAAGACAAATCTTATTTCTTTTACCACAATGGCGCATTGCCAGGCGGTGGTGGTTTTAATCGATCTGTTGCGGTAGAAGAATTTAAATTTAATCCTGATGGTACTATTCCGAGGATAGAAAATACTGTTGCCGGAGTTAAACCAGCGCAAACTTTAAATCCTTACCAAATTACACAAGCTGAAACCATCGCTTGGGCACAAGGCGTAGAAACAATTGTTGCACCAAACATTGGCGTGTATGTAACCGATATTGATAACGGAGATTATATTAAGGTTAGAAACGTAGACTTTGCAAAAGGACCAAAATCATTTGAAGCGAGAGTGTCTAGTGTTAAAGCAGGAAATATTGAAATTCGTTTAGATAATCCTAAAGGAGAAATAATTACTACACTTCAGGTAAAGCCAACTGCCGATGTACAAACTTGGCAAACACAAACTGTAAAAATTGATACAAAAATATCAGGAGTTCATGACCTGTATTTTACGTTTAGTGGCTCCGGAGGTGATTTATTAAACTTTGATTGGTGGAAATTTAATAAAAAATAAGATGTTAAACTTTTCATTACAGTCGGCCCTTAAAAAAGCAGCATTTAAATCAATTGTTGTGCTATATTTTTTGCTCAATATCAATTTTGCAAAAGCTCAAAACTTGTTGTATCCAAATGAATTTCCGGCAAAAGATGTTGTGCTGTTAAACAGTCCATTTAAAAATGCGAGAGACTTAAACATCAAAACCCTTTTGGCTTATGATGTAGATCGAATGCTAGCAGGTTATCGAAGAGAAGCAAATCTTCCAGTAAAAGCGAAATCATATCCTAATTGGGATGGTTTAGATGGACACGTTGGTGGACATTACCTAACCGCTTTGGCTATGAATTACAGCGCAACCAATAATGCCGAATGCAAAAAGCGAATGGATTATATGCTGCAAGAGCTTAAAGCCTGTCAGGATGCCAATGCCATAAATAATGCAAGTTGGGGCAAAGGTTACATTGGGGCTATACCCAACAGTAAAAAAATATGGGCTGGTTTTGCCAAAGGCGATATGAATGCGTTTAGAGCTGCTTGGGTACCATGGTATAACATTCATAAAACTTATGCAGGTTTAAGGGATGTTTACATTTACACCAAAAATGAAGAAGCGAAAAAAATGTTTCTTGATTTTTGCGATTGGGCGATAAATATCACTAGTTCTTTAACCGACCAGCAAATGGAAACCATGTTGGACACCGAATACGGCGGAATGAATGAAATCTTTGCAGATGCTTATCAAATTAAAACTGATCAAAAATATTTAACTGCTGCAAAAAGATTTTCCCATCGAATGCTTTTAAATCCGATGGCTGCAGGCAGAGATAATTTAGACAATAAACATGCAAATACCCAGGTTCCAAAGGTTGTCGGTTTTCAGCGTATTGGCGAGTTAAGTAAGGATGCAACCTACCTTAATGCTGGAAGTTTTTTCTGGGAAACTGTAACCAACAACCGCTCTCTTGCTTTTGGCGGCAACAGCCGAAGAGAATTTTTCCCCTCAAAAGCTGCTGCAGCTGATTTTGTGAACGATGTGGAAGGACCTGAAACCTGCAACTCTTACAATATGCTCAAGCTAACGGCAGATTTGTTCAGACTTAATCCGTTGGCAAAATATGCAGATTATTATGAGCGAACCATGTACAACCATATTCTTTCTACGCAACATCCAACACATGGTGGATATGTTTATTTTACACCAGCAAGACCTCGGCATTACCGTGTATATTCTGCGCCAAACCAAGCGATGTGGTGTTGTGTAGGCAGCGGAATGGAAAACCATGGCAAATACAATCAGTTTATTTACACGCATACTAAAGACTCATTGTATGTAAACCTTTTTGTAGCATCAACTTTAAATTGGGAGGAGAAAAAAATAAAACTTAAGCAAGAAACAAATTTCCCGGAAGAAGAGCAGACCAAAATTTTGATCACAGATGGGGCTGGAAAATTTACTTTACAAATTCGTTATCCTTCTTGGGTAAAAGCTAACGAGCTAAAAATCCTAGTCAATGGCAAAGCATTCGCACACAAAAACCAACCATCAACCTATGTTGCCATCAATAGACAATGGAAAAAAGGTGATGTTGTAAATGTTCAATTGCCAATGCAAAATCGGGTGGAGCAATTACCAAACTTGCCAGATTATTTGGCATTTATGCATGGGCCTATCCTGCTAAGTGCTAAAATGGGTACCGAAAATTTGAATGGTTTAATTGCTGGAGATAGCCGTTGGGGACATATTGCCGGTGGAAAAAAATTGGCGATTAATCAGGCGCCAATTGTAATTAACGATAACGTTGCTGACTTACCAAATGGATTAATCCCTATCAAGGGATCGCCTTTACAATTCACTTCAGGTTCAATTAAGCTCATCAATACTGATCAAATTGTATTCGAGCCTTTCTACAAAATTCACGATGCTCGTTATCAAATGTATTGGATGACTTTAAGTGAATCAAAATACAAAGTACGCTTAGATTCTTTAGCGATTATGGAACGTGAAAATCTCGACTTGCAAAAAAGAACGGTAGATTTTGTAGCTCCTGGCGAACAACAACCAGAAGCTGATCATTTTATCCAACAAAAAAATTCAAACTCGGGTAACTCTTTCGATGAATTTTGGAGAGATGCCAATCAAAATGGTTATTTCAGTTATCAACTTACCACCAACGGCGAAACTAATTTATCGCTACTACTTCGTTATTTAGCTACAGAATCTGGCAATAGAAAATTTGAGATTTATATCGATGATCAAAAACTAGCAACAATAGATCACCAGAACCAGCCTCCAAAACAAGGTTTCATTCAAGAAAATTATACCATTCCAGAAGCATTGCTAAAAGGAAAAAACACCATCCGAGTTAAATTTCAAGCAATAGAAGGCAAACACGCTGGACCAATTTATTACCTCCGTTTATTGAGGCTGTAGTTGCAAAGCGAAATAAAAATCAACCTATTATAAAACCGACATGAAAAAAATAATCACTTTATATTTTATACTAATGAGTATGGGCAGTTTTGCTCAATCTACATATACAGTAAGCAGTTCAGATAAAAAAATTGTGTTGACTTACAACGCTGAGAAAATCACCTATACCATTTCTTATAATGGCAAAACAGTTTTACGCGAATCGAACCTAGGTGTGGTTAGAGAAGATGAAGATTTTTCTAAAAATTTAAAGATTGTGAAGGTTTCTGCTCCAACTTTAATTTCTGATTCTTATACCATGCTTAACGCTAAAAAGAAGAACATTACTTATAATGCAAACCAGAGAATAATAGAAACTATAACGCAAAGCGGAAAAAAGATGAATATTGTCTTCAGAATTAGTAATGATGGTGTTGCTTTTCAATATGAATTTCCGGAAAAAATTAAGGATATAAAAAAGATTGTAGCAGAAGCCACCAGTTTTCATTTTAATGAGGGAACGAGGGCTTGGCTACAACCTAAAGCAGAGGCTCAAACAGGTTTTGAACATACCAATCCATCTTACGAAGATTATTACAGAAGTAATATTGCCACGGGAACATCTTCACCGGGAGCCAATGGATGGATTTATCCAGCTTTATTTAAATACAATGACACTTGGATAATGTTAACCGAAGCAAGTTTAGGAAAAAGTTATGCTGGCACGGCATTACAGCAACATTCACCAGATAGCGAATATAAAGTCAATTTCCCGCAACCAGCTGAAGTTTTTACGAACGGAAAGGCAACTTTGTTACCAGAATCTAGCTTGCCTTGGAAAACACCTTGGCGGATTATCGCCATTGGCAGTTTAAAAACCATTGCCGAATCTACATTAGGAACTGATTTGGCTTTGCCAGAAAAAAAGATGGATTTTTCTTTTGTTAAACCGGGAAAATCTGCTTGGAGCTGGATCTTGAAAAAAGACGATTCGACAGTTTATAAAGTACAGAAAAAGTATGTAGACTTAGCTTCTGATATGAAATGGCAATACTGTTTGTTAGATGCCAATTGGGATCAATTGATGGGTTATGATTCTGTTAAGCTATTGGCTGATTATGCTAAGACAAAAAACGTAGGTCTGCTTTTATGGTACAACTCTGCCGGAAGTTGGAACACCGTAAAATTTACGCCCAAAGACAAATTATTAACCCACGAAAGCAGAATTAAAGAGTTTGCTCGTTTGCGTGAAATGGGCATAAAGGGTTTAAAAATCGATTTTTTCGCTGGCGATGGTCAATCGATGATCAATTATTACGAAGATATTTTGGAGGATGCTGCTAAATATCAACTGCTCATTAACTTTCATGGCGCAACCTTACCTCGCGGTTTGCAACGCACCTATCCAAATTTAATGACTGCCGAAGCTGTACATGGATATGAGATGATTACATTTTCTCAAGGAGCAGCAAATAGTGCTCCACAACATATGTTATTGATTGCTTTGATTAGGAATAATTTTGACCCGATGGATTTTACGCCAATGAACCTTTATAAAATTCCGAACATCAAAAGAGCAACTACCGCAGCATTTGAGCTTTCTACTGCCGTGGTATTTTTATCAGGTATACAGCATTACGCCGAAAGCCCAGAAGGGATGAGTCATGTATCAGACAGCGTAAAGAATTTTTTAAGAAATCTGCCAAATAGTTGGGATGAGGTAAAACTCATTGAAGCCGATCCTGGCAAAACTTTCGTGGTGGCCAGAAAATCTGGATCCAAATGGTATGTAGCAGGTTTAAATGGGGAGAAGATAGAGAAAGCCATGAACCTCGATTTATCATTTTTGAAAGGCAAAAAAGGAGCAATCATTGCCTCTGGCACTAACAATAATGATGAGCCAAGTTTTGCCATCAAAGATATTGTTGTAGATGGAATTGTTAACGTAACCTTAAAAGCAAACGATGGCTTTGTGATGGTATTTAATTAAGATAAGATGTTAAAGTATATTTTCATTTGTTTAGGTTTTATATGCATTGGCAATACAGCAAATGCTCAAAACCCACTTATCAATAACCAGTTTACAGCCGATCCAACTGCTAGGGTTTTTAATAATCGTGTATATGTTTATCCATCTCATGATATTTTAGCAACGAAAGGAAAAGGTAGGCCAGGCTGGTTCGCCATGGAAGATTACCATGTATTTTCATCGGCCAACCTCACAGATTGGACAGATCATGGCATGATTGTAACGCAAAACGAAGTGCCTTGGGTAAAACCAGATAGCTACAGCATGTGGGCGCCAGATTGTATCGAACGAAATGGAAAATATTATTTCTACTTTCCATCTAACCCAAAAGATACCGTTACATACGGCAAAGGCTTTACCATTGGCGTGGCAGTTGCCGATAAACCTGAAGGACCATTTAAACCAGAAAGTAACCCAATTAAAGGTGTACGTGGTATAGATCCAAGTGTTTTTATAGATAAAGATGGCCAAGCTTATTTGTACTGGTCGGGAGGAAATATTTATGCCGCCAAATTAAAGTCTAATATGTTAGAGCTTGCATCAGAAGTTAAAACACTTGCCGATTTACCCACACAAGGATTAAAAGAAGGCCCTTTTATGTTCGAGAGAAATGGCATCTATTACCTCACCTATTCGCATGTAGAAAATAAAATAGAAAGGTTAGAATATGCTATAAGCGATAATCCAATGGGGCCATTTAAGTTTGCAGGCGTTATTATGGATGAGTCTGAAACTGGTTGTTGGACCAATCATCATTCGATGATTGAATTTAAAAATCAATGGTATTTATTTTATCACCATAACGATTACTCACCGAATTTTGATAAAGCAAGATCGATAAGAGCAGACAGTTTAAGTTTTAATGCAGATGGGACGATTAAAAAGGTAATCCCAACATTTCGTGGAATTGGCATTACTGATGCTACAAAACCCATACAAATAGATCGATATTCTAAAATCAGCGAAGGTGTAAAAATCGAATTTTTAGATACGGCAGCAACATTTAAAGGTTGGAAAACGCTGTTTACAAAAAGGAATGCATGGCTCCAATACAATAGCATCAATTTTGGAGAATTTCCTCTACGTCAAATCAAACTGACGGCTAAAGCGAACGATGGAGCTGTAATAGAATTGCGGAGCGGAAGTGTGAATGGTGCTTTAGTTGCGGAAATAAAAATCCCAAAAAGTGACAAGTTGATGGAGATTAAAACTAAAGTATTAAATGTGCAAAAAGGTGTTCAACATTTATTTATTGTAATGAAAAGCGGTGCATCCGCAGAAATTGATTGGATTTTGTTTGAATAATTTATGAGTATTTTTGTAATAATTTGCTGGTATTTTGGGTTGAAATGGTCTTAGATGTCATATCAAGATTGTCAGTCTGACAAAATTTACGCCATGGTTCGTGTCCCCACGAAACAATCCTTGTTTTGTTTTTTGTTATCACCAATCAATAGCGCATCTAATAACGAATTAACATATCTCAATTGATTAAATCTCAAATAAATTTCGATTCGTGGGGACAAGCAGCAAGGCGAGAAGAAACCTATCGCCTGCAAAAAGAAATCTTGAACCTCCAAAAAGAAATCTTGCACCTGCCAAAAGAAATCTTGCAGCTGCAAAAAGAAAACTAGCGCCTGCAAAAAGAAATCTTGAACCTGCCAAAAGAAATCTTGCACCTGCAAAAAGAAAACTAGCGCCTGCAAAAAGAAAACTAGCGCCTGCAAAAAGAAATCTTGCACTTGCAGAAAGAAATCTTGCACCTGCAAAAAGAAAACTAGCGCCTGCAAAAAGAAATCTTGCACCTGCAGAAAGAAAACTATCGACTGTGAGAAGAAAAACTTAAACCGACTTTTCTAAATAAGTACCTGTCGATTGTCGATCTACAATAGTAGGTTCTATAACGATATTCGAAATTTTATCGTAAGGATTGTTTTGTTTAATCATATCTAAAAACAGCTTCGCACATTCTTTACCAATTAGGTTTGGATGCTGATCTACCGTAGATAAGCTTGGCGTTACATAAGGCGAAAAAACTTCGTTTGCAAAACCCATTACCCCAATTACTGGTGGTGCTAAGTTTACTTCTTTTAGTTTTTTAATTATGCCTAATGCAGTAAAGTCATCTCCAGCAATAATGGCATCTGGCCGATTTTCATTGCGCAATAACTTACTGATGCCAAAACGACCATCTTTAATAGACAAGCCTCCCAAAATAATATCTTCTTCTAAAACAGGTAGATTGTTTAATTTAAGTGCTTGTTTATAACCTTCTAATCGCTCGCTAAATATTTTAATTTTATGACTTGTAGTTACAAAAGCTATTTTTTTATAACCTCTATCTATTAGGTGTGTAGCCGCTATAAACCCAGCTTTAAAATCATTAAGCGTAACTGTAGGTACTTTTAAAAGTTCATCAACCCTATCAAATAGAATGAGTGGTTTATTTTGTTTAATTACTTCGTCAAAATGTGAAACATCTTCAGTTTCAAGGGCTAAAGAAGCCATAATTCCATCAACTTGCGCTTCTAGTAATGTACTTACTCCTTTTATTTCTTTCACTACAGATTCGCTAGACTGATAAACAATAATGCTATAGCCACTATCTTTCAACTCATCTTCAATGCTATGGATAATAGAAGCAAAAAAATGTGCTTGAATGCTTGGAACAATCACACCGATGATAAAAGTTTTCCCTGACTTTAGTGCAGACGCTAATTTATTAGGACGATAATCTAGTTTGGCAGCCATTTCAATCACAGCCTTTTTAGTAGCATCGCTAATACCTGGAAAATTGCTCAATGCTCTTGATACAGTTGAAACCGTTACATCAAGAGCATTGGCAATATCATAAATGGTAGTCCTTTTTTTCAAGATAATTTAAAATGTTCTATCGCAAGTTTACGTAAAAAAATTATTATCAATAAGTATCAAGCACAAATTACCAGAAATAAGCATAAAGACCCGTTAGAATAACAATTACAACTGCAGAACCAAGGGCAAAACTGTTGCTAACCTTAAACATACTGCTATCAATTTCTAATCCTTTAGCTTTAGTGCCTTTTTTATCATCAATTAAACTGATAATTACCATTCCAATTACGGCAATAACGAATACAAAACCCATTCTATCTAAAAAAGGAATTTCATATAATGATGTACCATCAGGCTGAGCAACCAATGAAGAAAAACCAGATGAAGCTAAGAATTTTAAATCCATCAATCTTGGTAAAAATTTGAGTAATACAGAGAATGCAAACCCACCAACGGTAGCAAACATTGCTGCATTTGAACTTGTCTTTTTCCAGAAAAATCCTAAAATAAACATGGCAAAAATACCCGGACTAACAAAGCCAGTGTATTCTTGTATAAACTCAAATCCTCCTTTTTTGTCTATACCTAAAAATGGAGCTATAATAACTGCTGCAACCATTGCCACAACCACTACTATTTTACCAACTTTTACTAATTTTTGCTCGCTTGCTTCTAAATCAATTTTCTTTTTAAAGATATCTAAAGTAAAAATGGTGGCAATACTATTTACCTTACCTGCCAATGAAGCAACAATTGCAGCTGTTAATGCTGCAAATGATAAACCTTTTAATCCAGCAGGTAAAAGATTTAATAAAACTGGGTAAGCCTTATCAGGATTCAATACACCATCTTGTAGCATTTCTGTTTGTAAACCACCCTTCATGTGAATTACGTACGCTGCAATACCAGGTAAAACCACGATAACCGGCATTAATAATTTTAAAAATGCAGCAAATAAAATACCGCTTCTTGCCGTTTTCAAATCAGCCCCTAAGGCACGTTGCGTTATGTATTGGTTACAGCCCCAATAATTTAAATTCACAATCCACATCCCTCCAAACAATACCGTTAATCCTGGTAAACTTGGAAAATTAGGATTATCCTTTTTCAGAATCATGTGAAAATGATCATCAGATTGGCTCATCATATAGTTAAAACCATTGATTACGCCATCTTGCCCATTCAATTCCGCAACTCTTCCCAAAGCCAAATATGTAGTTACTAATCCGCCTAAAATCAAGAAAATTACTTGTATTACATCAGTGTAACCAATTACCTTCATTCCGCCTAATGCGATAATGATAGAAAATGCAGCCAAAGCATACATACATAATGTGGTATCAATACCCGATATGCCATTAATAGCTAAAGCACCCAAATAAAGTATAGAAGTTAAATTAACTACAACATACAGTAATAACCAAAAAACAGCCATAATCATTGCTACGGTTTCATTATAACGTTGCTGTAAAAATTGTGGCATGGTGTAAATTTTATTCTTTAAATAAACAGGAATAAAAAATACGGCAACTATAATTAATGTTAATGCAGCCATCCATTCGTAAGTTGCAATGGCTAAACCCATTTTAAAGCCATTGCCACTCATAGCAATAAATTGTTCGGATGATATGTTTGAGGCAATTAGTGATGTACCTATAGCCCACCAGGTAAGAGAACCTTCAGCTAAAAAATAATCGTGTGAAGCCGAAACCGACTTTTTCTTTTTACGGTAAATAAACCACCCGTACGCGGCAACAATTACAAAGTATATCAGAAATACAATGTAATCTTTAATAGCTAAACTGTTCATGTTTGGTTTTTGGTTAGAATTTTAAGCGTAAATAAAAATGCTCAAACCGTTAGGAGCGTGTTTGAGCATTTACTGTTTTTTTAAATGTGTCTGTTAATAATGTTTTCTAAATATTCTTGTTTACCACTTAAAGTTTGTGGTTCGCCTTTTTCTACAGCATAATTTCTCAAATCTTCGAGCGTTAATTTTCCCTGCTCAAATTCTGCACCTTTGCCACTATCAAATGAAGCATATCTATCTGCACGCACTTTTTTATAATCAGATTTTTGAAGAACAGAATCTGCAGTAATTAAAGCACGGGCAAATAAATCCATCCCACCAATGTGTGCATAAAATAAATCTGCTTGATCTGTAGAGTTTCTACGGATTTTGGCATCAAAGTTTACGCCACCACCTTGTAAACCACCACCTTCTAAGATAATCAACATGGCTTCTGTCAACTCATTAATATCGTTCGGGAACTGATCTGTATCCCAACCATTTTGGTAATCTCCACGGTTAGCATCAATAGAACCTAATAAACCATTATCAACCGCTACTTGCAATTCATGCTGAAAAGTATGCCCAGCTAGAGTTGCATGGTTTACTTCTAAGTTTAATTTAAAATCTTCCAATAAATCGTACTGTTGCAAGAAACTTTTAACTGTTGCAGCATCATAATCATATTGGTGTTTAGATGGCTCACATGGTTTAGGTTCGATAAAGAAAGTGCCTTTAAAACCTTGTTTGCGAGCATAATCTTTCGCTGTATGTAAAAACTTAGCCAAATGTTCTTGCTCACGTTTCATATTTGTATTTAGCAAACTCATGTAGCCTTCTCTTCCACCCCAAAACACATAATTTTCTCCGCCAAGGGCGATGGTTGCGTCTAAAGCAGCTTTAACTTGTGCAGCACCATGTGCCAAAACATGAAAATCTGGATTGGTTGAAGCGCCGTTCATATATCTTTTGTGACTGAACAAATTTGCTGTACCCCATAATAATTTTACACCGCTATCCGCTTGTTTCTGTTTCGCGTACTCAACCAACGCTTGTAACCTTCTCTCATTATCTGCAATGTCATCGGTATAATCTACCACATCCACATCGTGGAAACAGTAATAAGGCAGTTGCATTTTAGTGATAAATTCAAAAGCAGCATCCATTTTATCTTTTGCACGCTCTACGGCATCTTTCTTTTCATCCCATGGAAAAATATGCGTAGCGCCACCAAATGGATCTGCACCGTTACCGTTAAAAGAATGCCAATAAGCACATGCAAATTTAAAATGCTCAGTCATGGTTTTGCCTGCTACAACTTTGTTGGCATCATACCATCTAAAAGCCATGGGGTTATCGCTTTGCAAACCTTCAAATTTAATTTGCTCAATACCTTTAAAAAATTCTTTTTCTCCTGTTACTACTTTTGTCATTGTATTTATTTTTTTATATTTCTATCCTAAAGTTTTCATTAATAGTTGTTTCCAATCTTGGTAAATCGGCTCGTAAGCTGCCGTATTTTTTGGTTCGAGATAACTTAACACTTGATGTTGTGTAAAGGCATCTTCGGCACTTTTAAAGATACCTGCACCAATACCCGCACCTAAAGCTGCACCAACACTGCCGTCATTTTCATATAATTCAACTGGCACTCCGGTAACATCTACAAAAGTTTGCGCAAATACCTCGCTTAAAAATAAATTTGCTTTGCCCGCCCTAATCAGTTTTGGGTTCATGCCATTTTCACGCATAATGTCTAAGCCATATCTAAATGCAAAAACTATGCTTTCTTGCACCGCTCTAAAAATCTCGGCTTGGCCGTGAGTATTTAAATCTATTCCGTTTAGTTGAGCACCGGTATACTTGTTGTTTAACATCCTTTCTGCTCCATTTCCGAATGGTAAAACCTTTAAGCCTTTGCTGCCGATTGGTGCCTGTGCTGCAATGAGATTTAACTCTGGATATGATAAATAAGGCGCAAAAGTATGTTTAGCCCAACGATACATACTTCCAGTACCATTAATGCACAACAATACCCCAGTATGCTTATGTTCTTTTGTGTAAGTAACGTGAGCAAAAGTGTTTACCCTCGATTGCTGATCATAAGTCAATTCATCACTTACCCCATAAATAACCCCAGATGTACCTGCAGTTGCAGCAACTTCTCCAGGTTTTAGTACGTTCAATGATAAAGCATTATTAGGTTGATCACCAGATTTATACGCTACCGGAATACCTGCTGTTAAACCCAACAATTTAGCAACTCCATCTTTTAAATACCCATGTGATGAAAACAAAGGTTGTACTGGAGGAATTAAATCTGCGTTAAAGCCATAATGGCTCATTACATCTTCAGAAATTTCATCTTTTTTAAAATCCCAAAAAACGCCTTCTGAAAGTGCTGAAATACTGGTAGTAATTTCTCCTGTAAGCTTCATGGCAATAAAATCACCAGGCAACATCATCTTATCTATTCTTTTGTAAATAGCTGGTTCATTGTTTTTAACCCATGCCAATTTAGAAGCGGTAAAATTCCCTGGAGAGTTTAACAAGCTGGCCAAAGATTGCTCATGACCAATTACATCAAAGGCTTTTTCACCTAGTTCAACGGCTCTACTATCGCACCAAATAATGCTATCGCGTAAAACTTCTTGGTTTTTATCAACCACCACCAAACCATGCATTTGGTAGGCAATGCCGATGGCTTTAATTTTCTTCGGATCAAATAAATTGAGTGTATTAACCTTTAAAATAGCCTGCTGCACATTATGCCACCAATCCATAGGGGCTTGTTCGGCCCATCCAGATTGTACAGATTTTATTTCTGCCTCGTTTTCTGGATATTGAACCGCAGCAACACTTTTTTGTGTGTTTACATCAACTACTGCAACCTTAATAGATGAGGTGCCAACATCGATACCTAGTAGATACATTTATATATTTTATTTTTTAGCGTGAACGGTATCATTACCAGCATAATCTAACCATTTAAACATGGCTTTATTTTGAGAGGCTTGGCCTGACGAAGTGGAATAAAGCGCATATAATGCTCCCACAAATCCGCCAGCAGTTTGAGTACTGATCAACTTACCATCAACTTTATCTTTTAGTAATTTCCAATTTCCTTTTTCATCGGTATAGTAAAAACTGTAATATTCTCGCTGGGCCTCTATTTTAAACTGCACCTTTTTAGCATCTAATGGTGCTTCGGTAATCAAATCCATTGTTTTTGTTTTTGGATTTCCTTTAAAAAGTTGAACTACTTGTTTGCCATCTTTTACCGATTGACAGATATAATAGAAATTATACTCACTTTGGAAAATCAACATCCCAGCTTTTTCATTTTCTTTTTTTGCCTCGAAAACCATTTCTGTAGTTGCAAAACCTGTTAAATGTTGTTGACGCTTACCAATAAATGACGGATTACCTAAACCCATGCAGGTTTCTGGAAGCAATTTCATGATTAAACCATTTTTCTTTTCTAACTTATACCAACTTGTATCATTAGTTCTTAGAAAAAGTAATGACTGGTCTAATTTTTTATCAAATTTTGTTCTGTAAGCGAAATTTCCGCTTTGTGGTGGTGCTTTTTGTTTTACTTCTTTATAATCAAAAGTGTAGCTGTATTGAATTTCTTTAACATCAGGATTGATAATTGGCCACTCATCTACCCATTTTACTGGAGCAATAAAAGTCTCTCTACCTGTATTGTAATGATTTCCTTCATAAGGCCTAACCGCAAGAAAAACTGCATAAGTTTTCCCGTCGGGTCCATCAACTAACTCAGCATGACCAGCAGAAGTAATTGGATTTTTACGCATTGGATCTAAATCACGTTGTGTTAAAATTGGATTTTTGTCATAAGGGATATATGGTCCAGTTGCATTTTTACTTCTTAAAATTACCTGAGAGTGATTTACAGAAGTACCTCCTTCGGCTGCACATAAGTAATACCAATCTCCTCGTTTAAAAATATGCGGACCTTCTATCCAAACAGGTTTTTTGCTTAAATCAACACCGCCGTTAACTAATTGAATTTCTTCGCCTACTACATTCATTGTTTTAGGATCAAACTCGTAAGTGCGAATGGTTCGGTGACCAGAATAGAGCGGTTTATTATTTGGCGCATCGCTATTGTAAACGATATAAGCTTTATCAGTATCAAAAAACAAAGATGGATCTATCCCTCTTACTTTTGGTAGCCAAATTGGATCGCTCCATGGGCCAGCTGGGCTTTTGGCTGTCATTACAAAATTCCCTCTCTTGTCGATATTTGTGCAGGTAACATAATAAGTACCCTTAAAATAATTGATAGAAGGAGCGAACAGACCTCTTGAAGTTTGATCGCCAAAAAATGTCATTTGAGAAGGTCTATCGATTACACTTCCTAACTGTTTCCAATTTTTTAAATCTTTACTATGAAAAACGGGAATACCAGGAAAATAAGCAAATGTTGAATTAACGAGGTAAAAATCATCTCCAACCCTAGTAATACTTGGATCTGGATAAAACCCAGACATTATCGGATTTTGAATGGTGATTTGACCGTGGCAAAGACCTGCAAATAATCCTATCAAAATAAAGAATACTTTTTTCATACAATTTCTAATTGGTAATCAGTTGTTCGCACATTTTAGATGAACAAAAAATAAAATTAAAAAGAAATAATTGTAAAAACAACCGATTGCATAAAAATATAAGATTTAATAGTCATGAAAATTCAACCGATTGCATAAACCAATTAATTTTTATAATTTGGGTGCGATTTAAGTTCAGATTGAAATAATAGAACCATAAATGAATTTAAATTCTATCATTTAATTACAATAGAAAACAACCAACATTATATTAATGAAACATACAATTAGCGAATTAGAAGATATCGCCTCACAGGTTAGAAGAGATTGTTTGAGAATGGTCCATGCCGTTCAGTCTGGCCACCCAGGTGCCTCTTTGGGCTGTGCGGATTTCTTTACCGCATTATATTTCGAGGTGCTTAACCACAATCCAGAGTTCAAGATGGAAGGTGCTGGCGAAGACATGTTCTTCCTTTCAAACGGACACATTTCTCCGGTCTGGTACAGCGTACTGGCCAGATCAGGTTATTTCGAGGTAAGCGAACTGGCTACCTTCAGAAAACTTGATTCGAGATTGCAGGGACACCCTACAACACATGAAGGCCTGCCAGGCGTACGCATCGCCTCTGGCTCACTCGGACAGGGACTTTCTGTTGCCATCGGCGCAGCACTGGGCAAAAAACTTGATGGGGATAAATCTATCGTTTATGCATTGATGGGCGATGGGGAACTTCAGGAGGGACAGAACTGGGAAGCTTTGATGTTTGCCCCTTTCCACAAAGTGGATAACCTGATTGCGAGCGTGGATTACAACGGTCAGCAGATTGATGGACCGACTGAAAAAGTATTATCCCTTGAAAACCTTCAGGCCAAATTCGAGGCCTTCGGCTGGCATGTAATTACCTCTGATGGTAATGACATGGCAGAGATTGTAAAGGCCTTGCATTATGCAAAATCCCTGACGGGAAAAGGCAAGCCAATTCTGAACCTGATGAGCACCCAGATGGGCTACGGGGTTGACTTTATGGTTGGCACGCACAAGTGGCATGGCTCTGCACCGAGCAACGAGCAGCTGGAAACCGCCCTTGGGCAGTTAAAGGAAACAGCTGGGGATTATTAATTAGATTTGAGAAATTAGATATGAGACTTCTGAAACTCCAATCTCATCATAAATATTGTTAAAAAGAGATTTGATCTATAGATATGAAGGAGGGAAATTACTAACCCAATCTCACATCTCATATCTCACAAAAAATGAAGACCTGCGCAGCAAACTTCAACGCAGTTAATTAAAAATATACACATCGTGAAAAAATACACATATACAGAAAAAAAGGATACGCGTTCGGGTTTCGGTGCAGGATTGCACGAAGCGGGTAAATGCAACGAAAATGTTGTTGCACTTTGTGCCGATCTGGTTGGCTCACTAAAAATGGATGCCTTCATAAAAGACTTTCCAGAGCGTTTTGTGCAGGTTGGCATTGCAGAGGCAAACATGATGGGCATTGCTGCCGGTCTGACCATCAGTGGAAAAATTCCGTTTACGGGCACCTTCGCCAACTTTTCTACAGGTCGTGTATACGATCAGATCCGCCAGTCGATTGCCTATTCTGGCAAGAATGTTAAGATCTGTGCATCGCATGCTGGTCTAACGCTGGGTGAAGATGGTGCAACACACCAGATTCTGGAGGACATCGGTCTGATGAAGATGCTGCCGGGCATGGTGGTCATCAATCCCTGCGATTACAACCAGACAAAAGCTGCAACACTGGCAATCATGGATTATGAAGGTCCAGTTTACCTGCGTTTTGGCCGCCCGGTAATTCCGGTATTTACACCAGAAGACCAGAAGTTTGAGATTGGCAAGGCATGGATGGTAAATGAGGGAACCGATGTTACCATTATTGCAACAGGCCACATGGTCTGGAGAGCAATTGAGGCCGGCGAACAGTTGGCTGAACTGGGCATTGATGCCGAGATCATAAATATCCACACCATTAAACCTTTGGATGAGGAAGCTATTCTAAAATCTGTGAAGAAAACAGGTTGCGTGGTTACCTGCGAGGAGCACAACAAATTTGGTGGGTTGGGAGAAAGTGTTGCCCGTTTGCTGACCACCGAATATTTGGCGCCACAGGAATTTGTTGCCGTTAACGACAGTTTTGGCGAAAGTGCAACACCAGATCAGTTGATGACAAAATACAAACTTGATCCGGCTGATATTGTTGCAGCAGCGCAGAAAGTAATGAAAAGGAAGAAATAAAATAGATGTAAGATATTAGATGTGAGATTTGAGACACAGCGCTCAGTCTCACATCTTTGAGGATATTTAGAAAGACTTGTCGTCTGAGTGCTTGCCCGCCATGGCTGGTAGTAAACGGCAATTAAATAAAGATGTTTCGACTAAGCTCAACGTGACACCACGTAACAAATTATATTGGAATTTATTTCGCATTTCTTACATCTCACTTCTAAAATCTATAAATCAATTCTTAATCCCCGGTACAAAGCTAAACTTAAGGTTTTGATAATATTTTAGATCGTGGTCTGGTTTTTCATATCCGGCAGGTAAAGGTAATTTTGAAAAAGACTGGAAATAAAGCAAACAAGCGTTCCTCCACCATTTTGCTTCATTATACTGGATTTCTAATAGCTGATTAACTTCCTGATGCCTTTCTTCATCAATCTTCCCTTTCATAGTTGCCCATGTTAATTGCATCGATTCTACACTTTTTACGCCATCATAATAGTGTTTAACAAGCTCATTCCATAATGTATTTCCCGAACTCAATTGATCTGTCCATTTTACCCGATGAAACCACAACAAGTACTTTTCTGGAACCTTTTTAAGATCTCCAAATTGTTCAGCTACCGCTGGAAAATATTGTGCAACAGCATTTGAACCTGTTTTTGTTCTATTAAATCCGACACCAACACTATCAGCTTTATGATAGTAAACTGAAGTCCAATCATCTCTACCAGCATCATTAACCCAAGGACCTGGACCATAATGATGATTTTTTGCCATGATATGATGTAAACCAAGAGGAGTCATGTAATTAACTATTGTTTCTCTCGAATTCATCATCATTTTTTTAATATCATCAACGGCAGCTTTATCATTGGTAAATGTGAGCCTAATCCATTCCTCGGCAAGTTTATCCGCAGAAAGTTCTGGGTTCCAAGCCAATCGACCATAAGAAAACCAATTGGCTTGTGCAAAAGGATGTCCACACCAATTAATATCAGAACCGATGTTTGCAACGCCTGCAATTGCGGTTAATTGATGGCTATCAAGCTTACCCGAAACCACTTTCGCCACAATAGATCCCTTGCCTTTTGCATAAGTGTCAGCGGTTAATACCTCTGTAAACATTGTTGCTAGGTAAGCCAAATGAGTAGAAAAACCTAAGTACTCCTGCGTTAGCTGAAATTCCATCATCAGCGGAGTAGCAGGCATTGCGCCAAACAAGGGGTGAAAAGGTTCACGAGGCTGAAAATCTATGGCACCATTTTTTACCTGTACCAAAACATTAGGTTTAAACTTTCCATCCAAAGGCTTAAATTCACTGTAGGCTTGTTTTGCTCTGTCATCCGGCACTTTATCATCATAAACGAAAGCTCGCCACATTACAATTCCACCAAAAGGAGCAAGTGCATCAGCAAGCATATTCGCACCATCTGCATGGTTTCTGCCATAATTTTGCGGCCCAGGCTGTCCTTCAGAATTTGCTTTCACAAGAAATCCTCCAAAATCTGGAATGTATTGATAAATTTCTTTCGCCTTTTCAATCCACCATTGCTTAACTTTTGGGTCTAATGGATCTGCTGTTTTTAAGCCTCCAATTTCAATGGGGGCACTAAATCTAGCTGATAAATAAACTTTTATCCCGTAAGGTCTAAAAACCTTGGCCAATGCAGCTGTTTTGATAAGATAAGGAACTGTTAGCGACAATGCATTGGTGTTTACATTATTTAAAACAGTTCCATTAATGCCAACTGAGGCATTTGCACGAGCGTAATCTATATATCTTGATGGAGTAAACCCTGGTAATTTATGCCATTCCCACAATGAAGATCCAGCATAACCACGTTCTACGGTACCATCAAGATTATCCCAATGGTTAAGAATTCTATTTTTTATAGCTGGCAACTCTTTAATATTTAGATTGATCAAAGGAATATTAGACTGTAGCAATTTAATAAAATGAAAAACCCCGTATAAAACACCTTTATCACTTAGTGAACTGATAACGATTTTTTGTTGTCCGTTTAGGGTTACGCTTTTTATTAAAAATCCATCATCCCCTTTAGGCAAATCATTTGTGTTAATGATAGATTTTATTGCTGATGAATGTTGCGGCGTACCAACTATCAAAGACGCAGAACTATTTGGTATAGAACTGACGTTACTTGCTAGCAAACCATGTAAAGCGAGAAAAAGCTCCTTTTTAGCCACTATGTCGGTTTCAGAATTACCTGCAAAATTCACAGACTTAATTTGGGTTTTATATTGTTCAAGCAAAGCCCGATTTTCTATTTTATCATACCTTAACCATAATCTATATCCCGTTTCGGCAAGACAAAACTGTGTTATGAGAGCCAGTAACAGTACAATTTTAAATTTTAAAAACTTCATAAAGTGGGGCTTTTTACTTTTTAGAAAATAGAAATAGTTTTATGAAGTATATTACCAGAAGTGCTGTTCAATTCATCAGGCTGTGAGCCTCCAGTGCTAATCATTAACTTCCCTTTAATCAGCTGCGCTAACCCTTTTTCATCTACAAAAGAAAGTTCTTCTGGTGAAAGCGTAAATTTCACAACTTTTCGTTCTCCAGGTTTTAAGGATATCCGTTCAAAACCTTTTAGTGCTTTAAGCGGCGACTTAACTTCGGAATTTGAGTTTGTAATGTAAACTTGAACTACTTCTTCACCTGTAATTTTACCTGTATTTGTAACGGCAACACTTAGCGCAATTGCATTTCCACTTTTAATTTGTGTTGGCATAGTTAATTGCTCATATTTAAAGGTGCTATAGCTTAAACCATATCCAAAGCCGTACAATGGCTTTCCTGTAAAATAACGATAGGTTCTTCCCTTCATTGAGTAGTCAGAAAAATCTGGCAGATCTTTATCAGAACGATAAAAAGTTACTGGTAATCTTCCAGCTGGGTTATAATCTCCAAAAAGCACATCGGCAACAGCAGTACCTGCAGATTGGCCACCATACCAAGTATTTACAATTGCATGCACATTTTCTGCCTCCCAAGGAATAGCTATCGCACTTCCAGTCATCATCACAAACACCAAAGGTTTGCCAGTTTTCTTAAGTGCCTTCATTAACTCTGTTTGTACTTTAGGTAATAAAATTGAAGTACGATCGCCTCCATTAAAACCAGGGAAATTAACTTTCATTTCTTCACCTTCTAATTGTGGTGAAATACCACCTACAAAAACGATGGCATCAGCATCTTTAACTTTCTCAGTTATTGCTAAAAAATCAGTTCTCTGATAATCTCCGGAACTCAATTTAATATTTGCTTTGCCATCTCCTTGCCAATATGCTAATGATAGCTGATATGACTTCCCGGCTTCAACATCAATTTTAAATTGCCTAGCACCCCATCTATTTCTAGTCCAAGCATTAATAACCTCTTTGTCATTTATCATAAAGCGATAGCCATCATCACCCTCTATCTCGAATGTTAGAGAGCCTGTTTTGCTAGCGATATAATTAGTAGTGTATTTAGCCGAAAAATTTCTTGCTGTAATATTGCCTATTACTCCTTGTCCCTCTTGCCAGGCTAAATTTAGCTCATTCTCATATCGAGTTACAGGATCACCTTTTAATTCTACATTATTAAAGTATTCTGCTTTAAAACCTTGTTTACCATCAATGCTACATTGCTTTGCATAATCCATATAAACCAACAGCGTATCATTGGTAAAATTGATTGCTTGTTCGTATACCACATTTGCATTTGGAAGTTTTTCTTTAATACCCTGCACTACCGTTTTAAGTTCTGTTGGAACACCATTGTAATTACCCAAAATGGCAATCGCATTATCTGCGTTTGGCCCCAAAACAACAATTTTTTTGGCCGATTTACTTAAAGGCAAGGTTTGATTTTGGTTTTTAAGCATAACAATAGATTGTTGTGCCATTTTTAAAGCATGAGCTTTATGTGCCGAACTTTCTAAAACAGAAGAAGGTGTTTGCGCATATTTCACCATTGCAGGCGGATCAAACATTCCAAGCTTAAACCTAGTCATGAAAAGTCTTTTAACCGATACATCAATTTGTGCTTCTGTTAATTTACCATCTTTAACTGCTTTAACCAAAGATTTATACGCATCAGTACCACATTCTACATCTGTTCCATGTAACACTGCATCGGCTGATGCGCTTGCAGCATCTGTATGGGTTTTATGGTTTTTAAAGAAATCATCAATACCCCAACAATCAGAAGTTACGTAACCTGTAAAATTCCATTGTTTGCGTAAAATATCCACCATCAGCAAATCGCTTCCACAGCATGGCTGAGTTTGAAAAGCATTATAGGCACACATTACCCCTTCTACTTTTGTATCTACTACTAAAGTTTTGAATGCGGGCAAATAAGTATCCCACAAATCATATTTGCTCACTTCGGCATTAAAAACATGCCTTTCTGGCTCCGGACCACTGTGTACAGCGTAATGCTTAGCACATGCAGCGGCTTTTAAATATTTTGGATCATCGCCTTGCAAACCTTTAACAAACCAAGCCCCCATTGATTTTGTCAGAAAGGGATCTTCTCCGTAGGTTTCTTGACCTCTACCCCAACGCGGATCACGAAAGATATTAATATTGGGTGTCCAATAGGTTAAGCCCATGTAGCGGTCGCCACCTCTGCCCGCTTCTACTGCTTTATTGTGAATAGCTCTTCCTTCTAGTGCAGCGTAATCTGCCATCTTAAAAAGCGATGCTTTATCAAAAGTGGCGGCCATACCTATAGCTTGCGGAAAAACAGTTACTTTATAGGGGGTTCTAGCTACTCCATGAAGTACCTCATTCCACCAATCATACGCTGGTACATCTAAACGTGGTATTGCTGGTGCCGTATTTAGCATTTGGCTTACCTTTTCTTCTAGTGTCATTCTAGCTACCAGATCATTTACTCGAGTTTCAAAATCGAGTTTATGATTTTGGAAAGGGAATTTTTGAACTTGTGCAAATGTATTGAAAGATGTGGTTAGCAATAACACTAATAGCTTTAGGGTTGACTTCATACAATGTTTTTTGGATAGCATCAAAACTAATAGCAATTGAGGCTTTTGAATAGACTATTTGTTCAAAAAGAAGCATCAAATGTTCGTTAAGTCTTACTTATGGTTACTTTCTACGTTTAGCTTGGATATACTCTGATGGCAACATGTTAAATTGGGTTTTAAACAACCGAGAGAAATAGCTTGGCGTACCAAAACCTGTCATGTATGCAATTTGGGCTACATTATAATCGCTTTTTTCGAGCAACTCAATTGCTCTATCTAATTTAACGGAGCGGATGTATTCTATTGGCGTTAAACCCGTAATTTCTAATAATTTGTGATAGAGCGATCCTCTGCTCATACCAACATGTTTACTTAATTCTTCTACTGAAAGTTCAGGATTATTAAGCTTTTCATCGATATACTGAACAATCTTGTTTAGCAATTTCACCTCGCTTGATTCAATTTCTATTTCTTTAAGCTGCACCTGCACTTGTTTAGAATAGGCTGATTTAACCGAGTCATTGTACAACAACAAATTATCTATTTTAGCATGTAAAATATTGAAATTGAAAGGTTTAGTAAGGTAATCATTAGCACCAGATTTAAGCCCTTTAATTTGGTCGTCTTCACCACTTATGGCAGTAAGCAAAATCACAGGTATATGACTAGTTCTTTTATCAGATTTAATTTTCTGACTAAGTTCAATTCCATTCATTTCTGGCATACTGATATCGCTAACCACTAACTGCGGATGTCCAGAAAGTGTCTTTTGCCAACCTTCTTTGCCATTTGAAGCCTCAATGATATTAAAATACGGCTGCAAACTATCCTTCAAATGAAATCTAAACTCTTCATTATCTTCTACCAAAAGCACAGTTGCTATTTTATTATCTGTTGGAACTAATACTGGATCGGCAATATTTTCTGTTTCAACATCATCATATTGATCCATAACAATGTCTAGTATTGGCACATTTTCCAATAATTTGATCGGCATTTTCACCATAAAGGTTGTGCCTTTACCTAATTCGCTCTCAACAGATATTTCTCCTCCATGCAATTCAATAAATTCTTTTACAATTGACAAACCAATACCACTACCTTGATTAAGTATAGATGTTTCGTTATTATCCATAAAGAACCTCGTAAAAACTTTCATTTTACTTTCTTCGGCAATTCCAATACCAGTGTCAGAAACTGATAAGGTAAATATTGGCTCAGCTTCTTCACTAACTTTTAGTGAAGTTTTTAAAGCAACCTCGCCACCTTCGGTAGTAAATTTAAAGGCATTAGATAGGAGGTTAAATATAATTCGTTCTATCTTATCATGATCAAATAAAGTATGGATGCTTTTTATATCATTTTGAACAGTTAAAGCTATTTTTTTACGATCTGAAAGATCTTGAAAAGCCTCAGCAGCGTCATTAATGAATGCAATTAGATCGCCTTCATGTAGATTTAGTTTTAGTTCTTGCTCCTCCATCTTCCTAAAATCTAACAACTGATTAACAAGATTCAGTAACCTTCTTGCATTTCTTCTAATCATTTTTACCTGATTTATAACAGGCAAATCTTGATTTACCGATAACAACTTGTCTACTGGAGCTAAAATGAGTGATATGGGCGTTCTAAACTCATGACTTAAATTGGTAAGAAATTTGATTTTTTGAATGTCTAAAGCATGTGCACGTTCGGCCTCTCTGCGTTGCTGTAAAATTCTTTCTTCTGCATTTATCTTTTCTTGTTCAGTAGCCAATTGCTGTTTAATACGCTGTATGCCTCTCTGACGAATGCCGAAAAGTATTGCGCAAAATAAAATCATATAAAACAAATAGGCGTAGGTGGTTCTGTAAAATGGAGGATGAATATGAATTACAACTGAAGTAACGTCCTTACTCCAAACCCCTTCATTATTACTCGCTCTAACCTCAAATACATAATCACCAGGATCAAGATTGGTATAATAGGCAGTTTTTTCACTACCCACATGATTCCAGTTTTTTTCTAATCCTACCAAACGATAGGCATAATGATTTTGTATTGGAGCCGTAAAGTTTAATGCAGTATAGGTAATAGAAAAATTTTGTCCGTAGTTGAGATTAATCTCTTTAGCGGCACTTATTTGCTCAGTAATTGGCGAATTCTCATTTGGGAGCACTATAATGTTTGCAACTTTTAATTCAGTAAGCAATACTTTTGGAACGATTACACGAGTTGGAAGTGTTGTTGGCGAAAAATAATTAAAGCCATCTTGACCACCAAAATACAGCTCTCCATCTGAGGTTTGAAGACCTGAACCTAGGATAAATGGACCATCTTGAATACCATTAGGCTTTCCAAAATTTTTGAATTTTTTTGTTAATGGATTAAATGAGCTTATTCCTTTATCGGTGCTAACCCAAATTATCCCATCTTTACTTTGCAATATCTTATAAACAATACTATTCGCTAATCCATTTGCTTCTCCAAAATTCTCGAATTTACCTGCACTTTTGTTTAATAAATTAAGACCTCCACCACTTGAGCCTGCCCATAAATTACCCTTGTTATCATGCAAAAGACTAATTATGACATCATTTGAAAGTCTGCTATTTTTTTTATTAAATACTTTAGACGTACCTGTTTTTGGGTTGAATTGGATAATTCCTGTACCATTGGAAGCAATCCACATATCTCCGTTAATGTCTTCGGAAATTGACCTCATAAACCCATTAGTTGGCATTAATTTTGGCACAATAGATTGTGTGCCATATCGCTTAATTAAACCTGTTTTAGGATCATAAACATTAATTCCGCTCCCATTAGTTCCTATCCATATTAATCCATTGCTATCTTCCTTTATAAAAAATATATCATTCTGACTTAAATCAGTTGCATTATTGCCTGCCAAAATTTGTTTATAGCTTTTGCTTAAGGGATTATAGATAAATAAACCGTTTTGATAGGTTCCAATCCAAAGCTGACCTTTAGAGTCTAATTCAAGTGCGAGTATAGACAATGGATTTTGAGGATCTATTTTGCTTTTAATCTCAGGATGTTCAAACATACCTGTACCTCTATCGAAAAGATGCAAGCCACCACCATCAGTTCCGACAAAGATTTTACCTTTTTTATATTCTACAAAAGATGTTACAATTGGAGACGAAAGCCCCATTGGATCAAAAGGACTACTTATTTTAAGATTAAACAAAGGCAAATTTGGATCAAGCTTGTTTACACCACCTTGGTAGGTACCCAACCAAATGATGCCGTTTTTGGCCATAAAAATGCTCCTTACAGATTTATGGCTTAAACTAAATGATTTTCGCCTATTTGGCCTGATACTAGAAAAAGTTTCTTTATCAACGTTAAATACACTAATACCATCTTCTGTACCTAACCATAAATCTCCATTATCGGCTAATTTTGCAGCATAAATAATATCATCAGATGCAGATTTTTTATTTAACTGAAAAAATTTTTTAAAGTACTTTCCGTTATCAGTTAATAAATTTAAGCCTTTATTTGTTCCAAAAAATGTTCTACCATATTTATCCTTTACGATAGATCTGATACAATTATCACTTAAACTATTTGGATTTGATGGATTATGAAGAAATTTTTCGGTTACTCCAGATTTTTGATCGACCCTTAGCAAACCAATGTTTGTACCCACCCACACTTTACCATCATCGCCCTGAGCAAAAGACAAAACACTAGATCCCAAACCATCAACCCCTATATTGGTAACTTTCAGCGTTTTTCTATTGATAATTCGATAGCCACCAAATGTGCCTACCCAAATATTTCCCGCTTGATCTTCAAACAAGGTAATTACATTAAACTCACTCTTTCTTCCTGGTATACCATCTCCTTCAAATGATTTGAATAAGTTGTGTTTGGCATCATAATAAGCTAAGCCACCACCACTAGTACCAACCCATAATCTTCCAGTTTTGTCTTCTAAAAGCGAGGTTATGTCATTTGAAGGTATACTAGAATTGTCATTACTATTATAAGTGTAAACCGTAAAATTAGTACCGTCAAACTTATTTAAGCCGTCGTTAGTGCCAAACCACATCAACCCATTTTTATCTTGAAGTATAGTGTTAATGGTGTTTGCAGATAGACCGTTTTTTGTGGTAAGAGCAATAAACTTTGGCCCATCTTGGCCAAGCACAACATTACCTATCATTAACATGACAAGAAAAAGTAATATCCTACTTGATTTTATTTTGAATATCATAATTGTAAAACTCTTTATCAAATTAGTTTTGCAGAAAACATTGTCCAAAACCAACTTACTATTAGATTTGTACTTGATTTAACCTACTCCTATTTAATAATTACCTCAAACGGCGAAGCAGGTAATCCTTCCATATTATATAAATTTGCACCTCTTGGGTTATCTGCCCATGCATATCTCACTGCTATAGGATCAGTAATTGATTCATTCCATACGATTACTGAATCGCCTTCAATTTTTGCTTTTGCCCAAACATACTTTTTATCGGCACCTGCTATTGCAAAATGATAAAGTGGAAGGTTATCATTTGTAATTAATCCCTTGCCTACATGATTAAATTTTAAAATAATTTGATTATCATTTGCTACAGCAGACTTTAAAAGTGGCCCAGAATACGCAATTTTATTATTGCCATAAGCAAGATGCTGGCCCCACAAGGCTAATCTTTCTCCAATTTCTTTTTTGTTTAGCGGATGTATATCGTTCCATTCACCGGCGTCGATAGCAACTGCCATCCCAGTGTTAGTAATATCTAAAGCTTTCAATTGGCTCTGACGCATCTGTGCCCAATCACTCTCAACAGGAGAATAATCTACCTCCATATAGTTTGGCAGCTGTGCATATAAAAAAGGAATATTACCTAAACCCCATTTCGCTCGCCAATCGCTAATAAGTGCAGGGAGTAGCTTCGCATATTCTTTGGGCTGACCAGCATTTGTTTCGCCTTGATACCATAAAAATCCCTTTATGGCATAGTTGACAGCAGGTGCAACCATTGTGTTATAAAGTCCAGTAGGTGAATTTTGTGCCACTATTGGCCTTAAACTATCTTGAACTTTTTGTAAATTATCAGCTTTAGCAAATACCTGATTTACTTGATATTGCCATTCGCCTCTCAAATCTATTTTTTGACCGTTAGCCTGAAGAGCATAGTTTTTATCTGGAACAAAGCCGCCTTTACCACTTGTATTTGTAACTTTTACTAAAATGGTATTTTTACCCGGTTTTAATAAGCTTGAAGGAATGTTATATCTTCGGGGAGGATACTGATAAGTAATGTTACCTACAAAAACGCCATTTACAAAAGTCGAGTCAGAATCAATAATTCGACCCATATAAAGCTTGGCTGCTGTTCCTGTCATCGCCGCTGGAACATCTATTTCCTTTTTAAAAAAAACCACTCCATTTAAATTTCTCACACCCTGATCAGCCCAATAGCCCGGCATAAAGAACTTATACCAAGTTTTAGGGACATAAGAAGGCTTAATTGGCTGATCGGCACTTTTGGGAATTGCTTTTGCCTGCCTATTCATATAGGCAGTATCTTTAAAATTTTTTATTTGCGCTAAATGCTGTGGAAACTCTGCGAATGCATTTTCACTCATCCAAGCTTCTATAGGCGTACCTCCTACACTTGAATTAATGATACCAATTGGTACATTATATTTTTGGTATAGATTTTTCGCGAAAAAATAAGTAACACCACCAAATTCTAATATCCCTTCTTTGGTTGCTGGTTTCCACTTACTTGCTGGCAATTCATCATGTTCGCGTGTTACATCTGCTTTAGTTGGAACGAAGAAATTACGAATTTGCGGAAAATCGTCGCTTTCAATTTCATTAGGATAATTTTCGCGTAAACGCTCCATACCCAAAACCATGTTTGATTGCCCAGCGCAAAAATAAACATCTCCTATTAAAACATCAGTTAATGTAATTTGATTTGAACCCTGAATAGTCATTGTATACGGTCCGCCAGCGGACATAGCTGGAAGCATTATTAGCCATTTATTATCTTTTGAAGTAGTTGTACTTATATTTTTATTGTTAAAGCTTATTGTTACACGTTCACCGTTAGCCGCCCAACCCCATATTTTAAGCTTAATATCTCGCTGAAGCACCATATGATTACCTATAAGCTGGGGTAGTTTAACGTCAGCCTTACATTCAAAAGTTAAAAGCCAAAAGAATGCAGACAATAAGATGTGTCGCAACAGCAGGTTCATATTAGGTTATATTTTGGATTATTGAACCCGAATATATACATTTATATTAACAAAGCAATCGGTTGCATAAAAATATTTTACATTTTTTGAGATTGATTTTTAAATAAAAAAAACGAACATTTAACGCACCTACCCTATTAAAATAAAAAAGCCAAGAGAATTATTCTCTTGGCTTTTTATTGCGGAAATTATGCTTTATTTCTTTAAACCATCAGCAACACCCACATAAGCAGGCTTTCTCACTAAACTTTCTGTCCATAGACCGATTGGTTCACCCGCTCTCCAACTTGAACTAGCCGGACTATCTTGTGGTGCCCAAATTGTAATACCATATTGCTGTGCAGGTGGTATAAGCTCTAAATATCTTTTTACCACATATTTATACGTATCTGCTTGCTGGGCGTATTGTTGTGCTGTTGCTTGCGGTGTTTTCACATTGCCAGCAAAACCCATATCTAGCTCAGATATCTTGATAATTTTACCTGTAGCTGCAAGCAGGGTAAACATTTCATCTATCTTAGCTCTATCTGAAGATGCTACAATATGCATTTGTGTACCAATACCATCGATTTTTGCGCCTTTACCTTCAAGATATTTAACATATTCAATCAGTCCTTTGCATTTATCGATGCTGAATTCTAAATTATAATCATTGATAAAGTGAATATCAGTAGGATTACCATATTGTCTAGCAAACTGAAACGCTTTTAGTGCGTAATCTTTTCCTAAATAATCCTGCCAAAAAAACTCATCAGCAGCAATAGTTGCCCTCCCTGCAGCAGTTTTCAAGTCATAAGGCTTGGCGTCATCCATTGGCTCATTTACAACATCCCAAGCTTTAACATTGCCTTTAGAAGCTGTAACTATACCTTTAATCCATGTTTCAAGTGCATCTGTTAATAAAACTCTTTTCTGCTCTGGCGTTTTTTCGATGATCGTGCTTCCACCATTAGGATTATATTTTTTGATGGTAATATTATCAAAATAAAAACTTGTAGCTGTTTTACCTAAATTAAATGCTATTGTACCACTTGGAGCCATATCTGCGCTAACAGTAATTTCTCTTGTATAGGTTGCCCAGGTTGGAGTAGAATTAATTGTGCCGAAAAAATCCCAATGTTTATAGGCTCCAGGCGTTATGTGTGCTTGCGTAGAATATGATGCAGGAGCATCTGAGCGAACATCCATTTTAAGTTCGTATCTCTCTCCTACAGCAACAGCTGGAAGTCTAACAAATAACTGAGCATCATAATCATTTGTACGAACACTTGCATTTGTTATTTTTAATGCCCTGCCACTGCCATTTGCACCTTGACCTGCAGCGGTGAATGACGCCACAGCATTGGTATTAGATTGGTAATTAGTTGCAGCATCAGTTTCGAAATCAGCACCTGTAACCAAATCCCACGATGGGCCGCCTGTTGACGGAATAATTACCGGAGCAATTAAACTCTTTAAGTAAGTTGCATTTTGATTTGCATGCCATGCTAATGTATGCCCAAATACAGTAATACCTGCCTTAGAAGCCGCCTCTAATAAATTATTAACATTTGTTAAGGCTAAAGTACCATTGTTTTGCACTACAGCACCATGTTTCATTTCATAACCCAAAGTAATTTCATCAAAATTACTGTTGATTAACCTATACAGTACACCCTTGCTTACATATGCTTGTAACGATACCCCAGCTCCTAACTTAAATTTAGGATTAGTTGTTTTATTTAGATAAGTTTTTAAAGGACTATATGCATCTATTTGCTCTTGAGCAGCAAAAGCAGCAGGTTTTTCTACATTGAATTCCTGTGCCTCATATTTATGGCACGAAACAAGTAAAACGGCGGAAGTTAATCCGAATGCTATTTTATATAACTGTTTCATATTTTATGTTGATTGATTAAACATTAATTTCTTATTGGTGTAAAGGTTTCTGCCTTCACACCTCGATCACGCATTACAAGAGTATCTATAGAATTAATTGTTCTATCAGCTAAATCTACCTGATAGTTTAAATAAAGGGCATCACGGTCTTGATTACCCCAGCTTTTCTTTTCACCTCTTTTTACAAATTTTCCACTTCCAGTAGCGGTAAAGCTAGCGTCACCTGCCGAAACGGTACAGTTTCCTGCCGCATCGAAAGTTAAAAGAAGTGTTCTATTGATATTTGTACCGCCAGTTACTCTAAAAGTTACTGGAAACTCTGTTTGTGTTAATGAGCGTGTGTTTAGTTTATTGATCTCATCTTTTTCTACATACTGAGTATGACGAACAACTGTTTGATTTAATGCAGTGTTTCCATTTTTACCAGCAACCACATCTTTACCACGACGAAGATAAAATCCGTCCCAAGTGTTAATATATCTAACCGCATAAAGCGTATAATTTTTATCAGACAAAATTGTTTTAGCCTGATTAACACTATTCATAGTTAAGGGTATAACGTATGTAGTTTTTGTAGCTAAAGGATCTGCAAAAAATGCATCAGTAAGTTGTACTTCTACACCACCAATTAGACTTCCCTTTGGGATTACAATTTTATTAGAAGCTAAGGTGTAATAATTAGCGGGCATAGCTTTTACTGCACCACTATATGGTGATGGAAAAGTTAGATTTTGAGTAAGCGCATTATTTACGCTTACATCTATAGTGATATCATTATCATTTGAGTAAACACCAGCAACTGTACCCATAATTTGTAGCTTACGTTGATTATCTAATGTGGTATCGAAAATATCTTCACCCATTGTAATAGTCCTTATTGGCCCTTGATACGCGAAATAAACAGTTTGTGTTTCGAAATCTGGAAATGCCCATTCTGCATTCTTGCAAGAAGTTAGTGCAACAATAAGCACCAATGTTAGTATATTAAGTTTTTTTCTCATGGCAATTTTTTAATTAAATAAATTTGCAAACAGCATATAGTATATTACCATCCTGTATTTTGTTGTAAAGCGTTGTATTTTAAAATTTCACTATAAGGAATAGGACCAAATCTCATGTGTTCCTGAAAACTTCTAGTCTCTACATTAATTACATTATAAGTGTTTTGAGAGATGCTTACCCCGGTTACTGGTTCTGTTAGACTTGCGTTCCAGCGGCGAAGATCCCAAAAGCGAAATCCTTCGAAAGCAAGTTCAATCCTTCTTTCATTTTTGATTAAGATTCTCATCGCATCTTTATCTCCTTTTATCGACTCTAGATATGCATCACCATTGGTAGTGCCTACACCAGCTCTAGCACGAATTGCCTTGATGATATCATAAGCAGAATGTGCATTACCCCCTGTAGCTAAAGGACCCCAAGCTTCATTTGCTGCTTCGGCATAATTTAAAAACAGTTCAGTATAGCGAATATGTGGTTTGTAATGTTTCTGATTATTTACTGTAGGATTACGACTAACATCTTGTCTAAGCAATTTTTTCATGTAATAGCCTGTTCTGGTGCTGGTTTCTCTAATGTTAAGTCCATCATCATTTGTAGCTAGATCTGTAGTTGTATTAATTACCTTATTGGTTGGTCCAACTGTATTACCGTTGTAAACAATAAACTTTGCTAATCGAGGGTCTCTGGCGGTATATGGTGTTGTAGCATTATAATTAGAACCAGCAACAGCTATTGGAAAACCATTTGCCATAGGAAACGCATTAACCAAATTTTGTGTAGGGTTTATTCTCCCTTGACCAGACAATGTTGGTGGATAGTTAGCTGCTTCTAAATCACTATTTGAGCCAACATTAGTTCTCCAAAGCATTTCTCTTGGGCTAGAGCCAGATGCTAAGCCATCAATTTCAGCTTTATTGTCATACCAAGTAACCCCATTTGGATCTAGATTTGCTAACCAACCATTTAAAGCAAGTACTTGTGCTGTATAATTAGCAGCGTTTTCCCATGTAGTAGCATTGCTACCACTATAAGCCGGACTAGCAGCTAGCAGCGCAACTTTAGCACGTATGGCTTTAGAAATACGACCTGTCATTCTTAAGTTGAAAAATTTACCAAAAACCCTATTGTAGGTTTCTGTATTTACTCCTGCATACTTTGCTGGTATTTGAGAGGCTGAGGTAATATCTCTATAATCTAATGGAAGTAATTCTTCTGCCTTGTCTAAATCGCTATAAATTTGTTTTAAACAAGCATCAAAAGTAGCTCTAGGTTGGTTAAAATTAGAAGCCGGAGTTTCTGGTTCTAAAACTAAAGGAAAACCATACATCGTGCCACCAACTTTTCCAGAATGCGCTTGAAGCATATACATCATTAAATATGCACGTAAAGCATAAGCTTCTCCTTTTTGCCTATCGTTAAACATCGTATTAAGCTTTGGATCTTGAGAATCCCATAATACTTTGTCTGCTTCTGCTAAAAACAAATTCACGTATTGGATACCTGCTCTAGCATTTGTCCACTGATCTAATGGATTTAAAATAGAAGACCACTGACCTGTTGCAATTCTTCTGTAGTTGTTGTTGATGTCATTACTAACGGCATCATCTGTTGCTACATCATTAAAATTCCAAAAATTTGAAGGAAGACGAGTATACCCGTTTAGTAATATTCCATGAGCGAGTGCAGGTTCGGTGTATATATTTTCGAAATCTCCATTATTTTGAGGAGCTGGATCTGTAAACTTTTTACAACTCGAAAGTGCAAAGAGTACAACCATAAATATTAAAATTCTGTTCATCATATCTGATATTTTAATCGATTAAAACCTTGCTTTTACGCCTAAGTTATACAACCTAGTTTGCGGAGCACCACCTAAATTCATTTCTAAAATCTCTTTTTCTTTAGCCACTGTCAACAAATTAAATCCAGATATGTAAAGACCCAGTTCTCTAAAAATCTTGTTGTTGGCGAACATTTTCTCTGGAAACGAATAGGAAATTTGCACTTTAGATAAATCAAATCTATCTGTACTGTAAAGCCAAAAATCTGAAGCTCTAAAATTATTATCTCCGTTAAGTGTAGTTAGGCGAGGGAAAGTTGCCGATGTTGCGGTTTGAGGTGTCCATCTGTCACGTACTACTGCTGAATATTTATCAGCTCCGTTAACCCAGAAATAATTATTTGTTTTTACTGCAGAAGCACCAAACCTACCCGTTCCAAGCACAAATACGGTAAAGTTCTTGTACTTTGCTGTTAGATTTAAGCCTGCTGTTAAAGGAGCGCCAAACCAACCGCCTCTACCTAAATATACTTCATCTTTTTGGTCAATTATCATATCACCATTTTGGTCGATATATCTAATATCTCCAGGGGCCAATGCAGAACCAAAAGCTGGTTTAGCACCAGTAACACCATTTGCTTGTGCAACCTCGGCAGCATTTGCGAAAAATCCGTCGCTTTTTAATCCCCAAAGTGCATCAAGAGGTCTTCCAGCTCTGTATTGATATTCATCTTCGAAGGTAAGATTATCAGCTCGTTTTGAGGCTTGGGTATTGTAGTAGGTTGCAGATGCACCTAATGTCCAATCTATCCCACCAATACGTTTATTATAATTGATGTAAAAATCTAAACCAGTACGCTGATCAGCATTGTAATTACTAAATGGCACAAAAGATGACAAAGGGAAGCCAGTAGTAAAATAACTAGGATACAATACGTTGATTTGACCTATGATCCCAGTAATCTGGTTTCTAAAAACATTTGCTCCAAAGCTAAGCTGATTGTTAAACATTGCTGCCTTTAAACCTAAACTCACTTCTTCTCTTCTGGCAAAAGTTAAATTAGGGTTGTTACCACGACGAGAGTCTGTTGATTGAGACCCAACCCCATCATTCCATCCATAGTAGTTACCATTGGCATTTGTATAGATACTTTCATAAGCGAAATACTCTTCAAAATCTAAATCTGTATTTAAGATACCAGCGGATGCCGTAAGTGTTAATTCATTGATGAATGAGACCCCTTTCATAAAATCTTCATACTTAAGTCTCCAACCTAATGTTGCTGCCGGAGAGAATGCAACTCTATTGTCTTCAGGCATTTTTGGAGAACGAACAACCGCACCAGTTAATTCAGCAAAGTATTTATTCTTAAAATCGTAATTTAATTGCAAACCTAAGTTGGAGTTTGTTATAGGCTGATAAATTTCAGATTGCGATTGGCGATAAGCTGCCGCAAGCAAAATTGCTGAAATGTTATGATTTTGATTAACAACAGTTTTGTAGTTTAGCTGACCAGAAAACGAAATTGTTTGTCTGTAATAACTATCAGCAATATTCTGAACTCCACTTTTAGTATCCTCACCCCATCTTGTTAAACTTGCAATTTGGGTAGTGCCATTGTAAGTTGTCCAGTTAGGCTGGTAAGTTGCGTAACCATTTCTATAACCTTGATTGTAACTATTCATGTAATCTACTCCGAGTGTAGAGCTAAAAGACAAACCTTTTAAAAATCCTTTTAAATCTGCATCTACCCCTGTAGTAAACTGAAATTCTCTTTGTACAAAATTATTGTTTCCACCAGCATAAATTGCAGCAAAAGGGTTAGTTTGATCGATTTGCGTACCCCCAAGGATGTATTTACCATCTATTATTGTAGCATTTCTGATCATTGCTTGACTTGCTTCATCATTCGCTTCAATAAAACTAATGGGAATAAGAGGGGTAAATAATTGAGGGCGTAAAGTGGCTGCACTACCCCAATAGTTTGTATTTACACCACCACCGTTAGAAAAAACTGCAGTTGCATCAACTCTTGCTTTTAAAGCTTTTGTTAATTGAATATCTACATTACCACGAATATTAAATCGCTGAGAAGTGTTGTTTTTCTTTGCTTCACCAAAGTTTAACAGTGACCCATTAGATACAAAACCAACATTAGTATAATATCGAGCACGCTCATTACCACCAGAAATTTCGGCAATCGCATCATAACGAGCATAACTACTTTTAAGATAATCAGAAGAATAGTAATCTACGTTTGGATAACGAAAAGGGTCTACACCAGAGTGATTATAAATTGTTTGCGGTGTATAAGCAGCAGCTAATCCATCATTTGAAAGCGCCTCGTTATAAAGGGTCATATATTCTGACGAGCCTAAATACTGAGGAAATCTAGAAGGAACATTTAATCCATAATTACTTCTAACATTTATTCTTTGTTTGGTTTCTGTACCTCTTTTTGTTTTAATTAAAATAACGCCCTTAGCACCACGGCTACCATAAAGAGCAACTGCAGACGCACTTTTAAGAAAAGTTATTTCTTCAATTTCATTTGGCGTAAGGCTTACCACATCACGTGGCACACCGTCAACTAAAACTAATGAAGTATTCATTCCCCAAAGGTTATTACCGTTAAACCCTGGCGCTAATGCCTCTAAACCTTCGAAACCATAGGTTGTATAATTTTTTTCGAGTAATTTAGAAATACTAACTGTTGATACTCCTGCCGGAAGATTGTTCTCTTCTACACTTTTAAAGCCTACATCAACTAGTCTATCTTCTTTTACAAGAATTATTTGCGTTAAGTCGGCACTTGCAACAATTAATGAACTTTTATATCCTGGAGCCTTAACTGTAAAGGCAGTGTTTAATGGAACTTCAAGTGAGAACTCTCCAGATTGGTTCGATATCGTTATTACGTCAGTACCTTGAACGCTAATTGCAGCCCCTGATATTGGACTACCAGTAGCAGTTTGCACAATAGCTTTTATAGGTATTTTATTAGCTTCTTGTGCTCTTATTACACTGACAAACAGCGTAAAAAAGAGACAAAGAACTATTGCTTTTTTTAAAAATTTCATCATTCTTATCTTTAAATATCTTATTTATGATTAATGAACTATTACCAACCTGGATTTTGAGCAAACTCCTTGTACATATTTACATCTGCTCTTTTTAGCGGCAACCAATAATGTTTCTCGCTAAATTGACGCTGTAATATTACTCGCTCACGATAATTTACCACTCTATTAGTCTTTGAATCGGCTGATGGATTTAAAGTAGTAGCACGATCAAATTCCGCAGCTGTTTTTAAGGTATAAGGTACCTCAGCTAGTAAATGCCATCTTCTAAGATCATTAAAACGGTGACCTTCAAATGATAACTCAACTGCACGTTCACGCCTTACTTCTTTCATAAAATCATCAGCAGAACCGATAAATTGTTGGGCAACACGACCAACACCTGCCCTATCACGTATTACATTAATAGCATCTACAGCACTTTTGCTAAAGCCATCAGCTCTTGCTGTAGCCGATTGATAACCAGCCGTAACTGCTTCAGCATACATAATATAGATATCTGCTAAACGCATGTATGGAACTTTGATATTTAAATTTTGGCCATAATTCCAGCCTTGATCGAAATTATTTGCAGTTCTTGGAACGAATTTATAAAGCATAAAACCTGTACGACTACCAGAACGTTCATCTCTATAACTTCCGGCAGTAAATAAATTTGCGTATCGGTGTGTCTCCATATTAGCGGCCAATGTTCCTTGTACTATTTTTACCCCATCATAAACAATATCATTGTAAAACCTTGGATCGCGGTCTTTCCATGGAGTTTGAGGATCATAACCAGAACCAGCTGCATCAGCTTGGGTAGAACTTACAATAGGCAAACCATTTTTCATTCCGTAATAGTTAACGTAGTTAGCCGTTGGCGAAAATACCAATGCATCTGCACCAACAATTGCCGGAGTATACTGCTTAGCTGTGCCATAAGTAGATCCGTGTGCTCCCCAATAAGGCCCCATAAAAATAGCCTCAGTACCGCCCGGTATTAAAAAATTTTGGCCAGTTGTATAAAAGTTTGTGCTGTATTGAGCAAAAGGGATTAGTTTATGAGGAGCAGCGCCGCTTTCTGTTAAGGTTAAAAGTTCTGCAAATGCAGCAGCAGCCTTTTTGCTGAGCTCAACATTATAGGTTTTGTTACCAGTTGATTCAAGGTTCATTAATGGACTAGCAGCCCACAAGTAATTTTTACCTAAATAACCTAAAGCCATAATTTTGTTGATGCGCAATTGATTTTTACCTAAAGTTTGTACACCAGCTGGGATATTATCCCAATTTATTGGCAATAAATCTGCAGCTTCTCTAAAATCTTGTGCCGCTTTAGCTGCTGCCTCTTGATACTTTAATCTAGGCAATCTAAATGCTTCATCAGAAGGTAAAACTTTGTCGATATATGGCAAGCCACCAAAATATTGGATGAGCATAAAATGAAACCATCCTCTAAAAAACAACAATTGGCCTTTAATTACATTGCGTTCTTCTGGCGTAGCATTTACCATCAAGTTCATATTCTCCAAACCTAAATTGGCTTTACGTATGCCGTACCAAGCTAAAGGATATAAACCTTTAGTGAACCTATCGTTATTTGTATTAGCACCATTGTTATCCATAAAGCCAGCGCCCCAACCATCAAATTCTCTTTGCCAACCCCAAAAATCTCCATTGTCAATTTTATTCACAAAGTGAAAATTTTGGACTGTACTTTGGATCTCATCTTCACCCCAGTTGAAACTGTTTGTCCAATAGCGATTAGTGAAATCTGGTATACAGTTATATAATTCTTCGGTAAAGCCCTGAAAACTGCGAAAATCTTTAAATGCTGATTCTGCTGATACAATTGCCTCAGGATCCCTATCCAAATATTTTTTACAAGAAGTTAAACTTGTACTTGTCCAAATAATGCCTAAAATTAAAAGGCTTTTAAAATATTTTTTCATAACAATATTAATTAGAAGATGAAATTAGCACCTAAATTATAGCGTTTTACAGTTGGATACGCCCCTTGAGCAGCCCAACCTTGCCCACCAGCACCTTGATAATTAGCTTCGCGATCATCCGGCATCTTAGTCCATACTGCTAAATTGTTCCCGTTTACAAAAACCCTTAAACTTGATACACCCAGTTTTTTGATCCAATTTTGTCTAAAAGTGTAAGCAACTTCTGCATTTTTTAATCTTATATATGAGCCATCAAACATAAATCTATCTGCCCTAAAATAGTCTGCAGGAGTAGTTTCCCATCTTGGCAATGGTCCGTCGGGATTAGTATTATCTTTAGACCAATAAGAACCTTCATCGTAAGCCACTGTATTTTTACCAGAAAAAGAACCCAGCACAACTTGGCGAGTAACATTATTTACACCATAAAACTGTGCAAATACGCTAAAACCTTTCCAATCGAAACCGATTGTTGCATTATAAGTGTTTTGAGGAGCCCCAGCATAGCCAAACGGAATGTTATCATTTGCGTCAATAATTCCATCGGCATTAAAATCAACTATATGATAATTACCAGGGAGTTTTTGTTGATCATTAGCATTGTGCCTAGTACTTCCATAAAGTTGATCCCAAGTATTGTAATAACCTTGGCTAACATACGAGTAAGCCTGACCTATTTGTTTATCAATTGGTTTTGAGTAAAGAGGTAAAAGTTCTGCCACATCAGCATCAATTACTTTGTTTTTAGCATGGGTGTAATTTAAATTTGCCCAAGCCGTTAGATTATTATTAATTTTCTTGTTAACACGAACATCTATCTCGTAACCTCTAGATTGTACTTTACCAACGTTAAATGTTGGAGGTTGAGCACCATAATAGGTTGGCACCGCTCTAGCTGTTCCAGTTAAAATATCACTTCTATCGTCTTGAAAGAAATCAACACTACCTGAAATCATATTTCCAAAAAAGCCAAAATCTAATGCGATATTCTTTTTAACTACTTTTTCCCAACGCACATTCGGGTTACCAACACCAGTTTCTCTATACCAATTATACGGACTTTGTTCAGCTGCTTCGCCAGTTATTCCTAGTGGAGTTGTACCCCCAAAAGCCCAGTTTGTAAGGAATGCAAATCTTGGCGAACCACCATCATCACCTATCTCACCATATGAACCTCTTAATTTAAGAGAACTGATAAATTTAAGTGGCTTCATGAAATTCTCTTCAGAAATCATCCACCCTAAACCTCCAGAAGAGAAGAAATCAAAACGATAAGCAGGGCCGAATTTTTCAGACCCATTGTAAGCACCATTGTATTCTGCACTGTATTTTCCTTTATAACTATATGTAGTTCTAAATACCCAATCTTCACGATAAGAAGGAATGATACTACCTGTAGCGGTTTCATCTCTGCTCCACAAACCCATTGCCGTAAAAGCATGATTTGTGGCAATAGTTTTAGCATAGTTTAATTGTAATTGTGAGAACATTCTACGGAAGGTAGCTCCATCATTAACAGTACCTGCTCTACTTGCCCATCTTACACTCTCTCTCCATTCTAGCTCAGTAGCTGCATCTTTAGTTTGGGAGTAACTAACAATCCCTGTTTCTGGATCGATATATTTACTTAAAGTACCGTTATTTCTATCATCAATTCCTCTTCCAGCCTCAATAAAAGTATTATCAATAGACAATGTTCCTTTAAAATTTAAGCCTTTTGCAATTGCATCTAAATTTTGATCTAAAGTAAAATCTGTAGTTATTCTTGATGTTGTTGTAGTTTGTAAACCGCTTGTTGCAACAATACGAGCAGAGTTTAAGCTTTGCTGCTCATTAGGTTTATAAAAACCCCATGTACCATCAGAATAAATAGGTAAATATAAATTTGGCGCAGCAGAATAGGCAGCTGTCCACGTATTGTAAGGATTAACATCTATCCATGGTCTATCAGAAAGACCTCTAGAACCTGAAATGTTGGCTCGGAAGACAGTTGTTGGTGTTAACTGAAAATCTAAATTACTTCTAACATTCAATCTTTTAAAACTGTAACCGCCACTGTAACCTCGGTCATTTTCAAATCTTCTAAATAAATCTCCTTCATCAAGATAATCAACAGAAGAAAAATATTTAACAAAATTAGTTCCACCACTTACATTTAAGTTTGCGTTATATGACATGGCATTATCCTTAAACAAGGTATTTACCCAATCTACATTTGGATAACGTTCAGCTTCTTCTAAATTAGCTGGAGAACGATATTTTTGCATTACCGCCTCTGGCAAGTATGAAGTCCAAGCTCCAGGTGCTAAAGCTAATTCATATTCAATTGCTTTATTTCGTACCTGAAACATATCATACGAATCAAGCTTACCAGGAAGTTTTGAAGCTGATTTAACAACTGTGTTTGCAGCAGCTCTAATTTCTGCTTTACCTTCTTTTCCTCTCTTTGTGGTAATTAAGATTACACCATTTGCTCCTTTTACACCGAATACAGCAGTAGCTGATGCATCCTTTAATACAGAGACTGATGCTACCGAACTGATATCGATATTGTTGATCGATCTTTCAACCCCATCAACTAAAATAAGCGGACTAGCATTATTCCATGTACTTCTACCTCTAATCAATATTTGAGGATCTTCTTCACCAGGCATACCACTACTTGCTGTAGTAATAACACCAGGTAAATTTCCTGTTAAGGCAGCTCCTAAACTCGATACACCACCCGTTCTTTCTAAAACTTCACTTGTTGTTTGGGTAATTGCTCCAACCACGCTTTGTTTCTTTTGCACACCATAACCAACCACTACCACTTCTCCTAATTGGTCTGCACTATCTTGCATTACTACTTTAATTGTAGTTTTTCCAGCCACATTTACGTCTTGGGTTTTCATCCCCAAATACATAAAGTTTAAAACTTGTTTATCGGCTGGTACATTAATAACAAACTCTCCATTGTTATTTGTCTGAACTTTAGTAGTGGTACCTTTTACACCCACAGTTACCCCAGGTATTGGTCCTTGTTGTTCATCAACAACTCTCCCAGATACATTTCGGTTTTGTGCAGCTGCACTACCAACCATAACAAAGGAGGCGATGATCGTAAGATACATTATAAGTAATAATTGCTTATATCTGCTAAACTTTAGATATACGCTATTACCCACTTTGATTTTTTTTTCCATTATTTAAATCATTAAATGAGAATTTGGATACTTTAAATCATTTCTATTTATAAAAATGATGAAACAGAAAAATACTGTTTGCCTGAAATTCGAGCGAATCTCACTCTTTGATGTAGTAGCTTTTCTTCATGAAGTTAGGTTTATATTTTGGTTTGTATTTTTTGTAAATTCAACTAGTGTGAATTTGAGCACGTAAGAATATACGTTATGATTTAACTCGGTGCTATCATAAGATTTCGTTCTATTTGGTTAATATTATTTGGTTAGCAACCTTACATGAACAATAGCAACTTACATTGCATAATTGTACATATTTAGTTTACCGAAGCTACATTAGGTAATTTTTTTACTATAGCACAATTGTTTAAATTTATACCGAGTTTGTTTAACTATCTCAAAATCTTCATTTTTTACGCTTAATAAGTGTTTTAGCGCTAAATGTCGATTAAAAAAACTAATCCTTAAAACATATTTGATAGTTAATCTTTAATAATCACTATTTAACAAGTTATTTATCGGTATCACTTTTGATTGCTAAAAGCAAATTATTTATGCAATCGATACATTATATATTTTAGGCACTTTTTAACAAGTTATTTTATTAATGAATATCCTCTTCCAAAAGAGTAGCATATTTTGCCGTCTTTAATTAATAGATTATATGCTTTGGTAGCATAGTCTTTTTGAAAGTATGATTTTACCCCGATACAATGTGGATCTGGAAGTATATTGCATTCAGATAACCTGCCTTCATCTATTGCTTTTTGTAATACATTTTTAAGCTGTAGATGATATGGAATATTGGATAAAAAATTCGGAGACCAATTTTTTAATAACATTTTAATAGATTTTAAGGTGAAATTCAAACTATTTATAATCCTGCTGCTTTTTTGTGATCGGCTAAGAACTGTGACAGTCCATTCGCTGTAAGCGGGTGATTTAATAAGGAAGCAATCGCTGATAGGGGAGCGGTTATTACGTCGGCTCCTATCTTAGCACAACTTACTATATGTATAGGCGTTCTCACCGAAGCAGCTAAAATTTGAGTTCTAAACTCATATGTATCATAAATTAGTCTGATATCTTCTATTAACTTCATCCCATCAAATGAGATATCATCCAGGCGGCCAACAAACGGCGATACATAAGTTGCCCCAGCTTTAGCAGCAAGAAGTGCCTGGCCCGAAGAAAAAACCAGTGTACAATTTGTTTTAATGCCTTTAGAAGAAAAGTATTTTATTGCTTTAATACCATCTTTAATCATAGGCACTTTTACAACAATCTGTTGATGCAAAGCGGCCAACTCGTCACCTTCTTTAATCATTTGCTCATAAGTGGTACTAATTACCTCTGCACTAACATCGCCATTTGTAATCTCACAAATGGACTGATAGTGAGCTAAAACATTTTGATGTCCACTTATTCCTTCTTTAGCCATTAAAGAAGGGTTTGTAGTTACACCGTCAAGTATACCCATTTCATGTGCCTCTAGTATTTGTTGGAGGTTAGCGGTATCAATAAAAAATTTCATAATATTTATTTGGTTAGAATTTACATTGCCCACTTAAATGGGCAATGTAAATTTCAAAACAAATGAGAAGCTTACATGCTACGTTTCTATAATTAATGTGGTTTATTTGTTTAATGTGAAAAGATTGGATAATCCTAACGTGAAAAACAGCATAAAAAAAAATGCCTTTCAAAAATAATTGAAAGACATTTATAATTTGTGGAGAATATCGGAGTGGATATTTCATCAATTGCGAGCTCTAAACGCTGTTTTTGATGCTCTAAAAGGGGTTTTTTATCCGTCATTTTGAGTGATTTGGCTGAGTTTTGGCTGAGTTTTTAATTAAAATTTAAAAATAAAGATAAACAAAAAACATCATTTAAACCACTTTAAAGACATATTTTAAATCTATTTTGTGTCGATCACATTATTGTCAACAAATAAAATTTTCGTTAAATCATCAATTTCATGTTAAAATTAGCCGTTTTTTAGTCTTTTTTTTCGGAAAATTTTAATGGCAATTTTTCGGAAGAATTTCTATAATTTGGCTGAGTTTTGGCTGAGTTTTATACATTAAATACCTGCTTGGATAAACCAATTTGATTAACCCCGTTCCGCCAATTTCGGAATACCGCAAAGCAAACTGGTTGTCAGACAATAATCAATAACTTATTTTTGGTAAAGAGGGGTCAATAGGTTATGGTTTTTCCACTATCTGTTGTTTCCGTTCGTCTTTCATATCGCGACAATTTCAAAGTATTGCGACAAAAACAAAGAGGATTTGTCGCAATATATTGTATTGCGACAAATCTTCACCATTTTTGGTGACAAATTGATTTCTGCATCTTTAGACCCATCATTAATCCGTTCAATATTTCTTTCCCTAGATGAGAATTGCGCAATGATCACAACAGACAATCTACTGATTGGCATCTAGAAGATATCCTATCCCTGAATTGCATAATTTGTATTTAAGTAATTGCTTAAATGCTTATATTTGTTCATTATTTTAATGATGAACAGTTGTAAAAGAATTTTCGCGGATCAAGGTCAGATTAATAATTGCAAAGAAGCCTTGAATGAAAGTAGTGGTCCATTCTCATACCTATCAGGACTATTGGCTCTCACCGGGAACGAGGTTAGACTAAAGATACTTTTCCTATTAAACAGAGAAGGCGAACTTTGCCCATGTGACCTGAGCGACATATTGGGTATGACAATCCCTGCCATATCACAGCACCTTCGCAAGCTGAAGGATGGTGGCATGATCCATTCCGTAAAATCTGGCCAGACCATATTCTATTCCATTGAGGATTCCCAACTCGGACTGCTCCGCCCGTTCTTTGGTCAACTGCAAAAACATTTAACAACGATACAACCATGAGTACAGGATCACCAAAAAGCTGGATAGCAGGCTTGTTTGCTGCATTTACAGCATCTCTTTGCTGCATTGTCCCCTTATTTGCCGTCATCGGGGGTGCAGTGAGCGCCCCCACCTATTTCGGTTGGATAGCGCCTTATCGCCCGTATATTATCGGACTGACCATTCTGGTGTTCGCACTGGCCTGGTATAACCTGCTGAAAAGAAAAGACATGCAAGAAGATAACTGTGGATGTGAGGTGCAGAAAAGAAGTTTTATGGGGTCAAAAAAGTTTCTAATGGTTGTAACGGTAATCTCTGCCCTGTTGATCACGTTTCCCTACTATTCAAGTTTGCTTTACGCCAGCCCAAAGACACTGTCCGCAACCAGAACAGTAGGAAAAAAACTTGCCAACGTAAAGTTCGCCATAGAGGGGATGAGCTGCGAGGGCTGTACAAGCCACATCGATGGTGGCCTCAGCGGTGCAAAAGGTATCTTCAGCTCAAAGACCTCCTTTGAAAAGGCGATGGCTGTGGTCAGCTATAACCCAGACAGCATATCAGCCGATAGCATTAGCAAAAAAATAAAGAAAATAGGTTACAAGAATAATATTATAACTAAAAACTAAATGGAAACAGCAATCATACTCAGTTCGACGATCACCTGCCCGGCATGCGGCTTTGCAAAAAAAGAAGAAATGCCGACAGATTCCTGCCAGTATTTTTACGGATGTGAAAACTGCGGAACGGTACTAAAGCCACTGGCTGGAGACTGCTGTGTATTCTGCAGCTATGGCACAGTAAAATGTCCGCCCATCCAGCAGGGAACCTCCTGCTGTGGTTAGTTGACGATGCATAAAGTGTAAATCATTGATAAACACCAATTTGAAAATGAAAAGGAACACATGTGGGACAAAAATAATTTAATGATAACTTATTGATTTTCAAAGAATTATTTATCATCTCCCCTTAAATTTTCTTCCAAAAAATAAAACAAACTGTAAAACAGTTACTTACACACTTCTTAACCCAACAAAACTACACAAAAAAAGAGCAATTCGGACTATTTTTCCACACTTCTCATTTTCTCCTAAAAATAGCAGCTTATGAGCTAAGCTGCTATGATTTACTAGAACCGACCGCCACCGGGCTATCTACGGATAGCATTAAATAGACATAACATACGTATACCACAAGCAACAACAGCAACGAGAGAATGTCTATATACTTATCAACGATAAAACGAAAGATCTTATTTCTGTTCCTATCCCTATCCTTGGGTCTTGGTTGCTTAATGACTTTCCAGTTTTTTTTATTGTTGTATTTGGTCATTTCCGTTTGATAATTGTAAAACCGCTAACCATAAACCCATTGACCATATCCATTAATTACAAGAGACTGGTCAATGGGAAACTGTAAATAGTGATCTTACACTTTTGAGTTAAAAAAGCCTATTTCGTATTGCGCGAAGAAGAATGTGTAGATTTAATTCTCCAGCCTTGAGCCGTTTTTTCTAGCACGGAAGTCGCTACTCCTCTTTTCTTGATTTCTCTTCCATCTTTTAGTGTAATGACATAGATGTATTTCTCCGTACAAAACGAATAATTACCTCCCAGATCAACCTTAACGGTATAATCGTTAAACTTAAAGGATTTGAATTCTTTTAGTTCTGGGCCCAGGTGATGCTCTAAATAGGTATCAATTGTACCTTCAACACTCCCTGATTCAACAATCTCGGAATTTTTAACAAACAGTTCCGAGATGCCAGAAACAGACAGATTTTCGATAGCAGCTTTATAGCTGTTTAACACTTTCTTTACTGCATCTGTTTCAGATGTCTGGGCATAGCTTTTTGCCACGATGGCGATTAAAAGACTAAATATGATAGCTGTTTTTTTTATTTGATTTTTCATATTGTTTTTTGGTTTAAATACATGTTTTTAATTGATCGGTATAGCATCTACAATGCGGACACCTTTTTTTATTCTTTTTAAGATTACCCTAAAAGAGCATGAGCAGGTTCCTTGTCATCAAAATATTGGATATTGAAATGCAAGGAACTTACCTAGAGGGCTAATTAAGTGAGATCATAAAGAGATTTTACAGCTATGCTATGCCGATATTTGCTTCTTTTGGAGTTGCAACTAGCTGGCCTATGCAAATGAGCACCCAAGAGACTGTCCTTTGGCAATAGCATCATCTTAGATTAAAACGCCCTGCATTTTTAATCCGCGCAACCAACACCGAGAAAAACATCGGTAAACAAAATGTTCTTGATTAGCATCGTAAATTTCTACCCAATGAGAAATATCTATCACCCCTTAAATGGGGCAATAAAAATTAGCTGTAGAGCGGAGCTCTAGGCAGTATTACGTGTATCTCAAATTAGGAAGGAACTTATAGAAATCCTGATATCCACGGAGGACGGTGGCTTTCTATCGGTGATAAAAAAAGTTGTTTTAGACTGCTCGATTGCGAGCTGATCAAAGCAATAAAAAAACGAAGGTAATAAAAGATATACAGGGGCCTTTAAATCTATTTTTCCAACATGGATTAAGTTCTTGTCCAACAAACTAAACTCCTCCACCTCATCCTGGCAACAAACATCTACATTATCGGCAGGAGCCTGTAAGGAATCAAAGCTGGCTAAGTAATGATCTGATTGACCTTCTGGATGATGGTGATCAGCTGAGTGCAAGTGGCTAGCATGTTCATGTCCTTTGCTGCGGGAAGGCTGTAGCGCTGAACCCAAATGTAAAGAGCAAGCAAGCCCAACTACTGTATGGAGTAGAAATATAACCAGCAGAAATAATGCTTTGCCTTTCATGTATTCTAAGTAAATTTATATATTGGTTTTGATATTATTTTATATAATTTTCGAGATTTGTTATATCATTTCTAAATCATCCTTTTATGGATTGAGCCGCTAAAATGCTGTACCGCTATTTTGATTGTCATTTAGTTATTAATTATCAGAATACCATTTGGCTTCTTTCCCACGGTTATATCTTTTATTTTGATGTGACTTTCAACAGAAACGACCGATACACTTTTAGCTAATTGATTGGTAACATAGGCTGTTTTCCCGTCTTTGGTGAAGGCAATCGCATGAGCTCCTAGGCCTGTTGAAAATGCATTTCCATATACCCAGTTATTATTTATTGTATTCAAGGTCCAGTAATGCACTTTCCCGTTTTCAGGGTCTGTTACCCATAATTCATTTTTAAATGCATTATGTGCAACACTACCTGGCATAAAGCCAAGAGAAATCGTCTGAATCACCGTATTTGTAGCCACATCGATTACGCTCACCGAGCGGCCGTCCTCATTGTCTACATACATTCTATTGTCCAGGCCAACCCATGCGGCAACAGGGTTATCTCCCACGGGAATTGTGGCAATCTTTTCTTTTGTTATAGGATTGATCACCGAAACATTATCATCCCCGCCATTGGCCACGTATGCTTTTTTTCCATCGGCAGAAAAGGTAACCTCAGCAGGTTCCATGCCTACATTTATTACCTTTTTAAGTGCATAGCTTTGGGCATCATAAATCAATACCTTCCCTTCCATTTCCATCTGAGATGTCCAGATCTCTTTCCCATCAGGTGAATAAACGGCATTATGGTTCATCACTGGCAATTCCAAATCTTTGATTAATGCTCCCTTTTGAGCATCCAAAACCATTACCATACCCCTCATATCTGCCATACCACCACTATGTCCTGCACTTAAATCTGCACCTGGGATAGCGATGGTCAAATTATTTAAAGTTGGTGATTTATAAATGTGATGAGGCCACATCGCCATTTTACCTGTGGCATTCATTAACGAAATGGTTTGGGTAACTAGATTTTTTGACAAGTCAATAACCGATAAAGAGCCATCTTCTCCGTTAATCACATAGGCCGCCGGGTAATTGATATTCAGGCCCATATTCATCCCCTTATCGTCCATATCGTGGACCATCTTTTTACAACTCGAAAAGAGTATAGCGCCCCCAGATACAACTAGCAAGGTCACAACAAAAAATTTAAATGTTTTCATTTTATTAATATTTTACATTATTTAATAGATTCTAATTTTGCTTTCATAACTTCTATTTCCTTTTGTTGGCTTTTAATGATTTCCTGTTGCAGTTTCTTTATTTCTGGGTCATTTGATTTTGATTGCTCACTCATTAAAATTGCCGCTGCATGATGCGGAATCATTCCCTTTAAAAATTGTTTATCCGAAACCGCCGTTTGAGATTGGATCAACAAGAAGAATGCAATTAAGCCTACTGAACATATCGTAATCAAACTTATATTGAGCTTTTTATTGCCATACATTTTCCCCATTAAAATAAGTTCAATGATAATCATGGGCATCGTCATCAGCCCAGCCATATAAAACTGGTTAATATTCGGGTATACATTTGCAAAGCTATTTACCATTGAGTACATCAGAATGTACATCGCTATGAAAGAAAGTACTGCCATAATGAGCAGCTTTTTGTAATGGTCGCCATGATTTTGCAACATTTCCATTTGCTTGTGACCTTTATGTTCCATAATTAATATGATTTAAGTGCTTTTAAATAAAAACTAGTCAATATTCGCGCTCCTAAGGCGCAATGAGTTTAGAATAACAGATACTGAACTAAGACTCATGGCAAGTGCAGCTATCATTGGTGATAATAAAATTCCAAAAAATGGATATAAAAGTCCTGCGGCCACAGGTATTCCCAATACATTATATCCAAGGGCGAAGAAGAGATTCCCCTTAATATTACCCATTACCTTGTGGCTCAATAACCTAGCTTTTGCAATTCCATTCAGGTCACCTTTTACCAAAGTAATTGCTGCACTTTCAATAGCGACATCCGTTCCTGTACCCATAGCGATACCAATATCTGCCTGCGACAATGCTGGGGCATCATTAATACCATCGCCAGCCATAGCTACCTTTTTCCCTTGGGCCTGTAGTTTTTTGATTTCGTTCAGTTTATCCTCTGGCAGCATCCCGGCTTTGAAGCCATCTAAATTCAAGGTTCCGCTAACTGCCCTTGCCGTATCCTCATTGTCGCCAGTAAACATAATTACCTCCAAGCCTTCATCCTGAAGTTTTTTGATAGCGGTTGCACTGGAGGCTTTGATTTTATCAGAGATTACCACAAAGCCAACAGCTTTATTTCCAACGGCTAAATAAGAAACCGTCTTGCCCTGTTTTTGAGCAGCTTTGACCTGCTCTTGCAAATCGGGATCAATTTTGGCCTTAACGTGTTCCATTAATTTCTGATTACCCAAAGCAAGTTTTTCCTCCTTCAATATGCCAGTTACACCTTTGCCGGTTACAGCTTCAAAATTTGAAATTGGTTGAACCCTTATTTTGTTTTCTTCTCCGTAACGTAATGTTGCCTGCGCTAAAGGATGTTCACTGCTACTATTTAACGCCACTATTCTTTCAAGGACTTTCTTTTCGTCAAAATCCGAATTTACACTAACAACGCTCTCAACTGAAGGTTTTCCTTCGGTAACCGTTCCTGTTTTGTCAATGATCACCACATCAATAGCATTCATTTTTTCAAGGGATTCCGCATTCTTGATCAATATACCAGATTGGGCGCCTTTACCCACGCCAACCATTATAGACATTGGTGTAGCGAGACCCAGTGCGCATGGACAGGCAATGATCAATACGGCAATGGCATTTACAAAAGCGTATACATAAGAAGGTTCTGGACCATATATTGCCCATACGATAAATGTTATTATGGCAATCAATACCACCACGGGCACAAAATATCCCGAAATCTTATCTGCCATTTTTTGGATAGGCGCTTTTGAACGACTAGCAGAATTAACCATTTCAATGATCTGGGAAAGTAGCGTTTCTGAGCCCACTTTTTCTGCAAGCATTACAAAAGTTTTATTTCCGTTGATCGTACCTGAGCTTACCTTGTCTCCCGTCTTTTTCTCCACCGGGACAGGTTCACCCGAGATCATAGATTCATCAATAATTGCTTCCCCCGTTTTAATGCTTCCATCTACGGGTATTTTTTCGCCCGGCTTCACTCTTAACAAATCTCCCTTTTGAATGTCATCAATAGAAACCGTCGATTCTTTATCTCCCACAACCTTTGTAGCCGTATTAGGCGCCAATTTCAATAGTTCTTTAATGGCACTATTGGTTTTACCATGTGCTCTAGCTTCTAAAAGCTGACCAAGCAAGACTAAAGTCAAGATCACGGTTGCCGCTTCAAAATAAACATAGACCGTACCATGATGGGTCTTAAATTGGTCTGGAAAAATATCTGGAAAAAGCAGGGCCACAAGGCTAAATAGCCAAGCTACCCCCGCACCAATACCAATTAATGTAAACATATTTAATTTCCAAGTGACCACCGATTGCCATGCACGCTGAAAGAACATCCATGTTGCATAAAAAACCACCGGTATGGAAAAGACGAATTGAACCCAATTCCAATATTTCAGTTCCATTAACTTAAAGATCGGATTACCGGGTATCATTTCTGACATTGCTATTAAAAAAATGGGAACGGTAAAAATGGTGGCAATTTTAAACTTGCGCAAAAGGGTTTCATAGACTTTATCTTCCTCTTCCAAATTACCCCCTAACGGCACCAAGTCCATCCCACAAATTGGACAGGAACCGGGCTGATCGCTAATGATTTCGGGATGCATGGGACAGGTAAATTGTGTTGCTTGCTTTAATGTAGGCTGTTTTAGCAAATCCATTCCACAAACTGGGCAATGACCTGGTTTATCATACGTTTTATCTCCTTCACAATGCATCGGACAATAGTACACCCCTCCAGTTTCTTCCCTGTTTACTTTAATAGGGGTTGTGCCATGATGGTGATGAACTTTTTCTTTTGTATCCTTCTCATGGGCTTTCATTTCAATACTGTAATTTCCGCTAGCCGATAATGCTTCCTGCAACTTTTCAGTCTGAATATGCTTATCCATGGTAATTATTGCCTCAGCAGGTTCCAGCGTAACCTTAGCAGAAATGCCATCAATTCCATTCAATGCTTTTTCAACCTTGGTTCGGCAGCCCTGGCAGCTCATTCCGGTTATTTTATAGGTATGCGTCATGATTAATAAGTTAATAATTTAATGTAAGTCCAGCACCATAGCCCATATCACTATCATAGTGGGTAGATAGACCAAAGTACTTGGTAACTATATATCTAAATCCTGCCATGTACTCCTTATCTGTATTTACCATAAATTGAAAGCGTAATTTTTTGGAGATGGGCACATCTTCCCGCATCAACTGAAACCTGACATTTCCTTTGTGATCGATGGAAGCATCTGCGATAATCAGCATCGGTAGGGTATACTGTACCCCTAACTGAAATACCTGCCTAAAGTTTTTGGTATTACTCTGTCCGAAAATGTTTTTTCCTGGTGCTAAGGATTGTCCAAATATATTTTTGTCCAATGGATCAACAGTCCTTTTTCTAAAGTCCCAACCAACGTAAGGTAATAGCCATTGATTTCGTCCGATATATCTTCCAAAGTGGCTTTCACTTTCATAACCCATTTCTTTATCAAAGCCAATTCTCCATTCTGTTGTGAAACGATAGCGGGTATTGGCCAGCATAATCTCACCGTCACTACCATTGGTCTCTATTCCAACCCTTGCCATTGGATGAAATTCCCTATCATCACTGAACAATTTGCGTTGTGCCAATTTAGGATTAGGGATTTCGGGATTGGGTGGCGAATTTTCGTAGCTAAATACCCTGCCCATACCGCTCATCATGTGGTAAAGGATATGACAATGGAAAAACCAATCACCCCCAGGTTCTGTAGCAGCAAATTCAATTGTGTCCCGCTCCATTGGCATGATGTCGATAACGTTTTTCATAGGGGCATTTTCACCTTGTTCATTTAGCACCCTAAAATCATGACCATGAAGGTGCATCGGATGCCGCATCATACTGTTATTGAACAGGATAATCCTCACATTTTCGCCTTTCTTGATCAGTATTTTATCACTTTCAGAAACCGTTTTGTTATCCAAAGTCCAGACATAGCGGTTCATATTACCAGTAAGATCAAACTTTAGCTCCTTCCATGGGCCTTTCGGTAAAGTTGTTTTTTTAGGATCACGGAGCATTCCATAGTTTAACGTAACGATGTCTGAGTTATCAGCGGCCATATTCATTCCTGCCATGCTTTTATCGTTTGGCATTTGCGTACCCTGCATGGCTGCTTTTTTGTTTTCTTTTTTCGGACTTTCCTCACCTGTTACTTCTGGATACATCACAGTATTCATGTCCATGGCCTGGTTCTGCATTTTCATACCTTCCATTTGGACCATGTTGCCACTCATGTCCATCATGTCGTTCATCATTTTCATACCGGCAAAATATTTCAATTTTGGCAGTTTCTGGGCAGCGACTTTCTCTCCTGTACCCAACCAAAGTGATGCCGATTTTGTACGGTCTTCTGGTGTCACCAAAAATTCGTAGCTTTTATTTTCCGGAATGGTTACCACCACATCATAGGTTTCAGACACGGCAATGATCAACCTGTCAACCTCTACAGGCTCTACATCATTTCCATCTGTAGCTACTACGGTTATTTTACCGCCTGAGTAAGTCAGCCAAAAATAATCTGAGGCTCCGCCATTGGCAATGCGTAGCCTAACCTTATCACCCGCTTTAAACTGGGGCTGAACATTTTGGTTCCTACCGTTGATCAGAAAGGCATCATAATAGACATCACTAACATCCATAGCATTCATGCGCTTCCACTCATTGTTGATCTTGGTTTTGAAGTGTCCAGTTCGGATTGCCTCGGCATAACTTTGGGTCGTTCCTTTTTTAATGGCAAACCAATCATTAGCATTTTTCAGACTTCGTTGTACTTCTTCTGGCTTCATATCCGTCCATTCACTCAACACTATCGGAATGGTTGGAATGTCCCATTCTTTCTTTTTGTTCATAATGAATGCGCCGTACATCCCAATCTGCTCCTGAAGTCCGCTATGGCTGTGGTACCAGTGTGTACCTGTTTGAACGATAGGAAATTTGTAGATATAAGTAGAGTGGGGTTTAATGGGCATTTGTGTAAGGAAAGGAACTCCATCCATCTGGTTCGGCAAAAACAGGCCATGCCAGTGCAGGGATGTCTCCTCATCTAAATTATTATGTACATATATCAAAGCCGTATCACCTTCGGTAAACGTTAAGGTAGGCATAGGGATTTGACCGTTCACAGCAATTGCCCGTTTTGTTTTCTTTCCGAATGTTACGGTTGTATCGGCAATGTAAAGATCATAGCGAACGGTGCGAGGAGCTTGGTTATTTGTAATGGTTTTAATAGCCCCCAAATTTACCTTTGCCTTTTTGATGTTGTCCATGGCGGAACTGTTATCACCCATTTCCATTCCGCCCATGTTTTCCATATTGTCCGTCTTTTTAGCTTCCTCTTTCATGGGCATTTTCATATCTCCCATATCTGAAGTCTTTGCAGGCTGCGCTTTTTTATCGGGAGCAGAAGCTTTCGGTTTAACAGTTTTTGCTTTTTGAACGACGAGCTTCATACCACATTTCGGGCAATTACCAGGTTTGCTAGATTGTATTTCCGGGTGCATCGTACAGGTATAAATAGTTGACACTTGTTTATCAGTTCCGTTGCTAGGCATTTTCATTCCCTTCATATCCTGAGCGGAAGCTACTGCATAAAAGATCATTAAAAAGGCTGTTAATATATTTTTCATAATTTGATAATTAAAGATTTCTTTTATTTAGACTATCCTTTGATATTTGAACCCAGTTAATTATTTGCATTTTTTCTGCATCGCTCAAAATAGCATTTCTATGGATGAGGGTATATGAAGATAAAGGCATGGTACCATCTTTTAAACTATTCTCTATAGCGCTTAATTTGCTCTGTTGTCTTCTGGGAGTATAAGCGCCAAACTCGTTAAAATTAAGTTCTGCTTTACCAGATTGTACGTGATCGTCCAAGAACCAGTTCAAAGGTTGCATATTGGCATACCATGGGTACTTGGTGTTATTACTATGGCAATCGTAGCAAGCTTTTTGTAAAATACCCTGTACATCACCTGGCATAGTAACCATTTTAGAAATATCATTTGGCATAGCCTGCCCACTTTTATTGCGGGCAGGTTGTATAAACTGGATAATTACAAGGATTACCAATAACCCAAGAAGTATTTTTTTTATGCCTTTCATGGCTGTTATTTTAATTCCTCTTGAACCGTACCGCAAGTTGGCATAGCTTTTCCAAGATAAGGATTTTTAATATCCTTCACTTCGCTCAACCAGATTGCGCCCTTATTTTTATTATACATTGGGCAGTGGTCAACATATAAAGTTTGATTGGTTCCAAGTAGTTTAATAAGGTCGTACATATCCTTGCTCAATATATCAAAGTGTTCTCGCTGATGTGCAATATTTCCAACGTTGGCTCCAATGTGTTCGGCATGTTCTTTGCCATCATCGTATATATCGGTATAAGCTTTATCCTGCTCTGGTGTTAAAGATTTTTTATCAAAAGAAGCGAAGCCAGCGACCATTTCATTTCCAGCCGCTGCTGCATCTTTATCATTGTCAGCTGTAAGGGCGTTCTTTAATTTGATATATGAACTTAACAGTGCAGCAGTAGAAGTACCTTTTTCTGCAGGTTCTGTTACAACAGCTTTGGTGGTTGTAGAGTCTGGCATAGCCGTTGTTTGGGTTTTATCACTACCATTAGAGCAGGCTGCTAGAAATAGTAAGGAAAAAGCTGAGCTATAAATTAATGTTTTCATCGTATTTTAATTAAAATATTTTTAAATTGTTGATTATCTGTTTAGGGAACAATTGCATTTGTATAACCCTAGAACAGAATTATTTGATAAAATTCGAAGTTAATTGTACAGCTACTTGCACCCAAATAAGGTGAAACTGTATAATTAACAAACAGAATTACTTTAAAGTTTCCTTTATCGCTCCGCAGGTTAACATTTGTTTTCCGAAATAGGGGTTTTTAATTGCTGTGTTATCAGAAAGCCAATAGCTTTTTTTCATTGGGCAGTAGTCATAATAGACTGGCGCTTTGGTCAATTTTACAGCTTTAGCTAATTTGAAAAGGTTGGCAGAAAAATTAGCAAAGTGTTCTCTTTGATGTACGATTTCCTTTGTCTCTGAGATATGTTTAGCATCAAATTCAAGTTTATCCTGAAGCCCCATAAAAGAGGTCATTTCTTCCTTTGGCATTGATTTCATATCCATACTGCTCAATACTTTAGAAAATTCGCTTGCTTTTGATGCGGCTAAAGTTGCATCGGAATTTACCAACGCATTTTTGATGTCGTAGTAAGCCGTTAATAAAGATTGTGTTTGGCTGTTTTGGGCAAAAACAGGTTTGATCCATGCAGTTGCAACTAAGGCAACTACTAAAAATATTTTTTTCATGATGTGATAATTTAATGTTTATACTAATTTTTAGACATAGCAATAGCTATGTCTAATGTATTTGTCCGCTAACAGTAGTAAACTGGCTGTTTAGCAAGCTCATTAAATCTTATATCTGAAAACTTTGAATGCTTATTCGAATATCTTCGTTAGGGGGTCGACACCTATGGTTTACGTAACCACTTTGATCTGGTGCGATACTGATTACTGTAACTAATAAAGTATAAGCGTAATTGGCAAGCCCTACTACAGGTAAACTAACCAGTACTTTAGCACTTTCTGGGATGAGTTTACTTTGGATAGTCAGCTCATTTACCAGCTTTTTACAACAAGGATCTTCGTTTGAAGAATTCAGTCCTGGTATCGAGGTAATCTCATGGTCCTCTGCATGATTGTGCTCATGATCTTTGTGTTCATGAACAGCCGCTTTTGTATGGGAATGAGTATCATTATCATGATTCTCCTCCATTGCCAAAGCACAGCCAAAACCCACAACAGTATTGAGCAAAAATATAACTAACAGAAAGATAGCTTTACTTTTCATGACTATGCAAATCTATATAAAGATGCAAAATTAAATTTATATTATTCTACCTATTAGTTATATAATTATGCTGCTACCCATTTAGAGTAGCAGCGTTTAAATCCATCTATTCTTATTTCAATGTTTCTTTTACTTCGCCACAAGTCATCATGCTTTCGCCGAAATAAGGGTTTCTGATTTCTTTTTGATTACTTAACCAAGCCGCACCTTTATCATTTAGTGCCATAGGGCAGTATTCTACATAGATTTCGCCAGAGTTTAAGCCAGCGCTTTTTACTCTTTCTATAAAATCAGTACTCAAATCAGCATACAAAGTTCTTTGGGATTCAATATCTTTAGCTGCACCTATTTTAGCTGCTAATGTAGCTAATGAACCACCATTATTTAGTGCTTTTGAACCCAGTTCGATAGCATTAACTGCTACTTTTGCCTCGATCATATCACCATTTACAAGTGCATTGGTAAGATGTACATAATGTTGGTAAACTGCATTTAATTTATCGTCTTTTAAACTAACGCTTACAGCTGTTTTTTCCACAGGAGCCGCATCGTGACCTTCGCCTGCCGCATGGTTATGACCTGCATGTGCATCTTCAGCTACTGGTTTATCACTGTTTCCACAAGCTGCAAATAGCATTACTGCAACTAAAATCATTACAAAATTGGTTATTGTTTTCATTTTTTTTGGTTTTATAATTAATATTTATGATTTACTTAGTTTAAGCCCTTCAACAGGGTTTTTTCCTCTTTTAAGGATATACTCGCTATACAATAGATATGCTCCAGTTACTACTACCTGATCTCCTTTTTTCAATCCTTCGGCAATCTCAACCTGATCATCGTTTTCTTGCCCAGTTTTTACAAGCTTGGCTTCAAAATTGTCTTTTCCGCTTTTAACCCAAACGTGCATTCCTTTTCCATCTCTTATTACAGCATCTACCGGCAAAGTCAATACATTAGTTTGACTTGCAGAAGGTAAAAAGACGTTGGCTTGTAAGCCTGGTTGCCATTGATTTGATGGATTAGGGATAGTCCCTCTAATTTGTGTAAGCTGTGAACCTGATTGTAAAGCTGGTGTAATAAAGCTAATGATCATTTCTTGTGGCTTATCTTCCCAACCTGCAACCACCACCTTAACCTTTTGGCCCTGTTTTATGTTTTTAGCCTCATTTGGATAAACATCCGCTTCGACCCATAACTGACCATAGCCTTCCAGTCTTATTATCGAGCCTCCTTCTTGCACATACTGCCCCTGCGTTACGGATAACTCTGCCACAATACCACTTTGCGGTGCATAAAATACAATAAATGGATCCTTTTTCTGTGTTTTTAACAATTGCTGAACCTGACTTTCAGATTGACCATATAACAACAATTTCTGTTTAGCCGCAGCAACTAGCTGACTCTCTATTTTATCGCCCTGAAATTGTTTCTGTTGTGCTACAGCCATTAAATACTCCTGTTGCAGGGTAGCCAATTGCTCAGAATACAATTGATACAAAGGCTGCCCTTTACTTACCTTAACTCCAGTTTCTCTTACATATAATCGCTCTATTCTACCTACAATTCTACTAGAGATATAGCTACTTTGTTCAGGATCAACAGTTAGTCTTCCATTTAGCTGTTTACCACCAGAAAAGCTATTTTCACCTATGATTAGGGTAGTTATATTGGCTAATGCCTGGCGTTTCTCATCTACTTTCAGTGCTTTATCATTACTGTTTTTTTCAAAAGGCACTAAATCCATCCCACAAATGGGACAAGTACCCATTTCATTTTTAATTACCTGCGGGTGCATAGGACAAGTAAAAGTCTGCACCTTTTCTTTTGCAGCCCCCTCTACAGGTTTTTTCTCATTGCTACACGCTGCAATAAATACCGATGGAAGCACCGCCATTAAGGCAATTTTCTTTATAAATAATTTACGTTCCATAATTTTATTTTTTAATGAAGCTTTCACTATCAACCAGGTATGCTGCATTTTTACTTACCTCCCAATTGCTAATATCTTCTGTAATTTGTACCATCCCGGCTATGGTAACGCCTGTTTTTACCGCTTTTGGAATAACTACATTACCTTCTTTTTTAAAGAGCACTTTTTTGTCTCCTAATGATACTATTGCAGATTCTGGTAGCCACCATGAAGCAGCTAACAATACAGGTATTTTAGCAGTAAGAAGTTCCCCAATCCTAAAATTCGATTTGTTGAGATAGGTTCTGGCAATAGTAAAGTTTTCGCCATTTTTAAAAACAGGCTGTATCATTCCAATAGTTGCGTTCTGAGCCGTGCTTTTATCGGCAGTTTTATAAAACATCAACTTATCGCCTTTTTTAATAAGCGATGCCAAGTCAGGTTTAAAGGAAAACTCTGCAAGCATACTACTGGCATTATAAATCGTAAAAAGCGATTGTCCAGCACTTACATACTGTCCTTCTCGTAACATCACCGGAGAATTTACTGGAGTACTTGCCACTGGTGCAGCAGCTGTCGTAGATCCACCAGCCATACTACTCATTCCATCTCCACCAGAAGATGGGGCAGCAGCAGATGGGGCCACAATCTGGGCCGCAGCAGATTTTTCAAGAATATATCCATCTGCATTGCTATAAACAGGAATACGATAATTAACTTTTCTTGTTTTTAACAACTGATTAACTGTCGAATTATTCATCCCCAATAATATCAACCGTTGTTTAGCTCGTTCTAGCATAGACTGATCTGTTTCAGAACGTTGCAAAAAAAGCAATTCCTGTTGAGCAGCAGCCAAATCTGGAGAATAAACTTCCATAATTAACTGCCCTTTGCGAACGGGTTGGTAATTGTATTTAATCAACAAACGCTCTATTCTTCCACCAACCCTGCTTGCTACACTATGCTCATTACGTGTATCGTAATTAATTATGCCATGCACTTCTTCCGTAAATATTCTTGTACCATACTCGGCTTTAATTACTGGCAATGTTGATACAACCTGTGCATTTGTAGGTTTAAGCAGGTGAGAAAGATTACTGTCTATTTTTACTGCGCCAAGATCATCATGGGCGTCGTTTTTAACAGCTTTATTCCTATTACAAGAACTGATTACCATTATGCCAGCCATCATCAACAAAGCAAAGCTAAAGGGGTTAACGATATATTTCTTTCTCATAATCTACAATCATTAAGTAAAGTTTCAGTTTTTCATCTAGCACATTCGTCTGCATCATGGTTAATGCTTCCCACGAATCGATTACTTCTGGTAATTCCATTTTATTCTCACGGTAGCTTAAAAAGTTAACATCTAGTGTTTTTTGTAAACTCGGAATAATTTTATCTTCCATTACCTTGATCCGCTTTTGCATAGACTGGATTTCGAATTGCATACCGTATAACATCCCCTGCGTTTCTTGAAGCATAGCCGCTTTCTCTTTTGCCATAGCCTGCACTTCATATTGCATTCCTTTTACTTCAGATTTATACATTTTTGAAGACCATGGCGCAATTGGGATACTTACCATTCCCATAATGCTAAAAGCTTTAGGCATTGCTTTTGTTAAAGGAGACATGTGATCAAACCTTAGCTTAAAATCGGGCCTGCTTTGCTTTTTCATTGCTTCGATATTCAACTGCATAGATTGTATGCTATAATCCATTTTCTTAATATCGTTTCTAGCTAAGGCCAAACTACCTGTATCAATAGCTCTTGCAGCCACAAAAACTGGCTGATAGGTGGTATCAATAGCAAAATCTGCATTTCCCTGTTGGTTCATCAAACTATTTAGCCAAGCCCTACTTCTAGCTATATCACCCTCCTGCATGATGATCATGTTTCGGTTCTCTTCCAGTTTGGCGGTAGTTTTATATACGCTACTTAATTTCGACTGGTTAAAAGGGTACCTGATCTCTTCGATCTTTTTCATGGTTTGCATAATCTTTTCATTCTGCGTCAATACCCTAATCTTTTGTTGCGCAACCAACCATCCAAAATACAATCGCTTTGCTTGCGCCTTGTATTCATTTAAGGTAACTCCCCGAGTTTCGTTTTCTACTTTACCCTTAGATTCGATATAGCGTTTGTTCGCATTTTGTTTAACCGGATTAGGAATATCTTGCTCTAATTGTAGCATTAAAGAACCTTTATCACTTTCATCCATAATCATTTGACCAGGGTAGGGAGTCATAAACGTACCCACACCTACCATTGGAGCCATCCAAGCCGTTGCTGCTTTAGCCGTATGTTTGTAGCTTTCTGCTTTTAACCCATAAGATTGCAACAATAGATTATTCTTATCTATTCTTTGTAAAACCGTATCTAATGTGAGCACCTGTTTTTGTTGCGCTAATGAATAAAATGGCAATAGCAGTAGTATCAACTTTATTTTTTTAATGCTGTACATCGTGAACCTCCAATTTTCCATATTTCCTCAATTCGTATTCTTTAGACATTAAAAAGATGAGCGGAGTAACTAGTAAGATGTGCGTAGAGGAAGTAAGTACTCCACCTATCATTGGTAACACAATGGGTTGCATTACATCTACTCCAACTCCAGTAGCCCATAATACGGGCACCAAACCAAACAGCGACACACAAACCGTCATTAGTTTCGGCCTTAACCGTTTGGCAGCACCATGAATTACATATTCTCTCAAATCTTCTTTTGTGATGGTCTCACTTGAATTTCCTTTTAATTTAATCAGTTGCTGCATGGCATCATTCAGGTAAATGACCATCACAATCCCCGTTTCGACGGCAATACCGAATAATGCAATAAAACCTACGGCTACACCCACAGATAAGTTTACATCCCAGAAGTAGATCATATAAGCCCCGCCTATTAAAGCAAATGGAACCGTTATCAAGCTTAAAAAGGCTTCTCTTACCGAGTGGAAAGCGAAATACAAGGAGAAGAAAATTATGACCAAAACAACGGGAGCTATCCACATTAAGGTTTGCTTACCGCGGATAAGGTTTTCATATTGCCCGCTCCATTCCAAGAAATAACCTTCTGGAAGCACTCCTTTTTCTTTGTTTAGCTTTTCCATTGCGTCTTTAACTGTGCTGCCTAAATCCCGATCTCGCACATTAAACATCACCGCACCACGCAAAATGGCGTTATCGGAATTGATCATCGGTGGCCCGTCTTCAAATTTCACATCGGCTACGGCTGACAGGGGAATTTCGCCAAAGGTGGTAGACTGAATAGGAATACGCTGAATACGCTCTACACTGTTTCTATATTCTTGTGCTAAACGCACGCTAATAGAAAAACGTTGTCTACCCTCAATGGTATTGCCAATGGTTGCGCCACCTAATGCACTTTCTACCACTTGGTTTACATCATCAACGTTTAAACCATAACGTGCCAGCTCTTCTCTTTTTATATCGATAGCCATGTATTTTCCACCCGTAATTGGTTCTACAAATAAATCGCTAACACCAGGCGTGCCTTCTAATGCGGCTTTCACTTTTTCAGATACAGCAGCAATGGTATCTAAATTTTGTCCAAAAACCTTAATCCCAACATCGGTACGAATACCTGTAGCCAACATATTTATTCTGTTAATAATCGGCTGTGTCCAACCATTTACCACACCCGGAATTTGCAGTTTAGCATCTAGCTCGGTTACAATATCTTTTTTGGTGATGCCTTTACGCCAGTCACTTTTAGGTTTTAAAGTAATAATGGTCTCAATCATACTAATTGGTGAATTATCGGTGGCTGTATTAGCCCTGCCTGCCTTTCCCAAAACCTTATCAACCTCCGGCACCGATTTAATAATCTTGTCCTGTACCTGCAATATTCGCTTTGCTTCTGCATTAGATACGTCGGGCAAGGTAACTGGCATAAAAAGAATACTTTGCTCATCTAATGGTGGAATAAACTCTGTTCCTAGGTTTTTAAGCAATGGAATGGTAATTAACAAAGCAATAATATTAACTGCAATTGTCGTTTTTCGCCATTTTAAAACAGTCCTGATAATTGGTTCGTAAACCTTTTCTAATATCCTGTTTACAGGATTTGCATTATCTGGCTTAAATTTTCCCTTCATAAAAAAGGAAATTAGCACAGGTGCTAGTGTAATTACCAACAAAGCATCTACAATCATGATAAATGTCTTTGTATACGCTAGCGGATGAAACAGTTTACCTTCCTGTCCGGTTAACATAAATACGGGTAAAAAAGAGGTAATGATAATGACTGTTGCAAAGAACACCCCTCTTGAAACCTGCTTACTGGATTTGGTAATCACCGCAAGGCGATCTTCTTCACTGATCCAATCAGGCGTTTTTTTAAATCTATTTTTTAACCACTTGATCATGATGTTGTTGTTTTATTTTGGTCCTTTTCCCATAACTCGTATCGTTCTGCCAAATGCTTATATGCATTTTCGCTCATAATAATACCGTTGTCTACAATTACACCTATAGCCAGTGCAATACCAGTTAGCGACATAATGTTAGATGAAATATCAAAAGCATTGAGCAGAATAAAGCTTGCCGCAATGGTAATTGGAATTTGTATGATAATACTTAATGCGCTGCGCCAATGAAATAGAAATACAAATACAATAAGCGATACCACGATCATCTCTTCTATTAATGTATTTTTAATCGAATCGACAGATTCTTTAATTAACTCGCCCCGATCATATACAATATCAAATTTTACACCCTTAGGTAATCCTTTTGATACTTCTTTCATTTTTGCTTTTACTTTATCGATTACCTCTGCCGCATTTTCGCCGTAACGCATTACCACAATCCCGCCTGCACGTTCTCCCTTGCCATCCTGATCAAATATGCCCAATCTGGTCTCTCCAGTCATTTGCACAGTAGCAAGGTCTGAGACCTTTATAGGTGTGCCATTTTGGTTCTTTACAGGAATATTTGAGATCTCTTCGAGCGATTTGAGATAGCCCGAAGTTTTGATAATATAGCCCATATCGCTCATTTCGAACTTACGTCCACCAGATTCGTTATTGTTGCTTCTTACAGCAGCAATTACCTGAGGCACACTAAGCTTGTAATACAGCAATTTATTTGGGTCTAATGAAATTTGATATTGCTTTTGAAAACCACCAAATGAAGCTATCTCACTAACTCCTGGGACGTTTTGCAGTGCAAATTTCACATACCAATCTTGTATGGCACGTTGCTCGCCTAAATCCATATCTGGGGCATCCAAGGTGTACCACAACACATGACCCACTCCTGTACCATCTGGCCCTAGTTGTGGCGCAACACCTTCTGGCAAAGTTTTGGATATTGTACTAATTCGCTCCATTACACGTTCTCTAGCCCAGTATACATCTACATCATCCTCAAAGATTACGTAGATGAAACTCATCCCGAACATAGAAGAGCCCCTTACATATTTAATTTTGGGAATACCTTGCAAATTGGTAACTAATGGATAGGTAACCTGATCTTCTATCAATTGTGGCGATCTGCCCATCCATTCGGTAAATACAATTACCTGATTTTCTGAAAGGTCGGGAATTGCATCTATCGGGTTTTTTTGTACAGAGAATACTCCCCATATAAATAATCCGGCAGAAAGCACCAGCACAATAAACCGATTGCGCATAGACCATTCTATAATTTTATGTACCATCTTTATTTTTTTCAAATCGGTGCCTGATTACTCAGGCACCTTATGTTAATGTTTGTGATCTGATTCTGGCTGTTTTGCCGGCTGACTTGCCCTATCGTATTTGCAGCAGCCTGGAAGTTTAGTATAAACCGCTTCAGTAGCTTTAAATTTTGGTGTATCATGCCCCACATCAGCAATCTTGCGTTGTATATCATCTAACTTAATTTTGTCAGAATCGTAACTTAAGGTTAGCATTTTTGATTTTGCACTCCACTCTGCAGCAGTTACTCCATCTACTTTTACAGCTGCTTCTATGCGTTTTTTACACATACCACAATTGCCAGATACTTTAACACTGTCTGTTTTAGACTGTGCAAAAGTTGCACTGCCAAGGAAAGCCAACATGGCTACCAAAGAGAATCTTAATGATTTCATAATGAATTGATTTGAAATAAAAATTTGGATATAAAAATTTTGGGACATAGCAAAGCCATGTCCAGTACACGAATGTGCAGGACAGCGATATTAAAAAGGCCTAAATTCTATAGGTACAGTTGCGGATAAAGACGGGAATACCCGGTCCTTCTGGTGGTGCATTACTGAATACAGTACTTGTTTTCTGGGCTGATAAAGCAACCTGATAGGTGTCGCTTTTAAAGGTATGCTGGAAAACTGCTGGAAACTGTTTGAACTCGTAAACAAGCTGAGTCGACTTTTTAGATTGGTCTATCTTCGCTTGTTTATAATCGTTTTTGCAACATGAATTTTTCTCCGTGGCATTTTTAGTCATTCCGCAAAACTCACAATCACCTTCATCTGAAGTAGTTAAACCCCATTTCACAAGTTCTCCCATGCAATAATGAAAATGCACAGTTGCCCCGCTGGAAGTTCCCAGATAGAAGAAAGCAACAAAGGTCAGCAGTATTCTTTTCATTATCGGGGCAAATATAAGCTACTTTAGTGATTTTTTGTTATATAATTCTAATAATTTATTACATCATTTGTACGTAGCTCTGAATTTTATCATGCCATGAGTTAGTTGTTGCGACTGAAGAATGATTGTCGGATGCCCTTCACTAAAAATCATATCTGTTATATACTATCCAGTGGCTTTCGGTTATTTACTTCTAGTGATCTGAACTCCCTTGGGGATATACCAGTTACAGACTTGAACTGATTGGACAAGTGTGCACTACTGCTATAACCCATTTGCCAGGCAATCTCATTTAAGTTCAGCTCCCCATATTGAAGGAGTTCCTTAACTTTTTCAATTTTCTGCTGGATAATAAATTTTTCGATCGTGATATCTTCACTTTCCGAAAACAACCTACTTAAGTAACCATAATCCCGGTGCAATCGGTCGCTGAGCACCTCACTGAATAAGACGTGAAATTCTGGTTGTGTAGAGTGGTGTATTAGTTCAACAATGATGTTTTTGATCCGTTCAACCAGCTTATCCTTGTCCCTATTGATAAGTTCAAATCCCAAAATTTTAAGGGAAGCGGAAATTTTACTCAACATTTCCTCCGATGGTTCGGGAGACACAATGGCCTGTCCAAGTGAAATATCCTCAACCTGAAGATCGTGGTGCTGAAGCTGTTGTGTTACTACCGAAATACAACGGTCACACACCATGTTTTTTATTGATAACAACATACTAATAGGTTAGATTAAATGCTAATATACGCTTTGTTTCAACGGCATAATTATCAACGGCAAGAACATCAAATTGATAGCTAAATGATGTTCTTGCCAAAATGAAAACCGGATTAAATTTTTTCTGCCTTGTAACCAGCCTCTTCCAGCGTGTCGATGATCTGATCGGTATCGATTCCCTGCTTTCCCTCCACCGTTAATATCTTGTCGGGGTTTTGTGTATCCACCTCCCATTTTTCGATACCAGAAAGTTTGTTCAAGTGGGGAGTAACAGCAGCTATGCATCCACCGCATTTGATATTGGTTTTGAATTTTAGTGTTTCCATGATTATAATTATTATTTGTGATTAAATGAGTTTAGCAAACTTAAGGCGAAGACTATTGCTCACCACTGATACAGAACTTAAGGCCATTGCAGCACCTGCAATCATCGGATTTAAAAGGAAGCCGTTAAGCGGATATAAAATTCCTGCGGCAATCGGGATACCGATAAGATTGTAAATAAATGCCCAAAATAGATTTTGGCGAACAGTCCTAACGGTAAGTTTGGATAATCTAAGCGCCTTGGGTACCTGTAAAAGATCAGATGAAACCAAGGTAATCTTGGCAACATCAATTGCAATATCTGATCCTTTGCCCATTGCAATCGAGACATCTGCCTGTGCAAGGGCGTGGCTATCGTTGATGCCGTCACCGATCATAGCAACTATCTTTCCCTGTGATTGCAGTTCCTTAACGAAATCAGCCTTATCTGAGGGCAGTACTTCAGCTCTAAAATCTGTAATTCCCACTTGTTTCGCAACGGCAGAAGCAGTTTGGTGATTATCTCCAGTGAGCATATATACCGCAATATTCCGCTTTAAAAGTTCAGAGACAGCACGGGCAGAACCCTCTTTAATCTGATCGGCAATGGCAATAGTAGCTAGTACGTTATTTTCATTAATGAAATAGATTACCGTTTTTGCTTGATCTTGAAGCCTAGTAACAGAGTTCTCTAAATTTCCTTCAATTTCGATACCAGCATCTTTTAAAATTTTATGGCTGCCTGCCCAGTACTTTTGTCCTTCAAATGTAGCTTGTACACCTTTTCCAGTTAGACTTTCAAAGCCCGTCACTTTTGTCGGGTGAACATTCGCTGTTTGCAGATGGCGAACTATAGCTTCCGCAAGCGGATGTTCAGATTGCTGTTCAAGTGCAAACAGGATACCGATCAATTTTTGCTTGTCAATATCTGTTTTGTTTTGCCAATTGAGTTCTGTTACTTCAGGCTTGCCTTTTGTAAGGGTTCCGGTCTTATCTAGAACAACTGCGTTAACCTTATGTCCAAGTTCCAGCGCTTCGGCATCTTTGATCAATATCCCATTTTCTGCACCTTTGCCAACGCCAACCATAATCGCTGTCGGAGTTGCAAGGCCGAGGGCACAGGGACAGGCAATTACCAGAACGGTTACCATAGCCAGCATTCCTTGGGTGAGGGCATTTTCACCACCAACCAATATCCATATTATAAGTGTAAGAAGTGCGATGCCAATCACTATTGGAACAAATATCCCTGCAATTTTATCGACGAGCTTTTGTACTGGCGCCTTAGAGCCTTGGGCATCCTGCACCATTTTTATGATCTGTGCAAGCATGGTTTCCCCACCCACTTTACGGGCCACAAACCGGAAACTTCCTTTTTGATTTATGGTTCCTGCAAAGACCTGATCTCCTATATTCTTGGAAACCGCAACAGGTTCTCCAGAGATCATGCTTTCATCTACATAGGATGTTCCTTCATAAATTTCGCCATCAACAGGAATCTTTTCACCAGAACGCACCAGTATTTTATCGTCTATTGCAATATCAGAGAGCGGGATTTCCTTCTCTCCATTTTCTGTAATAACTAGTACCGTTTTTGGCTGTAACCCGACCAGTTTTTTGATGGCGGACGAAGTGTTGGATTTAGCACGTTCCTCAAGCAGTTTCCCCAGCATGATAAATACAATAACCACGGCGGCTGCTTCATAATAAACGTGTGGATGAAGCCCCCTTTGGTGCCAAAATTCTGGATATAGTGTATTGAAGAGACTGAAAAGGTATGCAATGCCAGTACTTAAGGCAACAAGGGTATCCATGTTCGCTCTACCATGACTTGCCTGTTTGTAGGCATTAACAAAGAAGCTTTTTCCAAAAATAAAAAGTATAGGGGTTGTCAGTGCCAGCATGTAGTAATTTGCATACGGTATATCCATAAAGAACATACCGATCAAAACCACTGGAAGTGCTAGTATTCCAGAGGCAATCATTCGCCTCTTCAGAGAACTATAGTTTTTTTGCTGTACCTCTTCCTGTTTTTCTTTTCCATTTTCGGAATCCATAATCAGATCGTAACCTATTGACTGCACTGCTTTTTGGAATGCCGGCGGCTGCACCTGATCTGGGTGATAGGAGACCTTAACGGTTTGGGTGGCATAATTGACCTCTGCTTGCTCGACTCCCTGCTGGGCGCCGATCATACTCTCCACGCTGTTTGCGCAGGCAGCACAGGTCATTCCAAGAACTGGGAGCAAAATGGTTTGTATATCGTCTTGAGTTTTCATTACCTTATTATTGATAAACAAAGTTAAGGCGACTTAGGGCTTCCAATTTTACAGGATTTTGTGAAAAAGTTGTATAATTCCACAACAAATGGTGGATTCAAACAACAAGAAAAATATCCAGTTACAGGTTTAAATTGACCGCATGTTCCATAGAACCTTCAATACATCATTATTACATGTTTTTGTCATAATTCACTTCCAGCCAAAGTATTTTAACTGAAATGACATCTTATTGAACTACAATTACGTTATTTGTTTTGTGAAGCCGATCGCCTTACTTCTGGTTGCCTGCATTTTGATGCTTTCATCTCTTCAGGGGAATGGCGCAAATATGCGTCCAAGTTCGGTCTCGGATTGCTGTAAGGAAGGATCTTGCAAGCACGGAAAACAAACCAACCAGAACAATGGATGTGATAGTAAGGCGTGCAGCAGAATGGTTTCTTGCAGCCAATATGGTTTCATCATTTCTGAACAGCTACTTTTTCAAGATATTTTTATCTTGAGCAACGGTAAGTCTATACCACTTGCAACAATTGGTGTTATTACTGGATACACACAGATTGGCTGGCACCCTCCAAAAGTTTAATAATAATTCCGTACATCTATCTAGTACCGTAAGTATTATTAATCATTTAAATCAAAAATCATGAAAAAGTTTCTTTTCGCCACGATGGTGATGTCATTATCTATATTCTCAATTTCTTATGCAAACACTCCTTGCTGTAACAGCAAAATGAACAGTTGTACAAAATGTTAGAAAACCTGTGGTAAGCCAAATTGCATGGATACCTGTAGCAAGGCCTGTAAGGCATCAGGTGAATGCAAAAAGACCTGTAAATAGTAGTAAAAAGCCGGGGAATCCCCGGCTTTTTTATTCCAAAGTTATTTGGTGAACTGGATATCAGTTGAAAATATGCACTTTAAAAACGTGCAAAAGTTTCATCATTACTCCGATACCAAGAATAATCCACATCATCCAAAACAAAGTCATTTTTACGATATAAGCAGTTGTTGGCTTTCTTTTTGAAAGCTTTCTGCTTTTTAGCCTTTTGAACATAGGACTGGCTAGATTAGATGTGCTTACGCTGAATCCTGATCGCATTCAGTATCGCCAGAAATGCTACACCCACATCTGCGATTACCGCTTCCCAGAGATTGGCAACACCAAAAGCACCTAAAGATAATACAGCAGCCTTTACTGCCATTGCCAAAGCGATATTCTGCCAAACAATGTTACGGGTAAGCTTTCCAATCTTAAGTGCAGCAACAATCTTCAAAATCTGGTCATTCTGGATAACGATATCCGCTGTTTCGATAGCTGCGTCACTACCAAGTCCGCCCATTGCAATCCCAGCTTCCGCCAGGGCAATGACTGGTGCGTCATTAACGCCATCGCCAACGAAAGCAACGTGCCTGCCTTCTGCGATCAGCTTTTCTACGTTTTCAACCTTGCCCTCCGGTAAAAGATCGCCATAAGCATTATCAATGCCTAGTTTTTTGGCCACGTTGTCTACCACGGCCTTTTTATCGCCCGAAAGCATCACCGTTCTTATTCCGAGATCGTGCATCTGTTTAATTGCTTCAGCAGAATCTTCCTTGATTTCATCTGCAATGGTAATATAGCCTACATATTTCCCATCTACAGCAACAACTACAATGGTGTCTACAACTTCCTCAACATCTTTTGGGTATTCAACTTTGTATTTTTTTAAAAGTTTAAGATTACCTGCCATTACCGCCTTTCCATCGATCTTCCCCCTGAGTCCATGCCCTGAGATTTCTTCCACAGCAGTTGCCTTTTCTCCATCGGCGGCTTTGCCAGCATATTCAACTATGGCCTGTCCAACGGGATGTGTCGAGTTTTTTTCAAGTACCGCAGCTAGTTTGACCAATTGTTTTTCAGTCAATCCAACAGGCACTACCTTTTGCACCTTAAAGACACCTTTTGTAAGTGTTCCCGTCTTATCCATTACAATGGTATCAATCTTAGTCATTACGTCCAAGAAATTACCGCCCTTGAACAAGATCCCATTTTTTGATGCAAGACCTATCCCGCCAAAATATCCAAGTGGAATGGAAACTACCAAAGCACAAGGGCAACTGATGACCAAGAAAACCAGGGCACGATATAGCCATTCATTAAATACATACCCATCCACAAAAAAATAAGGAACCAAAGCCAATGCTAGGGCTAAGAAAAAAACGATAGGTGTATAAACTTTCGCAAATTTCGAGATGAATAGTTGGGTCTGGGATTTGCGTGAGGAAGCATCCTGAACCATTTCAAGTATCTTACTTAGCTTACTGTCTTTAAATAGCGCAGTTACCCTGATCTCTGAAACCGTATTTAGGTTGATCATTCCAGCAAGTACCTTTTCGCCTTTGTACCTGCTATCGGGACGGCTTTCGCCAGTTAAAGCTGCGGTATTAAATGAGCCCTTATCCGAAACCAGTTCTCCGTCCAGCCCAACTTTCTCTCCCGCCTTGACCTGAATAATATCGCCAAGTTCAACATCTGCGGACGGGGTTACCCTTGCGTCGCCATCGTTTAAAACGGTTACCTCATCTGGTCGTATATCAAGCAACGCCTTTATACTGGCTTTTGCCCTGTCTACGGCAGAATCCTGGAACCATTCGCCGATTGAATAGAATACCATAACGGCAACACCTTCTGAATATTCCCCAATATAGAACGCTCCCAAAGTGGCAATGCTCATCAGCACGAATTCATTGAATATATCGCCACGTACCGACTTACGAAATGCAAGTATAAGTACGTTCCATCCTGCCAAAAGATAGGCAACACCGTTAACCACTAACGACACCCATTTGGAAAATTTGATGCCAAAGCCATAATCAAGAGCCAATACGCAAATGAGTATGAAAAGACCTAATAGGAGACCTAGATGCTGTCGCCACCCGGCCTGTTCGGGTCCTGCAATGCCATGGTCATGACCGTCATTATCTTTGTGATCTTCGGCATCACCATGCACTATGTTTTCTTTTTGACCTTTGGATCTGGCATTCTTTACCGGACTTTTTGGTTTATCTTTTTTAGTGTTATCGCTATGTTTTTTCATTATAGTATTTCTAAAGGTTAACCTTCCGAATCCATAAACCAATTTTCTGCCTCCTCAATCGCCCGTTTAATGGCGAGGTTCCTATCGCTTTGGAGTTCACCTTGCCTATCTTTTAATAGCTCCAATGCCTTTGCCCTTACATTGGGCTTTAGGTCCTTTAGCTCAAGGTCGATATCTTCAAATTGGTTTTTCATTTTCTCTGGTCCGAATTAATTTTCTGTCTCGCTATATTAATTAAAGGAATTCCTTCCTTAATCTATTCTTCCTCGCCTCCGCCACTTGCCTTAGATTGAAGGTAGAAAGCCCCTTTCGTTACAACCCTGGCTTTTCCTGGTAGCTCCTCGATAGGAACAACCTGCACATATCCCTGTTCGCTAACACCGGTCTTCACTTCGGTTCTAATGAAACTGAAGGTTTTTACATCCTTATGTTTAGCATTCTCATCTACCACAAAGATGTACTGTTTACCTTCCGACCTGACTATCGCATCAACAGGAAGAGCAGGCATTAGTTTGCTCCCCGTACTGATCAGTGCGGTAACATACATGCCCGGTATCAGGTTCTTGTTTTTTGCATTATCAATTACCGCATGGACAATTACGCCCTTGCTTTCATTTTCAAAAGATTTATTGATGCCATTTATCCGTCCGCTAATCAATTGGTTTTCCTGATTTGTCAACTGGAAACTTACCTTTTGCCCAACCTTTACGGCCATCAGGTCTTTTTCAAAAACCGTAAGGTCGCAATGGATCTTGGAATTATCTACGACTTCCATGATTGATGTTCCAGGCTGTACAAATGCGCCCGTATTGGCCGTGATCTGGCCAACTGTACCATTTATTGGCGACAGGACCGGGAATTGGGAGATAATTTTTCCTTTGGCAATGCTAGCGGGGGAAACACCCAGCTGTTTGAGCTGGCTTTCATAGGCCGTAAGTTTTGATTTTTCTGCATTGAAAGTTGCCTGTGCAGATTGGAACGATTTTCCAGTTCCCGCATCTGCTGCCTGCAACTGCTTTTGACGTTCATATTCTGCCTCTACATAAACAAAACTGTTCCTGCTTGCCAAATAATCCTGTTGGATCTTGATCAAATCTTGGTTGTTAATTGTGGCTAGCACTTGTCCTTTTCTAACCTGTTGACCTTCCAGTACATTGATCCTTGTGATGATGCCTCCAGAAAGGATGCTCACGTCAGCCTTGTTCTGTGGTGGTACGGCAAGTTGCCCGTTCGCCTTAACTACTGCGTCAAGGTTTTTCTGCTCGATATTACCTATTGTGATTCCAACTGTTTCCATTTGTTCGCTCGTAAGTTCAAGTGCATTTGCCTCCCCTTTAGGTTCCTCGGTCGCAGTCTCGTTCTTTTCACCCTTTTTTGGATCGCTTGAACAGCTGGCAAGTGATGCCAGAACTATCACAGTGATGAAAGGGATTAGTTTTATTTTGATTTGATACATGTTAATTTCCTTTAAGGTATTGTAACTGAATAACTGATTGGTTAAGTTGGCTTAGTGCCTCTATGTAAGCAAGCTTGGTCTGAACAGCTCCAGCTATATGTTGTATATATTCCATATATCCGATTTCTCCCAAGTTGAAGGATACCTGCGCAATCCTTGACTGTTCATCGGCCAACTTAAGTCCTGAGCTTTTGTAATAATCTACCAGTTTTCTGAAAGTGTTATAATGTTCCAGTTCCTGATTATAGGCCAAACTGACCTGTGACCTTGTATTTTCCAGATTGGACTTGGCAATTTCGATGCCGATTTTCTCGGCAGTTATCCTCGAACGGTTTGCACCATTAAAAATTGGAACGGCGACACCAAACTGGATCCCTGCTATACGTGTACCAGGGGAATATGTTCTTGAAATATTTGCTGGATTAAAGCCAGAAATAAGCAATTGCTGATTATATCCCACAATGAGCTCCGGCAGTGATTTCGATCTTTCTACGGCAAGTCTTGCGCTCGCAACTTCTATATTCTGCAACTCAACCCTTGTTTGGGGATTTACCAATGGATCGATCATAGTTGTAACTGGCATTGCAGCGATAAGATTGTCTTCTGCCACCATCAAAGTACCATCCATGTTCAACAACTGCTTAAGGGTATATTCGCTATTTTTTAGTTCCGCTTCAGCACTGGTTTTTAATGCCTGAACTTCCTGGAACTTGGTGGTTGCGCTGATCAGTTCAAGTTTTGATGTTTCCCCGGCTTTTAACCTAATTTCAGCCTTCCTAACAAAGTTGTTATAGATACTGTCCTGATACTTCAGCACACGCACGGTTTCCCTGTTCAAAAGATAACTGTACCACGCATTTTTAACATTTCTGGTTATTTCGGATTCTAAAGAGAGATTGGTCCGTTCTGCCAAGACGGTCTGCTGGTTCAACAGCTTGCGGTTGTTCTTATAAAGGCCAGGCCACGCAATATTCTGGCTTATCCCCAGGGAATTGTCCATGTTGCCCCCACTCGTAGGGTCTTGTGTTAACAGCAGCTCCGTCTTAGGGATATCGACTGCAGATTTTTGGAGCGACCGTGACTGTTCAATGGAAAGCCGTGAAGTCTTTAGCTGGATGTTCTGCTTCAATGCCATGGAAATGGCACTGTCCAACCTCAATGGCTCAACTTGCTGGGCTTTTGATGGGATTGTAAAACAGGCAGACATACCAACAACAAGAAGTATTACCGTAGGTTTTGGAATGGAAATCTTCATGCGATCTTTCTTGTTAAATAATAGGTATAAACAAGGGAGTACAAATAAAGTTAGCAGGGTTGCTGTGATCAGTCCACCGATAACTACGGTTGCCAAGGGCTTCTGCACCTCTGCACCTGCACTTGAAGATAATGCCATTGGAAGAAAACCTAATGACGCAACGCAGGCAGTCATCAGTACGGGACGTAATCTTGTTTTTGTTCCTTCCAGTACCCGCTGGTAAATATCAGTCACTCCTTCATCTCTTAACTGATTGAAGTAGCCAATGAGAACTATTCCATTAAGCACTGCAACACCGAACAGCGCAATGAACCCAACTCCAGCCGATATGCTGAATGGCATTCCACGTAGTAAAAGGGCTGCTATTCCTCCAATTGAAGCAAGTGGAACTGCGGTAAAAATAAGCAGACTGTCCTTCACAGACCTGAACGTTACATACAACAGCAATAGGATCAGGATCAGGGCAGCAGGAACAGCAATGGATAACCTGGTCTTGGCCGCCTGTAGATTCTGGAACTGACCACCATAGGTAATATAGTACCCGCTGGGCAATTTAAGCTCGCGATCTAACTTTCCCTGTATTTCTTGCACAGTGCTCTCTACATCTCTTCCCTTGACATTGAATCCAACATATATTCTTCTGTTCCCATCTTCTCGTGAAATTTGTGCCGGTGCATCCTTGAAGTCGATTGATGCTACCTGGTTTAAGGGCACCTTATTGCCAGAGGGAAGGGGTATCAATAGGTTTTCGACTCCTGAAATGTTTTCGCGAAGCTCCCTGTTCAACCTTATCACCATGTCAAAGCGCTTTTCTCCTTCGAATACGACACCAGCTACACTGCCCGCAAATGCGGTCTTTAGTATCATATTTACATCACCGATGTTAAGCCCATACTGGGCTATTTTATCACGGTCATAGACAACCTGTATTTGGGGAAGACCATCTACCTTTTCTATGAAAGGCTCATTGACACCTTCTACCGGGGATATGATTTTGGCAATTTTATTTGCCTGCACTGCCAGCACTTCAAGGTCATTACCATAGATTTTAATGGCCACATCTTGTCTTATTCCCGTCATTAGCTCATTGAAACGCATCTGCATGGGCTGGGTGATCTCAACATTCAGTCCTGGGATTATGGATAGTTCTTCTTCCATTTTCTCCATCATTTCCTCCCTTGAACTAGCCGATGTCCACTGCTCTTTGGGTTTCATCGAAAGCATCATATCGCCCCTTTCCATCGGCATGGGGTCGGTTGGGATTTCTGAACTTCCAATACGTGTTACCGCTTGCTTAACTTCTGGAAATTTATTTTTAAGCAGTTTCTCCGCTTTGCCGAATGCACTTACAACCTCTGTAAGTGATGTTCCCTGTGCCATTGAAATCTCAACAGTCAGATCGCCTTCCTCCAATGTTGGAATAAATTCACCACCCATGTTCGAGAACGCCCATAACGAGATTGCAAACAATGCAACTACAACCACAACTACAGATTTTTTCACCTTTAATAGCCTGATCAGTGCCCTTTGATATACCCTTTGCAGGTATTCGATCAATTTGTCTGAGAAATTTCTTTTGTGCGTAGTGTTTTTAGACAAGAACAGTGCACTCGCCATAGGGACATAGGTAAGCGAAAGAATAAATGCACCAATTATAGCAAACACCACCGTCTGCGCCATAGGCTTAAACATTTTTCCTTCAATCCCAACTAAGGCTAGAAGTGGCAGATAAACGATAAGGATAATGATCTCGCCAAAGGCCGCACTTTTCCTGATCTTTGATGATGCTTCAAAAACAGCCTCATCCATCTGCCTGCGGTCAAGCCTTTTCACACCTGGAAAAAGGTTGTTTTCGGTTAGCCTGAAAATAATCGCTTCGACTATGATTACAGCCCCGTCCACAATGAGCCCAAAATCTATTGCGCCCAAGCTCATCAGGTTTCCCGAGACATTGAAAAGCTTCATCATCGAAAAAGCAAAAAGCATGGCAAGCGGTATCACCGATGCTACCACGAGACCAGCACGCCAGTTGCCCAATAACAGGACAAGTACCAGCACTACAATAAGCGCACCTTCTAACAGGTTCTGCTTAACTGTTCCGATTGCACGGCCTACAAGTTCTGTACGGTCAATGAATGGCTCAATCACAACTCCTTCGGGAAGAGATTTTTGTACCTGAGCCATTCGTTCTTTTACGTTCTCGATCACTTCACTAAAGTTTTCGCCCTTTAACATTAAAGTAACACCTGCAACAACTTCACCCTCGCCGTTACGGGTAACTGCTCCATACCTAGTTCCGCTTCCAAACTGTACCGTGGCTACGTCACGAATCAGAATTGGTGTGCCAGCAATATTTTTGACAACGATTTTTCGGATGTCTTCTAGGTTCTGGACCTGCCCAAGCCCTCTGATGAAGTAGGCATTTTTTTGCTGTTCGATATACGAGCCGCCCGTGTTCTCATTGTTCTTTTCAAGGGATTCGTAGATTTCTGGAATGGTGATGCCCAAGGAATTAAGCTTATCATTATCGAGTGCGATTTCATATTGCTTTACAAAGCCGCCCCAGCCACTTACTTCTGCTACACCAACTGTTCCGGCAAGCTGTGTCCTTACCAACCAATCCTGTAAAGTTCTGAGGTCAGTAGCCGAGTATTTATCTTCATAGCCTTTTTTTGTGTGGATCACATACTGGTATATTTCCCCAAGACCTGTGGTAATCGGAGCGAGCATTGGCTCTCCCAATCCTGATGGGATAGAATTTTCGGCTTCTTTGAGCTGCGCATTCACCTGTGTTCTTGCCCAGTAGATGTCTATGTCATCTTTAAAAACTATGGTAATTACTGATATCCCAGAACGGGATATCGAACGTTTTTCTATGATTCCAGAAATGTTTGCCATAGAAAGTTCAATGGGAGCTGTAATAAACTGCTCCACCTCCTGGGCACCAAGGCTAGGCGCTTGGGTAATAATTTGAACCTGATTGTTTGTGATATCAGGCTGTGCGTCTATTGGCAAATGGTAGGCGGAATAAATGCCTACCAGAACAAGTGCAAGTGTTGCCAAGCCAATAGTTATTTTGTTCTTGATGGAGAACGAGATTATTTTTTCAAACATGGAAATTTTATTAATACGTAGAGATAACCTAACAGAAAATCTGGAAGGCAACAATTAGAATTTTACGTATTAAGCAATTTGGGGAGGCTGATAGATCTCCAGGGTCTGTTCGGCAATTGCGGGCATTTTATACTCTGCATATTGGGTCTGAACTTGGTAGACTGCAATGCCAAAGGTCTTGGTGGGAATAAAATCCCTTGAAACCGAACAGCATGAACAGGTACAGAAGGGAGGACAGGTCTCAAGCCCATTATGTTCGACACTCTTTGCCTGTTTTTCGATGGTTGAGCCATTTACCTTTGCACTGCCAAAATCCTCGCTATCCTGACATGGCATCAGGGTGAGAAGGGCCATATAAAGGCTGAATATGACGGCTAGGTATTTCATCCTTAGCAAAGGTAGGAAATATTTCGTTAGCAACGAAACGAACTTCTCTGAAGTATGTTAGAATAGCCTGAAAATGGAAATTGGCCGACTTTCGGTTGAACAAACTAAGCATAATTGCACAAATAGCTAAAAATCAATATATTATTTTTCATTTACATAGATTGCAATAACGGATTTTTTGTTCGCAAATCGCAAACAAAGAACAAAAATAATTAGTAATATAAAGTACACTCTAGCTAGAGACTGAGTTATGGCTGAATTTATAATTATAAATCTATTAGACCCACTTTATAAAGCAATTAGCTACACATCGTTTTAAATGCAATATTCTCCACAAATAATAAATGGGAAACAAAAAATAATAGGGGCCTCAGACCGGACGGGTCCGTGATTTCATATTATAACGGTCTTTAAGCCAGTTTCTTGTGTGTTTTTCAAAGTGAGTACTCACGAATTACTCACTGACAATTTTTTCAAAGTGCTACAAATGCTATGAACGAATTTACGAAAACTAATGCGAAACTGCAATATTTCAATCAAAATTCTTAGAATATTAATATCTGAAGTACACTCTAAATTTCACAGAAATTTAAGCGAAATTACCGTTGAAAAGAAAAGCCCTATTCTAATCGGACAGGGCTTTTGCCATATCGATTTCATCAAGCGATTAAATTCCATTGACCAAATGCGATAATGATTTTCCCGCTATACATTTGTTAATTTAATGGTCAACTTGTGCCCTTCTGTTTGGCAGGCTCTGCAAAATTCGAATTTTGCAACTCCACCTTGCAGGCCTGGGTCAGCATATATTAAAAGAGAATGTCTAGGTCAATATTAATTACCTTCACTCCTTAAAGAGGTTCAATTTGCTTTGCTGTTGACCAACATTTATTAAAAACAACAGTTACTTTATCATATAACTCTGGCAATACTAATGCTATAAAGAAATCTCAGCTTCAAACAAATAGCGTTATGCAAAGAAAAGAGTATAAATGATTAGGGGACTCCAAGGGGGGGGGTAGAAGGAACAACAAGTGTTGTGAAAACAACCTTCATTTCACAAGACTTTTTAATTCCGTAGGGGAATCGAACCTACATGCTAAAATGCCTATTTTCAATGTTTTACAAACTCGTTATTTAGGACTCACCGAATAACTCACTGTGATTTGTAAAATTGTATATTGTTGCAATTGCTTGATGGTACAAACTTAATAAAAAGTGATTTTGAAGTCCATTTTTTAAAAAAAAATATTTATCTCTAAACCAATGTTTTAATAAACTGACGTATAAAACTAGCACTTGTAAACGCCGCATAATCGCGATAACCATCAGTTTTCCTTTTATCCGCAAAATCAGAAATACTTTTAATACTGATTGCTTTAGCTGAATGAACCTTTTCAAATGACTTACAGCCATAATAAACACCAAAAGTCTCCATATCAATTCCAATAAGCTTTCGATTCCCAGCTCGGATTTTCTCTACTTTCTTATCATCTGCTAGAACTGCCGATCCTGATGCAATCGGTCCAAAATGCACATTAAAACATTCATCATGCTTCTTTTTGGAAGGTGTGGCTGTAAATTCATTGTAAATTGACATCCGCATTGGTTCATTATTCTTTAACATATTTATAGGCGCAGTAAATGTTCCGTCAAGCTCTATAGGTTCTAGGTTCGGTTCAAAAACAGTTTGTTTAAGCTTTTGCTTATATTGATATTTACCAGATCCATAATTAAACGTATATCTACCCACGAGCACATCTCCAAAATTCCTTTCTTCAGATTTTACTCCTGCAGCTATTCCCCCCATGATCACATACATCGGCTTAAATTTAATTAGTATTTTGATCGTTAGGGCTGTCGCAGCCGACATGCCCATTTTGTCATCTGTGGCCACAATGACCTTTTTACTTCCAATTTTACCCTCTAAATATTGGGTTTGATCATCTGAAACCTTTGGCTGAAAATCAGCTAATATTTTTTGAAATGCCTCAAATTCTGTATCATGTAGAGCAGTAATTATCACAACATCTGCATTTCCTGAATCAACTTCAATACTCTTAGGAACAGGAAGTTCGCCTTTAAGCGCTTGTACATCATCCATCTGCAATACAACCTCAAGACACCCTTTAATTTCGTTATGTATTTCAAGAATATTGGCGAATGGCTCATAAGTGTGATCTTCCTTCTTAAGAACCTCTAAAGTATCTTGCACCAATTTTTCATTCACCAAGATATAATCATACAAACTTTGCCATCTATCTACTAATAGCTTTGGAGAAGGGAATTCTTCTGGGATATCGACATTATTAAATCCTTCATCCAAATTATTCACCAGAGAACTTAGATAATTCGACATCTGAGCATCGTTGTGATACCGGCCATAACCAGTTCGGTTTGGATTTTCATAAGCTTTCAACACACTTCTATATTCTTGGATTTTCGCCATTTTAAATTTTCTAAAATAGGCTCTAGATTCTGGCAAAAACTTTGGTGTATCTGTCATTGAGAGTGAAGACTATGTTTAACATTCAAGCACGTATAATTAATCGCCTGAATGTTAAATATAGCAAACATTTCCTAATCAACTGTTATCTCCAAAAACATAAAAATGTTAACCATCTCGATTTATTTGATTTAGTCGTTTCAGGCTCAACATCTCCAACAATCTTCGTTTCCAACTTAATTTCTTTATAAAATTCCTCTTTAACTTTCGAGTCATATTTTCTGCCTTCGGCTATGTCCTTATCAGACCATTTTGAGGTCCATACTATTTCGCCGCTTCTTATAAAATAATGCGATTTACAATCAAAATTCCAGTTCCCGATTGAAGGTGTAAGTGTAATATTTTTGCCGTTAAAATACATCTGCCAATCGGTTGGAGAAATAGGCGTTACAACCTTATTACCACAACCACACGCACAATTATGAATGGCAGTGCAATATTCAAGAGAAACAAAAAGAACACCTTCCTCAATAATATCGGGAATGAGTTCAACAAACCTATGCTGTAACATCTTCATTGAAAATCTTAGAAACACTAATTGAATATGAACTATGATGTTCTTGCTCTAGATCAACATAAAATCCGGCGAACTTCTTCCATTTCATTACTGCAAATCCTGCATTTAAAGAGTTCAGCTCAGCAATCTGGATATTTGTGGCGTAATCGTTCATATCATTATCTTCAACAAAGATCCTGTCCTGTAGATGGTCGTTTTTTTCCGAGGTCCCAGATGTAGTTCGGAAAGCCCCAATTAACTTACCGTTAACGATATTTACACCCAAACCTACATCTATAAATGAAATACCTTTTGAAACTAAATAGGTTATAATTAGATTTCTTACACTGTTTTTGTCTACACAAATAAAAACGTATGACATTTCATCCAGTTCCGACAAATTCGAGGCATTTAGATAGACACTATTTGCTTTAACTCCTTTATGCATTTTGGAGTAGATACCAGCAAAGTATTCAGCTTTCAGAGGGTTTGTGTCCAAATCTGAAATTGAAGCAGCACCTGGAGACCTGAATGCATTATGTTGATCAAAACTATCTCCATCATAAATATTAATATTGGATACTGGAGTTTTTGCCACAAGATCTAAAACGTAAGCACCCGTCCCCCCAAGACCAATAATTGCTATCTTTTGGCCAAAAAACTTCGAATTCATTTGCTCGATGTTTGCCCTGCTAGCGTTTGTATCTATATATTTAAAGACACTTTCCTCATCAGACGACGGAATTACTTTAAATGTCTTTTCAGTCACCCCATCATTAAGATATTTCGCGGGAGCCGAAATTATATCCGCATATCTTTTTACTTTTTCGAAATAATCAGGATATCCATCAGGTGGTTTATTAGAAAATGATCGATCAATCTCTAGTCCTTCACTTAACCTGTTTAAAGCATTGCTATGCTGTATGGAAGAAATAATATTACCATCGACATTGCATGGATTTTCACCGATAAAATGTATTACATGGTTGTCTGGCTTTGTAGTTTTACTACTGTTTGCCAAGGACAGAGTACTAACCAATGTTCCAAATTTAATTACTTTATTACTTGTTAAATATGGAATATGATGGATAAGTAAATATCCACCATATATCTCCATTTCATAACCTTCGTCTCTTAGACGCTTTAGGTCAGGGCTAAGATTTATCAGTTGCAGTGACATCGAAAATCATCTTGTTTTTTATATTAACAACTGAACCTTTAACCATTGTACCCTCAGGTTTTGGATCTTTTCCCCTACTATAGGTAACGGTATAGCCTTTATTTGGATTGTTGTCATAAGAGCCAAACGCAAGAACCACAACCTGTTCAAAAGAAATTGTTTTTTCTCCCCAATCTTTAACTGAAGCATTTACAATGATTTTAAAATCGCGAGACTTTTCTTTTGAATAGAACTTTTCTATACCAGGCCTTGCTAGATTTACTCTATCTTCATTACCTATCAATTCATCCTCGTATGGACCCGCGATGGACAGAAATATTTCATCATCCGCTCCGATATTTGCAATCTTTCTTAGCTCGGCACCAGTTAAGTATTGTTTATCGGAATAGTAAGTTTTACTGTCGACTACAAATTCTAATTTTTTCTTGATGTAAAACCCTTCTACTCCTGGCCGTGCAAGATCGACCTTTACTTCATTAGCAATGGGCTCATCTTTCCAAGGTTCCCTTATAGTAAGAAACAATTCAGAACCTTTAGGTAATCCTGCAATCTTTTTAATTTCAAATCCAGTTAAATACTGCTGGTCAGTTTCATAAGGCTTATCTTCCACGTTGAAAGACAAAGTACGCTCACAGCCTGGCTGTATTTGTACATTTTTTAAATCATCCATACTATCCTATGCTTACCAAAAACTATTTTTTGCCATCGACGGAAAAAAAAGTTACATTAGTAGCATAAGGTAATGTGGGGTTGATCTAAAAATTAACGTTATCAATGGATACAATCAATTGGGATGAATTATACTTACAGTTATTTGCATATACGGACTCGCTCCTCAAGGCTAACACATGGTTTAGAAAAGGAAAAATCGATTCGTATTTGGAAGGTAAACAAGTTCATGACTATGTCTCAGCAGCAATTGAGAAATTTCTGAGTGAGCCTCATAAGTACGATCCTACCAAAAGAAGTCTTGTTGGATATTTAAAAGTGCATATTATCCGTTCGTTAGTATCGAATGATGTTAATAAAGCAGAAAACAAGACAACTAGTGATTTGGAATTCATGCATAACGACGAAGATGATGAAGCATTTAATAGCATTGAGGCTCTTTTGCCCTACGCCAATGCATATTTCGACCAGCAAATTGATCATGACCAAATTCTTAACGATATAAAGGAAGAAATAAAGAGTGATGAAATTGTGAAAAAAATATTTGAAGCACATTGCCAAAATGGACTTTTGAGAAGAGAAATACTAATGGAATATAATATGGACGCCAGTGCGTTCGACAATGGAATGAAAAGATTAAAAACTGTGCTTAAAAAAACGGCAAAGAAATACGATTTAAGGCAACAGATATGAGCAAAGAAACAATATTTAACCGAGAAGATTTTATTAGGTTGGTTTTAGCAAAAGTTGAGCATAATAGTTCTTCAATTGATAATGCTAAAGAATACTTAATGGATGAGGGATATAAAATTGATGCTGTGGTAAACGAAGGTATGAAACGAATTAGGGAAATCACGGGTCGCCTAAATTTAACCGATGTACAATCTACCCAAGGCAAGAAGACACCCGCTAGATCTTCCAATAAAAGCTTCCGGAAAAATTGGACACATAAATCCGTTTTATTGTTAATTAAGGAATCAAATAACAATGATCCATACGAAGAGATTAAAGCTCGTGCACGTGAACTTGTTTTAAAGGGATTTGAAAAAGGTTGGGAAGGCCCACCATACAGTCCAATTAAACTTGCTGAAATTATGGGGATTGATGTTACACCTAATGATTCAGTCCTTGACGCTAAAATTGTTCCAAAGTCTGGCAATAATTTTCAGATCCAATATAATCCATTTCAGATACCGACCAGAGTAAATTTTAGCGTTGCACATGAAATTGCTCACACTTTGTTTTCAGACTGTGCGCAGGCAACGAGAAATAGGGAGGAAAATCCAATGGAAAATCGACAACTTGAACAATTGTGTAATGCAGCGGCTTCAGAAATTCAGTTGCCATATGCTATATTTTCAAATGACGCCAATAATTCACCTGCTTCAATGAAGGGACTAATTGAGTTGGCGAAAAAATATAAGGCTTCATTGGAATCTGTTTTCATGAGATATACTGAGGTCATTGATCAGCCTTGCGCAATTTTAATTGGTATTTTTCAAGACGATGGAAATATCGTAGTTGATTACTATAAGTCGTCAAGATTTTTCTCATTGGATATACCTGAAAATTTCAAAATCCCTGTTGGTTCAAACGCATATGAATGTACTTCTCCTGGATGGACAGCTGAAGAGACAACTTATTGGGATATTTTTCTTGGAGAACAGTACCTAGTTAGTTCTGCAGGAATTTCCCCTTATAAAAGAGATACCAAGCCAAGAGTGGGAATTTTAATAATGCCTGTGGAATACGCTCGCCATGATGCAGATTACGGAAAGATAGTGCTAGAATTTGGTGACGCTACCAAACCTAGGGGTTCGGGGAAAAAAGTAATTGCGCAAGTAGTAAATACCAGTGCATCCTTGGGCCGAGGTTTTGGTTATTCTTTGGCTAAAAATTATCCCATGGTTAAAGAGCGTTTGAAAGAATGGAGTGCAGATAAGTCAAAATTTGTCCTTGGGAGCACGAATGTAATACAAGTAGATAAAGACATTTATGTATTTCAGATGTTAGCCCAAAAGGGCCTGTTTGCTAAAGGTGATGAAATACCATTGAGGTATAAAGAGTTGCAAAAGTGCCTCGTTCAATTGAGGGGATTTGCATTAGAAAATAATTTTTCAATACACATGCCTGCTATTGGAGCAGGTCAGGCCGGGGGTGACTGGGAAATCATCATAGGTATGATCCATGACGAGCTTGTTAATTATGAAATCAAAGTAAATATTTATTTATTTCAAGGCACATCATTTAACCCCAAAAGAAAATCTAATTTAACGCTACTCAACGAAAGCTCGACATGGGAGAAAAAAAAGTAATCCTAGTCCTAACTGGAGAAATTAGTACAGGTAAAAGTACATTGACTGAAAAACTGGAAACAAGGTTTGGTTTTAAGACTTGTAAAACCAGGGATGGTCTTAACTATTTTGCAAGAAAGAAGTTAAAAGGCAAAGAGCCGGATAGGGAATTCTTACAAAAATACGGCACCGAACTTGATGTCCAAGGTGATGGAAAATGGGTGCTTGAATATTTTCAACATCTTTACGGAAGTGATTTCGACGCCAACAGCTTGTATGTTATCGACTCTGCTAGAATTATAAATCAGATTAAGCACATCAGGGAAGCTTACAGTTATTTTGTATTTCACATTCATTTGGAGGCAAATGCAAAAACTTTGGAACAACGTTTTTTTGAGCGTGGTGAGATCAAAGAAATGCCAGTAGCTAAGCAGGCAGAAAAGTACAAAGGCTATAAAGCGGATGAAACTGAAAAACAAGTGCCGAGATTACGAGAAGAAGCGGATCTCGTCATAGATACTGACCGCTGTAACGATGAGGATGTGTTTGTGAGGGTTGCTAGTTTTTTTAAATTGCTACCTCCATTAAAAAACGAATTGGTAGATGTTATCGTCGGTGGACAATTTGGATCCGAAGGAAAAGGTCAGATTGCGGCTCATATATCGCCTGATTATGATTGCTTAATGAGAGTTGGTGGACCAAATGCTGGGCATACGGTTTTTGAAAGACCAACAAATCATGTCTTTCACCTACTTCCATCTGGAACCTATCGAGCTCCACACTCCAAGTTGCTAATCGGACCTGGGGCTGTTTTAAATCTTGATAAGATATTGCAGGAGATTAGAACATTTAATGTAGAATTTGGCAGGCTTGTCATAGATGAAAATGCAATAATAATCTCTCAAGCTGACATTGATGCAGAAAACAAGATAAAAGAAAAGATTAGCTCTACTGCACAAGGAGTCGGCATTGCGACAGCTGCCAATATAGTATCAAGATTGTATGGAGATGATAAGCACAAGGCCAAACATTATATCAAAGAGCTAAGAGGCTACCTTGGAAACACCTCAGAAGAGTTGGAGTTATTATATCGTGACGGTAAAAAAATATTACTTGAAGGAACACAAGGAACAGGCTTAAGTCTACACCACGGGCTCTATCCGCACGTAACATCACGTGATACAGCAGTTTCTGGTTGTTTATCAGAAGCAGGTATTTCTCCAAGAAGAGTGAGGAAAATTATTATGGTAACTCGTACCTATCCAATTCGAGTAGGTGGAACTTCAGGGCCATTTATCAGTAAAGAGATAGACATGAAAACAGTCGCTGAACGTTCTGGTAAAGATGCCGATGATTTGGTGAAAAAGGAAATTACAACAACAACTAAGAAAAATCGTCGTATAGCTGAATTTAGTTGGTCTTTATTTAGAAAAGCTTGTGAGCTTAATTCCCCAACCGACATAGCGCTTACTTTTACGGACTATATTTCAACAAAAAATGAAAATGCCAGAAGATATGAAAACCTTACCGGTGAGACTAGGCGTTTTGTAGAAGAGATAGAAAGATGCTCAGGAGTTAAAGTTTCTCTGATTGGGACGACCTTTGACTATAGAGCTGTAATTGATAGAAGAAACTGGAAATAAAACATGGATTTAGAAAGATTTATACAACAACGACCATATTTGTACCATTTAACTAATATGCAAAATGCAGAAAGTATTTTGGCTGATAAAAAATTATATAGTGCTAATCAAATAATATATATGTCTGGTGATGATAGTGACAACATTAATCGTCAACGAAGGATCGGACATCAGGAAATTAAGGTCGGAGAAAAATCTTATTTTTTAAGAGACCAACGGCCTATATCGCAAAAAGCTTTGGAAAAGTGTTTGACCGATGATTGGAAGATGCCAGATTTCCTTTACCACTTAAATGACAGGGTATTTATGTGGCCAACTTTAGACAGGCTTTGGAGACATTATAATAGATATGCGTTTGAAAACCCCGTGATCTTTAGATTTCCTACTAGGGAAACAATTGAAGCCAATCCTCATGTTAAATTTTGCCGATTAAATTCTGGGGCAACCAGAGCAAATTCTCACTTAGGCGGAAAGCCACCGGAAAGGGGGAAAAATTCCTTTTTACCTGCGGGCGAATTTCTGCTTCCTATTAGGGAAGTTGCGGAAGTAACCTTTGAAAACGAATGCAATTTTAACTTTGCCATTTCCCGTGGCCTAACTCCTGACGGGAATTTTGTCCAAGTAAATCCTTAATCATATTATAAAGCAATATTTGACCTAATTTTTAAGCAATTGGATAGTGACTTACTATATCAGAAAATCGGAGAATTTGTAGTTTCTTTTCAATGGCTTGAACATCGGCTGAGAGAAATTGGTTGGATAATTACAGATCCAAATCGAAAAGTTTGGCCACCAAAAGATTTCAGGGATGATAGTAATATTCAATTGTTAAATAAAATTGAAATTATATATATAGATTTTATAAAAGCTTCTAAAATTACAGATAAGGAGAATAAGGTATTATCCTTTAAAGGAATTATTGCTTCCCTGCACGAGCATAGAAGATATAGGAATTTGCTATTACATTCAGCTTACATAGAAATTAAAAAGGGAGATGAAAGTGAAGAGATTTGGAGATCGAATCCTAAACTTAAACATGTAGATGGAGAACCTGCATTTGAAACAGAATTATTAACTCCAGAAAAAATAGATAAAGCAATGCTATTAATGGCTCATGACGCTTTTGCGATAAACATTTGCTATGCCCAGGCTCTACAATTAGCAGGAACATATTGATGTTTTATCGGCAATCCTTACAGTCACTTTCCCGGCACTTAAAGCGCGAAAAAACGCCCATATTTCATGGACGTTTCTAATTTCTTAACAAACTTTAATTAAAAGCCCTTACGCCACTCTTTGCAAAGCTTTGGCACAAATCAAATGCGGTTTGATTGCGCTGTAACGCCGTACCGTACATGATGCTTTTAAATTTACTTTCCTCATCCTTGTAATTCCGTACATTTTGAAAGTAGCCATTTACCGCATAGTATGCACCGTATAATGTGCCTTGCGTGGTAGCTCCCAATTGCGAAGGATGCGAATTTGCATAATCCAAAACTGCACTAACCGAATTGTTATAGATGCTCGAAAGTTCATCTGGCCTGTTACTTTGCAGGCTCTGCAAGGTTTCCTTATTTGGAGCCATTGCCATCTGCACCAATTTTTTAACCTCGGAATCCGTGATTTGGATTTTTGCCCACCTGTTAAACAGTTGTTCCATTTCTCCCGCTAACAGATTGGTAATGCCTAGCAGTTCATGCGCCTGTTTTAGCCTATCGGTTGCGCTGGACGTATGGCGGATTTTAATGCAGTTACTTTTGTTGCGCATCGCTGCATTTAAGGTGTTTTGGCAGACAATGCGAACGGGCGTAAACGCTGCCGTTATGCTCCCATAACCATCGTGAGAAGTAGTCAAAAACAAATACTGCTCAATCAAATCGTTTTTACCTACTCGGATATATTCGGGCAATTTTGCGGTAATAAATATCTTTTCTCCGTTGCCTAGTGCGCCAGCAGTTTCATAAAGAATCCCATCTTTACCGCCAACAATGGAATCAAAAAAAGCAAATGCGTCAATGTTCTGTACGATGTGGTAATCCTTGCCAACTACGCCCAAAACTTGGTCGGTGTCAGTACGTACGGTTGCGAAAAAATTATTCACTTCGATTTCCGGAATAATCAAATCCGTTTCGCCCCTGTGGTTTTCACTATCGTAGGTATACAAAGGGCGTTTCTCTACCGAGTAATCTAGCTGAGCGTGTTTGATTGCTTCCGCACTTGTCGGGTAATCGGAAATGATCTGCCCAAGATTGTGCCAGGCTTTTTCCTTCACGCTGAAAAAACTGTGTTTCTGCGTGGCTTCATTGAAATTAAGATTGTGTGCCATGATTGATTCTATTTGCGTTGGTTACTCGGGTTAATAAAATTTCTGTTTCCAATATCTTCACGTTTGGCGTGTCGGGCAAATGCAAACGAGAATGTATTTCCACTTCGTGAACGGCATCGGATATGGTGGTTAGTTCAGTTTCTGCAACTACCCTAACCATTAAATAAAGGGTGTGGTACTTTTTCATTTTGGTAAATTCTAATCAAAAAAATTGCCCCTTACCATAATAGCAAAGGGCAAAAGGATTTAGGCAGGGATAACAATATTAGCTTCGATTTCAGCCAATTTGTCAACACATAATTCATTCACGAACTCGGCAACCGCTTTGATGATTGCTGGATTTTTGGTTACGAACGAATTTCTATCGTCATCCTCGATAGTGAGTTTACAGCCTTGGAACTGCGGAGAGTCGATATCCTCGTTTTCATCCTGTACCAACACTTTAAAGCCGTCCAACGTGTTAATGGTGGTTAGCAAATTGTCACGGTGGATTTTACGTCTGTGCAATTCTTCAACAAGTTTCAATGTTCCCTCTAAATTTAACGCTGGTTTTTCTGCTACCGCTGGTTTTGCCTCTTCTTTTTTCTCTTCTGTCTTTAGTGCTTCCGCCTGTGGTTTCGGGGTATGGTCAACCTGTAGGGCTTGCGCTGTTCCTACTTTTTTGGCATCGTTCTTTTTATCATCAAATGCTGTGCTATTTTGCATAGCTCCATTTTTAGCCTGTGGCGTTTGAACTGCCGTAGCTGTTCCATTCTGTGAATTGTTGTCTGCTTTTCTTTTTAAATCTAACGTTTTCATGATTTCTGTTTTTAAAAATTGTGGGTGATAAATTTTGATTAATTGCCCTAGGGGCATTGTTTTTTTTAGGCGAGCGGTCAATTTTTGGCTACTGCTTTTTTTCGGTGGGCTTCTGTCCTTTGCTGGTATCATGGCTTAATTATTTAGGTCAGTCGGCTAGCGCCTCCTGGCTTTTTGTTAAGCCCCCTCACCTTGATACAATTGATTTTCAAGACAAGACTTTGCGAAAAAAAACCTCGTCCAGCGCAGCTGGGCAGGGAAGATTTTTTCGGCAAACCCCTTGGGGGCCTGGTCTTTTCGGAAAATCAATTGTTCAGAAATTTGCTACTCAAAAAGGTTGGATGGATTAGAATGCAGTTGAAAAATGGCGGAATTAACTGATAATTTTTAGCACTGTGCAGATCAGCTGAAAAGAAATTATCTAACCCCTGCAAACATTATTGATCACCTTCCTAACACTTTACAGGCACTTGCGCCAGCACCAAATAATCACTCCAAACCTCACTTAACCCGCACTTGGCTGGGGGCAAAAAAAGGAGCGATACGCTCCCTTTCGTTACGGCTAAATCTAATTGACCAACGCCACACCGTGGTCGTCCTCGGGCAGATCGGGAGTCATGCACCCAATCAAATTGGCTTCCAATAGATTCACCCTTTCAGAATCCATCATTTTTAGTTTCAGCTTGTCGCGAAGTTCAAGCGCAGTTTCTGCGGTGTCCCTGCAACTGGTATCCAATACCAGTTTGACCATTACAATCAACGTTTCTCTTTTCATAGCTTTTTTACATTAGTTCACTATCAGCCAATGAGATGTAACCGTCTGCTGAAATAATCAAATGGTCATATACCGCAACATCCAACAGCTTACCACCCTCCTTAAGCTTTGCGGTCAACTGCAAATCCCTTATGGATGGGGTCAGGTTTCCGCTCGGGTGGTTGTGCGCCAACACCAATGCGCAAGCCCCAGCCTTTAGCGCAATCCCGAAAACCAGCTTTGCATCAACCAGCGTTCCCGAAATACCACCACGAGAGACCTCGCAAACCCCGATTACCCGACTGTTACGGTTGAGCAGAATGATTTTAAACTGCTCCTGCAGTTCCATCAATCCCAAATCCCAATTGGATAAAAGGACTTGGTAGCAAGAATTAGAATCGCAGACCTTTGGGCGCTGGCTCGCTTTAAAATTCGGATGGTAGCTAACTTTGATTTCTGCAACCCCCGATAACGGAAATGGATTTTGTTTCATGGCTCAAATAATTAAATCAGTCGGCAGTCGCCTCCTGGCTTTTTGTTAAGCAACCTCACCTTGACACCCTCATTTTTTAAAGGCAAGGCTTTGCGAAAAAATACCTCGCCGCAGGCAGGGAAGATTTTTTTGGCAAACCCCTTGGGGCTTGGCCTTGCTGTAAAAAATAGGGTTCAGAAATTTGCATCCCAAAAAGCTTGGATGAAGTTTAATTGGAGATAAAAGGCAGAACACAGCCAGACTGCGGACCAAGGGTTCGCAATTCGCGAACCGCGAATTCAGCTTTCCCTGTTTTCAAAAAGCCCAAAAAATTCGCTCGCCGACTTCGTCTGTTTTTCCACCAGCCGCTTTGCCAGTTCCATTGCCGCAATGATCGAACTACATTTGGCCATCCCCATGCCAGGGAAACTGCCCAAAGCCTTATAGTCCATTTTAGCCAAAAGTTCAAGGTCATCATCCACGCTTTTAATTATCTTGGCTGAAAGATCGACCGCGGTTTCCTTTACCGTACCCGAACCGATCAGAAGGGCCAACAATTCCGCATCGCTTAACACAGCCGCGCCATGAGCCAGCATCTTTTCCCTAGGCCTCATGTCAAGCTCCCAGCTTTTGATCCCGTTCACCTTTCTATCCAGTTGAAGTGAGCACTGCTGCTTAAAGTTCAGTTTGTCCATTCCCAGATGTGCCGCATGGTGCAAGAGTGAAGCTAGCCCCTGGAACAGCAGATGAAAATCCTCTTCAAAAATCTCTACATGGTTGCGCTTGAATGTTCCGTCGGCCTGTTCATCGCTCCGTGTGATCTGTATGAAATTGGTCTTGTTCGCCGCCAGTTTAAAATCCAGAAAGTAGTTCCGCTTGCGGGTTGAAAAATGTTCCGATGCCAAAATATTGCTGTTCATAATTTTATCGTGTTAAATCCACCACAAAATTCCAGACAGCTAAAGCGCATACTCGGTCTAAAAAAAACAATTACCCGATTTCTCCGTTTATAAATCAGATTATCAAGTAATTAAAAAAGTCAAAATGCAGCGAAAATCGGATACAGAACTATTGCCCGAATGCGAAAACTGTCGTAGGGAACTTCACGGAAGGATCGACAAGCGTTTTTGTAATGACAATTGCCGAAATGAATTTAACAGGAAAAAAAACAAGTAGAAGCGCTGAAAGCGGACGACAATCTTCCAGAAACCCTGAAGATCATCAAGGAAAATTACAGGATACTTAAATCCCTTGGGGAGATACCGGTAGGCGAGGAAATTGATACTACAAAACTAGAGCTGGTGAATAAAGGATTCAACTTCAAGTATTTTACCAGCATCGTACAAAGTGATCGCACAACATGGAGGTTTGTATTTGAAAGAGGCTATGCAACCTATTCCCATTCTACCGTTTACATCAAGGAGGATCCAAAACAGATTGAAATTTGAAAGGCAATTCTAGGTGCGTGCTGATGAAAAAATCCTTTTGTGCACGGCAAGAAAACGCGAAGGAAAATGAGTAACCTATCTTCGCAATCCTTAGTTTAGCCGAATGATCCAAGAGCTCAAAGACTACTTCAATTCCATCGAAATCCCAAAAGAACCTGTTTACCTAGACCCATCTGCAAGGATCAACGACGTAGGCCTATTTTTAAAAAGCCACTTCAAGGCACTGGAAGAAAATCCGGATTCAAAGGTGAACGAACCCATCAAATCAAGGCTATTGAAACTAAGGGAAATATTGGAATCAAAATCAGGAGAAACCGATTAGTTGAAATTCAAATGGTCAAAAAGTCCGTGATCATTTTCTCCCTGCATCACCTTGGGAAGAATTGGCTTGGGCACAAGCGAAACGGTTATCATCCCATTTTCATCCTCTGAAAAAGCTGTAAAGGATTTTCGGCTGATGATCATCTGCTCATTGATCCTAAGAGGGCATTGCGGAATGTACCCCAAATTTTCTGGCCTCATAACTGTACGAGGCCACCACACCACGATCCGCAGCACCCCCGATGATAACGGGCTTACCGATCAGTGATGGATCTTTTCGGACCTCATCGGACACGAAGAAAGCATCCTGGTCCATGTGGATAATGTGCTTATCGCCAGACATAATTTAAAAAGTAATTTAGTTTAAATGGAGTGGATTTATTTTGATAATAACTTTTTCTACCTTTAACACCTGCGCTTTTATGTTTACAAGCACATTAAATTAACATTACGCAATAATTATCCGCGTTATCTCAAAAGATGGAAAAGAAAGAAAAAAGTTCCTACCAGATCAGTCTAGAACAAGCATGGGAGTATTACCATAATAATAAGCAGAAGGAGGCACAAGAAATGGTAGAGTCTTTGATACAGGAATACCCTGAAAAATCTGGCCACCACTATTTACTAGGCCATATCCTTTTATCAGATAAAAAAAGAGATAAAGCTGCTGAACTTTTTTTACTTTCTTTAGAAAATCAGATAGAAAAAGATGGCTATGCTTACTATTGGCTTGGAGAGATTTATAGCCAAAGCCCCTTTATTCCTGACGAGGATGATATGAGTATATATGTCTATGACCCAAAAAAAGCTGAGGAATACTATAAACTGGCAATAACCACCAAGAGTTTTCCAGTACAAGCGTTTACTAGACTTCAGTACAAACTGAAAGGTCAGGAAAAAATAGACCTTTATGAACAGGGTATGAAACACTTCCCTGAGATGGCAGACTTTTATGTTTTGCTCGCCAAAGAATACTTTAATAGAGGTCTTAAAGATCTCCAGTATACAACACTGACAAAGGCCGAAGAGAAGGGGATTATCTCTTCAACCCTATATTATAATTTAGCGCTGCTCTATTATGCGAATGACAGCGACAAAAAAGCACTAACATATCTCGAAAAAGCAATCGACGCAAATAAAGATTACCAGTATTCCAATTATGGATTATATTACTGGTTGGGGCTGGTCCAAAAGAAAATGGGATTGTCTGAAAATGCGGAGAAAAGCTTTCTAACATCTTACAACCTAGTTAAAGAAGACTCTGACTGTATGTTTGGACTCTTAAGCCTACTGGAAATTTATCTCGAAATAGGCAGTTTTGAAAAACTTGGAAACCTCGTACAAAATTTTAACATCAACAGAGAAACCCTTGAAATTCACGGGCGAATTAGTGGGGGGCCTTTAGATCTCTCTGAGCATACTCATGACTTCATTGAAATACACGACCTTGGTCAACTCTATAAACTGATACTGAAATTCAAACCGAGCGAAGATGAGACCTTTGCAGGTAAAATCTGGCTCTTGAAATGGTTCCTTGCAGCAAAAGAAAGGAAGTATCAAGACCAGTTACGTGCAATTAAAAATGCAAAAAAATATCTTAGCAGTTATTCTTTTGATTTTTTAGACGACTTGCACTCAAATTCCCTTTATGAGCTTATAAGCAACAGGACAGGGAATGATAGTCAGCTTGAAGCAACGTATCGTATATTCCTAAGCGATCAAATCCAAGACTATGGCTTGCGAGAACATTCGGTCTATTCTTGCGGAGTGTTAATTGATGTTTTATTTGAGTATAAGCAATTTGACAAGATAATCGAGATTTCCGAGATGTTCAACATTGAACAATTATCTAAATCCGATTCTCTCTTTAAAGTAGCTTATTCATATGTCGAGAAAAAAAGGCCGCAGGATGGCAAGCGAAAATACGAAGACTATCTTCAGCTTAAAGGTGACAATAGTGCCGTACTTAACAATCTTGCCTTAATTTTCCAAGAAGAAGGCAACCACGAAAAAGCGATTGAACTATATAATCGGGGCTTAGAATTATCCCCGAAAGATGATCACCTTAACCGGAACATCAAGAATGCCACGAAAGAAAAAACCGAGAAAGAAGAAGATATTGCAAAACAAAAGCGGGTGAATGAACAGTTCCAATCCGCTGTCATTCATTTGCGTGATGAAAATCAGTACGTGTTGGACAAACTATTCAAATTTGTAACGGACATCAAACTGGAAACAGAATTTAAAGATTGGCGCATACCAATTCCCAAATACAAATTCCCGAAACTATTGTCTTCGGATAAACAGCGTGCAGATTCTCTTATTGGGCAATGGTTGACAAAAAAATACATTACAGAAACTGACGAGAGAAGCGAATACAATGTTGTAATCTACCAAGTGAATCCACTATTGGAAAAAGAACTTATTAGACTTGATACTCATAAAATCCCACAAAAGTGGATTGATGGTTTTGTCGGCATATCAATAAATAATTTGGAAGCCCTCGGTTATTTCGATATTTTGTCACGGATAGGAAAGTGCAACAAAAAGTTTAAGCCGCTTATAGAAAGAGATTTTAATGAAGTTGCCATTAACTATTTGATGGGAAACCTTAAATCAACTATCGTATTATCTGGGTCATTGGTCGAACTTGCATTAACCTATCATCTAGAAAGAAAAAAAATAACTATTCTACCAATCAAGGACTCAAAAGGCAATCTAAAAAATAAAAAATTATATGACTGCGTATTATTTGAGTTGATAGGATATGTGGAAGCAAATCATATGTTTGGCCAAGACTTTGTGCATTTATCTAATCTTTCAAGGCTTTACAGAAACTTTATTCATCCTGGAATGGAACTTAAGGCAACCCTTGACAAGACGAAAGCTGACATATGTTTCATTAGTACATTAGAGATTATGAGGCGAGTATTATCCAAATGATCATACAACCCTAGGAAAAAAACTGTTGTCAAAAAACAAATGGAGCTGGAAAAAAAATTAATTTGTACGAATTGCATCGGAAATGACTATCTCAGAAGGCAAATCCATTCAGAAAACACACGGGTTGAATGCTCCTATTGCGGAGATGAGGTTAATGGGTGTACGATATTGGAACTTGCAGAAGTGGTTGATACTGCATTTCATCAGCATTATGATCGGTCTTCGGAATTTCCTCCAGACAATTGGTCCATATATGAACTTAAAAATTTTGAGTATGAACCCGACGGCGAGCCAATTATCGACGCAATTGCAGAAGCAGTAGAAGTCTCCCAAGAAGTGGCTATTGACATCCAATCAATTTTAAAAGATAAACACTACGACCGTTCAGCAGATGAAATCCATGAATATAGTGAATATCATGATGAGTCCTTTTACGAATTCAAGGGTCAAACAGACGACGAGTGGCAACAAGGCTGGGAGAAATTTGAAGAGGGCTTAAAATCGAGAGCGCGGTTTTTCAGCAAGGAAGCGGAAGAACATTTAAGGCATGTATTTGATGGAGTTGAAATCATGAAAACCCATGAAAATAGGCCAGTTGTACGAAAAATAGGTCTTGGAACTGATTTAACCCATTTATACAGAGCTAGGGTATTCCAATCGCTAGAAAAACTAAAAAAAGCTTTAAAGTTACCAGATATCGAACTCGGCCCACCGCCCTCAGAGTATGCGTCGGCAGGAAGAATGAATGCAAGAGGCATTTCAGCCTTTTATGGTGCGACCTCACTAGAAACCGCAGTTGCAGAGGTGCGACCCCCGGTGGGAAGCAATGTCGTTGTTGCAAACTTCCAAATTTTACGCGAATTGAAAATGCTTGATCTTACCGCACTAAATTTTACGACAAGCGATGGAAGTATATTCGATCCTACCTATGCTAATCGAATTTCCAAGGCTATGTTTTTAAGGAAGCTGTCTTCCAGGATCACCAAGCCCGTGATGCCGGATGATGAGCATTTTGAATACTTATCGACACAAGCAATCGCGGATTTTCTTTCTTCTGAGCTTGAATTCGACGGGATTATTTTTCCTTCTGCTCAATCTCCAGATGGCGTAAACGTTGTATTGTTCAACAAATCTTCTAAAGTGCAGGAAATCTCCTATCCCAAAGGCACACGAATCGAAATTGAAACCTCAGAATGGGATGAGGATATAGAAGTCCCCGCTTACAGTGTGACAAAATGGATTCCTGATCAGCTTGCAGAAAAGGATGCCCGAGACAAGGACATGGCTTACGAGTTGTTTGGATTTCAGCATACAGATAACAAAGTTGAAAGGCCTGATACACTTTCCATTAATGTAGGACAAGTTTCCGTTGAGCATATTTTGCCAACAAAGATCAATCGCTCAAGCTTTCAAGTATGGGACCGCAGCTATCCAACATCAAAAGACATGTATAGAAATCTTTCAGATGACTAATTACCTCTATTGTACTTTTCAATACACTTCACGTGAAAATACTTTTCCCCATCCTAAAATATTCAATCAAGATTGCTAACTTAGTATTATATAGCTCTCAATTATGGACGCAGTTTTTGATGATGATTTTTGGAAAACAAAAAATCTGGTTAGGCCGACGCTTTCTTGTTTAACTTTAGATTCGAGTTTATACAAGACGCTGCTCTATCAAGCCAAGGGTGAAATCGATTTTGATGACAGCGGCATTTGGTTAACCGATAAAACCACAGCATTTAAAAAATTTTCAGCGTTTTTTGAACAGGCTATTAGTACAGGAGCCGAACTGGCCATCACCCCCGAATACTCATGCCCATGGGAAGCCCTTAAAAATCTTCTAGACAGCGAAAAATTTCCAACTGAAAACAATATTTGGTTGATTGGGATGCAGTCTTTAAACCCCACACAATTACGAGAGTTTATAGATGGGACGAAAGACATCATTTGGATTTATGATGAGGAGTTGGTCGAGGACAAACTAAAAACTCAGCCTAATGGCTTTTTTGATCCCGTTTGTAAATTGGTGTGGACTTCAGACAAAGACGGGGTAAAACAAAAGATAATTATTATCCAATTTAAGAATTATCCATTTGGCGGGAAGGATGCCGAGTGGGAACGGAACAATTTAATTTTAGGTAGAAAATTTTTTGTGATTAGAAATAAAAAGGAATCTACTCGCTTGATTACTTTAATATGTTCAGACTCTTTAAAACTGTTGAATTTCAATGAGATTGATGATGAAATGTTTCTGCCTTTGCCTTTGCTAATTGTACATATCCAGTTAAACCAAAAACCCTTTGGAGATAATTATAAACTATACAGGAATCTATTATTCTCTAAAGGGGGAAAAGATTGGATCAAAGAGGTGATATGCCTAAATTGGGCCAGAGGTGTCACATATATGGATAACAATAAGACCAAAACCTTCAATGAGACAAGTGGCTCGGCATTTTACCTTAAATCTACTAAAATCGCGTGCCAAGATGAGGCAATAAATTCAAACCATAGAAACGGGCTTTACTATACTTGCTGGAAAAATAAGGGTGCGCATACCTTTTACTTAAATTTCGACGAATTTGTATTTTTGGCAGAAAACACCAAGCCTGCTCAAATCGCCGCTGACCCAACTCAACATAATAGAACCGGACCGAAAATAGTCCGTACATTCAGATGGAATAATGATGCCTGGCAGATTAACAAAGATAAATTACCTGATGGTTTCATTGAGCTCGTAAGACAGGTTGAACATAAACCGGGTGCTTTAGACTGCATATCCAAAAGCGAAAATTTTTTAGAGGTGGAAAGGTTGGTGCAACTCTGCTCTGGCGACATTTCAGACGCAAAGAATTGGTATGAAATAGATAAAATTATTTCATTGAAAATCAGTGATGATGAAATAAATAATAGAATTGTGTTCACTCAACTTCATGATGAAAGTGCAGATAAATTACGTACTCAAAAAATCCAGAACTATTCGATTTTAAAACACTCGATAATAACAAATCAGGCAGATCTTCCCTATGGTTTTACCGATGTTGACTTGAAATTTTCACCAAAATTAGAGTTGCCTGAAAGGTATCTATTAAATGCACACTCAAAAAATGAAACCTTAAAAGCGACTGCTGTATATTTAGGAAGCTCGTCCAATTCTACAGCGGCTGAAACACAAAAGAGAATATCGGATCTCTTTGAAGATAGTCACCAAGGCAAGCTGGTCATGGTGTGGCATGAAACAATACATGGCAGAGTACGTTACCCTAAAATCATTGGCACACCATCGATCCGTGAAAACGTTCAATCCAAATCCGACAGCTTCACCAAAAAGAGAGACAAATGAAAATTAATAAATTCCTGTGTGAACTATATGGTGTAGAAAATGTTTCATCCGTAGGAGAAACCGAGATATATCGGTGCGTTAAAAAGGCTGATGGTCAAGCATATGCAATAGAATATATCGACTTTACCAATAGTTGGATTAATTGTGAAATTAAAGCATATTTAGAGCCAATAATAAGCGAAGAATTTTATGCAACAGAAGGACATCTACAATGGAATTTCTATTATTTTTTCATTTCTTCCGCTGAAATCATCCAAAAGAATCTTCAAGTAAAAACAAAAATCGAAAAAAACGAATCTTTTGCAAGAAAGTCTGTACAAACCTTGATCGATTTTAAAAACCTTCAAAGATCTTTAAAATCGATAGATATTAATGATGAGGCGATCTTAGGAAACGACTTGTATACAATATGGATTAATGAACTACGAAAATGTGATTTAGAATTTATCAACAGTGATGATCTCAAAACTTATAAAAAACCGATAGATAACTTTTTAAATAACATACCTAAAGCCTTGCCGAATTTGACATCAGTAACAAAAACTATTGACGATTGGAAAGGTTTTAATCATATCAAAAAACTTTCACTGGAATCTTTCAGAGATATGCCGGAGAAAAAAAAGTATGACTTCGGCAGGGTAATGTTGGTTTATGGAGCCAATGCAACTGGAAAGACATCTTTTTTGGACTCCATCGAGCTAGCCGTTACGGGCAAATGCAGCAAGCAACAGGTCAAACATGACTATAGAATAGATCTGGTGGATGACACCGATGTGCTATATAGTTATCCAAGTTCACGTAAACGCTACAAGCTCCAGGATGGATCTTGGTATAATAATTATATGATAAAAGGAAATAACCTTAATGGAAATTTCAATAGATTTAATTATTTTACAAGTGACGCTGCCTATGAACTAAAAAAAAATGATGATGACGACCGAGAAAGCCTGGAAAAAGTTATTGCCGACATCGCCCTCGGGCAGGAAGTAAATAAGTTAGAGGAAAAGATGTCCGGTTTTCAGAAGAGGTTTTCTGAACTCTCCCTTCAATATAAAAAACAACTTGATATACTTGAGGATGATTTAGCTTTTCAAAAAAAAGAATTGACTGCTGTGGAGGCAGTCAATACTGAGCCCTCAGAGTTTAAGGCAAAATTAATTCAGGAAATTAACGACCGTAAATGGAAGCTTCAATCATTTATTGACGATGACGCATTGATTACCCAAGTATCTATCAGCATACAATTCATTAAAGACAGATTAGAAAAATTAGAGAATCTAAGCAAAACCATATCCATAGTTAATAGGGGTAATCTTGAGAACGAATTGTTAAGGCTTATAAAAATTGGCAATAAAATCAATCAACTAGCAGAGAACCATCGGACGATAAATCAAAGTAGTCCAGAACTGACTGATTTAAATATAAAAATTGAAACTTTAAAGTCACTACGCCCATATTTCAACCACCCTGACATCGATGTTCTCCTTGGGCTGGGAAAAAATCTGTCGGAAATTGAAGAGCAAATAAAGCAAAATGAACAAATTTATTTTTTCTTGCAAGAAGTTCCCGTAACCGATAACTTCGTTGAGAAATATGAAAACCTCGATTTTTTCAATATTGAATCTGTCATTACATCCCGTAGGGATGAATTAATCAAGAAACAATCTGAAACGACTTCCAAATTACAGGAAATGGAAAACGGCATTGGTAGGTTACAAAACATCATTTCAGATTTAAAAGCTTCTTCAATGGAGTACGTAAAATTAAAACCTAACGCAAAAGATTGCCCTGCTTGTGGAACGTCTTTTGAGCAGGGAGAACTTATTGAAGCCCTACGGAAAAGCGAAGTCATCTTTTCAAATTCCAAAACAGTCAACGATCTTAAATTAACAAGAGAAGCCTATCGAAATGATATCATTTCTATCGAAATCGAACATACAACAATAGTTAAGCTCAAAGAACTTTATTCAATAGATTCTGATTTCATTGACTTTGGACTGAACAATCTTGCAAAATATGCCAAAAACCTCTCCTCAAAGAACCGGAAAATTAAAAAAGAGAAAATTAAACTTGAAAAGATTAAATCCCAGTTCCATCGACTTGGGCTTACCGAGGAAAGATTTTTTGACTTAATGACAGTATGGAAGAAATTCGGTGCCTCTGAGCTTTCTAAAGAAAATCTAAAAACCCTCCTCAGCAGCTTCAGCTCCGCAAGGCAGCGCCTTCAGAACAAGATCAAAAGACTCAGTACCACCTTGAAAGATTCGAACAAGGATGAAGACCTATTGCGTTACAGAGATATCGAACTATTAAATAAAGAAATCTACTACTCAGAGGAAGCGATTAGAGCCTATAAAGACTTGCATTCATACCTATCTTTACCTGAAGATATAAACTTAAATAACTGTTTTATTGACTTATCCACTATAGAATCTGCTCACAATTTGTTCAGGCAACGTTACTATGAAGAGAAAAAAGCTGAGATTGGCCTTAAATCTGCTGAGCAGACTATCCAGAAACTGACCTCCCGTATTGTAAAGACAAAAACTTTAAGGGAACGAGCAAAGATTGGAGAAGAGGCCTTGACATCCATCTTGTCAAGATTTAATAAAAATGAATTTCTAAACAATTATATAAATGAAAACAGGAAATCAATTGTGAAAATCTTCAATCTTATACATTCTCCCAAGGAATTTCAAGATATTCTGTTTGTAGAAAATAAAATTAAACTTGTAAGTCCCAATAGCTCAAGACCACTGGACGAAATTAGTACTGGTCAAAGATCTGCATTAGCGCTAAGCGTATTCCTGAGCCTTAATGCAAAACTACAAAAAGGCCCTAATATTATGCTTTTTGACGACCCAATCGCATATGTAGATGACCTGAACATTTTGTCATTCTTGGATTACCTACGTGAAATAGTATTGAAGTCTAAAAAACAAGTTGTCTTCGTAACGGCCAATAGTGATCTAGCTTTCCTTTTCAAAATGAAATTTAACTTTTTAACTCCTGAACATTTTTCAGCGCATGAATTTCAAAGAAGTAGTATGAATTGATTTGTCAATCTATGTCAGATAAAAAAGGGCTACCAATGGCAGCCCTCCAACTCAAATAAAACACTTAAACTCCTAGTTCTTGTCCCTGCTTTTTATTCTTGGCCTGCGACTTGTCCCTGCTCTGCGCATATTCCTGCTTTATGTCAGGCTGTTTTAAAAACTGCTCGCGTTTTTCTGGTCTTCCTTCTTTTGTATAGAGGTTAATCTGGCTGTAACGTGGAACCGCTTCCAGTTCCAGCTTCATAGGTTCGCCATTCTTCTCTACCGTAACCAGAGCACGATTACCATTTCGGATGCTTCCTTCTAAGATTTCACGCTTTGCCTGATCACCTAGTTCCTTGATCTCAAATTTGTCCAGCACTTTAGAAAGGTCAAATCCGTAAGCAGGATCGGTATATTGGTTGATCATAAAATTGCCGAACCTATCCTTTGGCACGTCAAAATCAAGCTTGATCCAGGCCTTGTACTGCTGGCCAGCCTGGGAAACCATATCATCACGGTACACCGCACGCCCTTGGATGAGATTCACTGCCTGCTCGGCCGTAAAACCTTTTCCCTTTTCCACATAAATAGTTTGGTTGATCGGAGAGGTTCGGTAGGTCTGTCCAAATTCCTTCTGCACATAATTCACCTTTCCATCTTCCATCGTTGCCAGTTTCACCGCTGAATTTGCATCCTTTCCAACCACCAAGTGGCTGATTCCTTTCTGCTCTTTCAACTGGTCCTTCTGACCGTTGAAAAAGGCGATCCCTTCAGCAATATGCACAAAGCTCTTGGTCATTCCCTTATCAGCTCCCTCAGTTTGGGTGAGCACCATGATTTTTTGCCCTTCGGGAATTGCCAACCCTTTTTCATGGCACACCTCAAATTTGTTCAGGTAATAATAATCTGACTGCCCAGACTGCTTGAAGAACAAGGTCATATCCACACGCCCTTTTGTCGCTTCCATCGAATCATACAATTTAAAATCAGCCACATTCGCCTTCATCTTTTCTTCCATCTGCTCGATGAGCTCTTTTTTAAAGCCCAAGTTTGCCATCTCCTCACGGAGGTTCTCTAAATTATTCAAGTTCATGATAAATTTGTTATTGGGAAAGCCCATCGTAAGCTCACTTAAGGCCCGCAGCTTTCCCGTGTCATTAATTCTGTTAATTACGACCCCTACATTCAGCGACGGGGGAAAGGGATACACCTCATAAAACTTATCCTTCCAGTAATTTTTATCGATTCCCATCAGGTAATCCCCCAAGCCATTTCCCGAGCCATACTGAACAAGCAGCATATCCTTGATCCTAATAAGCTGGTCAAACTGATCATCGTTGCCTCCTCCAAGCACATAAAGCTCAAGGTCATGGAATTTCAGTAGCACGGGGCCCAGCTGATCAAACAGTTCGTTCTCTTCCCGCCTTGACATGAAATCCCTTGGCAAGACCTCGGGAATCGCGATTGCCCTGAGCAGCTTTTCAACCTCACCGATCGCCGTTCCCTCATTGAAATCAAGCGGAAGCTCTACCTTCCTTTTTTTCCAAAGCTCATAGCCCAGAAGTTCCAGCTCGCCTTTGCTGTTGCCACTGATCTCAAGCGCAATCCCTATCACATCCTCTCCAACTGAACGCTTGACCACCACCGGGCGGCCAGAGGAAAGTAGGGCCATGACCTGCGTCTTCACCGAATCATCCAGCAGCCCAATGTCAGCCAGTTGTTCCAGCAGCCTTTCCATCCTAGAGTTGCCTGTTCACCCGAAGGAGTACCGGCAGATCAGCCTTTAGCTTGACCTTGACCACTCGCACTTTTCTCGATAAAAGTGACTTTGCAGCATCTATCCCAGCGCCCGCCAGTTCTCCACCAACGCCTTCCATGCCATAGACCGATACACCCGAAATCCCATCAGCCGCACCCATTCCAGCCGCTTCACGAAAGACCGCGTCGGGCGCATCAATCCCAGGCATGCCATCCAGCGAATACACCGAAAGGTCAACCGGAATAATTTGGCTTCCGAGACGCACATTCTTAATGTCCAACAGCAAACGCTGGTTGGTAATCTTGCACAATGCAAAAAGCAGATGCCCCTTTGGTATCACTACCCCAGAAAGCAGCACCGAATCGGTCAACCGCAATTTCACCGAAGCACCCTGCACCACCTTTTGGTTTCCATCAATTACAGCCGTAATCGCAGAGAACTTCTCCAAGTCCTGTCCAGCATAGATCTTTCCCAACACCTTGGCCTGCGCCCGAACAGGGTTTTGGATATCCAAGATCTTTTCCAAAACGGAATTCATCTGCTCCATTTCGGGATCTTTCTGCTTGCCCTCCTGCATGGATTTCATCATCTGCTCCAATCGGTCGACATCGTCGGAAATAGAAGCATTGCCTCCGCCCAAATTCGTCCTTGCCCTGGATTCCACTACAGGCGTAACGGGGGCATTGATCTCTTTATTCAGCGCTTCGAGTTTGGCATTGATCTGCGTGGTCTTTTCATCCTCGGCCCCAAAACCCAGCTTGCTTGCAATCCCCGAAACCCCGTTTTCAGCTGAAGTATCCTTTCCAGCCTTGGCATAAAACCCCATTTTATCCAAAGGCTCGTCGGTCTTAAAATTCGCATCCGGTAAAGCAGTATTGATCCCTTTGCTTGCAAGCGAAGGATCATTCACCTGTCCACGACCGCCACCCATCGCATAGAATGCCAGCGCCATAAAGGGCAAAAGCATCAGCGGCAGCACCAAAAGGATCTTCCTTTTGTCCCTTGTTTTTTTAATTCTTTCCATAAAAATTGATTTGTGTAAATAATCGATTATCTAAATAGGCTGCTCACCAGCCATAGGCAATAGCCAAAAAATATCAGCCCAGCAATCACCAGCACGGCCAACAAAACCCTTTGATCCATTCTTTTAGCGACACTATTCAGCTTTGCCGAAAGGGAACTTTGCCAAACCAGAATCCGCCCAGCAATACGCTCGGCCACCACATCCAAAGAGCTATCACCAGCCGTTTTTTTATTTCTCTTGAACCATCCCATAGCTTACGGCTTTACCACATCTGAATTCTCCAAAGTTTCCCAGCGCTGGATCAAAAACCCATGCGGATTGTTGTCCGACCGCGATACGTTGCGCAGATAACCTTGGGTCACCAAGCGACGGACAACCGTCGAAGTTGAGCGAATCAATTGCTGCGTTGCAAAACACTTGAAGTAATAGGGATAGACATCTAGGTTTAGTTCCACCGAATCGATAGCAATCTCCTGGGAGATATTGGCAGAAATCAGATTGGTGAAGTAGCCCTGCTCTTTTAAATTATCATAGCTTTTCTTTGCACTCTGATCGGCCAAATTAAGCGCCAGCAGCATATTTCTTTGGATCACCTTTTCATCTGGATCAAGTGTAAAAAACCAGTGGTGGAACATCTTTACATGGTCACGTATCTCTACTCCAATGTTATCCTTGCGCTCTGCGGAAAATGCCTCGATCGCCTTACCGTTAGCCAGGATATACACCCTGGCATTATTGGTCCGCACCATATCAAAGCTCTTGTAGATCGCAAACCCCGAGACGAGCACACACGCACAGATCAGAAAAATACTGAAGGCCTTGATGTGCCTAAAAGCGGTATCTATATTTTTAAATTGTGTAAACATCTTTTCAAGAATTAATTAAAAACCTAAGACTGTTTGCCCGAAAGCTTATCCCGCTGATGGGCATTTCCACCATCGGGAAAATAATCGCCCGTAGATTCGGACGCATATCCCTGTCTCATCTTCCTCACCCCTTCGCCCAATGCATCGGCCGCCATTCCGCCCGCCGCAGAAGCACCACGCATCCCGGCCGAAGAAGTGCTCGAAATGATCGAATTCACTTTCTGCAAAACAATATTTCCGCCTCCTGCATGTACCACGTAATTGGCAATCGATGGAACGCAGGCATAACCCACTACGCCGATCAGTAGAAAAATCAGGTAAGCGATATCGGTCGAGGAGAAAAAGGTATCTCCTGCGGAATCGATTTGGGAGATAGTCGAGTGGGTAAGGCGGAATTTCACCCCAAACCCCTCACAGAACCGTACGTGAAACTCTCGCTTCATACGGCTCT
>NZ_JBWKZK010000005.1:0-233126 GCF_059424425.1 Pedobacter sp. GW456-11-11-14-TSB4
GATGGTACCTACAACGACTTCAATGCAAATGGCAAGGTAGATGCAGGCGACCGCATCAACTATACCTTCGTGGTAACCAACACAGGTAACGTAATACTTAAGAATGTTATGGTAACTGATGCCAATGCAACGATTACTGGTGGGCCGATTGCTTCACTTGCAGCAGGAGCGGTAGACAACACTACGTTTACCGGTTATCATACCATCACATTAGCAGATTTAAATAATGCTGGCGTGTTTAATGTGGCAATTGTAAAAGGAACGGATCCAAAAGGAAATGAGATTACAACTCCTTCAAATGATCCAACACCAACATTACCAACTGATCCAAGTTATCCGGTTACTCCGCCAGTAACGCCTTGTCCAACTTGTACCGTAACTCCATTGCCTCAAACACCTAGTATGAGAATATTAAAGAAAGGTACTTATGCTGATACAAATGGCGATGGAGTAGCTAATGTTGGCGATAGAATTAATTACACATTTAATGTAATCAATACTGGAAACGTAGCTATTACTAACATAAACATTACCGATGCCTATGCAACAATGGTAGGTGGTCCAATCGCTATTTTAGCTGCTGGAGCAACTGATAATACTACATTTACAGCATACCATGTGCTCACTCAAACAGATATAGAAAATGGGGGAGTATTTAACGTGGCTGTTGGAACAGGTAAAGATCCTAGAGGAAATGATATTCCACCTACAAGGTCTGATGATCCATCACCAATTTTACCTACTGATCCTAACTATCCGGCTGCACCACCTGTAACACCATGCCCAACTTGTACCGTTACACCAATTGTACAAACACCAAGTATGAGGTTAGTTAAAGATGGTACTTATGCAGACACCAATGGCGATGGAAAAGTAAATGTTGGGGATAGAATTAATTACACATTTAATGTGATTAATACTGGCAACGTAAGCATCAAAAACATCAGTATCACCGATGCTAATGCGATTGTAACAGGTGGTCCGATTGCTAATTTACCAGCGGGAGCGAATGATAACACCACATTTAAAGCTTATCACATTTTAACACAAAGTGATATTGATAATGGTGGAGTATTTAACGTGGCTATTTCTACAGGTAAAGATCCAAAAGGTAATGATGTAACTACACCATCAAATGATCCGAGCCCTATTTTACCAACAGATCCAAGCTATCCAGTAACTCCACCGGTAACACCTTGTCCAACTTGTACCATTACACCAATTGTGCAAGAAGGCAAATTAAGCCTATTAAAAGATGGAGTTTATGTTGATACCAATGGAGATGGCAAAGTAAATGTTGGAGATAGAATTAACTATACTTTTGTAATTACCAATACAGGAAACGTAACCTTAACCAATATTGTGGTTACAGATCCAAATGCGGTAATGACGGGTGGCCCAATTGCTAGCTTAGCTGTTGGTGCTCAAAATACAAGTACATTTACTGGCTATCACATCTTAACACAAGGTGATATTGATAACGGTGGAGTATTTAATTTAGCTACTGCTACTGCTAAGGATCCTAAAAATAAAAATGTTACTACAACATCTGCAGATCCTACACCATTAGCTCCAGGTAGTCCAAATTATCCGGTTACACCACCAACTCCTGTATGTCCTTCATGCACAGTTACACCAACAATTCAATCTCCGAGCATTACCTTAACCAAAGATGGTGCTTATGCTGATACGAATGGTGATGGCATTGTGAATGTAGGTGATCGAGTTAATTACACTTTTGTTGTAACTAATACAGGAAACGTAACCTTAACCAATGTGGTAATTACTGATCCGAATGCTACAATGTTAGGTGGCCCATTGGCAACTTTGGCACCAGGTGCAAGTAACGGCACAACATTTACAGGTTATCATATCTTAACACAAGCAGATATAGATAATAAAGGAGTATTTAATTTGGCAACTGTAACGGCAAAAGATCCAAGAGGAAACAACATTGTTGTTAACTCAACAGATCCAACTCCATTGTCGCCAACTAGCCCGCTTTACCCAATAGTAGCTCCAGTTCCTGCGTGTGCATCATGTACGGTAACTCCAATTGGTCAAACTGGTGCTATAGCATTATTAAAAGCTGTAACAAATACAGGTACTGGTGCTGGAGGAGCGTTTGTATTAGGCAACTCAATACAATATACATTTACCATTAGAAATATGGGTAATGTAAGCCTAAGCAACATCACTCTCGTTGATGCTAAATTAGGCACCGGAACCATATCAGTATCTGGCACTCTATTGCCAGGCGCTACAACAACTGTTGTAAGAAACTATACCATAACTGCGGCGGATATAGCAGCAGGTAATGTGATAAATACTGCAACAGTAAGTGCAAATGTACCTGGTGGATCAACCGTTACAGATATTTCTGGTTCTAATTACACCAACAATACCCCAACAGTAACAGGCTTAGGTAAACCTCCAGTTGCAACTAATGATATTGCTACTACGCTACAGAACAATGCGGTTGTAATTAACATCCAAACAAATGATGTTGCTGGCAGCTCACCAATAGTTGTTGGTAGTGTGATCATAACAGTTCCACCTTTACATGGTACGGTTACTGTTAATGCAAATGGAACAGTTACTTATACACCAACGCCAGGATACACTGGTCCTGATACTTTCACTTACACCGTTAAAGATAGTAATGGACAAACTTCAAATCCTGCAACTGTTGCGATTACAGTAACACCTAGTGCACCTAAAGCAGCTGATGATAACGCAACAACAACATTTAGTAAACCAGTAATTATTCCGATTATAAATAATGATACTAAAGATGTTGCTCCTTTTGATTTAACAACCATCGAAATTGTTAGTCAGCCAAGAAACGGAACGGTTAAAATCAACAGCGATGGCACAATTACGTATACACCAAATGATGGCTTTACCGGAACGGAAACATTCACTTATCGTTTAAAAGACGCTTACGGTAATTACACCAACATTGCAGTTGTAAATGTATTGGTAGAAGGTTTATTCTTCGGTAACGTAATTACGCCTGATGGAGATGGTAAAAACGATGTTTGGATAATTGTAGGTTCAAATAACTACGATAGAATTGAAGTAGAATTCTTTAATCGTTGGGGAAACCAAGTTTATGTTAATAAGAATTACAAGAATGATTGGAACGGTGAAAGATTGAATGAGGGTACTTATTATTATACAGCAAGGTTATACAAAGGCACAAGTTTTACCACGGCCAAAGGTTGGGTTTTAGTTAAACGATAAAAGAAATAGTAATGAAAAAGCATTATATATATCAATCAATTATCTTATTAAGTTTAGTGTTTGCGGGCATAAAGCCTGCAAATGCTCAGCAAAATATTCAGTTCACGCAATATATCTTTAATGCGATGAGCGTAAATCCAGCCTATGCTGGGTATAAAGAAGAATGGTTTGGGCAAATGGCATTACGCAGCCAATGGACTGGCTTAGATGGAGCACCGCAAACAGGTCAGATTTCTTTTGATGGAATTGTTGATCCTGTTACCAAAAGGATGGGTGTTGGTGTTCAGTTATCTGGTGATAAACTTGGTCCTCAATCTTCTACATCGGCCTATGCCAATTTTGCTTATAGACTTAGGTTAGATGCAGAAGACAGCAGACGATTGAGCTTTGGTTTAGCCTTAGGTGTAACTAACTACGGCTTAGATGGCACGCAACTCAACCCTGTTGATCGTGAAGATAGAAATCTTCCGGCCGGACAAATTAACAATTATGTACCTGATGCTCGTTTTGGTGTTTATTACTATACGCCTAAATTTTATGTAGGTGCTTCTGTAATGGATTTACTTTCTGGCGATAGCGATAACGGATTGTTTAATTGGAATTCTGGAACTTCGGAAAATTTGAAGCGGAAAAGACATGTGTATGTGATTGCTGGTATGATCAGTAATATTTCTGATGATTTGCGAATTAGACCAAGTATTTTGCTTAAAGAGGATTTTAAAGGACCTACAAGTTTAGATTTAAGTGCGATGTTTATCTTCGGCGAAAAAGTATGGATAGGAGGCTCTTATCGTACTGGGTTAAATTTATGGAATAAACAATACAGCAGAGATCTTAACCTTACCAACACAAACTCTCTTGCAGGCGTAGCACAATTTTATGTGAACAATAAATTAAGAATAGGGTATTCCTATGATTATTTGTTAAACAGTTTGGCCCAAACGCAAAATGGCACACATGAGATAACCTTAGGAATTACATTTCCGAGGAGTTTTAGTAGGTTGTTAAGTCCAAGATTCTTTTAAGCGCTCGTATCAATTATGAATAAGAAATATATCATTATCGTTTTAATAGCAATTACAACGTTTTCCTCAGCTTTTGCTCAAGAACAGTTTAATCTACGTGATAGGGCAAGGAAACTTTTAGATGAATATCAATACTTTCAGGCCGCAAACCTATACCAAAAATTAGTTGATGTTAAATCTCCAAAACTAGTTGATATGGAAGATTTGGCTTATTGCTATATCAAACTGCAAGATTTTGAAGCGGCAGAAAACTGGTATGCAAGGGTTGTAGCCAATAAAGATAGCAAGCCAGAAAATTTAATTAAGTACGGAGAATCTTTAAAATCTAATCTTAAATATGTTGAAGCTAAAAAAGCTTTTCAGAGCTATTCTACTTTAACAGGAGATCAAAAATCAGTGGAGTTAAATTTAGCTGGATGTGATTCTGCAATGACTTGGATTGCTAACCCAACCATTCATCAATTAAAAAATGAGGCAGGAGTAAATACACCATTGTCAAATTTTGGTGCTTATCCAATTAAAAATTCTTTATTTTTTGTGAGCGAGCCTGATGTTAAATCAAAAAATGTATATGGTAGAACTGGCAGACCTTATCTTCGAATTTATGATGCTGCTAGAGCTGCTGATAATGCTTTGAGCTCACCAAAATTAGAAGCTTCTATCTTTAATAATGGCAATTACCATATCGGACCCATCGCCACTAATAAAAATGGAGATGTTTTTTATGTAACCAGAACAACTACCGGTAAAACTTTAGAAGTTGAGCGAAAAGGTGGTTTTAAATATTCTACGGCCAATTTGGAGTTGTATATTTTTACCCTAAAGGATGGAAAATTAGAAGAAAAATCATTTGCATACAACAATGTAGAAAAGTACTCTGTTGGTCATGCAAATTTAAGTCCAGACGAAAAAACACTATACTTTGTATCTAATATGCAAGGCGGCTTAGGCGGTACTGATATTTGGTTTTGTGAATTACAAAACGATGGAACTTGGGGAGCACCTAAAAATGCTGGTGCTAACATCAATACAGCTAGAGATGAAATGTTTCCAATGATTAATATTGATGGCACTTTGTATTTTTCAAGCAATGGATGGCCAGGTATGGGTGGCTTAGATATATTTGGTGCTAAGGGTGAAAAACTGAATTGGACAAAGCCACAAAATTTAAAATATCCATTAAATTCTGCAGCTGATGATTTTAGTTATTTAATGACTACTAACAGTGCTGATGTTGCAAAAGGTTATTTATCATCAAATAGAAAAGGTGGTGTAGGTAATGATGATATTTATAGTTTTACTTATAACTATATCGCACCAAAACTTATTTTAGCACTAAAAGGTAACGTGGTTAACAAAAAGAATGGTGAAATTATCCCAGCTGCAAGCGTAACATTGTATGGAGATGGGCAGCAAATTGTGGCTCGTCAAAGTAGTACGCAAACTGGTACGTTCTTATTTGATATTTCTCCAGAAAAGACTTATCAAGTATTAGCTCAAAAAGAAAAATTTTATGCTGATTCTATGTCGATATCAACCGTAGGAATTGCCAAATCACAGACTTTATCAGCAGATTTAAAATTAGAGCCTTTATATGAAATAGGTAAAACTATTGAACTGAAAAATATTTTATATGATTTTGATAAGGATAACATTAGAGCTGATGCTGCCAAAATTTTAAATGAATTGGTGCGTACGATGAGAGATAATCCATCATTAGAAATTGAATTAGGATCACATACTGACAGTAGAGGTGTAGACGTTTATAACTTAGACTTATCACAAAGAAGAGCAAGATCTGTTGTAAATTATTTAGTTAGCAGAGGTATTGCCAGAGATAGAATGACTGCTAAAGGTTACGGCGAAACACAACTACTTAATAAATGTAGTAACGGCGTAAATTGTACTGTAGAAGAGCACCAAGCGAATAGACGTACAGAGTTTAAAATTACGAAGTATTAACATTTAAAATTCAAGATGAAATCAGTTGTGATGAAAACGAAAACAGAAAAGGTGATAGCTATTGGCTTAATAGTTATAGCGGCCTTGTGTTTAGCTTTTATTGTTTTTGATATTTTTTGAATGTGATCATTACTTAAAGATTTGTTTTAATTAAGAACTAGCGAAAGCTGGTTCTTTTTTGTTTAAATGATATTGATCTTAAACATTAATGCTTTTTGTTGGTTTTTTAAGCAATGGTTTACAAAATTAATTTAGTAGAAGATAATAAGATCAAAGTACCTAGGTTTGAGGAAGGTGCAGGGTTTTATACTACAAAATTGCGAAGTAAAACCATGGCTAAGATAAGAGGTAAAAACAGCAAACCGGAAATGTTGTTACGTAGAGCTTTGTGGGCAAAAAACATCCGCTTTAGATTGCACAGAAAAGATTTAACAGGTAGGCCAGATTTGGTAATTGAAAAATATAAATTAGCAGTATTTGTTGATGGAGATTTTTGGCATGGTTACAAATGGAACACCGTGAAACCTAAAACAAATCAAAATTTTTGGTATCCTAAAATAGAAAGAAACATACAAAGAGATCAATTTGTAAATCAAAAACTAACCGAATTAGGATATACTGTAATGCGCTTTTGGGAACATGAAGTTAAAACTAACTTAAAAGCTTGTGTAAATCAAGTGTTGTTATTTATCGAAACTTCGAGATCAATTAAAATTCCTTACAATCATTAATATGAATTATGTTGTTAGGATCGTGTTTCTTTTTAATTGATGAAAAGCAAATAAACCTATACAAAGCATAATTGGTACAATATAGTCGTCAATAGGAACAGGTGTAGGTTTGCAACTATTGTCTGCCGGATTATATTTATACACAACACCCCAATTGTTACCTAAAACCTCGCATTTATCTTCTGTGTTAGATCTCATGCTAATTTTATTGTCTCTGATACCGCATTTGGGATCTTCATCCCACCATCTAATTGGAATGGGCTCGCTGTTATAATAAGTAGGATATCCACCAGCGTTTACCCCGCCAGTTGCATTCGGGTAAATATCATTTCCTAGGTTACATCCGTAATATGTTGCATTAACATTATTTGTACAAACAAACAAAATCAACAATATAAAGTAGAATTTAGAACGATGGGAAAGCTTACTAAAGATATTCATTTAGCCATTTTTAGCAATAGCCATGCCATTTATGCTAGAAAAAAGTAAGGTTTTTGTAATTATAATATTTTAAGTGTTTAAACTTACTTCAACAGTCAAATATCGAATTAGATTATAGAAATACAGATTTTCAATGTTTCTGTGTTCAGAAAAAATCCTGAAAAGAATACAACTATTTAGCCCTCGTTTCTCAAAATTTTTAATGGAGGTTGATTTAGAATGCTTCTTGTACTCCAAACTCCAGTAATAACTACCAAGCCTACAACTATACTAAACAAAGCCAAAACAGGTAATAGTGGAGGCGAGAAGCTAGCTTCAAAACTGAATTTTGCCAATAACCAGCTGCCACTTATTGCTAAAACTAATCCCGCTCCTGCGGCAAAAAAGCCTAAAAAGAAATATTCAACCGCATTTATGGCCAAAATTTGCTTCTTGCTTGCGCCTAAAGTTCTTAATAAAATACTTTCTTTAGTGCGTTGGTTTTTACTTGTAAGTACTGATGAAAGTAAAACAACCCACCCTGTGGCCATACTAAAACCTGCCATAAATTTAATTACGAAACCAATTTTATCCAGTAATTCATCTAGTAATTTAAGCACTAAATCTAAATCAATCATCGAAATATTTGGGAAAGCATTCACCACATCACCTTGGTATTTAGCAGAAACCTCTTTAGATGGAACTCTTGTCATTAACACATGAAATTGTGGCGCTGCTTCTAAAACTCCAGCCGGAAAAACAACCCTAAAATTGGTTTGCATCGTTCCCCAGTTTACCTCTCTTATACTGCCAACAACGGTTGCAATTAACATCCCTTGAACATTAAAAAGGATTTTATCTTTCACTTTCACCTTTATTCTGTTCGCATAGCCTTGTTCTAATGATATCGGAATAGTTGTAGCACCTTCATTCACTCTTCCAGTCCATACTCCATCAATTAATTTTTCGGCCGCAGTTAAACTATCCTGATAAGTAGCCCTAATTTCCCCTCTAAAGGCTCGGGCATTGCTGCTATCTGCCTCAAGTTTTTTACCATTAATCTCTTCGATCCTCATCGTGATTATGGGAACTTGGTTCATTAATGGTAAGTTATAAGATTTAGTAAGTTTGTTTAATTCCTCTTTTTGCGTGTTCTGAATATCAAACATCACCATGTTAGGCTGGTTTGCACCAGATGATAGTGTAACTCGATTAATTAAAACTCCTTGTACAAAAAATAAAGTGGCAATAAATGCAGTCGACAGTCCAATTGAAACCGTTAACATTAAGGTTTGATTGTTTGGACGATATAGATTAGCAAAACCTTGTCGCCATAAATAACTCCATGCAGATGGTAAAAACTTCTTAACCAAAAACATCAAAGTTTTAGAAAATAAAAACAGCAATAAAAAGGCAACACCAATGGCTAGCGTAAATGCAATTGTTTGCACAATAGATCTCATTTGTAAATAAGTGAAGCCAAAAACAAACAACGCCATAAGTACATAAACAAACCACAACAACGGATCTCTTTTAGCTTGTCTGTTTTCAAATGAAGCTCTAATTGCATTTAAGGGCGATATTTTTCGAACACTTAGCAGCGATGGCAAAGCAAACAGTACCGATATAATTAATCCTAAAATAATTCCTTGAGCTACGGCCAACCACGAAACTTGCATGGTAATTTCTACTGGAAGAAAATCTTTAAGCACTATTGGCAGTAAAAACTGTATCAATGTTCCCAAAACAGAACCTAATATGGCTCCAATAAATCCGATAATAGAAATTTGTATAAGGTAGATGAAAAAAGCATGTTTGGCTTTTAAACCTAAGCAACGTAAAGTAGCAATGGTGCTCAATTTCTCTTGTATGTAAACATGGATAGCACTACCAACACCGATACAACCCAGTAGCAAAGCTATAAAGCCAGATAAGGCCAAAAACCTGCTCATGTCTCTAAAAGATTTGCCGGTTTCTTCCTTTTTTGAAGCTACGGTTTCTATATCTAAACCATCTTTCTCAAGGTTAGGTTCTAACTTTTTAATGGTATTTGCCAATTCATCCGCATTGCGATACTTGTAATAAAAACGGTAGGTAATGCGACTGCCAATTTTGGTTAAACCTGTTTGTTCTAGATATTTAAGCGGAATGTACACAATTGGCGCAACACTTGCCGAAATACCAGTTTGGCCAGGCGCTTTTTCTAAAATGCCCGAAATTTTAAATTTTAAATCACCCACTTTTACCGAATCGCCCACTTTAGCATTGTATTGCAACATTAAAGTTTGATCTACCAACGCATTTCTATCTACCTGAAAGTTGCCTGCAGCTTGCGTAGGCTTGGTTTCTATTTTACCATAAAATGGGAATTTTCCCTCTAAGGCTTTAATTTGGATGAGCCTGCTTCCACCATTTTTAACAAAGTAAACCATTGAAGCAAAAGTTCGTTCTGTAGCTCTTTCGTCTCCTAAATTTTCGATGTTTTTAAGAGTGGCAGGTGTTATTGCTCTCCTACTTTCGATAATTAAATCGGCGCCAGTTAATTCTTTAGCCTGATTGTTAATATCGTTCTCTAGGTTATCTTTAAAAGAGTAAACCGCAACTAAAGCCGCAATACCTAAAACGATAGACGAGATGAAAAGTAATAAGCGAGAGCGATTTTTTCTACTGTCTCTCCAAGCCATTTTTAACAGCCAAGAAAAACCAATTTGTGATTTTGGGATTTCGCTCTTAAACATGTTGAGGAGTTTCGTTGGCTATAATTTGTCCGCCTTTAATTTTAATAATTCGATTGGTTCTTGCTGCCAAATCTAAATCGTGGGTAACAATAACCAAGGTTGTACCAGCATCTTTATTCAAATCAAACAACAGTTTGATGATTTTTTCACTTGTTTCGGCATCTAAGTTTCCAGTAGGTTCATCGGCAAAAAGTAGGGCAGGTTTGTTAGAAAATGCCCTTGCTAATGAAACACGTTGCTGCTCTCCGCCAGATAATTGTACAGGATAATGGTCGGCTCTATCTGCCAAACCAACTTTTGCCAATAAGTCTAAAGCGAATGATTTACTGTTTTTTTCGCCCCTTAACTCTAAAGGCACCATTACGTTTTCTAACGCGGTTAAGGTTGGCAACAATTGAAAATTCTGGAAAATAAAACCTACATATTGATTACGAACTGCAGCTCTTTCATCTTCACTTAAACGATCTAAAGCCACGCCACTTAAAACAACAGAACCAGAACTAGCCCTGTCTAAACCCGCACATAAGCCAAGCAAAGTTGTTTTTCCGCTACCAGACGGACCAGTAATGGCTACTGTTTCACCTTTAGAAATTGAAAAATTGATATCATTTAACACAGTGAGTGAATGATTGCCGCTTTGATATATTTTGCTTACGTTTTTGATGTCGAGGATGCTTTCCAATGGTAATCGTGTTTTAAGTTTTTAACTATATTTGAGCACAAACATTTATGTGTGATAACCTGTTAAAGATAATAGGTTTGTGAATTAGATTGATAAAATTTAGATATGTTACGAAAACGTTTAATGCCTGCTATTGTTTTGTTGGCCATGCTTAGCGCATGTGGTAACTCGAAAAATGACAACCAAAAAACCAAAACAGATACTTTGGCAGTAAAGAATAAAAACATGACTACAAAAAATATAGTGTTTTTTGGTACGAGTTTAACTGCGGGTTATGGTTTAGATCCTTCTGAGGCTTATCCAGAGTTAATACAAAATAGAATAGATTCGTTAAAATTACCTTATAAAGTTATTAATGCAGGTTTAAGTGGCGAAACATCTGCCGCAGGCAAAAGCCGTATAGATTGGTTATTGAAACAAAAAGTTGATGTTTTTGTCCTTGAGCTAGGCGCAAATGATGGTTTAAGAGGACTTGCAGTTGCAGAAACTACTAAAAATTTACAGGCGATAATCGATGCTGTAAAAAGTAAATATCCTGATGTGAAAATGGTTTTAGCGGGTATGCAAGTTCCACCCAATATGGGCAGTACTTATGCTAACGATTTTAAAGAAATGTTTCCGAAATTGGCGGCTAAAAATAACATGGTTTTAATTCCGTTTTTATTAGATAAAGTTGGTGGTGTACCAGCTTTAAATCAGCCAGATGGTATTCATCCAACTGCCGAAGGTGATAAAATTTTAGCAGAAAATGTTTGGGTGAAGTTGAAGGGGGTTTTGTAAAGAGCTAAGAATTTAGACTTTGAAAATTTTGATATGTATCTGGTTCACAGGCTCAATCAAATTTTGCTAGGTTTTTATGTTCCATTCTGTGGTAATTAGAATTATGTGCAATTCTTTTTTTAAATATTAACTTCGCTTTATTGATAATTCAATCTATTAACACAATGTCATGTCTAAAACACCAAACAAAACAGGTCTACCAGATAATTTAAAAGCTGGTATCGAAAGCCTTTCAGGACAAAACTTAGACGATGTGAAAGTTCATTATAACTCTGTCAAACCTGCACAATTAGAGGCATATGCTTATGCCCAAGGTAGTGATAATCATTTGGCAGATGGTCAGACAAAACATTTGCCTCATGAAGCTTGGCATGTGGTGCAGCAAAAACAAGGACGAGTGCAACCCATACAACAAAATGAAAATGATGCAACCAATATCGATCATAGATTAGAAAATGAAGCTGATATAATGGGGGCTAAGGCTTTTGAGATGTTACAGAGAGAACAAAGTTAATTATCAAATAATATTCTCAATAGCTCAGAATGACGAGCAAACAAAAAAAGACCGATCATCTCGGTCTTTTTTGTTTTATCCTGCAGCTGCACCTGCGCTGTCTGTAGTTTCGTCTTCTTCTTCTTCATCAGGATCACCACCTAGGATGATACGATTGTTGTAATTGTTTAAATTCATGATTCTTTTGGTTGATTGATTATTTTTTTGTTTGCTTATCCTGCTGATCCACCAGCACTGTCACTTGTTTCTTCTTCCTCATCTGGATCACCACCTAGGACGATACGATTAATGTAATTGTTTAAGTTCATGCTCTAAGCTAGTCAATTTATAACTGTTCAACTCATCTGTATAAAAATAAATAAAATTATATATCACGTTTTTTGATGCCAAATAATGCATAGCCCAAACAAAAAAAGACCGAATAAATCGGTCTTTTTCATTGTATTTATCTGAGCTTAATGCTTTTCTTTCATTTTGCTCACAGTGGTATTTAAAGCATTTCTCAATTTCTCAGTAGCACCTTTTAAAGCAATGTCATAAGTATCACCTAAATCGCTGGTTACAATAGGTTGCTTACCTTCTAATCTCGCTTCCAACAAACATTTTTTATCATTTACACCACCTTTGCTGCCATTTTCGTCGCTCATGTGAACTTCAATTCTGGTAATGTAATCAGTATATCTTTCTAATTCTACATTTAACTTTTCTGTAATCTGCGCTTCGTATTCGCTGTGTATCGTTAAATTTTTATCAGTGTTCAGTTGAATAATCATAATGGTTCTAATTTTAGATATGTATAATGATTAAATAACAGCAAAATTTATCGCTTGTTTGTTGAGCAAAAGTAAAATGCAGCATTTTAATGCTAAACACTTCATATACAGTAGAAAATAAAGCCTGCGAAATCAAATCTAAAGGACTGAAGCGAAGAAAGTAATACGTAATACAAACGCTCGTAGGTTCTCTTAGGTTTCTTAGGTGGTTTAAAAAGCTAAACGCTAAAGACCAAAGCGAAATACGCAAGATATTATTGTTGCATTCATAGACCCTAAACTTTCGGACTTCCTAACTTCCTAACTTCCCGACTTTCCAACTCTCAAACTTCCTAACTTCCTAACTTCCCGACTTCCCAACTTTCCAACTTCTTACAACTTAACCGTCATTTCTGCTAAAAACACCTTTTCCTCTTCACTTAAAAGCGGACTAAGCTGCTCATAAACCAATGTATGGTAATTATTTAACCAATCGATATGCGCTTGTTCCAATAATTCTTTTTTAACCAAAGTAGTATCAATAGGAGCCAAGGTTAAAGCCTCAAAAGCATAAAAATCATTAAACTCGTTTACCTCATCTTTTACCGTTAACACTAAATTTTCTATCCTTATACCATGTTTGCCCGGACGGTAAATGCCAGGTTCAATCGAAGTGATCATGCCTAATTCAATTGGAACTGCAGTAGCTGTGGCATTAAAAACCTGCGGACCTTCATGTACATTTAAGAAATAACCAACACCATGCCCAGTTCCGTGGCCATAATTTAAGGCGTAATCCCACATTGGTCGGCGGGTAATGGCATCAATTTGGTACCCACATGTACCTTTCGGGAAACGCGTTTTACAGCCCTCAATCATTGCTTTAAGCACTAAAGTGTAATCTGTTTTTTCCTCTTCAGTATTATTTCCCATTGGGATCACACGTGTAATATCAGTTGTGCCGTATTTGTATTGCCCGCCAGAATCAACCAAAAACAAACCTTCGGCTTTTATAGTAACATCACTTTGCTCGGTTGCGCCATAATGAGGCAATGCTCCGTGTGCTTTGTATGCTGCAATGGTATTAAAACTCTCACCTACAAAACCATCTTGCGCAGCTCTAAATTCCCTTAATTTTGCTGCCGCAGAAATTTCGGTCATTTCTATTTGGCCAACATTGTCTTTTACCCATTTTAAAAACTGAGTGACGGCAACACCATCTTTAAGCATCGCAAAACGTGTATTTTTAATTTCTACTTCGTTTTTAATTGACTTTAATGAAGTAGAAGGATTAATACTTAAAACTTTATGAACCGATGCAGGGATCAATTTGTATAATGCAAAGCAAGTCCTTTTTGGGTCTATTAAAATTGTATTTTCAGAAGGGATGTTGGCTAATGCATCACCCACTGATTCGTATGCCAAAACTTCAACTCCATTATTAGCTAAATCAGTCAAATTAGCCTCAGTAAATTTATTTTTGTCGATATAAATTGCTGCTTTTTCAGTTGTAATTAATGCAAAACTCAAAACCACTGGATTGTAGCTTACATCACTACCACGCATATTAAAAAGCCAAGCCATATCATCTAATGATGAAATTAAATGGTAATTCGCATGATTTTGTTTCATTACATTTCTTACAGCAACTAATTTCTCAGCAACAGATTGACCGATATATTTCTCATCAATTAAATAAGCTGGTTGATTAGGCAATTCAGGTCTATTCTCCCAAATGGCACTTAAATAATCCTGATGTTTAAATTCTACTTGTTTAAATGCCAATTGTTGTTGCAATAAATCGCCCAACACAACAGAAACTAGCTTTTCATCAAAAGCAACTTTAGCACCTTGTGGCAAAACCTCACTTAACCAAGTTATATATTCGGGATTGTTTTGAACTTTCAACTTTACCAACTCAAAACTACTATTCACCAATTGTTCTTCAGCTTGTTCAAAATAGCGAGCATCGGCCCACAAACCTGCAAAGTCTGCTGTAATTACAACAGTGCTTACAGAGCCTGTAAAGCCAGTTACAAAACGAATACATTTATAGTGGCTTGGCAAATATTCACTAATATGTGGGTCGGCAGATGGAATAATATATGCTGCAACGCCATCCTGTTTCATTTGCTGTCGAATGGCGGTTAGTTTTTCAATGTAAGTCATGCAACAAATGTGAGAGTTTTAAAGTTTATAGTCAACCAAAATCTTACATATACCACTCACAACTCACAACTTTTTTATTAGCTTTGTATATATGCTATCAAAAAAGACAAAATACGCCATCAAGGCACTGGTAATATTAGGTAAAAACATTACCGAACCACCAATGCAAATTGCCCGTATTGCCGAAGAAGAGCATATTCCTAAAAAATTTCTAGAGCAAATTCTGTTAGATTTACGCAACGCTGGTTACCTCTACAGCAAAAAAGGAGCTGGGGGCGGTTATAGTTTAAATAAAGATCCGAAAGATATTTACCTAGTAGATATTTTACGCATTACCGATGGACCAATAGCCATGGTGCCCTGTGCCAGCTTAAAATTTTACCACCGCTGCGAAGAATGCCATGATGAGGTTACCTGCGGTATCCGTAAAGCTTTTATCGATGTTAGAGATGCTTCGCTTAAAGTGCTAGGCGAAACCAGCATAGCCAACATCATCGAACGAGAAAAAACTGCCATCAACCCAGATTTAGTTTAAGTTGGTATCTTCTGAGACTTAATTTCTGGTGCATTATTTATGTCCCCCTTTGGAGAGTTTACTCAGATTTATCGGAGGGCAGGGTAAGGATATTTTAGTAGCCGTTAAAATTATTTAGAAGCGCAGTTTCAGTATTTCATCGGCTGCATCAGTCCCGCCAATGCTTCAATCCCCGATGAAGAACCGGGTATTTCCGCGTATGTCGGGGCTAAAACGCAATTCATTTGCAACTATTTAGGTTTTTGCCAGCATCAAGATTTAAATTACCATTTGGATGATAAGCCACGACTTAAATGAACTTATATTTCTTACATAGTGAAAAACCCTGGTCTGTGGCACACAGAACACATTAAGCTTATTTTTTATTTTCAAGATATTATCATGCAGTCCCCCTTTGGAGAGTTTAGTCCGATTTATTGGAAGGGCAGGGGGAGGATATTTGATTGTATAGGTTTCATCAATCTCGCCCATGTTTCTGTTCGTGAAGACACGAAGCGAGGCGGTGAGGGTATATAATAAACTGCAACCTTGGTCTGTTGCACACAGAACACTTTCAACAATTTTTAACCTTACGATTTACATTAGGGCTAAAAGCACTTGCTTAATTTCTTTCTCCTTTAGGGGAGGGAAAAACAATAGTAGCCCAACCACAAAATGTTGCAAGGGTGAGGTTTAGCCATAATGTACAACCCTTAAATCTTAAACCTGATAAGAGCGTAAATCCTTTTCTGTTTGTTATCCTGACGTTAGCCGATTTTATATCGGTAGCGAAGTTAAAAGAACAAACAAAAAAGATTGCCTGCCTGCGGTAGGCAGGCAGCAAATAGCAGGACTGCCGGTTGCCTAAAGCATATACCATTCCTTTTCAAATTTTTTTAACAGCCTCATACTTCATAAACTACTGAATTTGAAAAAAAGTTAAAATAAAAAGACGACTAAGTCTATATACTTTATATATTTGCAACATCATATTTTGTTTGCTCGCTTATTTTACTTTAATAAGCAAATAAAATATGGCAGAAGTAGGCTGTCTACTTCGAATTCTTAAATCAAATTTTTTGTATGCAAAGTTTTAGAACAGAACTAGAAAATCCGGTTGTGGAGAGAGATATTATCGATCTGGAGAAAAAAATCAATGATTTTCGTTCTGGAAAAATACATGAAGAACGTTTTAGAAGTTTACGTTTAGCAAGAGGAGTTTACGGGCAACGCCAACCTGGTGTGCAAATGATCCGTATAAAATTGCCTTTTGGTAAAGTGAATTTTAAACAATTGTTGCGTATTGCCGACATTGCCGATGAATACGGAAGTGGTAATTTGCATTTAACTACGCGTCAGGATATTCAGTTGCATTATGTTAGTTTAGATAGAACGCCAGAACTTTGGGCAAAGCTAGAGCAAGATGATATCACGTTGCGTGAAGCCTGCGGAAATACAGTTCGAAATGTCACTTCATCACCAACATCGGGCATTGACCCTGATGAGCCTTTTGATGTTTCTCCTTATGCACAAGCGGTTTTTGCTTATTTTTTGCGCAATCCAATTTGCCAAGAAATGGGACGGAAAATTAAAATTTCTTTTTCTTCGAGTGATAAAGATACCGCCTACAGTTATATCCACGATTTAGGTTTTATTCCTAAAATTAATGAAGCTGGAGAGCGTGGTTTTAAGGTTTTATTTGCAGGCGGTTTAGGTGCACAGCCATTTTTAGCGAGTGCCATCAATGATTTTTTACCAGAAGACCAGCTTATTCCGTTTACTGAATCGGTTTTACGTGTTTTCGATAGACATGGCGAACGCAACAACAGAAATAAAGCTCGTTTAAAATATTTAGTGCAAAAATTAGGTTTAGATGAGGTTTTACGTTTGGTTGATGAAGAAAGAACAGCCAATAAAGTAAAAACTTATAAAATAGATTTAACTACGGTTCCGTTGCCTAGCTATCCATTTACACAAGATTATGCTGAAGTTGTTTTAGAAAACGAAAACCATTATCAGCATTGGTTGGCTACAAACGTTTTTGAGCAAAAGCAAGGTGGTTTGTTTGGTGTTTACGTAAAAGTTTTGGTTGGCGATATTAAAACCGATAAAGTACGAGCTTTCGTAAATGCGGTGAGACCTTACGTAGCCGATGAAATTCGCATTACCCAAAATCAGGGATTGTTATTAAAATTTGTGCAAGAATCAGCATTGCCATCTTTATACAAAGCACTATCAGATATCGGCTTTGCCAATGCAGGTTTCGATAGTTTGGCAGATATCACCACTTGTCCGGGTACCGATACCTGTAATTTAGGGATTTCGAACAGCATGACTTTAGCTGAGGTTTTGGAAGAGGTGATTTATGAGGATTTTCCAGAATTTATTTACGAGAAAAACATCAAGATTAAAATTTCTGGCTGTATGAATTCTTGTGGTCAGCATGGTTTAGCAGAAATTGGTTTTCATGGCAGTTCGGTAAAGGCAGAAGGAAAGGTTGTGCCAGCGGTGCAGGTAATGTTAGGTGGCGGAACGGTTGGAAATGGTGTTGGTAGAGTTGCCGAAAGAGTGATTAAAGTGCCATCTAAAAGAGCGCCACAGGTTTTACATTTTTTATTGAATGATTTTAAGACTAACAATTTAGGCGAAGAAAATTTCCATCAATATTATGATAGAAAAGGTAAAGATCATTTTTATCAGTTACTAAAACCACTTGGTGATTTAGCAAATTTAAAAGCAGAAGAGTTTGTAGACTGGGGGCACGAAGAGACTTTTGTAACTGCAATCGGCGTAGGCGAATGTGCAGGTGTGGTAATTGATTTGGTTGCTACACTGTTGTTAGAAGCCGAAGAAAAATTAGGTTGGGCAAATGAAACTTTGCAAAATAAAGCCTATTCGGATTCGATTTACCACAGCTATAGCACCATGGTAAATGCAGCAAAATCTTTATTGTTAGATAAAGGAATTAACAGCAGCACACAAGTTGGCGTAATAAGAGAATTTGATAACCATTTTGTAGAGAGTGGTGAGTTCAATTTTGGTGGTTCTTTTGCCGATCTAGTGCTTCAAATTAATAAAAATGAACCATCTGCGGAGTTTGCTCAACGATATTTTGGAGAAGCAAATGATTTTTTAAATAAAATAAAAGTCCTAAGGGCAACAGTATAATGTTAGATAGAAACTTAAATATAATCCCAAAAATAACCTTACTAGGTGCTGGTCCCGGCGACCCAGATTTGTTGACTTTAAAAGGCGTAAAGGCCCTGCAAACTGCCGATGTGGTGTTGTATGATGCTTTAACTAATGAAGCTTTGTTAACTCACGCACCTGCCGAAGCGATTAAAGTGTATGTTGGCAAACGCTCTGGCGAACATTCTTTTGCACAAAATGCCATTAACAAATTGATGGTAGATTATGCGTTGAATTATGGTCATGTGGTACGTTTAAAAGGTGGCGATCCGTTTGTGTTTGGCAGAGGTTACGAAGAATTGGATTTTGCAGATTCGTATAATATTCCTGTAGCAGTTATCCCTGGTATTTCTAGTTCTATTGGAGTTCCAGGTTTGCAACAAATTCCTGTTACCCATCGCGGATTAAGTGAAAGTTTTTGGGTTATTACGGGCACGGTTTCTAGTGGCGCATTGTCTGATGATATTTACCAAGCTGCAAAATCTAACGCGACAGTGATTATTTTAATGGGATTAAAAAAACTGGCAGAAATTGTAGAAATATTTAAGGCAGAAGGCCGCCATAATTTACCAGCTGCGGTTGTGCAAAACGGTTCATCAGAAGATGAAAAGTTAGTGGTTGGTACAGTTAGCTCTATTTTAGAAATTACTAAAAGAGAAAAAATACAAGCACCAGCATTGTTAATTTTTGGTGAGGTAGTTTCTTTACATCCATCATTTAAAAAGTTGATTAAACAATATGTTGCCATCTCCTAAAATTGATATTGATGTAGCTTTTTCTGCTGAAGAAAAAGGGAACCAACTTTTTCCGGTTTTTATAAAACTGAACAAGTTGCGTACCTTATTAATTGGTGGTGGAAACATTGGTTTGGAGAAACTAACAGCAATTTTAAATAATAGCCAACTGGCTGATGTAAAATTAGTTGCCAAAGAAATTAATGTAGAGATTTTTGAGTTGGCTAAAAATTATCCAAACCTAAAAATTACACAAAAAAGCTATGATATAGATGACTTAAATGAAGTAGATATCGTATTTGCAGCTGCCAATGATAACGTTTTAAATGAAATTATAAGAACTGATGCACATCAAAAAGGATTGCTGATTAATGTAGCCGACAAGCCAGATTTATGTGATTTTTATTTAGGTTCTATCGTTCAAAAAGGAGATTTAAAAATTGCAATTTCTACCAATGGTAAATCGCCTACCATTGCTAAACGTTTAAAAGAAATTTTAAATGAAGGAATACCGGCAGAGTTAGATGATACTTTGCAAAACATGAGTGCATTGCGCCAAACCTTAAAAGGTGATTTTGCATCGAAAGTGAAAAAGCTAAATCAGGTTACACAGGGTTTAGTAAATAATAAAAAAAGCTTCGCAGAGCGGAATATCAAATGGCTAATTTGGGTTTCAGCAGTATTATTTATTTACACTGCAGGTTTAACACTATGGAATACAGAGCCAGCATTTAAAACTTTTTTAATAGATATCGATCCTCTATTTTATTGGTTTTTGGGAGCTGGATTTGTTTTTGCCATGATAGATGGAGCCATCGGCATGTCTTATGGCGTAACTACCGCATCTTTTTCATTGGCAATGGGTTTGCCTCCGGCATCAGCAAGTATGGCAATTCATATTTCAGAAGTATTAAGTAATGGTATTGCTGGTTGGATGCACTATAAAATGGGTAATGTAAATTGGAAACTTTTTAAAATTTTAATCATCCCAGCTATAATAGGAGCCGTTTTAGGTGCTTATATTTTATCTTCACTTGAACATTATAGCGCCTATGTAAAACCAATTGTTGGTGTTTACACGCTGTGTTTAGGTGGTATTATTTTATTGAAAGCATTTAACATCAAAAACAAAAAAACAGGCGCTCAAAAAATCAAAAAAATTGCTCCATTAGGTTTTGTTGGTGGTTTTATTGATGCCGCATTTGGCGGAGGTTGGGGATCAATCGTTTTGTCTAGCCTAATTGCAGGCGGCCGGCACCCATTATTTTCATTAGGAACGGTAAAAATATCTAGGTTTTTTATTGCCACTTTAAGTTCACTTACTTTTTTTACGATGTTAGGCGGTAGGTATTGGGAAGCGGTTGTAGGTTTAATTATTGGAAGTGCTTTGGCATCGCCAATTGCTGCAAGAGTATCAAACAAAATTTCTGCAAAAACAATTATGGTAGCAGTTGGCATAATTGTAATGTTAGTGAGTTTGCGCAGTGTGATTATATTTATTTTAAAATTAATATAAATGGAAGAATTAGAAAATTTAAAGCAAGAATTGACTGGTTTAACCATTGTTGAAAAACTTTGGTATTTGACCAAAAAATACCAAGGCAAAATTGTTTTTAGCACCAGTTTTGGTTGGGAAGATCAAGTTATTACTGATTTGATTTTTGCCAATAAAATCCCAATTAAAGTTTTTACGCTAGAAACAGGAAGGTTGTTCCCTGAAACTTATTACGTGTGGAACAGAACTTTGGAAGTCTACAAACAAACCATTCATGCTTATTATCCACAGGCAGATTTGTTAGAAAGAATGGTGAACACCAAAGGGCCAAATAGTTTTTATGAGTCTGTTGAGAATAGAAAGGAATGTTGCCATATCCGTAAGATTGAGCCGTTAAAACGTGCCTTATCTGGAAACGAGATTTGGGTAACCGGAATTAGGGCAGAGCAAAGTGCAAACCGAGAAGATATGCAAGATTTAGAATATGATGCTTCAAATCAACTCGTTAAATTTCATCCCATATTCGATTGGAGTTTAACAGAGGTGAAAAAATACATTAAAGACAATAACATCGTGTACAATACTTTACATGATAAAGGTTTTCCGAGTATCGGCTGTGCCCCATGTACAAGAGCTGTACAGCCCGGCGAAGATTTTAGAGCAGGCCGATGGTGGTGGGAAGATCAAAGTAAAAAGGAATGTGGATTACACAATACGGCAGAAGAGGTTGTCGCTAGCAAGGAATAAATAGGATGGAAGATGGGAGAGGTAAAATGGAAGGTTTGAAGAAAGCTGAAGGACTTAAACCATCTTCATTGCGAGGTACGAAGCAATCTTACAGCGAGGTGCTTGATAAAATACAGTCCCCGGTTCGTGTCTTCACGAAATGAAATATAAAAAATGGTTTGTGGGGAAACAAAACATGGCGATATAATTAGCTATGAAACTCTGAGGGGTGTCGGCCTTTGGAGGGTGCTGGGGGAGGAATATAATTTTGTTTTTCTGTCTCCATGAAGCAAAATAAGAAGTATTAAATAAATTGGTTCGTGAGGACACGAACCAAGGCAACAAGAGAATATCTGGAACTTGTAATTCAACCTTACAACATTCCAACTTTAAAACATTACAACATTTACAAATGAGCGAATACAATTTTGATTATTTAGACGAACTTGAAGCAGAAGCTATTCATATTTTACGTGAAGTAGCTGGGCAATTTGAGAAACCAGCATTACTGTTTTCTGGCGGAAAGGATTCGATTACATTAGTGCGTTTGGCAGAAAAAGCATTTAGACCAGGAAAATTTCCTTTCCCATTAGTGCATATAGATACTGGTCATAATTTCGAAGAAACCATTCAATACCGTGATGAAATGGTGGCTAGAATTGGCGAGAAACTAATTATTGGTTCTGTACAACAATCTATTGATGAAGGAAAAGTAATTGAGCAAACCGGCAAAAATGCAAGTAGAAATGCTTTACAAACGGTAACACTTTTAGATACCATTTTAGAACATAAGTTCGATGCCTGCATTGGTGGTGCCAGAAGAGATGAAGAAAAAGCTCGTGCAAAAGAGCGTATTTTCTCGGTACGAGATGAGTTCGGACAATGGGATCCAAAGCGCCAACGCCCCGAGTTATGGAATATTTACAATGGTAAAATCCACAAAGGTGAAAACGTAAGGGTGTTTCCAATTAGCAACTGGACCGAGCTTGATGTCTGGAATTACATCCGCCGTGAAAACATCGCTTTGCCAAGTATTTATTTTGCACACCAACGCGATTGTATTACCCGTAACGGTCAGTTAATGGCTGCATCTCCATTTTTAAATATGGATGATGATGATGTAGTTACAAGCAAAAAAGTGCGTTTCCGTACCGTTGGCGATATGTCTTGTACCGCTGCGGTAGAATCTGATGCCGATTTGATTGATGACATTATTCAAGAAATCAGTGAATCTAAAATCTCGGAACGTGGCGCCCGTTTAGACGATAAAGTTTCTGAAGCCGCAATGGAAGACAGAAAAAAAGGGGGGTATTTTTAAGGGAGTATCAAGTAGCGAGTATCAAGTATCAAGATTTGGTATGAGCCCTAATAATTCATTAAAAAAATTTAATATATAGTATTGGTAACAAGCTTGCAAAGTCTTGATACTTGATACTCATATCTCAATACTAAAAACAAAATGAACATACTAAAATTTTTTACCGCAGGCAGTGTAGATGATGGCAAAAGTACCCTCATTGGTCGCTTGTTATACGATACCGATTCTATTTTAGCAGATCAATTGGAAGCTTTGCAAAGTTCAAATCGCAAAAATGATGATGGTACCATAGATTTAGCCATTTTAACAGATGGTTTACGAGCCGAACGTGAGCAAGGCATTACCATTGATGTGGCTTATAAATATTTCCAAACCGCAAGGCGAAAATTTATTATTGCCGATACTCCCGGACATATACAATATACCCGAAACATGGTTACAGGTGCTTCTACCGCTAATTTGGCCATTATTTTAATTGATGCTAGAAACGGAGTTGTAGAGCAAACTATCCGCCATTCTTACTTGGTTTCGCTTCTAGGCATTAAACATATTGTAGTTGCGGTAAACAAAATGGATATGATGGATTACAGCGAAACTGTTTTTAATGCCATTAAAGAAAAATACAAAGCTTTAGCACAAAATTTGGGCTTAAAAGAGGTTACTTACATTCCGGTTAGCGCACTTAAAGGCGATAACATTGTGCAACCATCTGCAAATATGGATTGGTACGGCGGAAAAAGTTTATTGCACTTTTTGGAGCAGGTTGATACCGATTTGCAAGACAAAACAACCAAAGCTCGCATGCCTGTACAATGGGTAATTAGGCCACAAACAGATGAACTACACGATTACCGTGGTTACGCAGGTAGAGTTTTAAGTGGCACTTTTAAAGTTAATGATCGCATTACAGTTTTACCTGCTGGTACAAGTTCTACCATCAGTAAAATCGAATTTTTCGAAAATGAATTGGAGCAGGCATTAGCTGGTCAATCTGTAACTATTCACTTAAAAGATAATATTGATATCAGTAGAGGAGATACCTTGGTTAATTCATCGGCTTTGCCAATAGAGTCTAAACTAATTGAAGCAGATTTATGTTGGATGGATACCCGAGCTTTAGATACATCGATTATGTATTTAATTCAGCATAATAGCAAAATTACCAAATGTAAAATCAACGAGATTTTGCACAAAGTGGATATCAATACCTTGGAAAAACATGCCGCTGATGAATTTAAATTGAATGATATTGGACGTGTAATTGTTAAAACAGCCGATGCTTTGGCCTTCGATTTATATGGCGATAACCGTGCAAATGGATCAGCAATTTTAATTGATAGCCGTACAAATTTAACTGTTGGCGCATTAATGTTTAGAGCTTCGGTAGAGTAGATTAGGACATTGGTTCAATAGTTCATTAGTCTTATTATTTGGAAAAGCAATTTCAGCGGGGCATCGGTTACGGTAGTCCCGCTTTCATTTCAATCTTTTTGTGGTTTAACGATAGTTGACTGATGAATATGGGCAGCAGCAAATTATTAATCGGATGACTAAATTGGCTAATGAAAAAGGATTTTCATTCAATCTGGTTTGTTGTACTTCTTTTTCTGCAACTATTTATGTTTTACTAGCACTAGCCTTCGTTTTTAGCCCCAATTGAAGCGGCTTATCCCGATTTATCGGGAATATAGCGTAAAGTGGGACTAACATTAATAGAAGTACTTCATCTGCGCTTCAAAAAAATCATTTCACTTCCCAATCAAAGTCTAAATCAATTAAACCATGTATTACTTGATCTACTTTAAATGCTGGGTAGCGCTGGTAAATTCCTTCAGCATAAACGCTATTTGTTAAGGTAATTTCAGGTAGGGTTAATGGTAATTTATCAAATGTTAAAGCGTGATAATAATAGGCTCTTACATTAACTGTTAAGCAATAGGTTTTATTGGCCTGTAGCGGAATTTGGAAATAAATAAAATTGTATTTGCTTGGGTTATTGTTGTTAAAAGTAAAGGTGTTCAGTAATTTTTGTTCATCTGCATCCCAAAGCGATAACCTCAAATTGCCTGTTTGCGGGTTTTTTATCCTAATACCTCGTATACGTCCATTTTTATGAGGTCTAAATTCAATCCCCAATTCTAAATTTGGCTCGCCATATTCAACTTTTCTACAATTGGTTGGGTATTGGAAATAATGCTTAGCAAACACACCTTCTTCACCGGCATAGCTGATGCCATTTTTAAGTAAAGTACAGCTTATTGATATGCTAATTAAAACCCAAAATAACACTAACTTTTTCATTAAAGCTTTTAATATGATTTATCAATTTCCCTCAGCTTCTCGCTTTTTTCTTCTTTCTTCGGCTGCTCTTTCTCTAGCTAATCTTTGTCTTTCTTCTCTGGCTTGCTGTGCTGCTTCCTTTTCGGGGTCGTTTCTTTGTGGCGATGATGTTCTTTGCGGTTGTCTGTTGGTGTTTTGTTCTCTTTGCCTGCGTATTTCTTCTGCTCTTTTTTCTCTATCAATTTGAGCATTTAGGGCATTGCGTTGACGCTCATCCTCTCTACGTACATTTTCTCTTCGCTTCTCTTCTGCTCTTTTTTCTTGATCAATTTGTCTATTTAGCCTATCTCTTTCTTTTTGCTCTTCTTGTTGTTGTAATTTTTCTTGTCGTCTTTTCTCAGCTTCTTGAGCCTCCTCTCTTCGTTTGGCTTCTAAAAGCTTTTTACATTCTACATACTTTCTGGTTTCTTCATTAACTTGAGCCGATGTTTGTCCCTTTTTATATTGTGGCAATGGGCAGGGAGCATTTTTGCTTTGTTCATTTGATTTTTTTTGAGCCGAGGTTGCCGTTGCCAATCCAATTAAAATTAGCAAAGCTGATGTTTTTAAAAGTTTCATATTATGTTTTATAAGAGTCAAGAAAATAGCTATTTTTCAAATTTTATCGATAACTCATCAGAAGTATTGTTGCTAACCAACAATTCATTTTGGTTATTTAAGCCGGCTACTACAATAACTAATCTTAATTTTAAAGGCTTACCATAAGCTTGCGCTGGTGTAGTTTTAAAGGTAAAATTTTGCTTTCGCAAAACTTCTTTTCCAGGTTCTATAGCTTGCAAGGGCATTACATCCGAACGAACATGTATTACACTTTCACGCATGTCGTTACCCACTCTTTGTGTGCCTAAAAACCTATATTCGGCATAAATAGTAGTAGGTTTAGAAGTTGCTAAGCCAATATTTTTCACCATAAAGTTGATGGGAATATTTATCCTACCCGGTATGCCTTCTACTATTTCTATGCCATTGCCAGAACCTACAAGTACGGGAACCAACTCGAAAGTTAAATCTGGTAAAGCTCTTGAGACAGATTTATTAGGGTTGCCTGCAACTGCAGGGTTAAATTTATCTTTTTGTGCGGTAGCGCTTACCACGCTAACCAGCAGTGCTGCCATCATTAAAAGCTTTTTCATCATTAACTACCTTAAAATTTGAAATATTTTAGAACGGCTATCGCCTGTAAAATAATGGATTGGTGCAGCAACTTGGTCTACTAAAACTCTGGTTTCTCCCGCTATAGTTAAAGTAATTTTAAGCTTGTCTAAGTACCAATTATCAGCGCCAATACCACCTCCGCCGGTATGTCTTAACACAATATCTTCTATATCATCAAAAGTAAAAGGTGCGGCTGTTATGGTTTTTGTTACGGTTTTTTCAGTAAAATTTCCCCAATTCTCACGGTTGTTAATGTTATTTATTGCAATGTTTCTAACGGGTCTTATTTTTAATCTGATCAATACATTTAGGTTGTCGTTACCACCACGCAAATCATCTCCGCCAGTTAAAGTTTCTATTCTAAATACTGGATTTGCTGAGGTATTAGTAGTATTTCTGGCGTAATTAGTTGGGTCAGTATAACCTAAAACACCTTTAAAAAATTGGCCCTCAGTTCTTCCATTTCCGCCTTCGTAAATAAATCTAAACAGTGGTTGCGAGCTACCCATCGGACTAATAAAATCTGAAAATTTAAAGGTTTTCATAACTCCATTAACCTTTAGTCGTGCGGTAGAAGAAATTTTATCAACATTCCAATTATCTTTTTCGCCAAGTTGCCAAACGTATTGTAAACCATCTCTTTTGCGATAAACATGCAGCTCTTTAATGTCATTTACGGTGATGTCAGCGGGTAATGGAATAGAAATTCTTTTGATAGAATTGTTTGGCCATTCTCTTCCATCATTAATATTTTGTTTAATAATGTCGGGTCTATCTTTTAATATTATCCTTATTTCTGGATGATGTTGAGTGCTTTTTGGCTCCAAGTTATCAGCGCCAGTTTTAATATCAATATCAATTTTATTATCTGATGGAGGCGCTACTACAACAGCCGGACTGCTTTGGGCAGGTAATGGAGTAATTGGCGGTGCAAGAACCCATTCATTACTAATTTCTTTTATTGGATTATCAGATGTAGCTTTATAAAAACCTACCGCATGGTGTGCACCCGAAGCAAGTGTAGCACCCAAAAAATAATTATTTTGACCCTCTCTATCTTCTATCGCTGGTTGTATTTGATAACTTCGTTTATCACCCATTACAATTACGAACTTTTGGTGTTTTAGTTTAGCAGTTGGGTATCTGTTTTGTAATGAGATTTGTAACTTGTGCACCCCATTTACTGGATAATCCCAAGTTAAATATTTACCACCGCTACCTACTAATGAAATAGAATAACTATTGTCAACTCCACTTAGCCCTGTTACTTGCCATACTTGGTTACCGCAATTATAAGTTCGAGCTCTACAGTCTTCTGCAACACGAATAAAGTTACCGTTAGTAACTTCCATTCTGTAAGCATTGGTTACTAAGGCGAGTTTATACTGCCCCGACCTAAGTTGAGCAAATAATATCTGAGGAAGTATTAAAAGAATAAATAATATTTTTTTCATGGTGATAATTAATTGGGGCTATTGGTTGTAATAATCTAAATTTTAAAATTATGGCATTAATTTTCGGTTGTTAAAATCACTTCAAACTCTCTCGATGTATTATTGTCAGTATTTAATTCTCCATTTATTCCTGGATGTGTAATAACTGCTTTTAGCTTCACTTTTTTACCTGGTGCCAAATTTGGAAATCGATTAAAAGTGAAAGCGTGTTTTCTTCCAATTTCTTTTCCCTGTGGCAAGGCTTCTAAAAACATAGGCTCAGAAACGGCTGCATCATTAAATGCACCTTCCTCCATACCATGTTCTATCTCAGATAAAGTTCTGTTTCTTTGATAATGAGCATACAAAACCACTTTACTTGGTTTTGAGGTTGCAAAGCCGATGTTTTTAATTATCAGATTTACAGGTATTTTTATTCTACCCGTTACGCCAGCTACAGGTTGATAAACCGACTCGCTACCACCATTGCGTAGTTGTGGTACTAATAATATATTTAAATCAGGGAGTATTCTTGCTGCTTTATTGTTCGGATTGTTAAAAACATCGTCTTTTTTGCCCTTTTGTGCGTTAGCAAAGCTGATGAAGCAGATCATCAACATTGCGATAGGTGCTAATTTTTTCATGGTATTTGATTTATTTAATTTTAATGAATTCAACCCTACGGTTGTTGGCTTTATTAATTTCACTGGTATTTGGCATAGCTGGTTGGCTTTCTCCTTTGCCATCGGTTTGCATTCTGGTGTTAGTAATTCCAAAATCTGCGTTTAACATATTTTTCAGCGCTTCGGCACGTTGTTTAGAAAGTTTTAAGTTTTCTTTCTCTTCGCCATCACTATCTGTATGGCCAATTATTTTAATTTTTAAGCTCGGGTTTTCTTGCAGAATAGCGGCAATAGCTTTAATTAAACCATAAGATTCTATTTTAATGGTTGCAGAATTTACATCGAATAAAATACCTGATGATACAAATTTACCTTCGGTAAGTAGCTTGTTTCTGGTATCAGGATTACCCACAGCTAACCTCAAATTATTGATGTAATATTTGTCTTCTTCTTTTTTAAAATTTCCGGTTTGAAACAAAATGCTGTTGTATTTTTTGCCATCAATAAAAGCAGTTGGTAAATCCCAAACTTTTTCTTGGTTTAAATAAACCCTTAATCTGTTTTTTTGGCGCCAAATGCTTACATGAACCGTGGCTTTTATATCGCTGATGAACTCATTTTGCATCGCTTTGTTTTTAACGCCGTAATTGCCATTAAGGTAAATTTGGTAGTTGGTAGTACCTTTGCTATTTGATGTAGAAACTGATTTTGGATGGATACCTAATTCTATGCCATTTCTGCCTAAACGATTAAACTGTTTCCACTTCACATAATCGGTAGCGGGTTTCGCTAATTCGGCAATAGAAAAGCTTAGCGGATTGCTGTAAAAATTAAAATTGGCACTGCTAGTTACATCAAACTCAAATGTAAAATTATCAGGTAAGTTATTGATAAATTGAGGCATAAAGACACCGTTTTTACCTAAGTTAAACCAGTTCTCGCCATTTAGCTCAACAATTTCACCACCACTGTTAGTGCTCCACTTGGCCGGAAAATCTCCCAAATTATCTTGTGTAAAATTTTCTAACACTAAAATTTTATCGCCCTGCACAAAATCAAACTTTCTTAAAATATCTGAATTTTGTTGAGAAGGCTCACTCACTTCTTCATTTGATAGCGGTGTTTCTGTGTTGCTTAAAGTATCTGTGCTTACGATGTTTTTGGCTTTTTTACCTTTAAAAATATTGACGATGCCTTTTTCAATTTTCTCAATGCCAGCATTAACACCCTTATTTAAACTTTCATTCACTCTACCTTCGGCAGTGCGTTTAATCTCTTTTGTATTTATTTGTGCTTTGCAGAACCCGCTGATGAGTATTAACAATAACAATAGCTTAGTTTTCATGGTTTAGCTTTTTAGTTTACAGTAATATATAGCGTGCAGGTTTTACACTTTTTATTTCCGCAAAGCGGATAAATAACCAGTTTGTACTTGCCTGCAACCGGAAATGGTGAGTTTACGCCGTCCATTTTAAAATTGGCGAAATTTTGAACTCTGCCGGTACCTAAATTGGTGAGTTTAGCGTTTAAAACTGCATCGCAATTGCCTTCGCATTTATAACCACCTTTAAGTGCAAAGGGCATTCCTACTTTTAAATCAATGGTTTCGCCACATTTAATTTGTTTTGAAACTTGATCTACTGAAGCATAGATATTGTCCCAGCCGGTTTTTTCATTACAGCCACAAGCTATCTCTTCATCACAGCTAACTCCGAAAAAGAATTTTACACTAGGGCATTTTGTGCCACCACAAACTGGAAAAATCTCTAGAACATAATTCCCGTCAGTTTCAAACTCATGCTTAAAAGGGAAACTAAAGCTTGAGTAGGTTTTAATCACATCTCCAGCTGCGTTTGTTAATCTTGCATTAAGTTTTACGTCACAAACTGGGTTTGTATAATTGCATTTGTAACCACCATTTAGGCTTACTGGAGTATTGCATTTAACACTAAACTGATGTCCGCCTTTAACCGTTTGATTGGTTTTTTGATATGAAAATACAAAAGGGTTAAATCCGTTCGGGTTACAATCGCATTTTTGTGCACTAACCATTTGGTTAGTGGCAATAAAGAGAGTTAGTAGAATAAGTAGTCTTTTCATGGTTTGATTTTTAAGTTGATAAGTCAAATTTAGCTGCTTGCTCAACAGCCATCAATACCATAAAAGGGTGAGGGGATACAATAACCCTATCCTTGATTATATTTGTAAATAGCCTCGGTAGCACTATTTACTTGCATCTTTTTATATATTTTTTTAATATGACTGCGAATGGTTTCAATAGAGATCTGCAATTCGCTAGCTATCATTTTATAGCTAAAACCCTTTATCACGTATTCTAAAATTTGTGTTTCTCTTTGGGTTAATAATTCTGTGGTATTTTGATGATTAGTTTGTTTTTTGGGCACAAATGAAAGTACTTTTTTAGCGATACTGCTTGTCATCGGGGCACCACCTGCCATTACATCCATTATTGCTGCAGGAACCTGGTCAAAATTTTTCTTTAATAAATAACCGTTGGCGCCAGCACAAATGGCATCGAAAATGTTATTTTCATCTTCAAAAATAGTAAGCATAATTACATGCACTTCTAGGTTTTGTTGGCGAATTTTCTTTAGCGCTTCAATTCCATTTAAACCTGGCATATCAATATCCATAAGAATAACATCAGCATGGTGCTTTTTCAAAATTTCATCTAGCGAATTCGCATCTGGCATTGCCTTAATTAAATTAAAATCGGCATTCCATTCTAGCATCGTTTCAATACTAAAACGTAAATTATTGTTGTCTTCAAAAATCAAAACATTAATAGCCATGTGTTGGGTTTTATTGATTTTTATATTAATTGTATCCCATGTTAGGGTAAGTTAATTAATAGGTGCAATTCGGTTCCAATATTTTGATGCTCTATTTTTAACTGGCTATTTATTGCAAAAGCTCGTTCTTTCATACTTCTTAAACCTGTTCCAGATGTTTCGCCCTTCCAAGTGCCATTATCTGTAATGATAAGTTCAGCGCTGTTTTTATTGGTCTTTTTAAAACTAATGTTAACCTTTTGGGCATTAGCATGTTTACAAATGTTGGTTAATGCTTCTTTGTAAATCAGTAAAATTTCTTTGCGGTATTCTATAGGTAGTGAAATTTTCTGCAAGTCATCATCTACCTCAAAAAGCAAATTAATATGTAAAGGTTCTAATGTTTGAGCTGCAAACTCTCGCATCCTAATAGCCAGATTTTCTATTTTTTCATTGTTGGGTTGTATACTCCAAACAATGTCGCTCATGCTCTGCTGTATAGTTTTACTTTGAAATGCAATTTTTTGCAACATTTTTTTGGCTTCAGAAGCATTCACATCAATTGCCTGTTGAGAAACATTACTTAAAATATTTATGCTGGTTAATGTACTGCCAACTTCATCATGTAAATCTTTGCTGATGTTATTTCTGATTGATAAAAGCGCTGTTTGTTGTTCTAATTTTTTCTTTAACTGGTAGCGATTAAAAACCCCATAAATTAATCCTAACAACATTAAAAAGCCTACAATTAACAGGTTTCGTGTTGATTTTTCGTTAATCAATTGCTGTTCGTTTGCCAATTGCTCTGCTTTAACCAAACGCAATTGCTGCTCTTTATTAATGGTGTTTAAGTTTTGAATTTTAATTTTTTCGTTCTGCTCGTTCAACCTAAAATCCTGTAATTGCCTTTCTTTAGATAGCAATTCTATTTCGCTCTGCTTTTGTTTTGCCAATAAAACATTGCCAGCAATTAGGGCATTCTGTTTTTCAATTTGAAGTTGTTTCAAACGCTCAGAAGAAATTAATCTCAAAATTTCTCCATCTTTTTTCTCCGTTTCATATTTTACCCTAACTTCTTCAATTTTTGAGAGATTACTTTTTTCGTTAATGCTATCGCGATATAAAATGTGTTGCTTGTAATTATCGTATGCCTTCTTAAAATTGCCTCTAGTGTTGTAAAAATTGCTCAGTTTTTCGTAAGCATTACTGATGTTCTCTTTGTTTTGGATGGCTTTTGACAGTGCCAATGCTTTATTAAAATATAAAACTGAAGTGGTGGTATCATTAATGTTGTTTGCCACATTGCCAGCAGATACATATAATCGCGATAAAAGCTGCTTGTCATCTATTTTTTCGCAAAGGTTAATAGCTTTGGTTTGCCATTTTAAGGCGGCCTGAAAATTTTTGGTACTTATAATTTCATAGGTAGACATCCCCGCATACGAGCTTGCGATTAACTTGTCGTTTTGAGTTTGTTCGGCATAAGTTACTGCTGCAGATAAATGTTGTTTGGCAAGTGTGTTTTCTTTCTTGATAAGATAAAGTTGCCCAATGTTCATATTGGCTATTACAAGGCCAGGTTTATCATTAATTTTTTCTCTAGTTGATATTCCTGTTTTTTGGTAATTTATGGCATCATCAATTTTACCCATCAAATAATAAACAGACGAAATGTTGCTGTAGGTTTCGCCAATTCCTCGCTCATTATTGTTTAATTCGTAAAGTTTTAAAGCATTAAAAAAGTTGCTAATCGCTTTATCTTTATCGCCTTTGGCTAAAAAAAGAGAGCCTAAATTGCTATATATTTCTGCTAGTTTTTTGGTGTTCTTTTTTAATAAACTTAAGTTTAAAGCAGTATTATAATGCATTGCAGCCATATCGTTTTGGCCTTCTTCCATATAATAAATGCCTTTTCTGTTATTTAAGCTTATAAATAACGTGGTATCTTTAAGTTGTACAGCTAACTGATTAGCAAAGGCATCATAAGTTTTATAATCTTTAAACTCACGTTTTTTGATGCTAATTTCTGCCAACATATCGTAGGCCAAAGCTTCGTGTTTTTTGTTTTTGGTTTTAGTTGCTTGTGCTAAAACTTCTTTAAGCAGAGCTGATGCTTGGTTGTAATTGCCAATTGATAATTGTCCATCTGCTTTAGCCAACATTTGCGCTAAAGAAGCTTGTGATTGGGCGTAGCTATTTTGCGATATAACAACAATGATAAAAAACACGCTTAAAAACCCGCGAAATAACATAGATAGCTGTTTGGTGTATTGATTTATTTTAGCAAAGGTTCGGTTTAATGCAATCAAATCTAATGCTTAATAAGAGACGAAAAAATAGTAGATATCTATCATTTTTAATTGCTTAAAAAAAATATTTATCTTAGGTATATCTAACCTACGCTATGAAAAATTTACAACCACTAACTGCAGAACAATTTGAAAAAAATGCAAAATCTGCCAATAAATTAGGAATAATTAATTATGAAGCTTTTTTCGAAACTCAAATTAAAGAAGCGCATAACTTTGCCTTAGGACCATATTGTTGGTTTATTGGTGATAACACAAATATGTTAATTACTATTGCTAGTGATAACATCGGTGAACTTACTCCTTTTGCAAAATCACAGTGGCAAAACCAATCTCCTTTATTTTTTGCGCAGAATATTCATCCAGATGATAGTTTGTATGTATTATCAGCTATTCAATATGCAATGGATAGAATTTTGAAATTACCCTTAGATCAACAATCTAATATTCGGATTAATATTTATGCTAGAATGTTAAATGCACAAAAAGCATTTCGTTGGGTTTTAATACAGATGCCTGGTTTATATGTAAACAATGCAACCTGTGCAACCTGTGGTTTAATGATGATTACCGATTTATCTCACTTTAACTTTAATAAGCGGCCAACTTTAATGACCCTTATTAATATAGTGGATGGTAAAACTGAATATTATCATTTAACAATGGGGCAGGAGTTGCAAATTAAAAACATAGCACTACCTCAAATCACTAATAGAGAAAAGCAACTATTAAATTTAATGCTTAGGGGATTGAACAGCCCTCAAATTGCTAAAGAGCTAAATATTTCTTACTCCACAGTAGAAAACCACAAAAAAAATTTAAGAAAAAAGACAAATACTAAAACATCGGTACAGTTAATGCATTTTGTGATGAACAATAATTTGTTGTAATAAGCAATTTAATAAAAAATATATATTTTAAAATAAATTCTACTATTTCCATAGACATTATATATATTTGTGTTATTGAAATACATTAATACTTTGCGGCATGATTTTAAGCAAAATTGAAAAAACTCAAATCGAACCAAAAATAACGTTAGTAGGTGCAGGTCCAGGAGATCTAGATTTGTTAACTTTAAAAGGTGTAAAAGCTTTGGCAACTGCCAACGTTGTATTGTATGATGCTTTGGTAAATGAGGCATTGTTAAATCATGCGCCTCAAAATGCAATTAAAGTTTATGTGGGCAAATGTTCTGGAGATGAGACATTTTCTCAAGAATTAGTCAATAAATTAATGATAGATTATGCATTAAACTACGGACATGTAGTGCGTTTAAAAAGTGGCGATCCATTTGTTTTTGCTCGAGGTTTTGAAGAGATAGACGTAGCAGAATCATATAGCATACCAACAGAAATTGTTCCTGGTGTATCAAGTGCTTTGGGCGTACCAGGCTTGCAAAAAATCCCGATGGTTTACGGTAATTTAAGCGAAAGTTTTTGGGTAGTAACTGGTACCAATGCCAAAGGCGATATTTCGCCAGATTTGTATGTAGCTGCCAAATCTAATGCAACAATTGTAGTGCTAATGGGCATCGAAAAGATCAAAGAAATAGCTTCTATATTTAAAGCAGAAGGAAAGTACGATTTGCCTGTTGCCGTAATAGAAAATGGTTCTGCCCAAAATGAAAATGTGGTAGTAGGTATAGTAGATACCATTGAAGAATTGATAGAAGAGAAAAAGTTAGCATCACCAGCATTATTGGTATTTGGTAATGTTGTTTCCCTACATCCTCAATTTAACGCAATTAAAGAATTTTATGCCATAATGGCTCAAGAAGAGTTTTAGTAGAATAATTTCAGATTTATTTTTTGTTTTGTTTAAGGCTCCGATTTTTCGGAGCTTTTTCTTTTTTGTTAAAATTTTTCCTACAAATTAATTTTTAAGTTGTTTATACACCATATAAAATTATTTTTTTTTAAAATGTTTGCAATACTCAATCTAATGCCTATTTTGAGTAAGTTTTTTTTAACACCTCATTATGGAGATTATACACTTTAGTGCAGAATGTTACCCAGTAGCAAAAGTTGGCGGTTTGGGTGATGTTGTTGGCGCTTTACCTAAATATCAAAACAAACTTGGTCATGTGGCTAAAGTAGTAATGCCTGCTTATGATACTAAGTTTTTGCATCAAAATGAATTTGAAGTGGTTTATGATGGTTGGGTGCGTTTAGGTTATAATAATCTTCCCGTTAGAATATTTAGAGAAAAAACCAATAAACTAGGTTTCGATTTATTTTTAGTTCATATAGCAGGCTTATTAGATAGAGAAAGGGTTTATGGGTATGATGATGATACAGAGCGATTTATAGCTTATCAAATTGCCAGTTTAGATTGGATTGCACAATGGGAACATAAGCCTGATGTGATACATTGTCACGACCATCATACCGGCTTAATTCCTTTTATGGTAAGTAATAGTCATGCTTATCGCCATTTAAGCCATATTCCTACAATTTTAACTATTCATAATGGGCAATATCAAGGTCAGTTTGGATGGGACAAATTACATTACTTACCAGCTTACGATTTGCGCAACTCTAGCAAATTAGATTGGGGCAATTCTATTAATCCATTGGCCTCTGCAATTAAATGCGCATGGCGAGTAACTACTGTTTCTCCTAGTTATTTAGATGAGATTAGCTATAAGGCAAATGGTTTAGAAAGTTTGTTAGCGCAAGAACGAGGTAAATCTTTCGGCATTTTAAATGGCATTGATAATGAAGTTTGGAATCCGCAGAAAGATACAATGCTTACAAAGGGATTTACAAATAGAACTGTAGAAAGTGGAAAAAAAGCAAACAAAGATGCGCTTTGCGATGTTTTCAATTTAGACAAAACCAAACCACTCTATACATTTATTGGTCGTTTAGTTGGCGAAAAAGGGGCTGATTTATTACCGGATATTTTTTGGAATGCGTTGCAGCAAAGTGAAGGAGAAATTAATATTTTAGTATTAGGCTCTGGAGATCCTGCTGTAGAGGATAGATTAAATGAAATTACGCATTATCACAAAGGTAAATACAATGCCTATATTGGTTATAATGAAGCATTATCTCACCAAATATATGCTGGTGCAGACTTCTTGTTAATGCCAAGTAGGGTAGAACCTTGCGGACTAAACCAAATGTATGCGTTGCGATATGGTACTATACCAATTGTTAGGCGTATAGGTGGCTTAAAAGATACGGTTACGGATATTGGAGATGGGGGATTTGGAATTTGTCATGATCAGACTAGTGTTTGGGATGTTAACCACGCAATAGGAAGAGCTTACGAGCTGTTTTTAGATCAAAAAAGAGTAAAAGAAATTCGTAAATTTATAATGACAGTAGATCACTCATGGGATAGGGCAGCCCAACAGTATATTGATTTGTACCAAATGTAAAACTATATATATATGACCGATAAAGTATTGGGTGTAATTCTTGGAGGAGGCCAAGGATCTAGATTATCACCATTAACACAAACACGCTCTAAACCGGCAGTTCCAATTGCGGGTAAATATCGTTTAGTAGATATTCCGATCTCAAATTGTTTAAATTCTGGCATTCACAGAATGTTCGTTTTAACGCAATTTAATTCAGCTTCGCTAAACAAACACATTAAAAATACCTATCATTTTAGTCACTTTTCTGCTGCTTTTGTAGATATTTTGGCTGCTGAACAAACCGTACAAAATCAAGGATGGTTTCAAGGTACTGCTGATGCTGTAAGGCAATGTATGCACCATATTGTTAGTCACGAATTTGATTATATTTTGATACTATCTGGAGACCAATTGTATCAAATGGATTTTCAGGTAATGATTAATGAGCATATTGCTAAAAATGCAGAAATAACCATTGCAACAATTCCGGTTACTGGAAAAGATGCAACAGATTTTGGTATTCTAAAAGCTGATGAAGATAACATGATTACTTCATTTATTGAAAAACCCAAAACAGGTTTAGAAGATTGGATATCTGATACTGGAGAAGAAATGCAAGCTGTAGGTAGAAACTATTTGGCTTCTATGGGTATTTATGTTTTCAACAGAGATTTTCTAATCAATATTTTAGATGAAAATCCTGATGAGAAAGATTTTGGAAAAGAAATTTTACCACGTGCAATTGCTGCTAATAGAGTTTTAAGCCATCAATATGAAGGCTATTGGACGGACATTGGTAATATTTCATCATTTTTTGAAGCTAACTTAGGTTTAACGGATGAAATTCCTCAGTTCAATATGTTCGATAGTTCTCACGCTATTTTCACGAGAGCGAGGATGTTGCCACCATCAAAAATTTCGGGTACTTCATTAAACAAAACAATTATTGCAGAGGGCTGTATTATTCAGGCTAGCAAAGTTGAACATGCTGTTTTGGGTATCAGATCAAGAGTTGGTAAAGATACTGTGATTACAAACGCTTATGTAATGGGTAGCGATAGGTACCAAACTCTTGCCGAAATTGAGTCGGAAACTAATGCTGGTAATTCTTTAATTGGTATTGGCGATAGATGTTTCATTAACAATGCAATTGTAGATAAAAATTGTAGAATTGGTAACGATGTTAAGATAAATGGTGGTTCGCATTTGCCAGATGGAGATTATCCATTGTATGCAGTTAAAGATGGTATTGTTGTAATAAAAAAGGGTGCAGTTTTACCAAGTGGAACTGAGATCTAAATAATAACACACACTAAAATTAAGCCTGTTCATTTTTTTATGAGCAGGCTTTTTTATTTACAAAAATTCTGCATTGTGACTAACATTTTTCCGGTTCTCTTGTTAAATAATAAAGAGAAATGCATATGGCTGAAAAACAACATTTATATAAAACAGGAATAATTGGAAATTGCGCTTTTATTGCACATGTAAACGAAAACACTGATATCTCATGGTTATGTTTTCCAAGGTTTGATAGCTCATTTGTTTTTGGAAGCTTATTGGATAAGGAAAAAGGAGGGGAATTTTCTATTAAACCTACCGGAGATTTTGCTAGTGAACAATCATATATTGAAAATACAAATGTACTAAGAACTGAAGTTACTGCAGCGGATGGTAAATATAGAATTACTGATTTTGCTCCACGTTTTCATATCCACGAACGTTATTACAAACCTTTAATGCTTATTCGCAAGATAGAGCCACTTAAAGGTAATCCGAGAATAACCGTAAAATGTAAACCAGTTTGCGATTATGGCAGATCAGAAATGAGAGCCAATAGAGGTAGTAACCATATCCATTTTCAAGGTTGTGATGAGCATATGCAATTGAGTACTAACGTTTCGCTTAATTATATTTTAGATGAGAAAGCATTTGTACTTAACGAAACAAAGTATTTGATTTTAACTTATGGTTATAATCTGGAAGCACCAATTATTAGCACAGCAGAAAACTTTTTGCGTGAAACTACAGTGTATTGGCGAACATGGATTAAACACTCTTCGATAGCAGGTTTTTATCAACCTTTGGTTATTCGTTCTGCTTTGGTTTTAAAAATCCATCAGTATGAAGACACTGGGGCCATTATTGCAGCAAGTACAACTAGTTTACCAGAGTTTCCGGGAAGTACAAGAAACTGGGATTATAGATATTGCTGGTTAAGAGATTCATTTTATGTGCTAACTTCTTTAAATCATATTGGGCATTTTGAGGAGATGGAAAAGTATTTTAACTATCTATCTGACATTTCATTTGCTGATGATTTAAGGTACCAACCGTTGTACAGTATTACTGGAGAAAGAAAAATAACGGAAACCACTTTAGATCATTTACATGGATATGAAGGTGAGCAGCCGATTAGAATTGGAAATCAGGCTTATGAACATATACAAAATGATATTTACGGTCAGGTGTTAATTTCGATGCTGCCCTTGTATACAGATCATCGTTTTGTTTTTTCAGAAAGAGGTGATTCGTTGCAATGGATTGATAGGCTTTTAACGCAAATTGAAAGAACCATTGACGAGAAAGATGCAGGGATATGGGAATTTAGGAACATAGCCAACGTACATTGTTATAGTAATTTATTTCAGTGGGCAGGTGCAAATGCCGCTTTAAAAATGGCTAAAACCATTAAAAACGAAGATTTCGAGAAAAGAGCAAACATATTAATTGAAAAAGCGGCTGCGCATATTGAGGCTTGTTATGATCCCGCTAGAAAAGTATATACCAATGCAGTAGGTAGTAACCATTTAGATGCGAGTACACTACAACTAATTGTTATGCACTATTTAGATCCAAATTCTCAGCGAGCGAAAGATCATTTAATTGCATTAGAAAAAGAATTAAAAACCGAAGATGGTTTGTTTTACCGTTATTTACATGAAGATGATTTCGGAAAACCTAAGACCACCTTTTTAATTTGTGCCTTTTGGTATGTTGAAGCTTTGGCTTGTGTTGGTAGAGTTGATGATGCGATAAAAGAATTCGAAAACATCATTAAACACTGTAACCATTTATTGTTGTTTAGTGAAGATGTTGATGCTAAATCAGGAAGTCAATGGGGTAATTTTCCACAAGCTTACAGTCATGTTGGTTTAATGAACGCTGCTTACCGAATTGCCATGAAATTGGATAGACCAATATTTTTGTAATAAAATAATTTTGTTATCCGATGAGCTTTTATAAAGTTCAAATTCTTATTTGGATAAAAAACTCAAAATAAGTCATCCGATGAAATAAGCAATTTTGCTGATAATCATCGGATGACAATTCAACTTATGAACCAACCAATGACCACAAAAGCTTTCTCACTTCTTTATGGTCGGTTAAATAATATTTTGCTTCAGATAAATTACTCCCAATTTTGATAGTAATCGCCTCATCTGGTAATGCTTTAAAAATATCTTCATCAGTATGATCATCGCCTAAAGCCATAATAAAATCTGGGTTTTTGCCATACAACCAGTTTAAAGTTGCTTTCCCTTTATTTACTTCAACATTTTTAAATTCAATTACTTTATTACCTGGCATTAACTGCAAACCTTTATCTGCAACCAACATCCTTAAATGACTTGTAATTTCATTTGCTCTCAGTTCTCCTAATCCTTCTTCCACTTTTCGGTAATGCCAAACTAACGAGTAACTTTTTTCTTCTATAAAAGAGCCAGGTGTTCTGTTGGTATATGTTTCTAAAATAGCATTGATATCTTGTTTCCATTGGTCGGTAAGCAAAGGTAAAGAATGCCATTGATCTCCGTTTGTTCTGTGCCAAGCACCATGTTCTGCAATTAAATCGACTGGCAAATGACCAAACCATTTTTCTAAAGTAGTGTGCTGTCTGCCACTTACTATAACTATTCTATTCTTTGCGTCTTCCAGAAGTTTGCTAATTAAATCATATAGTTCCTCATCAGGCTTAGCATCATCTATATTTCCAGCAAAGCCTACTAAAGTACCATCATAATCTAAAAAAAGTACCCTATCATTAGCATTTTCATACTTAGATAAGATTAAACTCGAACTGTTTTTGATCGCATGCTTGGTTAATAATGAATTTTGATATTCTTTTACTTCTTTTAATTTTTGCATAAAGTTGTTTACCCAATGTTTAACATTAAATTTTTTAACGGTAGCCCTCATGGCTTTCATCCGTTTTTGCTGTTCTTCAAGAGGCATATTTATTCCATCAACTATTGCCTGCATAACATCGCCTAAATTGTTTGGGTTAACAATTATTGCCTCAGTTAGTTCTTTTGAGGAGCCAGCCATTTCACTTAAAATGAGTACTCCAGTTTCATTTGGTCTACTTGCGATGTACTCTTTGCTTACCAAATTCATTCCATCACGCATTGGCGTAACCAAACAAATATCTGCTGTTGCATAAAATGTAGAAAGTGTTTCTATCGGAAATGATCTATAAAAATAATAGATCGGGTTCCAATCTACTGTTCTGTATTTTGAGTTTATTTTGCCAACTGTTTGATCTATTTGTTCTTTTAATTCTTTGTATTGTGCAACCGTATCTCTTGATGGTACCACTACCATATAAAGCGATATTTTTTCTATATATTCTGGATGTGCTTTTAAGAGAAGTTCGAAAGCCATTAAACGTTCGAAAATCCCTTTGCTGTAATCTAACCTGTCTATAGATAGAATTGTTGTTAAATCTATATGGTTGTCTTCAAAATCTTTAACATCATTTATAACAGTTTCAGAATTTGCTAATTCATCAAACTTATCGAAATCAATTCCCATCGGAAATGCCTCTACAACAATTTGGCGCTCTTTATTAACCAACACATTTGATATAGCATTTACTGGTAATAATCTGGTAGCAGTGCTGATGAAATGACGAGCATCATCATAAGTATGAAAGCCTAGTAAATCTGCACCAATTAAACCATTTAGCAATTCAACTCGCCAAGGAATTAATCTAAATATTTCATAGGATGGAAAAGGGATATGCTGAAAAAATCCAATTGTTGACTGAGGTTTTTGAGCCCTAAGTAAGCCTGGTAGTAGTAAAAGTTGATAATCTTGAACCCAAATTTTATCGTTATCGTTAATTAATTTTATTGCTTCGGTTGCAAATTTTTCATTTACTTGCTGATAAGCATCCCAATATAATTGCTCATAATTGGCGTAGGTAACCAAATAGTGAAAAACCGGCCACAAAACCTCATTAGAAAATCCTTCGTAAAATAAGTTAATCTCTTCTTGAGTTAAGAAAATTGGATACAAATTTAAAGCAGCTAATTTTTCTATTACTTCTGGTTGTCTATCTAAAGGTATTTCTATACCTGGCCAACCAATCCAGATAGAGTTGTCATTTTTGTACACATCACCCAATCCTGTGGCTAAGCCACCTTCGCTTGGGATGAAAGTATACTCATTGTTTTCTTCAACTATTTTAACGGGAAGTCTATTCGAAATAATTATTGTTCTCATGCTTTTTAAATAAGGGACTACTTATAAAAAGGATTTTAGAGCAATTTTGTTTATTTTATCTGAGATTAGTAGATTAAAAGGAGATAGCATTTTACGAAAAAAGCGGTTCCCATCCGGGTTACCGCTTTCTTAAACCAAATATAAATGTGTATGAACAGGATCAGATATAGAAAAATAAAATAAAGACTACCAAATTAGTAGTATTTATTTTTTGATATTTGCTGGATTGTATTTTTTAACTTATATAAGAATAATGTTGAAAGCACAACAAGTTCACAGAGTGGCGAACAGGTTAAATTTAATTTAAACTTAGCTTAAAAGGTGTTAAAACTGAATTTAGTAATAATAGGATTATTTTCTTGTCGAGAAATATTTTGATAGAAGTTTTAGGATTTGGATAAATATATTCCCTAGATTTGGTTTCTGGCAAAAGACTACACCAAACTCATTTAATGAAAATATTTATATCACATGCAAGTGCTAATAAGGAATATGGTACTGCGTTAGTAGAGTTGCTCACCGGCATTGGCATAAAAGCCGAAGAAATAGTTTTTACAAGTAATTCCGCTTTCGGCATTCCAATTGGGCAAAATATTTTTGACTGGTTAAAGGCGCAAATAAGCCAAGGCTGCTTTGTTGTTTACTTGCTATCTGACGAATATTATGAGAGTATTGCGTGCTTAAATGAAATGGGTGCTGCTTGGATTATAGAAAACCAACATGCAGCGATATTTTTGCCTAATTTTCAAATAAGCGGAAAACATTTTCAAAGTGGAGCAATTGATCCCAGAGAAATAGGGTTTAAGATGAATGAGGAGGATCGAGTAAACGAATTTTGTCAAATGTTAAGTGAATATTTTGCAATAACCACAAATTTTGCGCTTTTAGCTCAGAGGGTTAAAAAATTCTTAAGTGAGGTTGATGTTCTGGCAGAAGCTTTAAAACCTGTAAATGCTCCTACTAATGATAGGTTCGGAGGTATAAATAAAGAGATTAAATTTGATAGAATTAACCTTATTGAGGGATCAACAGATGTTGCTAAATCTGAAGGGTTTGTCAAGAAACAAGATTTAAAACCATCCTCAAAAATACTTGAAGAGACTATCGAAAATGCAGTTAATGTCAAAGAAAGCTTTAAAGATGCGGAAGCTATCCACGAAGATTTACCTAAAGTCTATACTAAATTTTTAAAAGATTTTGAGAAAGGTAAAATAAGTGATGTAGAATTGTTATTGTTGAATTTTGTTTTAGAAACCTCGAGAACAAAGTTTGGAGTGGGATGGAAAATGGATGGAGAAATTAAATATATTCACGATTGGGAGGACATAGAGGGCTTAAATCATTCTCTTTCTCGAAACTATGATAAAGTAATTAGAAAGTTTGAAATGAGGGGTTTGATTGAAGTTTCTGAAGTTACAGGAGGTGGCAATCCAAGAGAAATGCAGTTGATACCTGAAATTAAGAAACTAATACTTGACTTACCAGAGGCTTTGTTAAAGAAAATCCGCGAATTAGTTGAAATAAATGGGGCTGGGGATGAAGATGATAGCTTCGTTTATGAAGACTTACCTTTTTAGAACCTTTTAGGCAATTTCGTTTTAAAAACTCGGAAATTTCGATTTTACGTTTATAAATATAAATGTGTATGAACAGGATCAGATATAGAAAAATAAAATAAAGACTACCAAATAGTAGTATTTATTTTTAGTTATTTTTATTCTTTGCTGGACTGTGTTTTTTGAGCTTGCTTTGTTGATAAGCCTGATAGGAGCGTAAATACTTTTTTGTTTGTTTTAGCACAAAACGAAAATGATAGCAGAAGCACAAAAAAGATTGCAGCGAATAGCAGGGCAGGAGTTACCGAAGAATTAATGGCTTTAACTTTCAAATACTTTTTTAGGAAATTTAATTATCGCATCAATGCTTAACTAAAACATTACGATACCGAATCGAGTTGTGAATGACGTTTGCTAAGCATAATTAAACACCAGAGAGAAGGTTGTTTTTAAATTTGGGGTTGATACCACTTCTAAATTACCACGATGCATTTTCATAATGTTACGTGTAATAGTTAGGCCAATGCCAGAGCCGTTTTTGCGTGTAGTATAAAATGGGACGAAGATTTTTTCGATATTTTCTGCCTCGATACCTTTACCATTATCGCTAACATCTATATAAACTTTGTTGTGGGCCAAACGGTAATTAATTTCGATTATGGGTTTTTTGGTACTTTCTAAAGCATAAATGCTATTGGTAATAAGGTTAATTAAAGCCTGTTCAATTAACTTAAAATCGATAGATAAACTTATTTTTGATGCTGTTTGTAATATTTGAAGTTCGATATTTTTAGTGCTAGCTAATGGCTGCATGAGCACTTTAACATGATGTAAAATTTCTCCAATACTGTGTTGTTGCGTATTTGGTGTCGGTAATTCTGCAATCAATCGATAATCTTTAACAAAATCGAGTAACCCTTCAGATCTGCGTTTTATGGTATGTAGGGCAGGCTTTAGATCAGCCAAATCTTCTGCATTTAAACTTTCTTTATTGGTAATCATTTGATTAACAGTATCTGAAAGTGAACTGATTGGTGTGATAGAATTTAATATTTCGTGAGAAATTACACCAATTAGTCGGTTCCAAGCTTCGGTTTCTTTTTGCTCAATTTCATCTTTAATGTTTTGAAATGAAATGATCTGATAATCTACACCATATAAATTGAGCGGTATCACTTCTAAAGAGAGTTGAATAATCTTGTCTTGTATTTTAAGTTCGATAAACCTTTTGCCGCCATTTTTAATACCTTCAATTTCATTTGTAAAAATAGGTAAATGTTGCTCAAATCTGTGCCAGTAGCTGTATGCAGGTACATTTAGTAAATTGCTAGCAGCTTGGTTAAAAAATGATATTTCTGATTTTTTGCTTTCTGATTTGTTTGTCTTTATTACAATTACTCCAACTGGAACTTGCTCTAAAATTGTTTTAATGAGCTGAAAAATAGAGTCTTGTTCTAACTGAATATCTTTATGGATCTTAATGATTTCGTTGAACGATTCGTATAATTCAGGAAAACTTCCTTTAGTTGCTTTGTTTTTAAAGTTTAAAGTATGATCTCTTGTTTTAACAGCTAAAATAAATCGCTTAATGTCTTCTCTAATTTGATTGATATAAAAATAGAGTGAAATTATGCTGCCCAATAATATTAAACTTACGCCTGATATGGTAAACCACAATTGGGTATTGCGAATAAGATAAACCAATACAACACCAAGCAAATTGATAAACACCAAACGTAAAATAAGACGAAAGGTAAAGCTTTGGTGAAACAATGTAGAGAATTGAGGGTTGGAAGGCATAAGGTTTATTGGCTTTAGCTTATATTTTTAAATTTCGATATTTTTTTGAATTCTACACCTTCAAACTTTGATGCTTTCTCTTTCTAAAGTCCAAATTTTTCAATTCTGCGGTACAATGCTGCTCTTGTTAAACCCAACTCTGCTGCAGCTCTAGAAATATTACCTTTATGTTTATCTATAGCTTTGCTAACCATCATTTTTTCCATTTCATCTAATGGCATATCTGTTTGTAGCGCTTGGTTATTGCCAAACTTTTGCGGTGAAAGTTGCAAGTCATCGGCTGTAATCTCAAATCCATCTGTCATAATAACAGCTCTTTCTATTACATGTTGCAGCTCTCTAATGTTACCAGGGAATTTATAATTAAGCAAAGTTTGTGCAGCTTTTTCGTTTATTGCTTTAATTGTTTTATGGTATTTGTTGTTAAATGTTTGCAAAAAGTGGTTTGCTAATAGCAAAATATCATTCCCGCGTTCACGCAGCGGCGGAAGAATTAACTCTACAGTATTAATCCTGAATAATAAATCTTGCCTGAAAGAACCTTTAGTAACCATATCGTTTAATGGCATATTGGTAGCACTAATTAGTCGAACATCTATTTTACGCTCTTTACTTTCGCCCAAACGAGTTACTGTTCTGTTTTGCAAAACACTTAATAATTTAGCTTGTAGGGAAAGGGATAGGTTTCCAATTTCATCTAAAAATATGGTTCCACCATCGGCCATTTCAAAACGGCCAGGTTTATCTTCACGAGCATCGGTAAATGCACCTTTGGCATAGCCGAAAAGTTCACTTTCAAATAAGTTCTCGTTTAAAGAACCTAAATCTACATGCATAAAAATCTGTTTTCTTCTTAAAGAATTCCTATGCAATTCGTAAGCAAAAACTTGCTTACCAGTACCGTTTTCTCCTAAAATTAAAACATTGGCATCTGTTGGAGCAACTTTAGTTAATGTTTTTTGTAAATTTTGTACACTATCATCATTACCTACAATGTTTTCGAATTTGCGGGCCTGATCTTTTTGTAACGAATGATGTATTTTTTCTAATTTATTAACCTTTTTATTAGATTGACGAAGTTTAGCAGCGGCTGATAGTGTGGCAAAAAGCTTTTCATTTTCCCAGGGTTTAAGTATGAAGTCTGTAGCACCTTTTTTTATGGCCTGTACAGCTAGCTCAACATTTCCAAATGCTGTCATTAATATAACCACATAATCTTTATCAATTGAGAGGATATGCTCCAGCCAATACAAACCTTCCCGTCCATCACTTGCGCCTTTTTGGTAGTTCATATCTAATAAAATAATATCAACTTCATTTTTGCTCAATAGAACATTAATTTCTCTTGGCGATTTGCAAGTTAATACCTGATTAAAGTGTTGTTTAAGAAACAAACGAGCACTTAAAAGGATATCATCATCATCGTCTATTACTAGAATATTTGCTTCTGTCATTTCTTATAATTTTTTACATCATCCTGCCTCGTTTAAGTCAGAGAATTAATGATGTTTTGCTTTGCACCATTTGGTGTGTATTACCTCACCCTATTAAAGGCAGTGGTTTGTGTTTTTTCAGTGCTGTCCCTCTCCTTGAAGAGAGGGATTTGCGGTATAGGGTTTGAAACCTTTACATTTTTGCACATTGCCCCCTTCCGCCGCGGCGGAGGGATTAAGGGGTGAGGCTTTTTGCAAATGCTCTTTAATCTCTGTCAAAACAATATCTAAATTTTTTATAATTTCTTCATTTGTAAATCTAATAACAGTTATTCCCATTTGTTCAAGTTCATAAGTTCTATTTATATCATATTCTTGGTTTCCTTCTATATTGTGAATTCCACCATCTATCTCAATTATTAGGTGGGCTTCATTACAATAAAAATCTGCAATATATTTATTTATTGGATGCTGCCTTCTAAATTTGAAACCTAGAATTTGTCGGTTTCTTACACATTGCCATATCGTGTCTTCGGCATCAGTTTGGGTTTTTCTCAAAACTTTTGAAAACTCGAAAAGCTTTGCATTGGCACCCTTAAATAGATCATCTCCGTAATTTTCCATTATAATTATTTTTTACCTCACCCTATCAAATGCAGTGGTTTGTGTTTTTTCAGTGTTGTCCCTCTCCTTGAAGAGAGGGATTTATGGTACTTTGGTCAATTAACCTTAGCCTATCAAAGTTAATGGTTTGTGTTTTTCTGCTCCTATCCCCCCTCTCTTCAAGGAGAGGGGATTAAGGGGTGAGGTGATAACCTAAAAACCTTTAACCCATCCCATAACAATCCCGACAAAATTACCTGAACTGTTCGATGTTGCACAATGACTGTTCGATAATGAACATTAAATTTCAATATAATTTTTTATTTAATTGATAACGAGGTACTTAAAATTTTTATCGCCATTGGCATAAACTTGGCAAATGGTATGGCATAAATACCATAAATCCAAATGGACAGAATAGTAGAGAAAAAGAGATTTAATAAAAAAACAATTGTGATTATAGCTGCGGCACTTGTATTTGTAGCATTGGTTGGCTATGGCTACAATTTATCATTAAACAAAGTTTATAAAGCAGAAGCAGAAAAAATAACCATAAATAAAGTGCAATATGGCGATTTTGAAGATGTGGTTTTGTTAAATGCAAGCGTTGTTCCGCTTACTTCCGTTATTGTAAGCTCATCTGAAGGAGGTACCGTTGCGCAAATATTTACAGAGAATGGTGCATCTGTGGTTGCAGGAACTCCGTTATTAAGGATTGCAAATCCTAATGCGTTATCAAGTTATACAGCAAGTGAAACTAGCATTACCGAACAAATTAATCAATTGAGAAAGTTAAGATTAGATCTTGAGCAAAACCAAAGGATTATGAGTCAGGACATGATGGACGTTGAAAATAGCTTAAGAACATCAACCCGTAAATATAAAATTGATAGTGCCTTATTTAGCAAGCGAGTAATTACGCAACAAGAATTTGCCACTTCAAGTCAGGATTATGAATACCTGCAAGGCAGAAAAGCGTTGTTGAAACAAGCTGTTAGACAAGAAAACCAAAGTAGGGTAATGCAGTTACAGCAAATTGAGCAATCAATTAGCCGAATGAACGAGAGCTTACAAACTATCCGCCAGAATATAGAAAACATGACAATTAAAGCTCCAGTTTCCGGTCGTTTATCATCCTATGATCCCGTAATTGGAAAATCTTATGGTGCTAATGAAATGCTTGGTAAAATTGATGTTTTACAAGGGTACAAATTGCAAGCTGGAGTAGATGAATATTACATCAACCGTGTTAAAGAAGGACAAACCGCACAATGTGAATTTAACGGAAAAACTTATGCCTTATCGGTAAGGAAAGTTATTCCAGAAGTTACTGCTGGTCAATTTCAAATAGAGTTAGTGTTTGAAGGAAAGTCTCCTGATGAATTGAGAAGAGGCTTATCAATGCAGGTTAAATTAACTTTATCAGACAATAGCAAATCGCTTTTGCTAAGTCAGGGGCAATTTTTTCAAAGTACTGGCGGCAGTTGGGTTTTTGTTGTAGCTAATGGCAAAGCAACCAAAAGAAACGTAAAAATTGGTCGTAAAAATTACTTGTACTATGAAGTACTGGATGGTTTGCAAAAAGATGAAGAAATCATCACATCATCTTATGATCAATTCTCTCAGTATGATATTATTGAAATTAGTAAATAAAAGTGAGAGGTAAGATTTAAAACATTTTGAATTAAGGATAAACCTAACAAACATAAAATGAAAAAACTATTGATCATTGCAGCATTGGCATTAACAACATCAACTTTGTTTGCGCAAACAGAAACTAAAAGCGAATCTACTTGGGAAGAAAATACTGATGGCAAAGGTTACAGTATGAAAGCTAGTACTACTGGTAATGCTAACAATACATCTGCTAAGCCCCATATTTCCTTTAAAGTTGATGGAAACACAGCCAACCTAACTAAGGTAGCTTTTATTGGAAAAGAGCTTCTTGTAACAATACCGATTTCAAATCACCAACAAGATATAAATGTTGTTGCTGGAAGCTATAAATTTAAATTTTATCATAGTAAATTGGGAGTAAAAGAGTTTAATGTAGACTTGAAAAATGGTGATGATAAAACTGTAATGCTCACTTTGAGATAAAGAATTTAGGTTGGTTAAGCTCTATGTCAGGTGCGTTGACTGGAGCACCAACTTTTAAGATATGAGAATTGGAATACAACAGTTTAACAATAAAGCAATTTAACAATTTTATCAGGTCTTGATACTTGATACTAAATACTTGATACTTAAAATTATGATCAAAATAGAAAATCTGGAAAAAATTTATAAAACCGAAGAAATTGAAACTACGGCGCTAAATGGGATAAACTTGCATGTAAAAGCAGGAGAATTTGTCTCTATAATGGGCCCATCCGGCTGTGGTAAATCGACTTTGTTAAATGTAATGGGGCTTTTAGATAAGCCAGAAAGTGGCAGTTATAAGTTTATTGATACTGAATTGTTAACGCTAAATGATAAAGAAAGATCAAATTTCAGAAAGAGAAATATGGGTTTCGTTTTCCAGAATTTTAATTTAATTGATGAATTAACGGTTTTCGAAAACATAGAACTGCCTTTAATTTACAATAAAGTGCCTGCGGCAGAACGTAAAAAATTGGTAAATGATATTATCGGGAGAATGAATATCGTTAACCGATCTGGGCACTTTCCGCAGCAGTTATCTGGTGGTCAGCAGCAACGTGTGGCAGTTGCAAGAGCTTTAGTAACCAAGCCAAAGTTAGTTTTAGCCGATGAGCCAACGGGTAACTTAGATAGTACACACGGTAATGAAGTTATGGAATTGCTTTGCGAATTAAACGAAACAGGAACAACTATCGTGATGGTAACTCACTCAAGCCACGATGCTAGTTTCTCCAATCGCATCATCAACCTAAAAGATGGGCATGTAATTTCTGAAAAAATAAACAAAGGAAGAACGGAAGAACTGATATAGGAGGGAAGGTAAAGGGTTTGAAGGTGGAAGGTTTAAATGACTAAGGCTCAACTTCTCAATCGCTAAAACTTTAAACTATGTCTTGATACTTGATACTCATTACTTGATACTTAAAAAATGTTCAAACTCAACTTAAAAATCGCCCTGCGTAATCTTTGGAAAAACAAAGGCTTTTCGCTTATCAATATTGGTGGCTTAGCTATTGGTTTAGCAAGCTGTATGATTTTGTTATTGTATGTAGCTTATGAATGGAATTACGATAAACAATATACAAACTACGATAAAACCTATGTGGTTTACCAGAACGCACCTGCAAATGGTAAGGTTTTTAGCTGGGCTTGGACACCAAATGTAATGGCAAAAGAGGCTGAAACAAAAATTCCGGGTGTTAAATATGCTTCCCATTCAACTTATCCATCATCGAAATTAATTTCTGTTGGAGATAAAAAAATTACCACAAGAGTGAATTTTGTTGATCCATCTTATTTAAAAATATTTGATCATAAATTTATTAAAGGAAATCCAAACGAGGTTTTAAAAGATGTAAATTCAGTTATTCTTACTAAATCATTTGCAAAGAAAATATTTGGAGATGAAGACCCTATCAATAAAACGGTAAAATTAGAAAATCAAGATGTTTTAAAGGTTGAGGCGATAATTGAGGATGTGCCTGCTAATAACAGTATTGTTTTTGAATGTTTATTACCGTGGGCATTATTCGAAAAAAGAGAACAATGGGCTAAAAATCCGAATTGGGGTAATAATATGTGTTTAACTGTTGTTCAGCTAGAAAACAATAAATTTTTTAATGAGGCCAATGCAGCTATAAAAGGTGTTTATAAGCGAAATCAAATTGGAAATCCTTATACTGCTGAGGCCTTATTGCACCCCTTGGCTAAATGGCACTTGTACGGTGATTTTGAGAATGGTATATCTGTTGGAGGCAAAATAAATCAGCTTAAGATATTTCTAATACTTGCTATCTGTATTTTATTAATCGCATGTGTAAATTTTATGAATCTTTCTACTGCCAGATCAGAAGCTAGAGCTAAAGAAGTTGGGGTTCGTAAAGCTATTGGTTCTTCTCGTAAATCTTTAATCAATCAGTTTTTTTTAGAATCAATGCTAATTACTTTTATAGCAACTGTTTTTGCTTTTATTCTAGTTGAAATTAGTTTGCCATATTTTAATAATCTTTTAAATATCGAACTTACAATCGATTATAGAAGTAGTAATTTTTGGTTTGTTCTTTTAGCTTTAATATTATTTACAGGTCTCACAGCAGGAAGTTATCCGGCACTCTATTTATCTTCTTTCGAGCCAATAAAAGTATTAAAAGGCCTAAAAATGAAGTCGGATTCATCTTTTAATGTAAGAAAGGTTTTGGTGGTAGGTCAATTTGTTTTTGCGGCTTGTCTAATTGTTTGTACTGTAGTTATATATCAGCAACTTAACTATGTTAAAAATAAGCCAATAGGGTATGATAAGTCTAATTTAATACAAATAGCAATACAGGGTAAAATGGGGAATGAAGATAAACTCGAATTGCTAAAGACACAAATTTTGAAATCTGGAGCGGCATCGAATTTTACTTTATTTAGCAAAGATATCACTACGAATGGAAATAATACAACAGATATATCTTGGGAAGGAAAAAACAGAAATGAGTTAATTTTATTTAACAACAGGGGTATTGGAACTGATTTTATTGAGACTATAGGTACAGACCTAGTTGCTGGGAGAGAGTTTCATCAAAATATAATAAATGATACCAATAGCGTTATGCTTAATGAGGCTGCTGTTAAAATGATGCATCTTAAAAATCCAATCGGAGCAAAAATCAGATTTTGGGGTAGTGAAAGGATAAACGTTGGTGTAGTAAAGGATTTTGTTGTAGAGAGTGCCTACCAGAAAGTAGCTCCTATGATTTTTTCGCCAAGTATTTTACAAGGATCAGAAGTTGTTCTAATTAGGCTTAATCCCAATAAAAATATCAGCTCTTCTTTAAAAATTATTGATGACTTAGTGAAGGGAATAGAACCAAATTATCCGGTTAACCGAAAGTTTGTTAATGAATCGTTTGAAGAAAAGTTTCAAGATGAAAAATTATTAGGCATACTTTCTAATTGGTTTGGAGGCTTTGCCATATTTATTTCCTCATTAGGTTTGTTAGGTTTAGCCTTATTTATGGCAGAGCAACGCAAAAAGGAAATCAGTATCCGTAAGGTTTTAGGGGCAAGTACGAGTAATATTCTTACTTTATTAAATAAGGATTTCATCAAATTAGTAGCCATATCAAACATTATAGCGTTTCCTATCGCATACATTATTATCAATAAATGGCTTTCTGCTTTTGAGTATAGGATTTCAATTTCATTTATTCCTTTTTTAATTGCTATCGGATTGTCTGTAATTATTGCAGCTTTAACAGTAAGTATGCAATCTATAAAAGTGGCGAAAGCAAATCCTATTGATGCACTAAAATATGAATAAAGGAGGAAAGTTAGAGCATTTGAAGGTGGAAGGTCTTAGTGCCCAACCTTTCCAGCCATCTATCTTCCAACCCTCAACATAAAAACTATGTCTCAAATCTCATATCTCACTTCTCAAAACTAAAAGGATGTTCAAACTCAACTTAAAAATCGCCCTGCGTAACTTGTGGAAGAATAAAAGCTATGCCTTTATCAGCATTGCAGGTTTAGCCGTAGCCTTAACAATATTTGTTTTGGCTATGCTCTATGCAAATTATCAGCGTAGCTATGATGCATGGAATAATGATTACGAGCAAATTTATAGAGTTAATTATACTTCTACAGGTGGCGAAGATGTGGCTTTAAGTCCAGGTAATTTAGCTACAATAAGTAAACAAAAAATTCCAACTGTAGAAGCAGCAACTCGTATAGTAGACTATTGGAATGGAGATATGCTAGTGAAAACCAAATCCAAAAATTTATATGTAAAAGATATTTTATTAGTCGATAGCAATTTTTTTAAGGTTTTTCAATACCCTGCGGTTTATGGAGATGTAAAACAATCATTAAATAAACCTCAATCAGTTATCCTTAGTAAAGAATACAGCGATTTGCTGTATGGTAAAAATGTAAATCCAGTTGGTGAAATTATTTCTATGGATAACAGAGAAGGCTTTATAGTTGAAGCTGTGGTAGATGTAGCTCGATATCCTTCGCATTTTAAGTTTAACGTGATTAGGAGGTTTAATAAAAGTTCATCAACGGAATACTACAGCAACAATTATTACACTTATGTTAAACTCATAAAAAATACCGATTTGGCCCAAGCTGCCAAAAGTTTAAATGCAGTAAGAAAAGAAACTTTGTTAGCAGAAATGAGTAAACAACCTGCTGAAGAACAAAATAGCTTTATAGAATTTATTAAGAATAATGAACTTTATATCCAACCGGTAAAAGATATTCATTTAACTACTAGCAATGTAGAATATGAATTTGCAAATAACGGAGTTGGAAAATACATGTACATTACACTTGTAGTTGCTTTTCTAGTACTAATTATAGCTGCAATAAATTTTACTAACCTTTCGGTTACCATGGCAACTCGAAGAGTTAAAGAAACTAGTGTAAGAAAAGTACTGGGTGCTCAAAAATTTCAATTGGCTATTCAATTTATATTGGAGACAGCGCTTCAATGCTTGTTTAGTTTTGTTGTCGCTTTAATTTTAGTAGAGCTCTGCTTGCCATCATTTAACACTTTACTTGGAACCTCTATTGTACTAGAAAGATTTAGTGATTATGGGCAAATTCTGGTACAAATTACAATCGCTTTGGTTTCAATAACTCTTTTGGTAGGGGCATATCCAGCATTGCTTATTAGTAATATTGTGCCTGCAGTTGTGCTAAAAGGAAACTTTAATACCAGCAATAGAGGATATTGGGTTAGAAACACATTAATTGTAATGCAGTTTACGATAGCCGTAGTTTTCGTTTCTGGAATTTGGATTATCAATAGTCAGTTAAATTACATGCAGCAAAAAGATCTTGGTTACCAACCACAACAGGTTTTGGCAATTAATCTGATGCAAGACATGAGCGATAAGCACTTTCATAAAATTAAAAATAATTTAAAAGATATTCCGGGCATTCGTTCTATTTCTAGAGCCGATCATATTCCGGGTGAAGATATGGGTGGAAATAGTTATGGCGTAAATGGCAAATCTTTTTCGAGCAATTTTATTTCTATTGATGCAGGGTATTTTGATGCAATGGGAATGAAAATAATTGATGGAAGAGATTATAGTGCGGCAAATCCATTAGATACTACAAAATCAATTATTCTTACTGAAACTGCAGCGAAAACTTTTGGAATTGACAATCCGGTAGGCAAGACTTTAAGATTTCGTGGAACTGATGTAAATATTGTAGGATTGGTTAAAGATTTTAATCATTATAGTCCAGAAAAAAGTTATCAACCTATTGTTTTTCAATATATTAAAGGCAACCCTTTACGTTACTTAATCGTTAATTTAGATCCAAAACAATCTGTAGCGGCATTAAATCAAATAGAGCAAATGTGGACTAAGTTAGAGCCAGAATTTCCAATTAAATATAGCCTTTTAGATCACTCATTTAAAAACATGTTGGCCAATCAAGCACAGTTAAGAAAATTAATTGGCATATTGTCTATAGTTACCATTACTTTGGCTTTAACAGGTTTATTTGCCATTGCAGCATTTACAACCCAAAGAAGAAGTAAAGAAATTAACATCAGAAAAGTACTCGGCGCATCATTAATAGATATTTTAAAATTACTTAATAAAGGATTTGCTGCTTTGGTTTTAATAGCAAATTTAATTGCTTGGCCTATTGCTTATTTAATTTTAAATCAATGGCTCAAAGAATTTGCTTTCCGAATTGATATGCCAATAATGCCTTATATTTTGTCTGGTCTTTTAACCCTTATGCTCACCATTTTAATTGTGAGTTTACAATCGCTAAAGGCTGCAAGTTCAAACCCAGTTGATGCACTTAAATATGAGTAGAGAAGGGAAGCAAGGATGAACGTCTAAGCGCCCAAACCTTCCAGCCATCTACCTTCCAACCATAAATCTTTAAAACTACGTCCCTAATCTCATATCTCGCCTCTCATATCTAACGAAATGTTCAAACTCAAATTAAAAATCGCCCTGCGAAACCTTTGGAAAAACAAAGGCATTACCGCTGTAAATGTTGGTGGGTTGGCAATTGCATTAGCTGCTTTTATTTTGGTAGTAATGTACGCAACTTATGAAACTAGTTTTGATAAGAAGAACCCAAACTATGAAAATATTTATGTTGTTGGGGTAACCTATCCTGAATTTAAAACTAATTATGTTGCTGCACCATTAGCCATGGCCATTAAGCAGAATTTTTCAGAAGTTGATTTAGTTGGCTTAGTAAAAGAAAGCTCATTTGAGTTGACAATTAAAAAAGGAAACAATACCCTTTTTACCAAAAGAATTCTTGCTGTAGATTATGATGGCGCAAAAATACTTAACATTAACCCAAATGGCGGTTTAGTAAAACCACAAGGTGATGAAAGACTTACTTATTTAAGTACCGAAAGTATGAAGGTCCTATTTCCAGAAAAAAGGGATAATAAACCTGAAATGGTAGGTTTTGGATCAAGTAATTCGGGCATTACGGGAACTATTGCAGGTTCAATAAATAATAATACTCATTCTAACTTCAATTTTGATGGAGTTTCTATAGCAGCCAAGTTAGGTGAAAATGATAATTATGCCATGAATGATTACTCTATCTATTTGCAGTTAAAACCTGAAACAAATGTAGAGTTATTGGAACAAAAAATCGGCAATTTATACCAAGCAGAATTGCTAAAAAGTAAAAAAGTAATCGAATTAAAAAGCACCTCTATTTTTTTAGATCCTCTAGCTAATATACATTTAAGGCCTAAAGCAGGTAATGATGCACCATATAAAGTATTAATAGCACTTTCTACTTTGGGCATTTTAATTCTGGTAATTGCCTGTATAAATTTTACCAACTTAAGCGTTGCACAAGCAGCCAAACGAGGAAAAGAAGTTGGCGTTAAAAAAGTAATGGGAGCCTTTCGCTACCAACTCACAACACAGTTTTTAATAGAAATTTTTATGCAATGTTTGGTAGCCGTAATTTTGGCATTAACAATAGCAGAATTAACTTTGCCAAGTTTTAATAATTTATTTCAGGTAGCATTATCTATCTGGCATTTTGATAATGGTTTAATTTGGCAATTACCTTTAATCTTAATAACAATAACATTTATTGCCGGCATTTATCCAGCTACGGTTTTATCTAGCTTTAAACCTGCAGTAGTTTTAAAAGGCAACATTAATACTCATAAACAGAGTTATTATCTGCGTAATGGCCTTTTGGTTTTTCAGTTTTGTATTGCTGTTGTTTTTATAATCAGCTTGCTAACCATTAATTCGCAGTTAAAATATATGCGAACGCAAGATGTAGGTTTTACAGCAGACCAAGTAGTTTATATTAAAAATTTAACCCTTTTTAATAATCCTTCAAAATATGGTTCAGTAAGTTTTGAGCCAGTGAGAGAGAAATTATTACAGATCCCTGGAATAAAATCTGCAACTGTGGCTACATTTATTCCCGGTGGCACAAATGGAATAAATAGCTATAAGGCTAATGGTACTACAGCAAATATCGATTTTGTAAATGTAGAATTCGATTATTTCGAAACCTTGGATATTAAACTCAAAGAAGGTCGATTTTTCTCTAATAAATTTATTACTGATACGATAAACACTGCAATTATAAATGAGAGTGCTGTGGCAAAGTACGGAATTAAAAATCCGATAGGTAAAACCATTACCGGTTGCGATATAGATTATAAAATAGTTGGTGTAATTAAAGATTTTAAAACCCAAGGCTTTGAAAGTGCTGTGCAACCCACAATTTATACCATTAAAGATCCTTGTGGCAGTTACAAAACACAAATAATGGTAAAGATTGATGAGAGCAACATGTCTGAAACATTGGCAACTTTGCGTGATAAATGGTCGCTAATTAATCCGCTAGATGGAGAAGATTTTAGATATGAGTTCTTAGATCAATTATATGGCAGGCTTTTCAAAAAACAGGAACAATTACAATCTGTGTTTTTTGCAGCTACATCACTCACCATTTTCATTGCTATTTTGGGCTTATTTGCTTTTGCAAAATACATCACCAATAGTAGAATAAAAGAAATCGCAGTGCGAAAAATATTAGGTGCAAATGATTTGCAGATTTTTAAATTAATTAACACTTCTTTTTTTGTGATAGTTGTAATTGCTAATGTGATTTCATGGCCTTTGGCTTATATCCTGATAAAAACATGGCTTTCAACCTTTACCTATCGAATTGATATTTCATTTTTACCATTTGCATTAAGTGCAATCATTACCATATTGTTAACCATTGTAACTGTAACCATACAAGCTAGAAATGCCGTGAAAGCAAACCCAGTTGATGCACTTAAATACGAATAAAGAATGGAATGCAGATGATTTGAAGGATGAAGGTAAAGCATCTAAACCTTACAGCCTTTCAATTTGCAACCCTTAACCTTAAAACCGTTCGCAAGCGCACATACATTGTTCGATAACGAACATTTCTAATTTAATTTAATTTTTAATTTATTGATTTATAATAATTTAAGTTTTAAAAAATTCATTGGTATAAAATTGGCACAATAAGCTAAACTGGTACAAAAATTTAATGTCTTGATACTTGATACTCAATACTTGATACTTATAAAATGTTCAAACTCAACTTAAAAATCGCTCTACGCAATCTTTGGAAATACAAAGGTTACACTGCTATTAATATCTTCGGTTTATCTGTTGGTTTAGCAAGTTGCATTCTTATCTTCATATTCGTAAACTACGAAACCGGCTATGATAAAGGTTTTAATAACAGCGACAGAATTTATCGTATCGTTTCTCAGTGGAAATACAAAGATGGCAATGATTTTTATTCGCAAGGAGTACCATTACCGCTTACACCAGCAGTAAGAAATGATTTTTCGCAATTTGAAAAAGTTGCTGCTATACAGCAAACATACGGTATTATAAAAGCACGCTCACAAAATGGCAAACCAGAGCTTAAAGTGAGTGAAAATGTATATTATGCCGAACCATCTTTTTTCGAAATCTTTAGTTATAAATGGCTTTCTGGTAATCCAAATCAGTCATTAAGTGAACCGAATAACGTTGTTTTAACCAAGAAAACCGCAATTACTTATTTCGGTAGTTGGCAAAATGCAATTGGTAAAAGTATAAGTTACAATAGCAAAGCTGATTTTAAAGTAACTGGTATTATTGAAGATCATCAACCAAATACAAGTTTTCCGTTAAACATAATTTTTAGCTATAAAAGCTATAATAATAGAAACGCCAAACAATGGGGTTCTGTTTCTTCTGGCTCTGAGTGCTACGTATTGTTAAAGCATGGGATATCTGTTGCTGAGTTGAGTCAAACAATGCAAAAATTTATAAATAAATACGAAAATGACCCCAAAGCTCCAGGTAAGGTTGGGCATAACTTTCAAGCTTTAAATGATATTCATCACGATGAAAATTATGGCAATTTTGCACAAACAACTACTACATACAAACAGCTAATTGCGATTAGCATTATTGCCTTATTTCTTTTGCTTACCGCTTGTATCAATTTTATAAATTTAGCTACTGCTCAAGCAGTTAGTAGAAGTAAAGAGGTAGGTGTGCGTAAAGTAATGGGAAGCAAAAAACAACAGTTGATTTGGCAGTTTTTAAGTGAAACAGCGTTGATAACGATAATTGCACTTTTATTTGCCTGTGTTTTAACTGAATTGGCTTTGCCTCGTATGCAAAACTTATTAAGCGCAGATTTATCTTTTGGGTTATTTACTAATCCAATCATCAGCCTATTTCTGTTGGTAATGTTTATTGTGGTTAGTTTCTTGGCAGGATTGTATCCTGCATTGGTTATGTCAGGTTTTAGTCCGGCATTGGCTATAAAAAACAAGGTAAGCACAGCAAATGCTGGAGGTAATGGTTTGCGCAAAACTTTAGTAGTTGTACAGTTTGCCATCACAGCAATTTTAATTGTTGGTACGTTGGTTATCATTAAACAAATGAGCTTTATAAGAGAGAAGCCTTTAGGGTTTGATAGCAGTGCTGTTGCCATGATCAGTTTGCCACAAGATAGCTTAAGTCAATTAAAGTACAACACCTTTAAAAATGATATTTTGGCAAAAAAGGGCGTAAAAATTGTTTCTTTTAACAGTGCTCCACCATCTTCTCAGAGCAATAACGAAACAAGTTTTACTTACAACAGTTCCGAAAATCAAAATTTTCAGCTAAATACTAAACTAGGAGATGAAGCATATTTTAAAACTTTCGGCTTACAGCTTTTAGCTGGTAGAACATTGGTGAAGAGTGATACAGTTAAAGAGTTTGTAGTAAATGAAACTCTTTTAAAGAAATTAAATGTTAAAAATGCAAATGATGCTCTTGGGAAAACGCTTGCACTTTGGGGCTATAAAGGACCTATTGTAGGTGTGGTAAAAGATTTTAATAATTATTCATTACATGAAGCTATCGCACCAATTGCTATATTTTCTGGTAAAACCTATTACAATTCCATAGCAATTAAATTAGAATCTAAAGAATTAATGGCTACTATGAAAGAAATTGAAAAATCTTTCAACATCATCTTTCCTGATTATGTATATGAACTTAAATTTATGGATGATGAAATTAAAAATTATTACCAAACAGAACATATTATGGGCACTTTGTTTAAGGTGTTTGCAGGTGTAGTAATATTTATTTCATTTATAGGTTTATTCGGTTTAATCTCTTTTGTGGCAACCCAACGAACCAAAGAAATAGCCATTAGAAAAGTGCTAGGCGCCTCAAATTTTGAATTGGTTAAAATGTTAAATAGCTCGTTTTTATGGATGGTGTTCATAGCGAACTTATTAGCCTGGCCAATAGCTTATATTTTTATTAATCAATGGTTATCAGGCTTTCAGTATAGAATAGATTTAAGTGTTTGGCCTTTTGTAATTGCCACGATAATATCTTTGGCCATCACCATTTTTACAGTCACTATTAGAAGCTACAGAGCTGCCAAAGCAAATACAATTGATGCATTGAAATACGAGTAAAAGCCCCACCCAACCTCCCCAGAGGGGAGGAGTGGCATAGTCACAAAAACATAATGAACAAACAATAATAGCAGAAGAAATTAATTTTTTAACTACAAACACAAGTCCTCCCTTCTTGGGAGGATTTAGGAGGGGCTTATGATCGAACTAAAAAACATAGAAAAATATTACGCTAATAAAGGCGTAAAAAGTTACATCCTTCGTCACGTAACTACAAGCATAAAACAAGGCGAATTTGTTTCTATCATGGGGCCATCTGGTGCTGGTAAATCAACATTGTTGAATATTTTGGGCATGTTAGAAGAACCTACATATGGTCAGTATCATTTTATGGGCGAAGATGTTACAGCGATGAAAGAGCGACAAAGGATCGAGTTGTATCGTAACCACATTGGTTTTGTATTTCAGGCTTACCATTTAATAGATGAGATGACAGTTGCCGAAAATATCGAAGCTCCTTTACTCTATAAAAAAATACCAGGCTCAGAGCGCAAAAGTCGCATAGCGGATATTTTAGATCGCTTTAATATGGTGGCTAAAAAAGATTTATTCCCCAATCAGTTAAGTGGTGGTCAGCAACAATTGGTAGGCATTGCTAGGGCTTTGGTTGCTCAACCCTCAATTATTTTAGCTGATGAACCAACTGGTAACTTGCAATCGGCACAAGCAGAGCAGATTATGGAATTGTTTAAAAAACTGAACCAGGAAGATGGAATTACCATTGTACAAGTAACACACTCCGAAAAAAATGCGCAATACGGCAACCGAATATTAACTATTGAAGACGGAGTGATAAAAGAAGATAGCCCCACCCAACCTCCCCAGAGTGGAGGAGTAGCTTAAACTAATGTTAGCAGTAATTATTTTTTCAACCACATACCAAAAATCCTCCCTTCTGGGGAGGATTTAGGATGGGGTTATCTCACGTCTCACGTCTCATATCTCACATCTCAATTCTCATTTCTAAAAAGATGTTCAAACTCAATTTAAAAATCGCCCTGCGAAACTTATTTAAAAACAAAGTTTATGCTGCTATAAATATTGGTGGCTTAGCCCTTGGTTTAACCGCTTTTGTACTATTACTTTTATTCGTTAATCATGAAACAAGCTATGATAAATGGAATCCAGAGTTAAAAAATGTTTATCAATTAAGAGAGCACCATGATTTTTTTACGCCAGACAATAAACAACATTGGATGGAAACAAACGAATCTAGAATTGGGGCTTTGGTGACTGAAAAAATTCCTCAATTTAAATATGTAACCAAAATTGGAGAGGGTTGGGGAGATGGTTTTTCTTTAAAGCCTGCCAACGCTAATCCAGTTATTGTGGAGAATGTTAGAGATGCAGATTCTTTGTTTTTTAAGGTTTTTCCTCATCAGTTTATTCAAGGAGATCGATTAACTGCAATTAACAAACCAAATGCAATCGTATTAAAACATAGCTTGGCGCTTAAAATTTTCGGAACCGAGCAAGTTCTCGGTAAGGAATTAAAAATATTAATGTGGCGTGATGATCCTGGCACTATAATGACGGTTACAGGTGTTGTTGCTGATCCTAAAACACCAGAGAGCGTTGAATTTAATGCAATTACACATAGTGGAGATCGGGAAAAAGATCCAGAGCACATCAATAATACCAATCATTGCGAAATATATGCCTTGGCAAATGAGCAGTTAGATACCACACAAATGAATAAAACATTGCAAAAGGTTTATGTAGATTATAAAAAATCATCATTTGTTAAAAGAAAAATTACTTATGCAGATTATTATAAAAATGGCAAAACGCCTGGCTTAAAAATTATTCCCTTGCAAGATGCTTATGCAAAGCCAGCTTTTGATGAGAGTTGGATAGATCGAATAACACCAATAATAGCGCTCTCTGTTTTTCTTTTGCTAGTTTCCATAATCAATTTTATAAATTTAGCTACAGCTCAATCGGTACAAAGAGCCAAAGAAGTAGGCGTTAAAAAAGTATTAGGAGCGTATAAAAAGCAATTGGTAATTCAGTTTTTAATCGAAGCCGCTTTACAAACCATAGTCGCTTTATTTATTTGTGTTATTTTGGTAGAAGTTCTGCTTCCAGCATTTAGCAACCATTTTAATGTTACGCTAAGTTTTTGGCGTAGCGAACAGTTATTTAGCATTGTATTGCAATTAATAGCGCTTTTTGTTTTAATTACTTTATTAGCAGGTTTTTATCCGGCTTGGGTTTTGTCTAAATATAATCCTGTTAAGGTTTTAAAGGGCAATTACGAAAATAGTTTTAAAGGTATTGCTTTGCGCAACGGATTAGTTGTTGTACAGTTTATCATCGCGGTAACTTTTATTATAGGCATTGGTGTAATGTACCAACAAACCAATTATGTAGCCAATAAAGATTTAGGTTTTAACAGAGATAGATTAATCAATATCTCCACAAATTACAGAGCTGGCGATGAGATTGGAGAGCGAATTAAAAAAATTACGGGTGTTAAATATGTGGCTACAACCACCCAAGTAATGGGCAATACCTTTAATGTGCCGGGTGAAATCAACTATAATAATCAGGCACACAACGTAAATACAGTTACCGTAACTATGGATGCCTTACCAGCTTTAGGCGTTCAGGTAATAGAGGGGAGGATTTTTTCACCAGAATATAAGCAAGATACCATCAATACAGTGGTTTTGAACCAGTCGGCAGCTAATATGTTGGGCAAAAATGTGGTAGGTAAACAAATAAAGGAGTACAAGAATACTTTTCAGATTATTGGTGTGATTAAAGATTACAACAATGAAGGATTTGATAAAGCGGTTATGCCTACAGTTTATAGAGTTACGTATTTAGGTGGCATGTCTAGTACCAATAATTTATTGATTAGGTTTGATAGCGATAATTATAAACCAGCGCTAAAAGCGATTGAGGCAGAGTGGAAAAAGATCTATCCTAACTTCCCAATGATTTATACTTCTGTTGAAGATGCATTTCAAAAAACAATGGAAACTACTCGTAAGCAAATGCAAATCATTGTGTTGTTTAGCATTATCTCTGTTGTTCTTTCCCTCTTAGGCTTGTTCGCCTTATCAACTTTTATGGCAAAGCGAAGAACCAAAGAAATTGCCATTCGTAAAATATTGGGCGCTTCAGATTTTCAGATCATCAATATGTTAAACCGCTCATTTTTAATTTTGGTAATTATTGCCAATTTAATTAGCTGGCCAATCGCTTTTATCCTTACCAAAAAATGGCTCGAAGGTTTTGCTTATAGAATTGATATACCATTTTGGCCATTTGCCATTGCAACAATTGCGTCTGTAGCTATTGCTGTTTTTACAGTAAGCTTGCAAGCTAAAAAAGCTGCGGTTAATAATCCAGTCGATGCTTTAAAGTATGAATAGAGAAGCCCCACCAACCTCCCCAGAGGGGAGGATCAGCAAATTTTCTATGCAATTCGAACTAAATGATGATATTTGTAGAAGTCAATTTTAAAACAAACTAAAAGTCCTTCCGCCACTGGCGGAGAGGATTTAGGAGAGGCTTATGCAAAAAACCTTCACAGATCAGCTTGGCAATACAATTACAATTAATTATCCACCAAAAAGGATAGTCTCTATTGTGCCATCGCAAACTGAGTTATTGTTCGATTTAGGTTTGGATGATGAAGTAATCGGTATCACCAAATTTTGCATCCATCCGATAGAAAAGTTTGCCTCTAAAACCAAAATTGGTGGAACGAAAAAGCTATTGATAGAAAAAATTAGGGATTTAAAACCTGATTTAATTATTGGTAATAAAGAAGAGAATACACAAAGTGAAGTTGAGTTGTTGATGCAGGAATTTCCGGTTTGGATGAGCGATATTAGCAATTTAGAGGAGGCAATGGTAACTATAACTCAAATAGGAGAGTTGGTTGATCGAGCTCCAGAAGCTGCTTATTTAAATCATTTGATTAATGCTGGTTTCAAAGATTTACAAACTTTGGCGGTTGAAAAAAACATTAATCAAACGGTTGCCTATCTCATTTGGAAAGATCCTTACATGTTTGCTGGTAAAAACACCTTTATTGATGATGTTTTAAGAAAGATTGGTCTAAACAACATCGTTCAACAAAGCAGATACCCTGAGATAGAACTCTCAGAACTGAAAACTGCAAAATGCCAAATGGTATTTCTTTCCTCAGAACCCTATCCGTTTAAACAAAAACACATCGAAGAAATTCAATCTGTTTTGCCAAGTGCAAAAGTAATGTTGGTAGATGGAGAAATGTTTAGCTGGTATGGTAGCAGATTGGTTAAAGCTGTAAATTATCTTTTTCATTTACAAGATGAATTGATGGTTAGTTAGTAGATTAGTTCATTGGTTTACAGTTCAATTGCCGTCTACTTTAGATGACGGAATAGTTGAGATGCAGGTTTTTGGCGGTCTGCAACCAAGAATAGTTGTACAAACCTGCGTTAATTAAACGGGATTGAAGCGGAAATCCTTTTTTGTTACTTTATTTCGAACGAGCTTTTTGCGAGGAGAAATCTGTTAATTAATAGCCACTACCTTAAATATTCGATCGAACTTAAATAAACTCACTACAGTTAACAAAAAAGATTGCAGCGTAAAGCCCGACCAACATTAATAAGAACTACTGAGATTGCTTTTCTAAATCCTTAACTTCTAGTTATTAACTACTTAGCGTACTGCAAATTTCAGTATCAAATAATTTCAAGTTTTATTATAAAATAAATTCGTTTAACTTTTTGAAAATTGATGCAAAACGCTATCTTTGCAGTCCTTAATAAATCCTAACTGCGGAAGTGGCGTAATTGGTAGCCGCACCAGACTTAGGATCTGGCGCTTCACGGCGTGGGGGTTCGAGTCCCTTCTTCCGCACAAAAAGATAAAGGCCGTCCCGATGTAAAATCGGGACGGTTTTATTTTAAAAAGACATTGTTAAAAGAACTAAATGTAAAATCGATGTGCGATTAGACTGGTTATTTGTCACAAATCTCATATCTCAATACTCATAGCTAAAATGAATATTACGCAAGAAAAAATTGATGATTTAAATGCAGTAGTTAAAATTACTATCGCACCAGAAGATTATTCGCCAAGAGTAGACAAGGCTTTGAAAGATCAAGCTAAAAAAGCAAACCTTCCTGGTTTTAGAAAAGGAATGGTGCCAGTTGCACACATGAAAAGAATGTATGGCAAAAGCATTTTAGTTGAAGAAATAAACAATATGTTAAGTGAAAACTTAACTAAATATTTAACTGATAACAAAGTTGAAATTTTAGGTCAGCCTTTGCCTGCAATGGATGATACCAAAGAATTTAAATGGGACAATACAGACGAGTTTGAATTTAAATACGAGTTAGGTTTAGCGCCAAAGGTGGATGTTGAAGTTACTTCTAAAGATAAATTTACAGCATATAACGTAAAAGCTGATGAAGAAACTTTAGAATCTCGTATCAAAAACATTCGTAAGAGCTATGGCAAAATGACAAACCCAGAGGTTGCTGCCGAAGGTGATGTTTTGTACGCTGAGTTAGCTCAACTATCTCCAGATGGTGAAGTTTTTGAAGGTGGTATTAACGCTACGGGTTCTATTCGCTTAGATTTAGTAACTGACAAAAAAATCTTAAAATCGTTAGTGGGTCTAAAGAAAGATGATGTTGTAGAACTTGATGTACAGAAAGCTTTTGATAGCAATGAAACAGTAATTGCAAAATTATTGAACATTGGTGAAGAAGATGCTAAAGATTTACAATCTAAATTTAAGGTAACAGTAAAAAATGTTAACCGTTTAGAAGAGTCTGATTTAAATCAAGAATTTTACGACAAGATTTTTGGTGAAGGTGTAGTAAGTGACGAGGCTGGTTTTAGAGCTAAAATTACCGAAGAAATTGAGAGCATGTTTAAACAAGATGCTGATCGTAAATTGCAAAACGATATTTATACTCAGTTAACTGAGCAAACCAAAATGCAATTGCCAAATGAGTTTTTACGTAAGTGGTTGAAAGCTACCAATGAAAAATTAACTGATGAAGAATTGGAGCAAGGTTATGAAGATTTCGCAAAGAACTTAAAATGGACTTTGATTGAGAACAAAATCATTACTGATAACGAAATTAAAATTGAGTATAAAGATGTTTTCGAAACTGCAAAGCAACGCTTAGATGCACAGTTTAGAATGTACAGTCCGCAACCGATGCCAGAAGATCAGTTGGCACAATATACAGCTACCTTTTTGCAAGAAAAAGAAAACGCTAACCGCATTTTTGATGAAGTAAAAGCTTTAAAAGTTTTTGAACACATCCAATCGGTTGCTACTTTAAACCAAAAAGACATCGATTACAAAAAGTTTGTTGAGATGAAGTAAGGTGGTATTCTTTGTCATTCTGAACGCAATGAAGAATCTCAAGGATGATTTACCCTCGCATCTGACAAATTAGGTAAATATAATTTTCATTAAAAGCAGCATAAGGCTGCTTTTAATTTATACAATTGATTTTTTTAAAATCGATATGCTATATTGTCATTAAAAAACGCTTGGTATGTTCTTTGATAATTCCACAGCTAAAGACATCAAATTGTAATTTACAATCAAAGATGAATTATTATTTTGATTTGATAACTAGAGGTTCTAATTTACGTTAGAATAAAAGACACAACAAACGCCTAACCCAATCGCAAAATGAAAATAGATAAAGACGAATTTAGAAAGTACGCAGTTAAACACCATAGAATTAACGGCTTAAACGTTGATCGTTTTATTGGAGCAACTAACAATTCTCCAAAATCGATGACACCATATATTATTGAGGAGCGCCAGTTAAACGTTGCTCAAATGGATGTTTTTTCACGATTAATGATGGATCGTATCATCTTTTTAGGTGATGCTATATATGATGGCAATGCAAACATTATTCAAGCTCAATTATTGTTCTTGCAATCAACTGATGCACATAGAGATATCCAAATCTACATCAACTCTCCGGGTGGTTCTGTTTACGCTGGTTTAGGTATTTATGATACCATGCAGTACATCACACCAGATGTGGCAACAATTTGTACAGGTATGGCAGCATCAATGGGTGCAGTTTTATTGGTTGCGGGTGCCGAAGGTAAAAGAGCCGCTTTAACACACTCAAGAGTAATGATTCACCAACCATCTGGCGGTGCACAGGGTGTTGCTTCAGATATGGAAATTAACTTGAGAGAAATGTTAAAATTGAAAAAAGAATTATACGATATCATTTCTAAACATTCTGGTCAAACTTATGACTGGGTAGAAAAAGCATCTGATCGTGATTACTGGATGAAAGCTGATGAAGCTAAGAGTTTCGGTATGATTGATGAGGTGTTAGGATCAACTAAAAAATAATTCAGTTGGCAGTTTTCAATTGGCAGTTCTAAACTGTTAATTGCAAACTGTTAATTGTAAACTAAAAAAAATGGCTAAACAAAATAAAGATTCGCGTTGCTCATTCTGCAACTCTCCAAAGCAAGATACACTTATGCTTATAGAGGGTATGGACGCATACATTTGCGATAAATGCGTAACTCAAGCAAATGTTTTATTAGCGCAAGAACTTGGTAGTAAAAAAGGTAAAGCCTTTGATGATTCATTTACTTTATTGAAACCAGCCGAAATTAAAGCACATATTGATCAATATGTAATTGGTCAAGATGATGCGAAAAAGGTACTTTCTGTTGCAGTATATAACCACTATAAACGTTTAAGTCAGAAAATTGATAAAGATGAAGTTGAGATTGAAAAATCTAACATCATGTTAGTTGGCGAAACTGGAACTGGTAAAACTTTATTAGCTAAAACAATTGCCAAAATTCTACATGTACCTTTTTGTATCGTAGATGCAACTGTTTTAACGGAGGCTGGTTACGTAGGTGAAGATGTGGAAAGTATTTTAACACGTTTATTGCAAGCTGCAGATTACGATGTTGCTTCTGCAGAACGTGGTATTGTATACATTGATGAAGTTGACAAGGTTGCCCGCAAAAGTGACAATCCATCAATTACTAGAGATGTTTCTGGTGAAGGTGTGCAACAGGCCTTACTTAAAATTTTAGAGGGAACTGTTGTAAATGTACCGCCACAGGGTGGAAGAAAGCATCCAGACCAAAAAATGATCCCTGTTAATACCAACAATATTTTATTTATTTGTGGTGGAGCTTTTGATGGCATTGAACGTAAAATTGCCAATCGCTTACGTACACAAGCAGTTGGTTATAAGGTAAAAAAGGATGAAGTAGATTTAGATTTAAAAAATCTATATAAATACATTACTCCACAAGATTTAAAAGCATTTGGATTAATACCAGAGTTGATCGGACGTGTACCAGTTTTAACGCATTTAAATCCGCTTGACATTGAAGCATTGCGAAATATCCTTACCGAGCCTAAAAACTCGTTAATGAGACAATACACGAAGCTTTTTGAATATGAAGATGTGAAATTGGTTTTTGATGATGAGGTTTTAGATTTTATTGTAAACAAAGCAATGGAATATAAATTAGGTGCCAGAGGGCTACGCAGCATTTGCGAAGCAATTATGTTAGATGCGATGTACGACACCCCATCAGATACTAGAGTTAAAGAACTGCACATTACATTAGATTATGCCATGGAGAAATTTGAAAAGGCAGACTTTAAGAAACTGAAAGCAGCATAAAAAAAATCCTCTAGAAATTCTAGGGGATTTTTTTTAACTTACATATTACGTTATGCAATTTCGAACTTGAAATATTGGCAGGCGATACAATAAACCCTTAAAAGAGTTAGCGGTGATGAACATGAATTATTAAAAAGGAGTACAACTATATGAACGAAGAAAAAGAAGTAAAACAAGATGAAAAAATTGTAGCTAAAGCTAAAAAAGTTAAAGAAGTAGAATCGCCTGTAAAATCAGGTCTGAAATCTAAAGAAGAAATTGTGAAAAATTGGTTGCCTCGCTATACAGGTAGACCGTTAGAAGATTTCGGCAAATATATACTACTAACAAATTTCAGTAAATATTTAAGTATGTTTTCTGAATGGAATGACAATGCGCCAATTATGGGTTTGGATAAACCTATGCAAAGTGTAACGGCAAACGGAATAACCATCATTAATTTTGGTATGGGTAGTGCAATGGCAGCTACCATGATGGATTTATTAACTGCAATTACGCCAAAAGCGGTTTTGTTTTTAGGTAAGTGTGGTGGTTTAAAAAAGAAAAATCAACTGGGTGATTTAATTTTACCGATTGCAGCAATTAGGGGTGAAGGAACATCAAATGATTATTTGCCAGCAGAAGTACCAGCATTGCCTGCATTCGCATTACAAAAGGCAATTTCTACCACCATTAGAGATCACTCTAGAGATTACTGGACAGGAACTTGCTATACTACTAACCGTCGCGTTTGGGAGCATGATAAAGAATTTAAAAAGTATTTAAAAACATTACGTGCTATGGCAGTTGATATGGAAACTGCTACAATTTTCACTACTGGTTTTGCTAATAAAATTCCAACTGGTGCTTTGTTACTGGTTTCAGATCAGCCGATGATACCAGAGGGTGTTAAAACCGCAGAGAGCGATAGTTCTGTGACGACAAATTATGTTGATAGTCATTTAAAAATTGGAATTGATTCGTTAAAACAATTAATAAATGGTGGATCTACAGTTAAGCATTTGAGATTTTAATTAGAGAAAATCGCAATATCGAACGTAGCATAGCGAGAGCCTGCTCCGATTTTTTCGGAGAGATATCTGAGAGAAATTTAGCGATAAGTTTCTCTTTTTTATTTGAATAGTTTTTTCAGCATTGCTGGATTATCATCATCGAAGTTTACAAAATTAGCTAACTGCCAATGCTGTGTTTTTTGAGATTGCTTATTGACGGTTAAATCCCAAGATGGATAAACTCTAATTCCTCTTTTACCAGTTGAATTTTCTCCAGAAATAACTCCCTTTGCATGTAACATCCATTTAGGGAAAATAAATTGACCAATAAGTTCTTCTTTTAGAGTTGTGATAACAAAGAAATCAAAATTATCATTGATGTCAAATGGCTCAGTAATTCCGTTTGCATTTCTTTTCCAAAAAGTAACAAATTGGCCGATTTTGTTGGGGGTAATTTTCGCAGTGCGATAGATAATTAATTTACCATCTAGTTTAAAAGTACAAGCATCATATTGAGCGCTTTCCTTTTCCTTATGAAATTCGGAAAAACTTAATCCGCATTGATCATACAGTTGATTAATTTTCGGTAAAATCCCCTCAATCATCACCGCTTTTAGGATAATCAAATAATACAACTTTTGCTGTTCCTTCACTAATCATTGCCCAATCATCAAAAGGAAATTCTAGAATGGCAACGCTACAAGTTGGCATTTCATAAATATGACCATCAAGGTAATTTACCAGATCAGTAAACCCAGGATTATGCCCAAACATAGCGATTTCATCATAATTGTTATCGAGACTGTTAATCACTTTAAGCAAGGTATTTACGTTTGCCTCGTAAATTTTAGGTTCCTCTTTTATTTCTGCTAATGGCATTTGCCAGGTATCTGCAAAAAACTTAGCTGTAGTAAGTGCTCTTAGAGCCGGACTACTCACAATCAGTTGGGGCTTTATTTTGATCTTAACTAACCTGTGCGCCATTTCAGGTGCATTTGTTTTACCTCTTTTATTTAGAGGTCTGTCAAAGTCTCTTAAATCCGGATTTCCCCAATCAGATTTTGCATGGCGTACAATAATAAGTTGTTTCATAATTAGTGTAAATTCACATAGTTAACAATACGTTCAGTATTAATGTTTTCCATGCATTTGAAATGACCTAACGGACATTTTTCTAATCCGAATTTTGAGCATGGTCTGCAGTCTAAATCAACACTTGCCATATAAGAATTTGAAATATGATAAGGCTGTACGCCCAGTAATTCTGGAGTAGTACCTCCCCAAATAGAAACCAAAGGCCTGTCAAAAGCACCAGATATATGTGTTAAGCCAGTATCAAATCCAACTACTTTTTCAGCTTTTGAAAGGATAAAAATGGATTCATCTAAATTTATCGCCCCACATAAATTTACAATTTTATCGCCGATAGCTTCAGCAATTAAATCAGCATTTGCCTTTACATCTTTGCCGCCAACTAAAGCAATTGGTTGCTTAATACCTTTGCAAATCTCTATAATTTTATGGTTGGGTAATCTTTTAGTAAAATGAGTAGCTCCAATTATAAAAGCTACATAGTTTAGTTGATGATCAACTGGTAAAAATTGATCCAATTGATATTCCTTCTCTAAAAAATAGTCTACCGGTTTACCATCATTTATAACGCCTAAAGATTTAACCGTTTCCAAATAACGATTAACCAGGTGTTTGTTAGGGGTGAAGCTTTCGAGCTTTAACTTTAATGCCAACCACTTTTTTAACCTTTCCTTTTTGTAAGTTAAAGCAGGTATTTGAGTTAGCACTTTAATGATTGAAGTACGTAGATTATTATGCAAATCGACTATTAAATCAAACTTTTCTTCCTTAATCACTTTTATCGTATCTAAAAGTTTAGGTTCTAATAAATACAGTTTACTTAAATAAGGATTGTTTTTGTAGAGATATTTAAAGGCAGGTTTAGTTAAAAAGCAAATTTCGGCATTAGGAAACTTTTTCTTTAAAGAGCGTACAACAGGAGTGGTGTAGATAATATCTCCGATTGAACTAAATCTGATGACAAGGATTTTGCTTGGCTCTTTCAATATAATATCAATTTGATTAAAGCTGTTTAATTTTTTGGATGATTTTAGTGGATGAGTAACCTGGTAAAAAGTCTAAAACTTTTACTATGCCGCCTCGCTCCATTGTTTCTTTTGCACCAACAATGTCTTCTATTTTATAATCACCACCTTTTACTAAAATAGCTGGCTTTATGGCCTCAATCAAATCAGCTGGTGTATCTTCTTCAAACAAGATCACTGCATCAACAAAAAACATAGCTGCCAAAAGTTGCAATCTACTGTCTTCGTTGTTAATTGGTCTTTCTTCGCCCTTAATTTTTCTTACCGAGCTATCTGTATTTACTCCAATTATCAATTTATCTCCAAGATGTGCAGCTTCTAATAAATAAGATAGATGACCTGGATGAACCAAGTCGAAACAACCATTTGTGAAAACTATTTTATTGCCGTTTTTATTCCATTCATCAACTTGTAACAACAAATTTGGCAAGGAGAAAATTTTTTCTGATATTGAATTTTGTTTAGCTACCATTAGTTTAGTATTGTTCGTCTACTGATTTACAAAATATATGACCAATGAGAATATGCATTTCTTGAATTCGTGCAGTAACGTCATCTGGTACGATGATGTTAATGTCGCAAAGTTCGTTCATCTTGCCACCGTCTCTTCCAGATAATCCGATAGTTTTGCAGCCAATTGCTTTTGCGCTTTCTAAAGATTTTAAAATATTAGCACTATTACCACTGGTAGAAATACCAATAAATAAATCATTGGGGTTTGCTAAAGCTTCAATTTGTCTTGAAAACACGCTTTCATAACCATAATCGTTACTAATTGCAGTTAGGGCAGATGTATCTACAGTTAAAGCAATTGCAGGTAAAGCTTTGCGTTCTTTTACATATCTGCCAGTTAATTCTGCAGCAATATGTTGCGCATCGGCAGCGCTTCCACCATTTCCGGCAAGTAAAATTTTACCACCTGCTAGTAAGGTATCATTAATCATTTTACAACTCGTCTCTATGTCTGGAACTAGCTGCTCAATAACTTTTGCAATTGTATTTTGATGATGATTCAGTTCTTCTAATACCATATTTAATTAGCTTTTAATACAGCAATAATTTCTTTAGTAGTTGTGGTTGCACTACCAATATGTTTAATCACAATTGATGCAGCATAATTAGCAACTGTTGCAGCTTCCTCAACCGTTAATCCTAATGCAATGCAATAGGCTAAGGTTGCTATTACTGTATCTCCGGCACCGGTAACATCAAAAACTTCAGTAGCTGCAACAGGTATAATTTGATGATGATCATTTGCAAAAATGGCTATCCCGTTTTCTGATAATGTAACAATTAGATAGCTAGCATTTGTTTGAAATAATAATTTATTTGCAGCTTCTAATAAATCAATATCGTTGCTTATTTTTTCTGTTTTTGCTGCCTCTGCTAATTCTTTACGATTTGGTTTGATGATAAAAGTACCGCTGTACTTGCTGTAATCTAACCCTTTCGGATCGACAATTACTTTTTTATCTAGCCCCTTACAAAATGTTATAATTTTTTCACAAAGTGAAGGTGTAAGTAAACCTTTATTGTAATCTGATAATACAATAATATCTGAAACTTTGATTACCTCTAAAATATCTGACAAGAATTGACTTTCAAGAATTTCATCAATTAGATGGGTATCTTCATTGTCTATTCTAACAATTTGATGGTTGCCGGCAACAACACGTGTTTTTATGGTTGTTTGTCGTGTATTATCTTTTGTAATAAGAGAAGTATCAATATTATGGCTTTTAAGAATATCGATAACTTCATCGCCAAAGTTGTCATTACCAACAATTCCGGCTAAAAAAACATTAGCATTAAGAGAAGTTAAATTGCATGCAACATTTGCCGCACCACCTACAATTTTGGTTTCTTTTTTAACATTTACAATAGGAACTGGTGCTTCTGGAGATAAGCGAGTAGCTGAACCAAATATATAATGATCAAGCATTAAATCGCCAATAACAAGTATTTGCGGAGCAGGCTTGCCAGAACTTGAGTGTAATAATTTTTCTGCTAACGTATTCATGTGTAGCGCAAATATACGATTTATGCTTTGATAAGCTTAATTATGCTTTTTTCGATTTAAAGTAGGTATCAATCTCAGCTAATGAAAATGCATTTAGACATTTAGCTGATGTTAATCCACCTTTTCTTGCTACCATAGTACCAAAGCGCATGTCATAAAATCCTTCTTTTCTATGCGCATCTGGATTGATAGATAACAAAACACCTTTATCTAGAGCATAGCGATGCCAACGCCAATCTAAATCCAAGCGAAGCGGATTAGCATTAATTTCTATCACTACTTTATTTGCCGCACAAGCATCTATTATTTTCTTAAAATCGATGTCATATCCTTTTCGTGTAAGCAGTAATCTTCCCGTTGGATGACCTAAAATAGTTGTATAAGGGTTTTCTATTGCTTTGATAAGCCTAGAGGTTGCTTTTTCCTCAGTCATTTTTAGCTGACTATGAACCGAAGCAACCACAAAATCGAATGTTTTTAGAATATCATTGCTGTAATCTAATGACCCATCATATAAAATATCGCTTTCTATACCTTTAAATATTTTAAATGGAGCAAGCTTTGTATTTAGTTCGTCAATTTCTTGGTGCTGAGCATAAACGCGTTGTTCATATAATCCTTTAGCATAAAATGCAGATTTTGAGTGATCGCAAATACCTAAATACTCAAGCTTCAAATCGTTTTTACAAAACAAAGCCATTTCTTCTAAAGTGTGTACACCATCACTCCAATCAGAGTGGTTATGCAAACTTCCTTTTAAATCTTCTAGTTTAATTAGATTTGGCAATTGATGATTCTTAGCCAATTCAATTTCGTCTAAACCTTCACGCAATTCTGGTAAAATAAAATCTAATCCAGCTTTGCTGTAAATTTCTTCTTCGCTTATAAAAGATCCTTCGCCTGCTAGTGCTAAAACTTCAACAACATGTTTTTCGCTGCCTGTAAGTTTAAAATATTGTAGGTAAAAGTTTTCTTTACTAACCAAAATAGCCCTTACTTGTAAACCGCTTTCTGTGTGCCCTGAGAATGTATGCTGATCGATATTTTTGAAAGACAAATGCTCAAAACTTAACAGTTGATTACTGACAGTTTCAATATCATCAGTACCAATGATATAAACAGCTTCCTCAATAATCTCATTTAATCTTCTAAAATCGCCAGCTATCCCAAGCAAAGCGTGGTCATCAACTTTGTTTAACCAAACCGCTAAATTGCTGTAAATCTGATTAACAATCGGCTCGCTATGCGCATACAAAAACTTACCATTGGCGGCCATTTTAAACTCAATAATCCTTTTAATCTCTTCTTGTGTTTTTAGTCCGAAACCTTTGGCTTCTATTAACCTGTTTTCGTTACATGAATAATATAACTCACCAATATTTTCTATTTGCAGCTCATGCCAAATGGTTGCGATTTTTTTTGGACCAATACCTTTTATACCGAGCATTTCTACTATGCCGGGAGGAGTTCTTAATAAAATATCTTCTAATTCTTGTATTGTTCCAGTTTCTAAAAGCTCTATAATTTTAGCGGCTATACTTTTACCAATGCCATCAATTTTATCAATATCTTCTGTGGGTTTTTGAGCTATTGCAAAAGGCAGCTTGTCTATTTTAAAAGCTGCATTTGCAACAGATTTTATCTTAAATGGATTCTCTTCATGCAGTTCCATTAGCTGCGAAAGCAAACGTAGGGTGCGTGATATTGGTTTATTTTCCATTAGCGGATTTTACGATTTTAGATTTACGATTTAGATTTGCCTCAACTTAAGAGGCTGGTGTTATTTAATCTTAATTTCGTAATCCATTTTAGCTTGTATTCCAGAGTATGTGATTGCTTTTTGCATTTGTTTGTACATTAAATAGTGCTCGCCAAATTCTTTTTTAGTAAAGTATACACTCACATTATCTTTAGCATTTGAAAAGAAAGCTTTAAAAGGATCAATTTTTTCTGGATATTCTACCACTTTATAATCTTTTAATTTGGCTTTTTTTGCAGCAGACTTGATGGCATCATCAAAACTACCTAGTTTATCAGCTAAACCAATTTTTACAGCATCTGTACCTACCCAAACATGGCCACCACCAACGCTATCTACTTGAGCCTTAGTTTTTTTACGACCATCGGCAACTCTAGTTAAAAAAGTATCATAAACATGGTTAACATCATTTTGGATAATAAAACGTTCGCCAGCTGTTAAAGGTCTATTAACACTCATTATATCCGCATATTGGCCAGTTTTAACACCATCAAAAGTAACACCTAGTTTATTATTTAATAGGTTTTGGAAGTTAGGGATGATACCAAATACGCCAATTGAGCCTGTAATGGTATTTGGTTGTACAAAAATACTATCGGCAGCACAACCAATATAGTATCCGCCAGATGCGGCAACATCACCAAATGAAGCAATAACTGGTTTTATTTTTTTACTCAATACCACTTCTCTCCAAATTACATCAGAAGCCAAGGCGCTACCGCCACCAGAATTTACACGTATTACAATTGCCTTTACATCTTCATCTAATCTAGCCTTTCTAATAGCTCTTGAAATTCTTTCAGATCCAATTTGCTCATCAGATCCTTCACCACCTACAATATCTCCGTTAGCATAAATTACAGCAACTTTATTTTTGCCCGAAGAAGTTTCAGAAGGTAAGTTTTTAGCGTAATCATTAATGCTAACTGTATTTAAATTACTCTTTTTGTCTTTGCCAGTGATATTTCTAAACTCGTCTAATACTTCATCTTTATACTTTAATCCATCAATCATTTTATAGGTTAAAGCATCTTTTGGTTGTCTAATTTTATAATTATCAGCTATCGCAAACAAGCTATCTCTATTAATTTTTCTAGTTTCAGATATACCATTTAAAAATGTTTGGTACAAGCCAGAAACATAAGCAGTTACTTGTTGCTTATTGTAATCGCTCATTTTAGTATTGATGAACGGCTCAACTGCACTTTTATAATTACCAACTCGAATAATTTGAGCTTCTATGCCTAATTTATCTAAAGCGCCTTTAAAAAACATTAATTCAGAGCTAAATCCTTTAAATTCTAAAGCTCCTTGCGGATTTAAATATACTTTATCAGCTGCTGATGCTAGATAATAAGCTCCTTGTGTATAAACCTCACTATAAGCAATAACAGGTTTTTTCGATTTTTTAAAATCAATAATCGCATTTCTCACTTCAAGCATTGTTGCCATACCAGCATTTGGAGAACTCACATTGATATATACACATTCAATATTGTCATCTGTTTGTGCTTTTTTTAAGGCTTTTGCTAAGTCATTAAAACCAATGCTTTTTTCACTAGAGCTTCCAAAAATAGGGATGCCAGAAAGTGAATTTTCAGGAGTACGTTCAGTAATCGCTTGGTCTAAATCTAAAAATAATACAGTATTTGATTTTACTACGGCTGTTTCTTCGTCGCCCATTGAGGCTATTGAACCAACAATAATTACAAAGAATAAAATGGCAATAACAAATGTGGAGATAACAACACCAACAACTGTTGCGAAAACATATTTGAAAAATTCTTTCATATGAAGTGTAAATATTTAATTTGTAAAGATATAAAACTGAATGGCATCTAATAGTAAATTTACATCGCCTTTTAGATAAAATAAGGTTATATATTGGCTAATAATTAAAGAATAGATATGGGTTTAGACCTAAGTAAGGCTTATTTGTTACTTGGTAGCAATTTGGGTAATAGAGAACAGTTTTTAAGTAGTGCAATTGATGCGATAAATGAAAAAGCAGGGTTTATTTATTTAAAATCATCGATTTATGAAACCGAGGCTTGGGGCAAAATCGACCAACCTGGCTTTTTAAATTTAGCAGTTGCTATCGAAACCCACTTAACTCCAATTCAGTTGCTTGAAAGTGTACTAAACATTGAAGCCGAATTAGGTAGAGTTAGACATGAGAAATGGGGTGCTAGGATGATTGACATAGATATTATTTTTTATGAAAACCAAATCGTAAATGAAGAGGATAAACTTATCATTCCTCATCCCGAGATGCAAAATAGAAAATTTGTTTTAGAACCATTGGCCGAAATAGCTCCAAATTTTATCCATCCAATATTTAACCTTAGTGTATTGCAAATGTTAAAAACATTATGCGATCCATTGGCTGTAGAAAAGAGATAATTTGTTAGATTTGAAAATAATGATAGACAAGAATAAAAATAACGAACCACTAGATTTATCTTATCTGCGTGATATGTCTGGCGATAGTGCAGAGTTTATGCTAGAGATGTTAGATGCTTTTCAGAAACAAACACCGATTTATATGGATGATTTAGAGCAAGCTATTTTAGCAGAAAACTGGAAAGCTACCTCTGAATGTGCGCATAAAATGAAACCTACTTTTTATTATATCGGTAGGGAGGATGTGAGAGATCATATGCAAGAAATTGAGCGAAATGCTAGAGAATTGAAGGAGATTGATGGCATACCAACAGCATTTGGCGTTGTTAAAGATTTTGTTCCAATCTTGTATCAGCAATTAGAAGATGCGAAAGTGCTTTTACGAGCTAAACTTTAAACCACAAAATTCCCTAAAGGAAACTTCTTTGCGCCGTTTATGCAAAATGTATATTTCCAGAATTTAAAATTTGTCTATTGCTTAATGCTTCTGAAGTGTAATATTGATAAACTGATATATAAAATCAATATAAAAGGAATAGCAACAAACTTCAAGAACCCTATCAATATTAATGATATTATAAGAAAAACGAACTTGTATTTGTTTTTCGCCCAGCTAGTATCACTCAGTTTAAAAGAAAAAATCTTTATTTCACTTACCAATAAATAACATGTAATGGCAACAATAGCAATTAATGCTATCGATGAATTTATTATCGCTGGGTAATCATGTGCAATAAATGGCAGTGAGACAATAAAAAGCGTATTCATCGGTGTATTTAAACCAATAAAATCTTCTGTTTGCCTTTCATCAATATTAAACTTGGCTAAACGTAATGCCGAAAATATGGTAATGAAAAATCCTAGGTAAGATAAATACTCAGAACCATTATCGCTCATCTTTAACAGTTGAAACATGACAACTCCTGGTAAAAAACCAAAGCTCACCATGTCTGCTAATGAATCTAATTGTTTTCCAATTTCAGATTTCACGTTAAGCAAACGGGCAACCATGCCATCAAAAAAATCGAATAATCCCGAAAGTAAAACAAAATAGGCTGCGATTTCTAGCTCGCCCTTAAAAGCAAAAACTACTCCAATACAACCAGAAAATAGGTTGGCACATGTAATAGCATTAGGAATGTTTTTTTTCATGTTGAGTTATAAGGTTGAAAAGTTGGAATGTTGTAAAGTTAGGCATTTGAACAAAAACCAATGTTTCAACCTTCCAACTTTTCAATACTTTATCCGTTCATTCCCAATAAAAACTCTTCATTGGTTTTGGTGCCCTTAATTTGAGCTTGTACCAATTCCATAGCTTCTTGGGAGTTCATATCTGCCAAGTGATTACGCAATACCCAAATGCGTTGTAGATTTTCTCTATCTAACAATAAATCGTCTCTACGTGTACTTGAAGCGGTGATATCAATAGCAGGGAAAATACGTTTGTTAGATAATTTACGATCCAATTGTAACTCCATGTTACCTGTACCTTTAAACTCTTCGAAAATTACTTCATCCATTTTAGAGCCTGTATCGGTTAATGCAGTAGCTAAAATTGTTAATGATCCGCCTTTTTCAATGTTACGAGCAGCACCAAAGAAACGCTTTGGTTTGTGCAATGCGTTAGCATCAACACCACCTGATAAAATTTTACCTGATGCTGGTGCAGTTGTATTGTAAGCTCTAGCCAAACGTGTAATCGAATCTAAAAGGATAACCACATCATGACCACATTCTACCAAACGTTTAGATTTTTCAAGTACAATATTGGCAATTTTCACGTGGCGCTCTGCTGGCTCATCAAAAGTAGAAGCAATTACTTCTGCTCTTACGCTACGTGCCATATCAGTAACCTCCTCAGGTCTTTCATCAATCAATAAAATGATCAAATAAACTTCTGGGTGGTTTTTTGCAATCGCATTAGCAACTTCTTTTAGTAAATTGGTTTTACCAGTTTTTGGTTGTGCAACAATTAAACCACGCTGACCTTTACCTATCGGAGTAAAAAGATCCATTATACGGGTAGAGTAGTTGCTGCTATCGGTAAATAAATTTAGTTTTTCTGTTGGGAAAAGAGGGGTGAGGTAATCAAAAGGCACACGGTCACGTACATCTGCTGGTATACGGCCATTTATGCTTACTACTTTTACCAAAGGGAAATATTTTTCGCCTTCTTTTGGCGGACGGATACTTCCGTTTACGGTATCACCGGTTTTTAAGCCGAATAATTTAATCTGCGATTGTGAAACATAAATATCATCTGGTGAAGATAAATAGTTGTAATCTGCAGAACGTAAAAAACCATATCCATCAGGCATAATCTCTAGCACACCTTCATTGGTAATGGTATTGTCGAAATCTAAGTTAGAATAGCTTGTTTCGTTTTGTTTATGGTTACCACCGTTTTGGTTAGGGTTATTTTGTCCCTTTTGCGGGCGGTTATTGTTTTCTTCTCTTGGTACTCGTTCTTCTCTAGCTGGCTTTTCTTCCTTCGCTAATTTTTCTTCGTTTACAACAGCAGGTTTAGCTTCTTTAACTGGTCTTGCTTCTTTTGGTAAACGATCTCTTTTTTGGTTCGGCTGATTAGTATTTGCAGGTTTGTTAGCCTGGTTTTGTAATTTTTCAGCAATCGTCTCCATTTTTTCTGGGTCGCTTACAAAATCTGGAGGTAAGGTAACTACCGGAGGCTCAACTTCTACGCTTTCAGTTTTTGTTTCTTCAGGTTCTGGTAAGCGTGTTTGTGGCTCATCAAACAAAGTAACTCTATCACGCTCAGGCTGCGCTGGTTGTGGTTTGTCGTCTTTACTAATTCGAGCACGCTTTTTAGCCAAAGGTTTATCGCTAGTTTCTTTAGCAACCTTAGTTTTGGTAGTTGCTGGCTTAGCATCTGCAACTTCACTTTTGCCAGTTTGCTGTTTCAATATCTGTTCAATCAGGTCTGTTTTGCGCAGATCATCTGCATTTGCGATACCTTCATTTTTTGCTAACTCACGTAATTCTGCGGTAAGCTTTTCAGTTAATTCTGTTTTATTAAACATTTATGTGTATTGTCGAGAAATTTTAAATTGAGCTTATCAAAAAATATAACTAAAAAATGCTTTGGCAACATTTAAAATAAGTAAAATGGCTGAGATTTTTCTGGGATATTCAGATAAACATTCGGGAATTATGGCACAATTGTATGTATTTGAAAATTAATAAGCAACTAAAATCGAAAATTGTTTAAAAAAAAATCATTTTGTGCAAACATCGCCTTACCAAAAACCAGCTAATTTTGGCATCTTTGCGCATCATTTCGTGCATAATATGAATAAGGAACAACTTTTTGGGCAAATACAACAGAAAAAATCATTTTTATGTATTGGGCTCGATCCGGTTTTAGATAAGTTACCAAAGCATCTTTTAAAATATAACGATCCAATTTTAGAGTTTAACAAGCAGTTAATAGATGCAACGCATGATTTATGTGTGGCCTATAAACCTAATACCGCATTTTACGAAAGTAGGGGTGTTAAAGGCTGGCAAACTTTGGTAGATACCTGGAAACATTTTCCTGAAAATGTGTTTACAATTGCCGATGCCAAACGTGGTGATATTGGAAACACATCGGCCATGTACGCACAAGCTTTTTTTAATGAAGAAAATTCAGAAATGAGCTTTGATTCTATAACTGTTGCGCCTTACATGGGTAAAGATTCAGTAGCTCCTTTTTTAAACCATCCTAATAAATGGGTAATTCTTTTGGCCTTAACTTCTAATGAAGGCAGTCAAGATTTTCAAGTTAAGCAAAGCGACGATCAGAAATTATATGAGCAAGTAATTAAAACTTCTCAAAATTGGGGCAGCAGTGATCAAATGATGTATGTTGTTGGAGCAACTAAGGCAGAGGAATTTCAAAATATCCGCCAGTTGGCGCCAGAACATTTTTTATTGGTGCCTGGTGTTGGTGCTCAAGGTGGCAGTTTAAGTGCTGTTTGCCGATATGGTTTAAATTCGAAATGTGGTTTGTTGGTAAATGCTGCCAGAAGTATAATTTACGCCAGCAATGGTTTAGATTTTGCCGAAAAAGCACGTGAAGAAGCTTTGGCTTTACAACAAGAAATGGAGCAAATTTTAGTTGCCGCTAAATTAGTATGAGCCCCAAAACCGATTTTAAGTTAATAGGAGCTTTATTAGCAGTTGCCATTGTTTGGGGTACAACTTATTTGGGCATTAGAATAGCTGTACACACCATACCGCCGTGGTTTGTAACTGCCATGCGCCAAGGTATTGCTACTTTAATTTTACTGGTTATTTTACTAAAACAAAACCAATTAAAGTGGGTAAGTTGGGCGCATTTAAGAAGACAAATGTTGCTTTCTTCATTAATGATTATTATTGCTAATGGCATGACAACCGTTGCCGAACAGAGTATTCCGAGTGGTTTAACCTCATTACTAAATGCACTAAATCCGATAGTAGTTTTTATTGGGTGTGTAATTATTGGACTGCAAAAGCTAACTTTAAAGGGTGTAATTGGTGTTTTTATTGGCTTTTTAGGAGTAGCATTTATTTTTAGAGATGGCTTAAACGATTTGCTAGATCCTAATTATAAAGTTGGGATCATTTATTTATCAATTGCCATAATGGGCTGGGCAACAGGTACAATTTACACCAAAAAATATACAACACAAAGCTCAAATATCATTCTCGATTTGTTTTATCAATTCGCTTTTTCGGCAGTTGTACAATTAATTTTTGCTTTCGTTTTTTCGCAAAAAATAGAGCCAAATAATTGGAGTTTACAAAGCTTGTTGGCAGTTGTTTATCTTGGCGTTTTCGGTTCAATTGTAGGTTATTTTTGCTACCTCTATGCGCTAAAAAAGGTTTCTGCAACAAAGGTTTCCATATTATCTTACTTTAATACCGTTATAGCCATATTTTTAGGTTGGTTAATTTTAGATGAAGTGATAACTTACGATTTGTTAATTGCCACAGTTTTAATTATTACTGGCGTTTTTATCACCAATTACAAAGGCAAACAAAAAGTAGTATCTTAAATTTTAGAAAGCGACTGTTAGTAGTACTTGGCTAATGTAGCCCCGCTTTTCTCTGCAAAACAAATTCTTTTTCATCCAATTTCATTGGAAAAGAATTTGTTTTTTCGTTACAATCGGGCTTATTTTTTGAAGTTAGTGGTTCTTGAGGATACTTTACGGATCCAAAACATCGCGTCATGCTGAATTTATTTCAGCATCTTTATTGCTGTTTAATTGTAATTTAGACCCTGAAATGAATTCAGGGTGACGACCTTTTTAGATATTAAACAAATCTAATTTTACTTATAATTTAATCACAATAACTTTAGGTTAAATTTTCTTAAACATTTATTTTTCAGCTAATTATTGCATAAATTCAGCTATGAACTTCTCAGAAGAATTTTTGCATTTCATTTGGCAGTTTCGCTTGTATGGCGCACAAAAACTTTTTACTACAAATGGAGAATTAGTAGAAGTTTTGCAACAAGGTGCGTTAAACACAAATGCTGGTCCAGATTTTACTAAAGCTAAATTAATTATTGGCGGCACTACTTGGGTAGGTAATGTAGAAATTCACATCAAATCTTCAGATTGGCATTTGCATAACCATCAAAAAGATATGGCATATGAGAATGTTATTTTGCATGTTGTTTATGAAGATAATGAACCAATTTATCGGCAAGATGGTACCATATTGCCAGTCTTAATTTTGAAAGATCTTTTTCCAGTTCATTTGTTAGCTAACTATCAGCAGCTCATAAGTTCGGCGAATAATTTTCCATGCGAAAAACAAATTAACTTGGTAGATGAATTTTTAATTGATGGATTTTTAGCACGGGTATTCGTAGAGCGTTTTGAACAGAAATCTGCAGAAGTTTACCAAAAACTAAAGGAACTAAAAGGAGACTGGGATGAAACATTTTATCATTTTATGGCTCGCAATTTTGGTTTTAAAGTTAATGCTACCCCAATGGAGATGTTGGCACAATCGCTGCCTCAGCAATTATTTGCTAAACACATAGATAATCCGCTGCAAATAGAAGCATTAATTTTCGGTCAAGCAGGTTTTTTAAACCAAACTTTTGACGATGAATATCCCAACCAATTGAAAAGCGAGTATCAGTTTTTGCAAAAGAAATATGGTTTAAAACCAATCGATGTTTCACTTTGGAAGTTTCTTAGAATGCGTCCACAAAACTTCCCAACCTTAAGATTAGCTCAATTTGCTGCATTAATTGTGAATTCAAATCATCTTTTCTCAAAAATTTTGGTAATGAAAGATTACAGAAATGCACAAATACTTTTTGAGAATTTACCAGTAAACCCTTATTGGCAAACACATTATCATTTTAATAAAAAGGCAGAAAATGTTGCCTTACAATTAGGTCAAAAATCTATTCAGAGCATTATAATTAATACAATTAGCCTATTTTTGTTTGCTTATGGTAAAGCTTTAGGTCAGGAAAATTTTGTAACGAGAAGTTTTTATTTGTTAGAAAATATTACCGCAGAAAACAATGCACTTATTAAACAATATCAAGATGCTGGTGTTAAAGTAAAAAATGCATTTTATTCGCAAGGCATTTTACAATTAAAAAAGAAATATTGTAATGAAAAAAAATGCTTATCTTGTGGTATTGGAATTAAACTATTAAAGCAGTAAAAAATGTTTCAACGTATTGTTACCTTTTTCGAACAACAAAGCTTTGGCGTTTCGGCATATTTGGCTAATAAGTTTAATATGAGGACAAGTAAAGTACGTTTGTTCTTTATTTATTCATCTTTTTTGGCAGTAGGTTTTCCTATTCTATTTTACTTTTTAGCAGCTATAGTTTTAGATATTAGGACTTATATGAAAAAAGTAAGGCTAAGAGTTTGGGATATTTGAACAAAACTTAAAGGCTCTAACGACTTAAAAGTCTTGATACTTGATACTCGCTACTTGATACTCGCTACTTGATACTCTTTTAATCATCAGGCATTAAAATTTCGGCAATTTCTGTAAAGCCTTTTTCAGCAGCTAAGTCGGCAGGTAGTTTACCACCCTCCATTCTTAAAGTAACTTCTGCACCGTGTTCTAACAATAAAATAATCAATTCTATATTACCCAATTGAGCTGCAGAATGTAATGGCGCAACGCCAGATTTTTGACAAACATTTGGATAAGCACCTGCATCTAACAGCATTTTGGTAATGTTATAGTTGTTTGCCGCAACAGCAGAATGAATTGGAAAAACATTGTACCCATTTTTGCTTGCTACATTAACCTCGGCACCTTTTAATACTAAAAAACGAGCAATTTCTTCATGGCCAAAGTAGCATGCTAAGCCTAAAGGTGTAAAACCATCTATAGAAAATTGGTTAACAGAAGCTGGGTTCTTAAATAACAGTAGTGTAACATCATCAAATTTACCAACTGCACAAGCATCAAATAAATTTAGTTCGGGTACAAACTCTGCAATTGCTTTTGCAATTTCTGGCTTTTTGTAATAACAAGCCAACAGAATAGGTGATATTTGATGAGAGGTTGTTTGCTTAGCTAACTCAGGCTTTTGAGATAATAATGCAATTACCTGATCAAGTTGATCATTTTCGATGAGTGATTCGAGCTGCGAGATGTCCATTTTAGCGCCTTAATAAATCTAACGCTTAAATTAACAAAAATTATTTGAGATTGTGCTAATCAAAGCTGTGGAATTAGTTTTTAAAAATTAACCCTTTTTAATTAAAGGACTGAAACTGCCTTTGTTTTAACATTAAGGCATTAAGCAAAATAAAGGCTTAATTACCTTAATTTCTTAATGTTGATTTTGCAATCTGCAACCTTTGTGTATTGTACAAACCTGCGTAAACTAAACCTGATAAAGCGAAAATATCCCGATTTTTTTTCGGGAATTGTAGCGAAAGCAGGACTTTCGGAAGCGATAGAAAAGGAATTTGCTTTTCAAAAAAAAATCCTGCCCAATAAAAATGGAGCAGGATTAACCTAAAACAAAACTATCTAAATAAACTCTTATCCAGCTTCGAAATGTAAGACTGTATTTTACTGCGAAAGTTTAATAACCATAAGTTAAAAGTTTTCATCAATGCTTTTATTTAAAAAATAATTTCTTTAAATCGTAATCGTTTATACAACACAAACAAGTATATATTTTATATTTGTTGATTAATTATAATTACGTCAAATGCCGGTAAAGGGGAATTCATTTAAGTCAAATTCATTTAAACAGGAAGCTGAGCCATCAAGAGGAGGGCAAAAGCAAACTACCAATAGAGCACCCCGGGCAAAAGTTGATATTTTACCCACTTTAGATTTTCAAAACGGGAGACTAATTAAAATAATAGGTCTGTTTTTTGTAATTCTATCTCTTTATTTTTTAGTGGCTTTTACCTCTTATTTATTTACATGGCAAGAAGATATGAGCTATGTGATTGATAAAAATGGTGGTTGGAGTAATTTATTTAAAACAACTAACGAATTAAAAAGTAATGGCATTGATGCACCAGATATTCAGAACTGGTTGGGAAAAGTTGGGGCTTTGTTATCTCATCAGTTTATTTATGAGTGGTTTGGCATTGCCTCATTTTTATTTGCATTTGTATTTTTTGTAATTGGTTACCGCCTGTTATTTAAGGTTAAAATTTTTGGTATAGAAAAAGTATTAGGCTATAGTTTGTTCTTTTTATTGTTTCTATCGTTAACTTTTGGCTTTGCTCATTCCTTTTTCTCCGATCAACCGTATTTTGTAGAAGGTGAATTTGGTTTTTTTACCAATCAATTGTTAATTGCTCAAATTGGGCAGGCCGGGGTTGGTGGTCTAATCGTTTTTTTAGGTTTATCTATTTTAATTATCGCCTATAACATCGATTTTAAAATTCCGGAGAGAAATAAAGAGGTGTTTTTAGACAATGAAGTGCCTGATTATGTAAATGATATTAGAGAAGAGGCTGCGAAAAATAAGATGGTAGAAGAAGAGCCAACTGGGCCTGTTGAGTTTAGTATTAATGACAGATATAAAAACGAACCTAAAAAAGAACAGAATATTGTTTTAACACCAAGCAGATTTGAAGAAAAAACTGAAAGGGTTGAAGATGTGATTGCGGCTCCATTGGCTACTAATGTAATGTTAACGCCAACTGTTACTGTTGCTGCTGCGCCAGTTGAAGTCGTACCAGAACCAAGCTTTACCGTCGAAAAAAGCGAGGAAGAAGCTAAGGCTGATGGATTGGTTGAGCAGTTTGGGCACTATGATGAAAAGTTAGATTTATCCGGCTATCAATATCCTAATCTGGATTTGCTAGAAAATTATGGCTCTAATAAAATATCGGTTAATGCTGATGAATTAGAAGCTAATAAAAATAAAATTGTAGAAACTTTAAATCATTACAATATAGAAATTGATAAGATTAAAGCTACTATTGGTCCAACGGTTACTTTATACGAGATTATTCCAGCACCTGGTGTTAGAATTTCGAAAATTAAAAACTTAGAAGATGATATTGCTTTAAGTTTAGCGGCTTTGGGTATTCGTATTATTGCACCTATGCCGGGCAAAGGTACTATTGGTATTGAGGTACCAAACCAACATCCAGAAATGGTATCGATGCGAAGTATTTTAAATACCGAAAAGTGGTCGCAGAATACTATGGATTTGCCAATAGCTTTAGGTAAAACGATTAGCAATGAAGTGTTTATTGCCGATTTGGCTAAAATGCCTCACTTATTAGTGGCAGGTGCTACTGGGCAAGGTAAATCGGTAGGTATAAATGCTATTTTGGTTTCGTTGTTGTTTAAAAAACATCCAGCACAGCTGAAATTTGTTTTGGTTGATCCTAAAAAAGTTGAGCTTACGCTATTTAACAGAATTGAAAGACACTTTTTAGCTAAGTTACCAGGCGAAGCTGATGCTATTATCACAGATACTAAAAAAGTGGTAAATACTTTAAATTCATTGTGTATTGAGATGGATCAGCGTTATGATTTGTTGAAAGATGCACAAGTAAGGAATTTAAGGGAGTATAACGATAAATTTATCAAGCGTAAGCTTAACCCAAATAATGGCCACCGCTTTTTACCATTTATTGTATTGGTAGTAGATGAGTTTGCCGATTTAATGATGACAGCTGGTAAAGAAGTTGAGGCTCCGATTGCCCGATTAGCACAATTGGCTCGTGCGATTGGTATTCACTTGGTTTTAGCTACACAAAGACCATCAGTAAATATTATTACGGGTACAATTAAAGCAAACTTCCCGGCTAGGTTGGCGTTTAGGGTATTGTCTAAAATAGATTCGAGAACAATTTTAGACAGTGGTGGTGCCGATCAATTGATTGGTAGAGGAGATATGCTACTTTCTACTGGTAGCGACTTAATAAGGCTACAGTGTGCTTTTGTTGATACACCAGAAGTAGATCGAATTTCGGAATTTATTGGTAACCAAAGAGGATATCCTGATGCATATCAGTTACCAGAATACGTTGATGAAAACGCAGAATCTAATAAGGCAGATTTTGATCCAGATGACAGAGATCCATTGTTTGAAGAAGCAGCGCAGCTGATTGTTACACATCAGCAAGGCTCAACCTCATTAATTCAGCGTAAAATGAAACTAGGTTATAATAGAGCAGGTAGAATTATAGATCAATTAGAGGCAGCAGGTGTTGTTGGTCCGTTTGAAGGAAGCAAGGCCAGAGAAGTTTTATTGCCCGATCAGTATGCTTTGGAACAATTCTTGAATAACCTAGGCAAGAGACAATAATTATTATCCTGATAGGGAAAATTTAAACATTAAAGATGAAAAAGATAATATTAGCCTTATTTGTAGTAAGCACTTTAGGTTTAACTGCAAACGCACAAACAGACGCAAAAGCTAAAGCAATTTTAGCAGAAGTAAGTAAAAAATACCGTACTTATAATATTGTTAAAACAGATTTTACTTTTACTTTAAACAATGCACAAGCAAAAGTTAAAGAAACACAACAAGGTACTTTATATGTAAAAGCAAATGCTAATAAATATAAAGTTGCGATGACAAACCAAGATTTGATTAGTGATGGTAAAGTGCAATGGACTTATTTGAAGAATGATAAGGAAGTACAGATTACTAATGTAGATAACAGCAGTGATGCAATTAATCCGGCTCAAATTTTTACCATTTACGAAAAAGGGTTTAAATACATCTATACAGGAGAAAATAAAGTTGGTTCAAAAACTTACCAAATGATAGATTTATCTCCAACAGATACTAAAAAGAATGTATTTAAGGTTCGTTTAAGTATTGATAAAGCATTAAAGCAGATTGCTAATGTGGTTATTTTTGAGAAAAACGGAAATACTTATACTTATAACGTAAAAACTTTTACTCCAAATGCAAAAGTGCCAGAAACTACTTTCGCTTTTGATACCAAAAAATACCCTGGTGTAGAGGTGGTTGATTTACGCTAATTAAATTGATATTAAAATGAGAAAAGGTTTGGACAAATTGTTCAAACCTTTTCTGTTTTAGTGGTTTTTTAAGTATAATTGCTCTGCATTCAATTGTTATGCTGAGCTTATCGAAGCATCTTATTATTATAAATTTTGAAAATCACTTTTTTAGGTACAGGTACATCTCAGGGCATTCCGGTAATTGGATGTGGTTGCGCTGTGTGTAAATCTGCAGATCATAAAGATAAACGTTTAAGGGTTTCTTTGCTTTTGGAAATGGGCGAAACCACCATTGTAATAGATAGTGGTCCGGATTTTAGGTATCAGATGTTAAGAGCTGGTGTGATGGATTTGGATGCGATTTTGTATACGCATGAGCACAAGGATCATGTTGCTGGTTTAGATGACATTAGGCCATTTAACTATATCCTTAAAAAACACATTGATATTTACGCAGATACCCGTGTACAAGAGGCTTTAAAAAGAGAATTTTCTTATATTTTCTCTGATGTAAAATATCATGGATTGCCATTAATCAACTTATATACTGTTGGAGATGAGCCTTTCGAGGTGAAGGGTAATTTAGTTACGCCAATAGATGTGATGCACTATAAACTACCTATTAAAGGTTACCGAATTGGTGATTTTACTTACATTACTGATGCAAAAACAATTTCTGAAGCATCTTTGGCAAAGATAAAAGGTAGCAAAGTGTTGGTAATTAATGCCTTGCAAAAGGAAGATCATATTTCTCATTTTACTTTAGCAGAAGCCATTGAATTTGCGAATACCGTAGGAGCTGATACCACTTATTTTACCCACATGAGCCATAATTTAGGTTTACATGCGGATATTGAAAAAGAATTGCCTGCAAACATTAAATTGGCATTTGATGGTTTAAGTTTTGAAGTAGATTGATATATTTGTAGCACACCTACCCAGGTGGCGAAATTGGTAGACGCACCAGCTTGAGGGGCTGGCGCCCTTAAGGGTGTGGGAGTTCGAATCTCCTCTTGGGTACAAAAAACCTTTTCATCTTAAAAGGTTCTAATATTTATAAACTTACCTGTAACATGCATATCAAGCTATGTTTTTTAAAAACCTGGAGCAAAAAATAGAGCTCAATTGGGGTTTTTAATCATTGACAAATAAAAAATAACGAGAAAAACTCTGATCAACATATTTAGCAGATTTTATATACTGCTTGCCATTTTTAATTTTCGTGCAATAGTCTGTAGTTAGGTAGTCATCAAATTTATAATCACCACCAATATAATCTTTAAGTACTTTAACCTTATTAAATGTGATGTTAGAAATGGTAACGGTATAACTGTAATCGTTAACAAGAATAAAAACATTGGCAGATAAGGGGTGATTAAAAATTAATGCCGTACCTAGGTTTGATCCTCCGTAAAGTCTAAAATCTATCATGAAATTTGTAAGGTCCCCTCTAATTTTATCAAAACTTTGTAAATTCGAGTCTAAAAATTTAAAATTAGGCAGCGATTTAAGAAAAATCTCTAATCCATCTCTTAAGGTTTTTTGCGTTAGTTTAGAGCTATATTTTTTTTCAAAAATTACAGTACTGTATTTGATTACAATGGATGTTCCATAAACGCTATCCAAAACTCCATATGATAGTTTATCTTTAATTTTATCGGCTTGTGCAAAAACTGCAAATGGCAGAAACATAAGAATGATGAAGATTTTCATAAAATGAATTTATCATATTTTTTTGTAAGAATCTATCTTACCTGAAATTTATCCCTGTATTGTGTTGGAGTCATGCCTACGTTTTTCTTAAAGATTTTTCTGAAAGCCTTTGGGTCATTGTAACCAGAATTAAAAATTACCTCGGTCATTTGTTTATTGGTGTTTTCTAACAATTTTTTAGCTGCTTCTATACGGGTTTGTTGCAGGTATTCGATAGGAGTAATGCCTGTAATTTGTTTAAATCGTCTAACAATATTTCTTCTACTGGCAGGTATATCCTTAATTAGTTCTTCAATTGTAGCAGCATCATGAAAATTAGCTTCAATTTTATCTTGTGCAATAGCTACCAAATCATCATTGTGGTTTCTTGATGGCATGAATGTGCTGAAATAAGATTGTTTATCTCTATCCATATCTATGGCGAAAATTTTTGCAATTTTAATAGCCATTTCTTTACCACAAAATTCTTGTATTAAATGCAACAGCAAATGAAATGATGAGGTTGCACCACCACTTGTATATAATCGTCCATCTTGCGTTACAGTTTTATCAACTTTAAGTTTCACCTGCGGAAAAGAATTTGCAAAGCCATTACTTGCGTCTACATGAGTTGTGGCAATCTTACCATTTAACAATCCGCTAGCTCCAAGTAAAAATGCACCAGTACAAAAAGTAGCTATACCTGCTCCTTGTTGATATTGCTGCACGATATTTGGTATACAACGTACATTTTCCTTGATCGTTTGTTCCATATCATCAGTAGTAAAAGCCGGAATTAGTATAAGATCCATTTGTTCTGCTTTGCTTATTTCTTGTAATTGATAACCAAAAGCTTCCTTTTGTTGCTCAGCAAAATCTTGTACGGCTAAAATTTTAATGTCAAAAGGCTCCGGTAGCTTATCAAATCGGTAATTTTTATTTACAGTTTCAAACACATCTAAAATTGCCGCAACACTAAGCAGCTTGTAATTTTTACTTAATAAAATCGCTATCCTTTTCATCAATTATAATTTTCTCTAACTAAATTATAAAATTTTGGCCTAAATGCCCCTAATATTTGACTTTAATAGCAGTTCTTATAACTACTAATTTCGCTTAACTTTAGTTTATAAAAATATATTATGGAAATTAAACCAAAAAGTAACCGATTGTATGCACTTATTGTGCTTTACGATATGCATACCACATATTTCATTAATGCTTTAGCAGGTATTAGTGATGATGATGCTCATGAAAGATTAAACACAAAAGCCAATCACATTGCTTGGCTAGCAGGTAGCTTGGTTCAAGAAAGATATGAACTTGCAAACATTTTTGGATTAGATCTAAAATCTGGAGCAGATGATTTGTTTGCTTCCCACAAAGGTATCCAGGATTTAGAAAGATATCCAGCATTGTCTGAATATGAAAAGGATTGGAAAAAAATAACGCCAATTTTACGAGATAGATTATTGGATGCCACAGATGAAGAATTAGATAAAATTTTAACCTATCCTGGAATGAGCTTTTCGGTTTTTGAAATGACTTCATTTGATATTTATCGTGAAGCCAACTGTATTGGTCAAATCGCTTTATGGCGCAGATTATTAGGTTATGAAGCCATAAACTATATGTAAATTAATTAAATAATAAATATATGATAGTTAATCCGTACTTAAACTTTAACGGTAATACCGAAGAGGTTTTTAATTTTTACAAATCAATTTTTGGTGGTGAGTTTATATCGTTAATGCGTTTTAAAGATTTGCCTGCAGGCGAAAATTTAGAGGATGGTTGTGCAGAAGGAATAGCCGACGACGAAGGAAACAAAATTATGCACATCGCTTTAAATATAGGCTCAACCACACTTATGGGAACAGATGTGCCTGCAAATATGGAGGCAGTTAAATTTGGAACCAATGTATCTCTTTGCATTAGTGTAGATAATGAGGGAGATGCTGATCGGTTTTTTGCAGGCTTAAGTGAAGGTGGCACTGTACAAATGCCTATGCAAAATACTTTTTGGGGAGATTATTATGGTATGTTAACAGATAAATACGCCACACAGTGGATGATCAGTTTTAACGCAGCCTTTAAATCATAAATATATTTAAAGGACGGGATTTTTTTATAGAATTTGGTTTGGTTAATTGATACAACATGGTTGAAGTTTTTAAAAGTAATGTTTTTTATGAATTGGATGCTCATAAACTCATATTGTTAATCCATCAAACATTTAATCATTACCAAGCCAATTTCGATTTAGAGGATTGCGATCGTATCTTGAGAATAAAATCGGAAACTGAGCTAATTGATAATCTCTCAGTGATCTCACTTTTAAAACAAAATGGATTTAATGCTGAGGTATTAGCTGATGATTTTGAACCTATAACATCGGATAATTTGTAATGATTTTTCTATGATCTACAATCATATCTCAGTTTTGGTTTAAAAATACCGATCGAATTGCTAAATTAGCATACATTAAAACCTATTTGTATGCTAAAGAAATTCTTAATTTTATTATTATTTACCGCCTCAACACAGTTAGTTATTGCCCAATCTAAGGATGATATTTTAGGTAAATGGCTCAATTCTTCTGGAGAAGGGCAGATTGAAATTTTTAAAAAAGGCGATAAATACTTCGGCAAATTAGTTTGGATAAAGGAACCTAATGAAAATGGAAAGCCTAAAACAGACGTTAAAAATCCGACTGCAAGTTTAAGATCAAAACCTATTTTGGGTTTAGAAATTGTAAAAGACTTTGTTTATGAGGATAAGGAATATGTTGATGGAAAAGTTTATGATCCAAAAACAGGTAAAACTTACAGCGGTAAAATGACTTTAGAAGGCGCTAATAAGCTTAATATGAGAGGTTTTATTGGTATTTCTTTAATAGGCAGAACCGAAGCTTGGAAACGAGTAAAATAGCAAAACACTCACGTAATGTCAATCTGAGGTTTTCGAAAACGATGTATGCTCAGTTTTATAATTTTCTTCCAAAAATACCCATTAACATGAAAAAAAGTCTTTTGTCACTTTTACTTATTTTACCATTGATCAGCTTTGCGCAAAGTTTTACGCTTAAACAATTAGCATCTGGTAAAAATACAAGTATGCGTGGTTTATCTGTACTGTCTGACTCAGTTGCGTGGGTAAGTGGTAGTGGCGGTTACGTTGGCAAAACCCTAGATGGCGGTAAAACTTGGGAGTGGATGCAGCCAAAAGGCTACGAGAAATTAGACTTTAGAGATATCGAAGCTTTCGACAAATTAAAAGCAATAGTAGTAAATGCCGGTTCGCCAGCTTATATTTTAAAAACCGTAGATGGTGGTAAAAACTGGACTGAAGTTTACAAAAATACAGACTCTGCAATATTTTTAGATGGTATGGCATTTTGGGATAATCAGCAAGGAATAATTTTTGGTGACCCGATAAAGAACAAAATGCAGCTTTTAAAAACTGAAGATGGTGGGATGACTTGGCAAAATATTTCATCTCACTTAAAAAAAGAACTTAAAGTGGGTGAAGCTGGCTTTGCCGCTAGTGGAACAACAATTACAACTGCCCCAGGCGGTAAAGTTTGGGTTGCTACAGGTGGGGCTGTTTCTAACATTTATTATTCGGCTAATTTTGGTCATACCTGGAAAGTTTTTCCGTTACCGATTTTGCAAGGAGAAAGCAGCACAGGGCCATTTTCTATTGCTTTTTTAAACTCAAAAAAAGGGATTGCCGTTGGCGGAAATTATTTAAAGGATAAAGAGAATGAGAATAATGTATTGATAACTAAAAATGGGGGTAAAAGTTGGTCAAAACCAGCAAAACCCGTTTTAGGTTATCGCTCTGCGGCAGCTTACTTTACTGATCAAATTTGTTTTGCAACAGGTTCATCTGGCACCGATTATTCTTTAGATGGCGGTAATACTTGGAATTATATTTCTTCACAAAATTTTAATGCTCTGCAAAAGGCAAAAAAAGGAAGTTTGGTTTTGCTAACAGGAAATAAAGGAAATATTTTTCAATTGATATGGTAATAAAAAAACTTGTAAGGTTTGCTAAATCCCTACGACTAAGAACCAAACTTAAAATTTAAATCAGATGAAAAAACTATTGTTATCAAGCTTTGCTTTGTTAATAACCTTGCAGATTTTTGCTCAAACACCGTTAAAAATTGGCGATAAAGCACCTTTGTTTGACTTAAAAGATAACGCAGGTAAGCAAATAGATCTTAAGAAAATCTTACACGAATATAAATCTGTTGTACTGTTTTTTTACCGCGGTCAATGGTGCCCACATTGCAATAAGCATATTAAAAATTTACAAGATAGTTTGCAATTGCTATCGGCTAAAGGCGCATATGTTATTGGTGTTTCTCCAGAAACTTCGGCTGGTATTGATAAAACCATTGCAAAAACCAAAGCTTCATTCAGTATCATAAGCGATAGAGATTATAAAATTATGAAAGCCTATAAAGTTGATTATGTAATGGAACCAGGTTTAGCAGATCGATACAAAAAAGGTGGTTTAGATGTTGCGATGGCAAACGGACAATCAGATTATGTATTGCCAGTTCCTGCAACCTATATCATTAATAAAGATGGTAAAATAAAATATGTTTTCTTCGATAAAGATTACAAGAAGCGACCTTCAGTTAAAAATTTAATAGCTAATTTATAAAAAATAGAACCCTGAAAAATTAAAGTTTCAGGGTTTTTTGTTTCAACCTATATCAATCCTCTGTCATAAATCGGCTATTTTTCTGATATAAAGATCCATTGGCGAAACATATATTTACCTTTGTTGTTTAACAAAAATGTTAAACATAATTGTAAATGGCGCAACGAGATACAGGGACGGAACAATTAATTAAAGATACCGCAAAGCGGATATTTTTTTCTGAAGGTAAGTTGCATGCAACCACACAAGATATTGCAGATGCGGCTGGCGTAAACCGTACGCTAGTAAATTATTATTTCAGATCAAGAGATATTCTTTTTGAGCAAGTTGCTTTAGAAGCAAGAGAAGAAATGTCTGCAGTGTTAGATCATGTTTTTACCGCACAATTAGCATTCAAAGAAAAACTTCAGCAGCTTATAAATGTTTTTATGGATCAGGCAATGAAATTTCCCTATCGGGAAGTATATATCGTCACTGAATTAAATAGAACGGATAAAGCAGTGCCAGAAGAAAAAAAGGTAAGAATTAAAGCTTTTTTAACAGAAATAAGTGATGAAATGAATGCTGGAAAAATTAAAAAAATGGATCCTCGTCAATTTTTAATGAATTTATTTTCATTAATGGCTTATCCTTTAATCACCAACTGTTTAAATAAATCTATCTATAATATAAACGATACAGATTATTTAAAACTAATGAAAGATAGAAAGAAATTAATTTTCGAAATGATATATCAATAAAAAATGAAACACACCAATAATCCTAGCATAAATATGAAAACAACAATCCGATTAACATTTTTTTTATCTCTAGCGCTTTTTATAGCTTCTTGTGGTGGCAAAGATGAAAAAGCTGCTCAGGCTGCGGCTGCAGCAGCTGGGCCACAACAATATCCAGTTTTTGCAGTTAGTGCTCAATCAACCACATTAGACTCAGAGTATCCTGCCACTATAGAGGGCATAGAAAATGTTGATATCAGACCTAGGGTTGATGGATTTATTGAAAGAATTTTTGTTGATGAAGGAGCAGTTGTAAAAAAAGGTCAGCTGTTGTTTACCATTAACGCACCACAATACGAACAGCAGGTAAGAACTGCAAGTGCAGCAATAAGTAGTGCCGAGGCAGATGTAAATGCCGCTCAGTTGCAAGTTAATAAAACAAAACCTTTGGTTGATAAAGATATCATCAGCAAATATGAATTAGATGCTGCCCAATTAACCTTACAAAGCAGAAGAGCTGCATTAGCTCAGGCTAAGGCGGCTTTGGTTAATGCAAAAGTGAATTTGGGTTATACACGTATAACTAGTCCGGTTAATGGGGTAGTAGGTAGTTTGCCATTTAAAGCTGGGAGTTTGGTAAGTGGTACAAATGCTGAGCCATTAACAACAATATCTAACACAGCAAAAGTTTTTGCTTATTTCTCTTTAAATGAGAAACAATTGTTAGATTTTTCTAACACTTATCAAGGTAAAACTTTAGCTGAGCAGATGAAAAATATCCCTCCTGTGACCTTAGTTTTAGCCGATGGAAGTATATATGCGCAAGATGGGAAAATAGAATCTATTAACGGCCAAATCAATACAGGTACAGGATCTGCAAGTTTAAGAGCCACTTTTCCGAATGCTAAATCTATTTTAAAAAATGGAGCAAGTGCTACCGTTCGTATTCCTCAAAATGTAAAAGATGTGATTTTACTCCCTCAAAAATCAACAACAGATTTACAGGGCAAGAAGTTCGTATACGTACTAGGCGACTCGGCAAAAGTGATAAACACCCCGATAGAAGTGATGCAAGTTACCAAAGGCAAGTTTTATGTAGTTACCAAAGGTTTAAAAGCAGGCGATAAAGTGGTTCTAGAAGGTTTCCAATCTTTAAAAGACAATACTAAAATCAAACCTCAAGAACTCAATACCGATTCAGTTTACGCAGAAGTTAAAAAATAGATTAATCGTAAATCAAAAATCGTACATCGTAAATTCAAATTATGTTTAAAAAATTTATAGATAGACCAGTTTTATCAACTGTTATATCAATTATCATAGTTATACTGGGTATTTTGGGTTTGGTTACCTTGCCTGTATCTCAGTATCCCGAAATTGCACCACCAACAGTCCAAGTTTCTGCATCATATCAAGGGGCAAATGCTGATGTGGTAATGAATAGTGTGGTTATTCCACTAGAAGAACAAATTAATGGTGTTGAAGACATGACTTATATGACTTCTAGCGCCAGTAATGATGGTACAGCAACCATTACTGTCAATTTTAAATTAGGTACAAATGCAGATTTAGCTGCGGTTAACGTACAGAATAGAGTTGCCAGAGCAAGTAGTTTATTGCCCGCAGAGGTAACACGTTCTGGTGTGGTTACCGCCAAAAGACAGGCAAGTAATGTGCTAATCTTTGTTATTCATAGTGATAATGCAGCGTACGATCAGAAATTTTTGCAGAACTACGCCAACATTAACATTATCCCTCAAATTAAAAGGATAACTGGAGTTGGTGATGCAAGCTCATTTGGGCAAATGGATTACAGTATGCGACTTTGGCTTAAGCCAGATGTAATGGCAACTTATGGTTTAATACCGAATGATGTGAATTTGGCTTTAGCCGAACAAAATGTGGAAGCTGCCCCAGGTCAATTTGGTGAGCAAGGCGACCAATCTTTCCAATACACCATCAAATATACAGGTAGGTTAAAAACCGAACAAGAATTTAGCAATATCATTATTAAAGCAGATGCAAACGGACAAGTTTTGCGCTTAAAAGATATTGCCCGAATTGAATTAGGTGCTTTAAGTTATGCAAGTACTTCAAAATACAATGGTAATTCATCAATTGGTATTGCCATTAACCAAACTGCAGGTTCAAATGCAAAAGAGGTTATCGAAACATCTTTAAAAACATTAGAAGAAGCATCAAAATCATTTCCCAAAGGGATACATTACACTTCTTTGGTAAACGTTAACGATTTCTTAGATGCCTCAATTGAGAAGGTAATACACACGCTAATCGAGGCATTTATATTGGTGTTTATAGTTGTATTTATCTTTTTACAAGATTTACGTTCAACTTTAATTCCAGCTATTTCAGTTCCAGTTGCTATTATTGGTACCTTCTTTTTCTTGAGTATGTTTGGGTTTACCATCAATTTATTAACCTTATTTGCCTTGGTATTGGCCATTGGTATTGTGGTAGATGATGCGATTGTAGTCGTCGAGGCCGTTCATGCCAAGTTAGATAGTGGTTATACTTCTGCCAAAAAAGCAACTGTAGATGCAATGGAAGACATTACTGGAGCAATTATCTCTATTACTTTAGTAATGGCTGCGGTATTTATCCCAGTAAGTTTTATCGAAGGTTCATCAGGAGTTTTTTACAAACAATTCGGTTTAACATTAGCTATCGCGATTATCTTGTCAGCTGTAAATGCATTAACGCTAAGTCCGGCTTTGTGTGCTTTGTTGTTAAAACCTCATGCAGCAGACCACGATAAGCCAAAAAACTTTATGCAACGCTTTTATGTAGGTTTTAATACTGCATTTGAGTTAATGACGAATAGATATAAAAAATCGGTTTCATTTTTATCTCGCAAAAAATGGATTCCTATTGTTGGTATTTTAGCTTTTGTGGGCATCTTAGTTTGGACAATGAATACCACACCAAAAGGTTTTGTGCCTAACGAAGATTTAGGTGTAATCATGTCTGATATCTCTTTGCCTGCCGGTACATCGCAAGAAGAAACAAATGTTATTATCACACAGATTGATAAAATAGTTCGCGACATTCCAGAAGTAAAAAGTGCTTTAAGAATTGTGGGTAGAAGTATGATCAGTGGTTCTGGTAGTTCTTACGGTATGGTAATTACCCGTTTAAAACCTTGGGACGAAAGAAAAAGAGATGTAAAAGAAATTATTGGTGAGTTGTTTGCAAAAACTGCCGGAATTAAAGGTGCAAAAATCATTTTCTTTGCGCCACCAACTATCCAAGGTTTTGGTACCAGTGGTGGTTTCGAATTTCAGTTACAAGATAAAACTGGTGGCGATATCAATAAGTTTAATGATGTTGGTAACGCCTTTTTAGCTGCGTTAGCTAAACGTCCAGAAATTCAGTATGCATCAACTTCTTTTAATCCAAATTTCCCTCAATATCAAATTGATGTTAACGTGGCAAAAGTAAAACAAGCTGGTTTAACAGTAACTGATGTGTTGGGTGTTTTGCAAGGTTATTTTGGAGGTGTTTATGCGTCAAACTTTAACCAATTTGGTAAGCAATTTAGGGTAATGTATCAGGCTGATGCATCTTATCGTGCTAACCCAGAAAACCTAAATAGCATCTTTGTTCGCAATAATAAAGGCGCAATGGCACCTGTCAGTGAGTTTATCAATTTAACAAAGGTTTATGGGCCACAAGCTATTTCTCGCTTTAATTTGTACACTTCAATTGCTGTTACAGGAGCGCCTAAAGCTGGTTTTAGTTCTGGTGATGCATTAAAAGCAGTTGAGGAAGAAGCTGCTATACATTTACCAGCTGGATATGGATATGAATTTTCAGGCTTATCTCGTGAGGAAATGGCCGGAGGAAACCAAACCATATTTATCTTTTTATTGTGCGTAATCTTCGTTTACTTTTTGTTAGCTGCACAGTACGAAAGTTACATTTTGCCTCTAGCGGTGTTAATTTCTTTACCTATCGGATTGGCAGGTGTATTTATATTCGACAAAATATTTGTGGTAGATAATAATATTTATACCCAAATCACACTAATTATGCTTGTTGGTTTACTAGCCAAAAACGCCATTTTGATTGTAGAATATGCGGTAGATAGAAGAAAGAAAGGAATGTCGATTGTAAATGCAGCGATTGAAGGTGCAACAGCACGTTTGCGACCAATTTTAATGACCTCTTTTGCCTTTATCTTAGGTTTATTACCATTGATGTTGTCGTCTGGAGTAGGTGCTGCTGGTAATAGATCAATTGGTACTGGTGCTGTAGGAGGGATGTTAATTGGAACTATTTTCGGAATTTTTGTAATTCCAACATTGTTCATCATCTTCCAAACTTTGCAAGAAAAAGTGAGCAACAAATCTCCATTTGATGAAGATGCTAAAATCGAATCAGAAGATGAATTAGCATTAGCAAACACAAATCGCGAAAATTAATATTTATAAAAATGAAATTGATCTATAAACATTCACTTGTAATTATTGGCTTCGGCGTATTAATTTTAAGTGCTTGCGTAACAAAAAAATACGAAACTCCAAAGGTTACTACAGAAAATTTGTATCGCGATAGCAATACAAATGATACCACAACTATTGCAGATTTACCTTGGAAAAATCTTTTTAATGACGCCAATTTGCAAACTCTAATTCAGCAAGGTTTAAATGAAAATTTAGATTTAAAACAAGCGATTGAACGAATTAGAATTGCTCAAGCTACCTTACAACAAAGCAGAGCTGCATTTTTACCAACGCTGCAAGCAGATGTTTCGGTTACTGATGCAAAGCAATCTCAGGCGGCTCTAAACTTTCCGCCAGGAGTGAACATAAATTTAGAAACCCAAACTTACCGTGCTCAATTAAGCACAAGTTGGGAAGCCGACATTTGGGGTAAATTAAGCAGTGCAAAAAGAGCATCTTATGCCAATTTGTTACAAACTGATGCTGCAAAAAGAGCTGTGCAAACACAATTAATTGCCAATATTGCCAATGCTTATTACAATTTGTTGGCTTTAGATAAACAGCTAAAAATTACTTTAGAAACCGTTAAAAGTAGAGCTAACAATGTAGAAACCATGAAAGCACTTAAAGAAGGTGCTTTGGTAAACGGTGCTGCAGTTGTGCAAAGCGAAGCAAATTTATATGCTGCAGAAGTTACCATTCCGGATTTAAAAAGAAATATTAGGGAAACTGAAAATGCTTTGAATGTTTTGTTGGCAAGGGTGCCTGGTACAATTTTACGTTCAGATTTAGATACCCAAACTCCGTATAGCGATTTGCAAATAGGCGTTTCAACTCAGTTATTAAAAAACAGACCCGATGTGCAAGCAGCCGAACTAAGTTTTAGAGCTGCATTTGAAAATACAAATGTTGCCAAAACATTTTTCTATCCATCTTTAACTTTAACTGCAAACGGTGGTTTAGCTACGCTACAAATGGCAGATTTCTTTAACAATTCTGTATTTTATAATATTATTGGTGGTATAACGCAGCCAATTTTTGCTCGTGGACAAAATAAAGCTCGTTTAACAACGGCACAAGCACAACAACAACAAGCTTTTTATACCTTTCAGCAAACGCTATTAACCAGCGGACAAGAAGTTTCTAATGCGCTTTATGCCTACCAAACTGCTACAGAGAAAGAAACTACAAGAGCTAAGCAGATTGCTTCTTTAACTAAAGCTGTAGATTTTACGCAAGAGTTGCTACGCTACAGTTCGGCAACAAATTATACCGATGTGTTAACTTCTGAGCAAAGTTTATTAGCCGCACAACTTAGCGGTGTAAGCGATAAATTACAAAAACTGCAAGCTGTGGTTAATTTATATCGTGCATTAGGCGGTGGCTGGAAATAATTTTAATCATTAAATGAGCAATCAAGGTTCGTAGCAGTACGAACCTTTTTTGTTTTGTGCTGTTTCTGGTTTATTTTAACCTACCTTGCCAATCGGCGGTCGCCGATTAAATCCAGTTTATTGGAAAATATATTTAATGGCCTAATTAATAGTTTTATTGCAGAAAAGGTTGGTATAGCTAATGATTTTTTAAGCGAGAGTTTGGCTCAACATTTAAAACAAAACTTGGTAAACCTTTATCGTACTAAATTAATGTTGCCAGCAGGTACGGGCAATCAAACAGTTGTTAATCACGATAAATTAATAAGAAGTGATGTAATTTACTGGTTAGATAGAAGTCACGATGATAAATACGAAAACGAATTTTTTGATTTAATAGATGCCTTTGTAATGTATCTTAACGAAACTTGTTATACTGGCATTACCAATTATGAGTTTCATTATACGCTTTACGAAAAGGGCAGTTTTTATAAGAAGCATATCGATCAATTTCAAGCAAATGGGAGTAGAGCTTTTTCAATGGTGATTTATTTAAATCAAAATTGGAAACCAGTTGATGGTGGTGAATTGCGAATTCATCATGGAAATAGTCAACAAAATATATCGCCAAAAAATGGTAAATCTGTGTTTTTTAAAAGTAGTGAGCTTGCTCACGAAGTTTTAGTAACAAACGAACCTCGTATGAGCATTACCGGTTGGCTAAAAACTAATTGATGGACTCATATTTTAGCATGCCATGTCCAGATCCGCCGCGGCGGAGAAGGATCTCTATCATTCAATTCATAAATGAGATTTCTTCCTGAGAAATCGTATCCTGTCGACATAAATATTAAGCTTTTTTTCGCTCTATGCCGCGAGGCATCAAACTTTTGAAGCATCAAAAGTATGCAAAAATGCTTGTCAATCCCGCTATGTGCCTTTTCACAGGCCAACGCTCATCAAAAAACAGCGGCACTTCGTTTTGTTCGTTGGCAATAAATCAAAGCATCTGCAACTCTAACACAAAACCACTGCGTTTAAGTTTTGGTAGTGCTGTTTGTTCCTTTGTGCTTCTGTTTTTTTGATCAGTCTGGAACTGGGGGTTGACGTGTGCTTAGCACAAGATAGCAACATATGAACTGAACTTACCAAATCGCCAAAAAAACAATGAGCAAAAAGATGTGTCCAAACTACAAGAGAAATCGGGATAGGTAGTTCCTCGGAATAACAAAGCTTTTTATAATAATGCGCTTATTTTCAAACACCTAATAAATAACGTCAATGGTAAGCTTGTCGGAAGAATTTTAATGTATTATTTCTTTTCAAAAAGCTCAACATCACATTAAATTTATCCTTCAACATGCTTTTTAAAATTATCTAAAATAGCTTGCCAACCATCTCTTTGCATTTCGAAAGGATTTTCATTTTCTGGATCAAAGGTCTCTACAATGTGTGTTTCAGCATCTTGTTCACTAAATGTTATTTTAACTTTTCTGCCATCGCCCATTTCATAAGCAATCAATTCATATTCAATAATTTCGGTGTAAATGCCCCAAAAATCGAAACTTACGCTACCATCCTTTGCTGCCATAGTGGTGCTAAATTTACCGCCAACACTTAAATCGTTTTCGGCATAAGGCGCATGCCAAGTATCGGCTGCAAAAGCCCACTGTTCAATATGTTCCGGCTCAGTCCAATATTCCCAAACTTTAGTTATTGGTGCATTAACCGTAGCTTCAATTGTTATTGCTGTATTTTCCATTTATGTTCTATTTAAAAGTTAAAGTTAAGCTTACGTTTAAAAATAAAAAAGGTCAAACAAGACAAAAATAGGGCGATCGAGATTTTTTTGGAGCGCAAATTTCTGCTAATAACTAACATAAGTCCCGCCAATGCTGCTGCCGAAGAAAACTCGGAATTCGCGTATGTCGGGGCTAAAATGCAAGTTTCTATGTTATTTTGACAGGTTTATAGCACAAGCCCTAAATCATAAACCTGATAGCGCCAAATAGCTTTTTTTGCCATCGGCAAAAAAACTATAGGCAATAGCAGGGCTGTCGCCCGCCAATAGCACTGTACTTTTATTTTCAAATAAATAGACAGATTATTGAGTATACGATACAACTACCGAATTGAGTTTAATGGTTTCGGCTGGTGAGATACCAGCCGATAGCAAAAAGACGCCAGTTTTGATAGGAAAATCATAAAGGAGATTGCTTCGTTCCTCGCAATGACGGTCCCTCTATTTATTTTCCACAAAACTAATGGCATAACCGCCGCCAGCAGCACAAAATTGTGCCAATTTACTTTTGTTAGTTACCACAACTTTTCGAATATTATACGCTTGCGGATTGGTTTTATAATGCGCATCTTTTGCATCTGCATAAATGGTTGCAGTATATTTTTTGCCGGGCTCTAAAAAATCTAAAGTAATGTTTGATGTACGAGGAGTTTCGCCATTTACGCTGCCTAAAAACCATTTGCCTGTGTTTTTTGCTTTACGAGCAACGGTAACATATTGTCCAGGTTCTGCCTCTAAATATTTGCTGTCATCCCAATCAACTGCTACATCTTTTATAAATTGAAAAGCATCAAGAAATCTGTTGTAATTTTCTGGCAAATCGGCCGCCATTTGCAGCGGACTGTACATGGTTAAATACAGCGCTAGTTGATTAGCTAAAGTGCTATTTAACTGAGAATTATTACCCGGATTAATTTTGCTAATATCCATCTCAAAAATACCCGGTGTGTAGTCCATTGGTCCGCCTTGCAAACGCGTAAATGGTAAAATGGTAACATGATTTGATTTAGAACCGCCAAAGGCTTGATACTCGGTGCCACGAGCAGATTCGTTGCCAATTAAATTAGGATAGGTGCGGGCAATACCAGTAGGCCTAACTGCTTCATGTGCATTAACCATAATTTTATATTTGGCGGCCTTTTCTAACGCGTATTGATAATGGTTGATGATCCACTGGCTATAGTGATTTTCGCCACGTGGCAAAATGTCACCAACGTAACCACTTTTAACAGCATCATAACCATTCGCTTTCATAAATTTATAAGCTGTATCTAAATGACGCTCGTAGTTACGTACCGACGAAGATGTTTCGTGGTGCATAATCATTTTTACACCTTTAGCTTTGGCATAATCTCTTATTTCGGTAACATTAAAATCTGGGTAAGGTGTTACAAAATCGAAAACGTAATCTTTAGAATTACCAAACCAATCTTCCCAACCAACGTTCCAACCTTCTACCAAAACGCCATCAAAACCATGTAGCGAAGCAAAATCGATGTATTTTTTTACGTTTGCGGTGTTAGCACCATGTTTTCCATTTGGTTTGGCTTTGGTATAGTCTGTTTTGCCAAGTTCTACTGAAGGATAATCATCTGTATAAGCCCAAGAACTTTTTCCTGTTATCATTTCCCACCAAACACCAACGTATTTTGTAGGTTTTATCCAGCTGGTCTCCTTAATTTTATTAGGCTCATTTAAGTTATAAATCATTTTTGAAGCCAATATTTCTCGAGCATCATCGCTTACCATGACGGTACGCCAAGGAGTAGTGCTTGGTGCTTGCATGTAACCTTTATCGCCTTTCATGTCTGGGGTTAACCACGATTCGAAAATCATGTTTTTATCATCCAAATTTAAATGCATAGCGGGATAATTAATCAAGGCTGCTTCATGAAGGTTGATGTAAAGGCCATCTGCAGATTTCATCATTAACGAAGTTTGTACGCCTGTTTTAGAGAAAGGTTTTTGAGATAAATTGGCTGTAACCGCCTTAGCATTTAATTCGCCAATTTCTGAAAATTTAGAGGTTGTATAATCGTATTCTTGCGTATCGTAATCGCCAGCTAACCAATAAGCAGTATGATCGCCTGCCATGGCAAACTGCGTTTTTTCTTCTTTAACTACAAAGTAGGTAAGGTTTTTTTGAGTTGGAAATTCGTAGCGAAAGCCTAAACCATCATTAAATAAACGGAAACGAATAATGATTTGGCGGTTGCTTTCCTTTTGACTTAAAGTAATAGCCAATTCATTGTATTGGTTACGAATGGTTTTTACTTCGCCCCAAACTGGCGACCAGCTTTCATCAAAAGAACTCGTTTTTGTATCTGCTAAAGTAAAGTCGTTTAGTAAAGATTTTTTATCGTTTTTTAATTCTAACCCAAGTTTACTGCTTTTAATTACAGCTTTGTTTTTGTAATTAAGTTGGTAGGTTGGCGTACCATCATTTAGTAAAGTAAAGGTAAACGCTAAATTGCCATTTGGCGATTTAAGCTGTTGAGCAGTTGCAAAATTTGAAAAGAAAAGGGATAGCAGTAGGATGCTAAAAATATGTTTCATGTAGAGTTTGGTTAGATTATAAAAACCAAAAGTACAGAAATCGGGAACGTTTCCGAAAGAAAATTAAAAGTATCCCAATTTTAATTTAGAGATACTTTTATGTATTTATTACCGATAGACAATCGATAATGTGAATTGATGTTCTTAGATGAATTGAATGGTTAATTCAATTAGTGTTTTTTGTCGCTGGTATCTGCTTTTCTAAAAAAAGTTAAAGAAAACGCAGTGATTAAAATTACCACACAAACTGAAGCTAAAATAATTAAGGTTGTTAAACCTTCTGGTGATTGAGGTCCCATAGTATCTGAATTTTTTTTAAAGGTAGAAAAATATTTTTTGTTTGGGAGGAGGAAATGTGAGCTTGTTTAAATTTATTGTTATTAATATTATATCAAGTGGAAGCAAGTCATTTATTATTTATACAATTTAAAATGGTGAAATTGGTGTTGAAGTTAAAATGAGAATAAATTATGATGTATTCAGTTGCTGGTTAAAAAAGAGATAAGGGAAAAAAATGCGCTACAAACATCATTTGTTGACAAATGAGAAAAAATTTAATTTTAAGTTAAAATATTTATATTAGTGTTAACTAATTCATTTACAGTATTTAACATTTAAATCTAAATTAATCATGAAAACAAAATTCATCGCTCTCATTGCTTGTTTAACATTTTCTTATCAAAGCTATTCTCAAATTGTAGAGGTATATGCTGGTAAAAAACCAACACCTAACCCTACAATAATTCCACCAGACGGAATGGAAAGTATAGTTGTAGTTTCTCGGCCTCAACAGCAGGGTGTGGAACTTTTCGGTAGAGGCCTATTGGATTATGGATTTGAAGGTCAACTCCAAGCTACAACTCAATTCTTGAAAATTAACATTGGAGAACCTAATAAATTTTTTATTCCGGTATACCTTTTGATTGGAGCTACATCAGGAGATTTTGGGAAAGAGCAATTAAACAAAAATACTATAATGAGTTTAATTAGTCCTTCTGGCGGCCTTCTCAACCTAAATGGAAACCTTTACTTCAGGATTTTTGGAAAAGATGATGCAGTTACCTCTCTAAAATTTAATAGTATGATGGGCGCAAAACTTATAACGGGCAGAAATTTAGTAAACAATGAGGCATTAATAAAGCCCGTAGCTTTTGCAGATCCTGGTCTTTATTTTCAAACTGGAGCATGGTCTCCAGAAGATGGATATAAAAAAGGAGGTATATTTTGGTTGCAAGCAAAATATGCATTGTTTGCAATGGACAAAAGCGGTTTATCGGAATATTTTGGTACCACAGCAAATTCAGTCCCTCAAGGTGTGCGTTTAGAGATGGGGATATTTGTTGAAAGACGTGTAAATATAAAACTTTCATATTTTAAGGCATCTGCTGGCAAAAATATACCTACATTAAATGACGGTCAGTTTAGATTAGCTTTAGACTATTCTGTTTTTAAGCAGTAAAAAAATACCCCTCCATTTTTTGGAGGGGTATTTTTGTGACAACTTCTTTTTTATTCTTTGATCATGTGAAAGAAAAATGAACGAAAAAAGCAAAAGCGTTACGTGATAAACTGGCGTCCTGAATTTAACTGACTTACCACCAATAGGAGCGATGCTAAACTCTACTTACTTTTCCGCCTGAAAAACTTATCAAATATTAGCTTACTGTGATTGGACCATTCGCTGTGGTTGCTTTAAATACTCTTGTTGATTTTATTATAGGTGTTTTGAATAACAACAAACAAAAAAACCTTAGATTTCTCTAAGGTTTCAATTCGATTTTTTAAATGTACTCGGAGCGGGAATCGAACCCGCACGCCTGTTGAGGGCACAGGATTTTAAGTCCTGCGTGTCTACCAGTTCCACCATCCGAGCTTAAAAGCAATAAAGCTTTTAAAATTAAATGCCTCCTGGTAGGAAGGCATTTAGAGCGAAAGACGAGATTCGAACTCGCGACCCCGACCTTGGCAAGGTCGTGCTCTACCAACTGAGCTACTTTCGCATTATAAACATCATCCGATGTTTCAAAACTTTCGGAGTTTTTGACAACCCTTTTCCGTTTTGGTGATGCAAATATACGCAGATTTATATTTCTGTCAAGAAAAATTTAATAAAAATTTAACACTTTAGCTTAAGTTATTGGCTTTCAGTACATCAAAAATTAAATCTTTTTCAAATCCTTTGGTTTGGAGGTAGGTAATGAGCTTATATTTCCTTTTTAGCGGATCTTTTTCTGGTAAAACTTTTGATTTTTTCTCGGCAGTAGCCAATATATTAGCCAAATATTTATCGCCATCAATACTGTTTAGCGCTTTTTGAATTAGCTTGTCTGGCACCCTCTTTAATTTTAAGCCCTGCTTTATTTTTATTCTGCCCCATTTTTTAATGTTAAACTTGCCCGATACGTAAGCCATGGCAAATCTTTCTTCGTTCAAAAAGTTGGTAACAATCAGTTCTGTTATTACTTCTTCAACCTCATTTTGGTGCAAACCATACTCATAAAGTTTATCTCTAACTTCTTGCTGTGAGCGTTCTTGGTAAGCACACCAACTTTCAGCTTTAAGTAAAGCAGTTTTTTTATCTAAAATGAGCGGCTTATTTTTATGACTATTCATAATTAATTGCTGAAATTCGTAAAAATTTAACAGCATTTATGCATTTATCTTTTAATTGATGATACAAGAACAGTTTACCGTAGCTCATATTGCACAAATATTAAAAGCTAAATCGTTTCTTCCTCAGCCAAATGCAGCTATTAAAACGTTAATAATAGACAGCAGAACGGTTATTTATCCAACAGAAAGTTTGTTTTTTGCCATTAATGCGCAGCGTAATGGGCATGCTTTTATCGCAGATGCCTATAAAAGTGGCATTAGAAATTTTGTAATTACTGATACCGCTTATGCGGAAAAATATGCTGATGCTAATTTTTTAGTGGTTAATGATGTGGTTGTTGCTTTGCAAGAGTTAGCTGTTTATAAAAGAAAATTAAATGAGTTAAAAGTAATTGGTATTACCGGCAGTAATGGTAAAACGATTGTAAAAGAATGGCTTTATCAATTGCTAGCGCCAGATTTTAATATCGTTCGTAGTCCAAAAAGTTTCAATTCGCAAATTGGTGTCCCTTTAAGTGTTTGGCAAATAGAACCAGAGCATAATTTAGGCATTTTTGAAGCGGGAATTTCAAAAGTAGGAGAGATGCAAGGTTTGGCTCATATTATTGATCCAACTATCGGTATTTTAACTAATATTAGAGAAGCACATGCAGAAGGTTTTGCTAATGCAGCTGAGAAACTTAATGAAAAGCTAAAACTTTTTACAAATGCAACGTACTTTATTTATTCGCCAGCATATGTTATTGGTATTGACAAAAACAATTTACCCGGCAAAAAGAAATTTTCTTGGAGTTTATCGGCTGAGGCAGATTTAAAAATTAATTCAATTAAAAGTCTTGATGGTAAAACCCATATCAAGGCCAATTATCAAGATAATGAAATTAGTTGTTTCATACCTTTTTTAGATTCTGCAGCTATAGAAAATGGTATTATTTGTTGGGCAACTTTATTGGCCTTAGGCTACACAGCAGATGATGCAGCTCAGCGATTGGCAAATCTGAGCAAAGTAAGCATGCGCTTAGAATTAATCAACGGAATTGAAAATTGTTCAATTATTGATGATTCTTACAGTGCTGATATTTCATCTTTAGCGATTGCATTAGATTTTTTAAACTCGCAAAACCAACATCCAAAAAAGACAATTATTTTATCAGATATCTTTGAAACTGGTAAAGATAATCAGCAATTGTACACTGAAATTGCAACATTGCTGAAGCAAAAAAATATAGACCGTTTAGTTGGTATTGGCACTGGTATTTCAGCTTATGGCCATCTTTTTTTACAAGAAAAGTCTTTTTTTTCGAGTACAGCAGATTTTATCGATAAGCTACAAACAATCCAATTTGCCAATGAAACCATTTTAATAAAAGGAGCAAGAAAGTTCGAATTTGAAAAGATAAGCAAACTTTTAACACAGAAAATTCACGATACTGTGCTGGAGGTTAATTTAAATGCATTAACTCATAATTTAAAATTTTATCGCTCTCAGTTGTCAAGCGATGTTAAAATTATGGTAATGGTAAAAGCCTTTTCTTATGGTAGTGGTAGCTTCGAAATTGCTAATGTTTTGCAACATCAAAAAGTAGATTATTTAGCCGTAGCTTATGCAGATGAAGGTATCGCTTTGCGAAAAGCTGGTATAAAATTGCCAATTATGGTGATGAGCCCAGAACCGTCTGCTTTCGAAGCTATGATAAAACACCAGCTAGAACCAGAAATTTACAATATTCAAATCCTTAAAAGTTTTCTTCATTTTTTGCCCGCTGGACAAAAGCATTATCCAATTCATTTAAAAATTGATACAGGTATGCATAGACTAGGTTTTGAACAAGATGACGTTAGTGAGTTGTTGTCAATCCTCAATAAAGATCAGCTTAAGGTAATGTCTATTTTTACACATTTGGTAGCCAGCGCAGATGATATTCATGATGAATTTACCGAGCAACAAATAGCAAATTTCGATCAAACTTACCAAAACATAGTTCATTATTTAGACTACGAACCTATTAAACATGCCTTAAATACTTCCGGAATAACAAGATTTAAGAAGGCTCAAATGGATATGGTTAGGCTTGGTATTGGTTTATATGGTTTTGATAGCGCCTTGGTAAACGATAACAAATTGCAAACAGTAGCGATTTTAAAAACCACTGTTACTCAAATTAAAGAATTAAAAGCTGGCGAAACAGTGGGTTATAGCCGAAAAGGAGTAATGCCGCATGGTGGTAAAATTGCCACCGTAAAAATTGGTTATGCCGATGGATATAATCGTGCTTTCGGTAATGGTGTGGGGAAAATGCTGATTAATGGAAAATTTGCGCCTACAATTGGCTCAATTTGTATGGATATGTGCATGCTAGACATTACAGGTTTAAATGTGAAAACTGGTGATGAAGTAATTGTTTTTAACGATCAATACACCATTGCTGATTTGGCGAAGCAGATAGGCACCATTCCTTATGAAATACTGACTAACATTTCTCAGCGTGTAAAACGTGTTTATTTTTACGAATAAAAATTTTTGAAGCGCAATTTTGCTGCTAAAATTAAAGTTTGGTCCCGCTATTCGCTATATCTTTTGGTTATAGTTACTGCTGTTTTTAAAGTTTTGACTACCAAAAGATGCCGCTTCTATCGGGGCTAGTTAAATAGGCAAGTGCTAGTAAAACCCCTCATAGTACCATAGGCCAAGGTTAGTAAGCCTGATGGAAATGGAAAGCCCGCAGTGAAACGCCTTCGCGTTGAAGCGAGGACTTGAAATGAACAGCAGGACAAAGTTTTAAAATAAGCACTGAATTTGCCTTTCTAAAAAATGGGAAAGTGAAAGTGGCTTTTTTGTATTATAATTTGCCTAATTTTGCAGCATGAATAGGATAGGAAGAGCGCTTTTAAATTACCTAATTAAAGGATTGTTAATTGTAGTGCCAATTGCCCTAAGCATTTTTATTGTTGTTTGGGCAGTTACAACGGTAGATAGTTGGTTAAACATAAATAATATTTTTGGTGTAAACCCATTAACCGGCGAAAATAGAAACATACCTGGCTTAGGCTTAGGACTGGTTTTATTTATTATTTTAATTGCTGGTGTGGTGGTAACCAACTTTGTAACCGAACCAATGTACAATTGGTTTCAACGTACAATGAACAAACTGCCATTGCTTAATTTTATCTTTTCATCAATTAAAGATTTAACTGAAGCTTTTGTTGGTGATGAAAAGAAATTTAATCATCCGGTGCTTGTAGAAGCTGAAGTTGGTATTAAACGAATTGGCTTTTTAACTCAAAACGACCTTTCTAAATTAGATTTGCCAGGAGATGCAATCGTGTATTTTCCCTTTTCTTATTCGTTTGCAGGACAAGTTTACGTAGTGAGTAAAGAAAAGATTACGCCTTTAAAAATGAGTGCTGCCGATGCTATGAAATTAGTGGTAAGTGGCGGTGTAAGCCAATTTTAATTTTAACAACTCCTAAAAATAATTGGGAAAAATACTGCAATTAAAATTACAACCATTAACATTTTGGTAAAATATTCTCTTACATAAAATCCTGAAACTAGCATTAACTCATCGTCTGTATTTGCCACCACGGTGCCTTGTGAAGTTGAAGAATCGTAGTTGATTTGTTTATCGGCAAAGTTGGTGATGATCCATTTAGAATGCCAAATGTTTACAAAATCGCATGTAAATTGTTCTCCAGAATTTAAAATTACCAAACCTTTGGTTTTCCAAGTGTCATAGGTTATGGTACCAATAATTTCGTTTTTATCATTATAAATTTGGGTGATTGGGTTAAAGAAACCATCATTTCTAAATAAATACGAGTTTTGCTGACCCATTACTTTTGCTTCGTTTCGCCACGTATCAAAAAACATGGTACTTTTAATTTGCCCAGCTTCAAAAATTTGATAATTGCTATCAAAAATGCCTTTATTCCAAGTATAATATTTTTCCATTTTGCTGATAATTTAACATATAGATTAAAAAAGTAAGTTTTAGTTACAAATAATACTCATTTTCAAAAATTGATGCCAAAAAAAATAGCCAACTTTTCAGTTGGCTTTATAATTCGAAATAGATTTCTCTTATCGTCGAAATGAAGATTTTTGTTAAAAGTTTGGTTTCAGCACATATTTATCATAGAACCTGAAAATATGTTCTGCTGCTTCTTCGGCAGTATCAACCAATCTAAATAAATTTAAATCTTCGGCATGTATGTTATGCTCTTTTTCTAACATGGTTGATTTAATCCAGTCTACCAAACCACCCCAGTATGCTTTACCAACCAAAACAATTGGGAAACGAGCTATTTTGCCAGTTTGTATTAAGGTAATAGCCTCAAATAATTCATCCATTGTTCCCATTCCGCCAGGTAATACTACAAAGCCTTGAGAATATTTCATGAACATTACTTTTCTGATGAAAAAGTAATCGAACTCTAATAACTTATTATGATCTATATATTTATTGTGGAATTGCTCAAAAGGCAAATCGATGTTTAAACCAACAGATTTACCACCATTCATGTGCGCACCTTTGTTACCCGCTTCCATAATGCCGGGTCCACCACCAGTAATTACACCATAACCTCTATCTGTTAACAACCTACCACATTCTACAGCAATTTCGTAATAAGGGTTAGTTTCTGCAGTACGAGCAGAGCCAAAAATACTTACACAAGGACCAATTTTAGCCAACTTTTCAAAACCATCAACAAATTCTGCCATGATTTTAAAAATCTGCCAGCTATCAGTAACTTTTATCTCTTGCCAATCTTTATTTGCAAAAGCACTTCTTATCTTTTCTTCACTTGTCATTTTTCTTACAATATTTTGTTCATTGGTATCATCAGTTTCATTGGTTCATTAGACAGATGATTGTACATCAAATACAAATGAACTTGTGAGCGAATGAACTAATAAACCATTTAAAACTTAGTTTGTTGATCTGTTTTTTTACTGATCAGTAATAAGCCTATAAAGGTAATCAATCCGTTTACTAAAATTAGCTCAACACTAAAAACATATCCGCCTAATAGTTCTTTTGAGTTAGAAGCCAATAAAAAGCATAAAAACGGAGCAATTATACAAACTATTGGAACTAATTTATCGTGCAAACCACGGTTTCTTACAAACAAACCGAATGAATATAAACCCAAAAGTGGGCCATACGTATACGAGGCAATTTGGAAAATTAAACTCACTACAGATGAGCTGTTTAGCGCATTAATAACAATGATTACCAAAAACATTAATAGCGAAAAACCAACATGCACCATGTGTCTTTTTTTAACAGCATCGGCTTTCTCTAAATTTTCTTTTTTATTCATTCCTAAAAAATCAACACAAAAAGAAGTTGTTAAAGCAGTTAAAGCGCTATCTGTAGTGGCAAAAGTTGCCGCTGTTAAACCCAACATAAAAATAATGGCAGGTACAGTTGTTAAGTGGTTAAGCGCAATTTCTGGGAAAAGAAAATCAGTACGTGGTTTACCAGTTACTTGATCTAATGGTATTTCGATGCCATTTTTGGTTGCAAAAACGTACAATAAAGCACCAACACTTAAAAAGAAAATGTTTAATACTACAAAAATACCAGTAAAAGTAAACATGTTCTTTTTGGCTTCGCCGATGGTTTTCATGCTCAAGTTTTTTTGCATTAAATCTTGGTCTAAACCCGTCATGGCAATAGTTACAAAAATACCACCGATAAATTGCTTACTGAAATAAAACTTGTTCGAAGCAAAATCATCTAAGAAAAAGATTTTAGAATAACTGCTGTTTTTGATGGTTTCAAATGCTTGAGGTATACTTAAGTCTAATCCATCACAAACGAAATAGATGGTTAGAAATACCGATAATACTAAAAAGAATGTTTGAAGTGTATCGGTAATGATAATGGTTTTTAAGCCGCCTTTAAAAGTGTAAGACCAGATTAACCCTAAAGATATTAGAACTGTTGCCCAGAATGGAATACCGTAACTATCGAAAATAAAACGTTGTAATACAATAACTACTAAATATAACCTTGTTGCAGAACCTAATGTACGACTTAATAAGAAGATAGAAGCCGCTGTTTTGTAGCTATAATGCCCTAATCGCTGTTCAATATAGCTATATATTGATGTTAAATTCATCCGATAATAGAGCGGCAAAAGCACAGTGGCAATAATGATGAAACCTACCGCATTACCTAGAACGAACTGAAAATACTGAAATTGGTTACCACTTGGTGCACCAACCTCTCCCGGAACAGAAATGAAAGTTACACCAGAAAGTGCAGTTCCTATCATTCCAAAAGCAACTAAATACCATTTAGAATTTTTGTTGGCTAAGAAAAATGTAGCATTATCAGACGAATTTTTGGAAGTTGCGAAAGCGATAATGATTAAAACGGCAAAATAGCCAATTAAAAAACACAATAGTACGGTTGGACTCATAATTTATATTTAGTTGTTAAAAGTAAGAATTTAGAGCGTATTCTATTTAGCGAAGATAATTATTCTTTACAACCTACAAATAGCGATATCATATTTTAACTTAACTATTGGTTAAGTAAGTAGTTTTTAAACATAATTAGTTTCAGCGTATAACTTATTTTTTAGATGGTATAAATAATCTTAAATTTGTAAAATGAATTTCTCTTCTCAACTGCTTGAAGATGCCGTAAACGAATTTTCTAAATTACCTGGCGTAGGGCAAAAAACCGCTTTACGTTTAGTATTGCACTTGTTAGGTAAAGAGCAGTCTGAGGTATCTCATTTTGGTAACACCTTAATAAAATTAAAAGAAGAGATAAAACATTGCAACATTTGCCATAACATTTCCGATCACCAAATCTGCAGTATTTGCACATCGGTTAAACGAGAAAAAGAAACCATTTGTGTGGTAGAAGATACCCGTGATGTAATGGCAATTGAAAATACCAATCAGTTTTTTGGAGTATACCATGTTTTAGGCGGTTTAATTTCTCCGATGGATGGGGTTGGTCCTTCAGATTTGTTTATAGATAGCTTAGTGCAGCGTGTGGCAACTACTCAAGTAAAAGAAATTATTTTAGCGTTAAGTGCAAATATGGAAGGCGATACTACACTTTTTTACCTTCATAAAAGGTTAAAAGATTTTCAAATACCCATTACAACTATTGCAAGAGGTATCGCCTTTGGCGGAGAATTAGAATACGCTGATGAAATAACTTTAGGCCGTTCAATTATTACTCGTGTGCCTTACGAGGGTTCATTCATCAAATAATTTGCGATGAAGAAATCAATATGCCTTACGCTATTTTTATTATTTGGTTTAGCTTGTTTTGCTCAAGTTAAAATTCATTCGCATAATGATTACGCACAACAAAACCCATTTTATACGGCTTACCAAAACAAAGTATTTGAGATTGAGGCAGACGTTTTTTTAGCAAGCGACTCTTTAGTTGTTGCGCATAGCAGAAAGGAAATCAATCTTGAAAATACTTTAGGAAAGCTTTACTTGCAACCAATTGCCAACCTTTTTACTAAATATGGAAATAGAGTTAGCATCGATAAGAAATATACTTTTAGCTTAATGATTGATATTAAAGATGATTGGGGGAAAGTATATCCGGTATTAAAAGAAGAGATTGAAAAGTATGGTGAAATATTTAACAGAAGCAAAGGTAAGTTGAATATTCAGATTGTTATTAGTGGAAATAGACCCATTGATAGCACATTTCATAACTACCCTAATTGGTTATTTTTTGATGGATTACCAAATATCGATTATACTAAAGCTGATTTTAAGCGGGTAAGTATGATTAGTGATAAATTTAGCAATTACACCAAATGGAATGGGATAGGAGATATTACAGCAATTGATAAAAAGAAATTGCTTAATGCGGTAGAAATGGCCAACAAAAAGAATAGATATTTTAGGTTTTGGGGCGCTCCAGATAGCCAAAATTGCTGGCAACAACTTAGTGATTTAGGTTTGGTAATAATTAACACTGATAAAATTATAGAATGCAAAACGTTGTTCGAAAATAAAAATGAGTTATAAAGATAAAGTAATCATCATCACCGGTGCATCATCTGGTATTGGTAAAGCATTGGCTGAAGAATTAGCTAACCGTGGTGCAAATGTAGTTTTAGCTGCCCGCCAATACGTAACACTTTGTGAAATCACAGCTTCACTGGAAGAAAAATATAAAGTAAGAGCGTTGGCAGTACAGTGTGATGTAAGTAAAGAAGAAGATTGTGAATTGCTGATTAAACAAACTTTAATCACCTTTGGTAAAATTGATGTTTTAATTAACAATGCTGGTTTATCTATGCGTGCATTATTTAATGATGTTGATTTAACTGTACTTAAGAATTTAATGGATGTTAACTTTTGGGGTACCGTTTATTGCACAAAATATGCATTGCCAGAAATTTTAAAAACCAAAGGTAGTGTTGTTGGCGTATCTTCTATTGCAGGTTACCGAGGTTTACCAGGCAGAACTGGTTATTCTTCTTCTAAATTTGCAATGAATGGCTTTATGGAATCACTAAGGACTGAAAATTTAAAAACTGGAGTACATGTAATGGTTGCTTGCCCGGGTTTTACTACCTCAAATATTCGCGTTGCAGCATTAGCTCAAGATGGATCTTCGCATGGAGAAACCAGCATGGAGGAAGGCAAAATGATGTCGGCAGAAGAAGTAGCTCAAATAATTGCGGATGGCATCGTAGCAAGAAAACGTACTTTAATAATGACAGGACAAGGAAAATTAGCTGTCTGGATGAATAAATTGTTTCCAAAGTTTACAGACAGAAAAGTTTTCGAACTTTTCGCGAAAGAGAAAAATCCTTTGATAAAATAAATGGAAAATATAAAAGGCAAAAATAGATTGTGTTCATATCTCACAACTCACATCTCCAATTTTAAAACCATCGTTATGCTTTTCGCATTTATTGGACAGGTTTTTACCAGTTCAGCACAAATTCGTGTACAAAAAGATATCAATTATGCAGCAAATAAAGATGAGGCTTACACTTTAAATGTATATCATCAGAAAGATAAAATTGAGCACAAAGATGTAATTGTATTTATACACGGCGGCTCTTGGAGTAGTGGAAAAAAAGAAACTTATTGGTGGTTAGGTCGCAATTTGGCAAAAAATAACATTGTTACTGCCATTATAAATTATCCATTAGCGCCAAATGCAACTTATAAGGAAATGGCTCAGGCAAGCGCTCAAGCTGTAAAATGGGTAAAGGATAATATAGCAAAGTATGGTGGTGATCCTGAAAGAATTTTTTTAATGGGCCACTCTGCTGGTGGTCATTTAGCAGAACTCATTAATGCTGATGCACAATATTTTAAAGCTCTTCAAATCTCAAATCCAATTAAAGGAGTAATTTTAAATGATGCTTTTGGTCTCGATATGGAGGGATATTTAAGTAAAGCAGAAAAAGACAGCTATTACGATGATTTTACCAGAACATTTTCATCTGATTCTAAAATTTGGCAAATTGGATCTCCATTATTTTATGTTAAGGAGATTAAAAATCCACATGTAATTTTCTACGGAAGTAAAACCTATCCAGCAATTCAAATTCAATCAGAACGCATTTATCAAATCTTGAAAGAAAAAAAAGTACCAGTAACGCTTAATGTTATCGAAGGTAAAAAGCACGTGCCAATGATAGCTCAAATGATTTGGGGCAGCAATCGCCTCTATAATGAGATATTAACCTTTTTAAAGAATACCAAGTAGTATTAAACTGATAAAATAAAAAACCCTTGCCAATTGACAAGGGTTTCGTTAAACATTGGTAGATGTTTATTAAAGTCTTTTACATCATCCGATAGAAAAAGAATTTATCCTATTGAATTATACAATTCATTAAATGAACATTCTTTGTAAAGTATTGTTTTAGTTAATTTGAAATTAAAAGGAGGTAATTTCTATTAACTTAATTGATCCGTCGTCATTTAATACAAAATTACCTTTAAGGTTTGTCGCATTAGATTGCAAAGCCAAATTAAATTCATTGCACAAATTGCCGCAATCAATCTTTACCTCTTCTAAAATATTGTAGCCAGTATTTACATCTCCTTTAACGAAAACCGTATCGTTTAGCTTTAGGTTTAATGTAAATGCGTCATTCGTAGCAACTTTAGTTTTGGATAAAATTTGCTTTAATCTGTAAGCTTTAGAACTTCCGTCTGCTGGTGGATTTAACACATCTGTTTCTGTAACCAATAGCTCATAAATATAGCCGGGTTCATATGTAAAACCAACTATGTCATTATAAAGTGGCGACCAATTGTTAGTTCCAATTTGGCTTCCTTGTTGTACAGACAGGGTCATTATAGGCGATACACCAACTGCGGTTTGCTTAAATTGATTAACCCTAAATTTAATTGGTTCTTCAATTTTTTCGCATGATAGTGATACAGTTGCAATAGTTAATATTGCAATTAAAGTTTTTAGGTTTTTGATGATTTTTAGCATTTGAGATTGTTAAAAGGGTTAATGATTAGTAACAAATATATATTTTAGGTTTTATAATAACTATTAATATAGTTTTAAGTTATAAAATTTTTACATGGATTAATTTTCATACCAACAACGTATAATTGTTGCATTTTTAGCACATAATCCATAAAAATTACTTTTTTATAAAGCTATTTTAAAAACAGTCAAATATTATACCATATGCATTGAACTTTGCAAAGCTCAATTTTTCTTTGGTTAAATTTTTAGTTCAATTATTATAACGTTAGAAATTCAGCAAACGCTACAATGCTGTAAATAATTTTAAATTTTTTGCGTAAAAATTTTGTTTTGGATTTAGCTACGTATTTTACATTTCAAAAAAATTCAATCTGGAAAGTAAAAAAGTTAAGTAGGTGAGAGATATTGACGAAGATGAACAACGTTTAATTGCTTTTAAAGAATTAATGACAGAAGTTAAACGTAAATAATTGCAAAACTTTTTGCAATTAACCAAAAACAATCACATATTTGCCAACAGAATGATACAAGTAAACGTAAATACAAACTGGTGGTGGCATAACGCATTGGCGTGATGTAATCCTTGTTGTACGTTTATTTTTTAAAAAAAATATATAAAGGGTTGCTCGTAAAAAAGCAACCTTTTTTGTTTTAAAACCATGAAAAAAATACTTAACCACCTGTTCGAAAATAAAACATTTAGTAAAGACGAAGCACGGCGAATACTTACTTCTATCGCTTTAGGAGAATTTAATACATCTCAAATTGCAGCCTTTATTACCGCCTTCGGTATGCGAAATATCACAGTAGAAGAATTGCAAGGTTTTCGCGATGCGATGTTAGATTTATGTCTTAAAATTGACTTAACTGAATTTGAATTGGTTGATCTTTGTGGTACTGGTGGAGATGGAAAAGACACTTTTAACATTTCGACATTAGCCTCATTTGTGGTTGCTGGAGCTGGTTATAAAGTTGCTAAACATGGTAATTACGGAGTTTCTTCTGGCTGCGGTTCATCAAATGTGATGGAGTATTTAGGTTATACTTTTACAAATGACGAAAGCAAATTGAAACGAAGCTTAGCTGAGGCAGGTATTTGTTTTTTACATGCGCCATTATTTAACCCGGCGATGAAAACTGTTGCTCCAATAAGAAAGGAATTAGGTGTAAAAACCTTTTTTAATATGCTAGGCCCAATGGTAAACCCGGCACAGCCGAAAAACCAAATTGTTGGAGTTTTTAGCTTAGAATTGGCTCGTTTGTATGCTTATTTATACCAACAGACAGATAAAAATTATACCATAATACATGCTGTTGATGGCTTTGACGAAGTATCTATGACTTGTGACTTTAAAACTTTTAGTAAAAAAGGCGAAGCATTAAACAAAATTAGCGATTTAGGCTTTGATGAAATTACTGAAAAAGAAATTCAAGGTGGAGATACAGTAGAGTCATCAGCGAAAATTTTTGTTGATATTTTAAATGGAGAAGGAACAGATGCACAAACCAATGTGGTGTTGTGTAATGCTGCTTTAGCTATACAAACTATTAAAGATGGCTCTTCTTTCGCAGATTGTTATTATGAAGCCGAGGAGGCATTAATGCAGAAAAAGGCACTAGCGAGTTTTAAAAAATTGGTAACTGTTTAATTAAAACATTAAGTGATTAAGAAAAATAAAGTTTCAGGCTTAATAATCTTAATTTCTTAATGTTAAAAAAATATGAAATTGAAAATAAAAGTATGTGGAATGAAGCAAGCAGCAAACATTGCTGCCGTGGCAGAATTGCAACCTGATTATTTAGGTTTTATTTTTTACCAAAAGTCGCCACGTTTTATTACTGAGGTTTCGGCAGAGTTGATTAAATATGTACCACCAACCATTAAAACAACAGGTGTTTTTGTAAATGAAGATGTGCAATTAGTAAAACAACATATCATTAAGTACAATTTAAAAGCAGTACAGTTACATGGTAATGAAACTGCAGATTATTGTGAAGATTTAAAATCATCAGGTGCAGAAATAATTAAGGCATTTGGTGTAGATGAGAATTTCGATTTCGAAAAATTATCAGGTTATTTAAACGTAGTTGATTATTTTTTGTTTGATACACAAACACCAGCACATGGAGGTTCAGGTAAGGTTTTTGATTGGGACTTGCTACAAAATTATACATACAACAAACCTTATTTTTTAAGTGGTGGCATTGATTTAATGCATACATCAGTAATAAAAGAAATTATTGATCCGCGTTTGTACGCGATAGATGTAAACAGCAAATTTGAATTAGAACCAGGTTTAAAAGATGTTGTGAGGTTAAAAGAATTTTTTAAAGAGATGAAATAATTCGTCATATCGAACGAGGTACGAGGAGATATCTGTTCTTTATTGAGGGCAAAACAAACAGATTTCTCATCGCTATGCTCGCTCGAAATGACGTGTAAAAATAAAATTATGAGCTATTTTGTAAACGAAAAAGGTTATTACGGAGATTTTGGCGGAGCTTACATTCCTGAAATGTTATATCCAAATGTGGAGGAGTTGAGACAGCAATATCTTGGTATTATTAACGAGCCGAGCTTTCAAGAAGAGTTTAGGGCTTTGCTTAAAGATTACGTGGGTCGTCCTTCGCCATTGTATTTAGCAAAGCGATTGTCTCAAAAATATGGTGCTAATATCTTTCTCAAACGCGAAGATTTAAACCATACCGGAGCACATAAAATTAACAATACCATCGGGCAAATTTTATTGGCAGAAAAGCTAGGTAAAAAAAGAATTATTGCTGAAACAGGTGCTGGTCAGCATGGAGTAGCAACAGCTACCGTTTGTGCTTTGCGTGGTTTAGAGTGTGTGGTTTATATGGGTGAGGTTGATATCAAACGACAAGCACCAAATGTTGCTCGTATGAAAATGTTGGGAGCAACCGTTGTTCCAGCAACATCTGGTAGTAAAACTTTAAAAGATGCTACAAACGAAGCAATGAGAGATTGGATCAATAATCCGGTTAATACGCATTACATCATTGGTTCTGTTGTTGGGCCACATCCTTATCCAGATATGGTTTCTATTTTCCAATCGGTAATTTCTGAGGAAACTAAAAAACAACTATTAACACAGACAGGTAAAGAAGAGCCAGATTACGTTTTGGCTTGTGTAGGTGGTGGTAGTAATGCAGCAGGTATGTTTTATCATTTTATAAATGATGAAAATGTAAAATTGATTGCTATTGAGGCTGCAGGTATGGGTGTTAGTTCCGGATACTCGGCTGCTACAACTTATTTAGGCAAAGAGGGTGTTTTACATGGTAGTAGAAGTATTTTGATGCAAACGCCAGACGGACAAGTGGTAGAGCCACATTCTGTTTCTGCTGGTTTAGACTATCCTGGTATTGGGCCTCAACATGCGCATTTGTTTAAAACTGGTCGTTGCGAATATGTATCCATTACCGATGAAGAATCGCTAAATGCTGGTTTGCTACTTACGCAATTAGAAGGCATTATCCCTGCAATAGAAAGTGCTCATGCCATTGCACATTTAGAATATATGAGCTTTAAAGGCGATGAAAACGTAGTGATTTGTTTATCCGGTAGGGGAGACAAAGACATGGAAACTTATATGAAACACTTTAATCTTTAGATTGGAGAAGTTAGATTTGAGATTTTTAGACCTATAAGGTTTAGACATCTCACATCTCACATCTCATCTCTCACATCTCAAAATATGAACCGTTTACAACAACTATTTCAACATAAAAAGAAAGATATTCTTTCTATCTATTATACAGCTGGTTATCCTAATTTGCCAGATACACTTAAAATTGCTGAGGCTTTAGAAAAATCTGGGGCAGATTTTTTAGAGATTGGGTTTCCTTATTCAGATCCTGTTGCTGATGGACCAATTATTCAAGCAAGTAGCAAACAATCTTTAGATCAAGGCATGACGTTGCAGATTTTGTTTGATCAATTAAAAGACCTACGTAAAACGATTACCATTCCAATTTTATTGATGGGTTATGTTAACCCAGTTTTACAATATGGGGTAGATAATTTTTGCAAAGCGTGCAGAGAAGTAGGTGTTGATGGTTGTATTATCCCAGATTTGCCGATGTACGAGTATGAAGAAATGTACCGCAATTGTTTCGAAGAGAATGGAATTAGCAATATATTTTTGGTAACACCACAAACTTCAGAAGAGCGTATCCGCAAAATTGATGGGTTAAGCAATGCATTTATTTACCTTTTATCATCAGCGGCAACCACTGGAAAAAATTTAGACGTTTCTACAGCTGCAAGAACTTACTTTGCCCGTATTCAAGCTATGAATTTGAACAATCCTTTAATGATTGGTTTTGGAATATCTGATAGGCAGACTTTTGATTCGGCAAATGAATATGCAAGCGGTGCTATAATTGGTAGTGCTTTTGTAAAAGCATTATCCGCCGAAGGCGAAATAGAAGAAAATGTAAGTGCTTTTATGCAGCAGTTTAGGTAAGCTGTTTCTAGCTAACCACATAGACACATTTGATCATATGTGTCTATGTGGTAAATTTAAATTAGAATGTTAGTTCCAAATATCATTCATCTCCGTTAAAATGATCGGTTTACCATCAGTAACTACAATGGTATGCTCATGCTGAGCCATAAAACCACCTTTATCTCCAACCATTGTCCAGCCATCTGCTAATGTTTCTGCATAGGTAGATTTTGTAGAGATAAAGGTTTCTACAGCCACTACAGAGTTTTTCTTGAACCTAGTTTGGTTATACCTATCTCTGTAATTTGCAATTTCGCTTGGTGCTTCGTGTAAGCTTCTACCAACGCCATGTCCGGTTAAGTTTTTAATTACGCGATATCCATTTTTCTTGGCTTCAGTTTCAATTAAATGTCCAATATCTTGAATTTTAACACCGCCTTTTATGTTATTTATGGCTTTTTGAAGAATGTATTTCGAAGCATCAATTAGTTTTTGATGATGATTAATGTCATTTCCAATTACAAATGAACCCCCATTGTCAGACCAAAAGCCATTTAGCTCTGCTGAAACATCAATGTTTATCAAATCACCTTCTTTAAGAATGTTTTTTGCTGAAGGAATACCATGGCAAAATTCATTATTTATGCTGATGCAAGTATATCCCGGAAAATTGTACGTTAAAAATGGAGCCGATTTGGCACCGAAGTCAGCTAATATCGATGCGCCAAAATCATCTAATGCTTTAGTTGAAATACCTGCTTTGGCGAAGTTTCTCATTTCTTTTAAGGTAAATGCAACAGCTTCACTAGCTTTTTGCATTCCTATTAATTCTTCTTCTTTTGTTATAGACATTATGCACTTATTAAATAGGCTGTTGTACCAAACTTTTTTTGGCTTTGAATTTTATCGATTTTAAAAATACAAAACCAACTACACCTGCAATTATAGAGGCACAAAGGATAGCAAATTTTGCTTCGGTGATATGAAAAGGATCTGAAAATGATAGTAGTGCAATAAAAATCGACATGGTAAAGCCAATACCTGCCAACATGCCAACTCCCATTATATGTTTCCAACTAGCACCTGATGGAAGTTTAGCTAATTTAATTTTAACAGCAAACCAGGAGAAAAAAGTAACCCCAATGGTTTTTCCTACAAATAAACCGATGATAATACCATAACCCAATGGAGAATTTAAGCCTGCTAACATTCCTTTTTCAAAAGTGATATTGGTGTTTGCTAAAGCAAAAATTGGCATAATTAAAAAGTTAACAGGTACAGAAAGAAAATGTTCTAATTTTTCGAGCGGAGATTCTATAGCTGTATTATTAGTTGGAATAGTAAATGCCAAAAGCACACCGGCAATAGTGGCATGTATACCAGAGTGATGAACAAAATACCATAAGAATAAACCTGGTATTAAGTAAAACCAAAGCGATGTTACTTTAAAATAGTTTAGCAAAAGTAATAAGCCAAAAATTGTTGCTGCAATCAGTAAATACATCCAATGTATTTGGTTGGTATAAAAAATGGCTATGACCAATATCGCACCCAAATCATCAACAATAGCTAAAGCAGCTAAAAATATTTTAAGGGATGCAGGTACATTTTTGCCCAACAGGGCGATGATTGCCAATGCAAAAGCGATATCTGTTGCCATTGGTATGCCCCAACCAGAAGAGGTAGTTTCGTTTTTATTAAAGAAAAAATAGATTAAAGCTGGTACAATCATTCCTCCAATTGCTGCCAATACTGGCAAAGATGCTTTCTTTAGATTTGATAATTCACCTTCAATAAGTTCACGTTTAATCTCCAAACCAACCAATAAGAAAAATATCGCCATTAAGCCATCGTTAACCCATGCAGATGTGGTGTAAGTTAAATCGATTACATTATTTGTAAAACCAAATGGAGTTGCTAAGAAATTTGCAAATGAAGTAGCCAATCCAGAATTTGCTATAGCTAAAGAAATAATTACGCAAACTAATAATATTATTCCACCAACTTTGCCCGAGTGGAAAAACTTTCTAAAAACGCTAAGGTTAATTCTTTTCGACATGTTCCAAAAATAAGTTTTTTAAAGCAATTTAACCTTAAAAACCATGGTTTATTAGTAAAAATGACGGTATAAATTTAGATGTATTTAACTTTTAAACAAATACAAAGCCACTTCATTTTCATAAAGTGACTTTGTAAGTTTTGTTTTTACTTATTTGCCAAATAGAGTTGCTTTTACGCTAATTTCGAATGCGCCATTTGCAGAACTTTGCAAAGCTGAGGTTTCAGTGGTATAAAAACCCATGAAAGTTAATGAGTTTTTGTAATTGATACCAGCCCCAAATGATGCGCTGTTGGTGCTGTGGTACATGCCCATCAAAAATAATTTTTCGGCAAAAGTTACATTTGCGCCTGCATCGAAAATATTATCATAACCTTTTATCCCTCTAAAAGCAACTTTAGGCTCTATCAATACTGAGTTAGCACCTGTACCACTTGTAATTTTATAACTCGCGGCAGCATAAAACTGAGAACGATCTACGTTATTGTCCTCTTCTTGTTTAATAAAACTTCTAATATTTGGTATGGCGCCTTCAATATTTAAAGTATTGCTGGTATAGGCAATACCAAAGTCGCCATCAAATAGAGATCCTTTGTTATTAAACTGACTTAATGAAGGATCTGTAATGTCTCCATTAACGCCACTAAAATCTACTCTTTCATTAAGCAAACCAACCGATGCTCCAAAATTTAACTTTTGATTATCGTTATTTAGTTGAAGATGATAGGCATAACTTACCATGGCTTTAGTGCGTTGAAGTGAACCTGCCTTTTCGTTGTAAACATTAACACCTAAACCAACTTTATTTATTTTATAGTCGGCAGTTAAGTTTTGTGTACTTGGTGAGCCAGGTATGTTGCTCCACTGTTTTCGATAGTTTAAGTTCACATTTAAACCATCATTTAATCCCGCATATGCGGGATTAACCTGATATTGATTTAGGAAATATTGTGAACTTAATGGATTTAATTGCGCTTTTATATCAATAGATGAAATAGATATAAGCGCTATAATTAGCAATGAAAATAAATTTGTATTGCTAAGGAATTGATATTTTTTAAAGTTAATCTTCATGATCTGTAAATACAATTTAGTTTCTAATTAATGTAATATAGCCTTTAAATTGACCAAGGTTTGGTCCAAAATCAAGGATGTAATAATACGTGTCGGATGCTAATGCGCTTCCGTTTAACGTACCATCCCATTCATTGGCATAACCCTTTTTTGTATAAACCGATCGTCCTGCTCTATCAAATACCGTTAAAGTATTGTTCGGATAGTAATCTATATTTTCGATTACAAACCTATCATTTTTGCCATCGCCGTTAGGTGTTAAAATATTTATTGGTTTTACTTTATAATCATCTTCTACTTGAATAGTAATTGATTGACTTGCAGTACAGCCAGATGCATTTGTAACGGTAACTGTGTAGGTTGTGGTCTGTTTAGGTCTAACAGTTAAAGTAGCTGATGTTTGTCCGCTAACAATATCTGTATTTGGTAGCCAATTATAAGCTACTCCGCCACTTGCAGAAAGTACCACACTTGTACCTTTAGAAACTGAGGTAATATTGTTACTGTTAATATTTACAACAGGAAGTGAATTTATGGTAACTGTTGCTGTTCCGTTTTGCAATTGAGAACCATTAACATCCGCTACGCGAACCAAAGTATAAACAAAAGAACCTGCAACATTGCTTGGTTGTGCAATGGTTACAGTATTACCTGAAGTAGTGGTAATTGTTCTGTTTGCGCCTCCATTAACGGTATAGGTAAATGTAAATGGTGCAGTGCCTACAACACCAGTAAATGTAACGTTCTGAGATGCTGAGTTGATACAAACACTGCTATTTCCTGAAATTGTACCAGTAGCTAATGGATTGACCTTTACTGTTACTGTACCAGTTTGTAATTGATTGCCATTTACATCAGCTACGCTAACTAAGCTATAAACAAATGTACCTGCAATTGTAGTTGGTACGGCTAAAGTAACGGAGTTGCCAGTTGTTGTAGTGATGGTTTGGTTATTGCCGTTATTTAATTTATAAGTAAAAGTGTAGGGAGCGGTTCCGCTAGCACCAGTAAAAGTAACATTTGGAGAGTTGGCACCAACTAAAACACTTGCATTTCCAGCTATGGTTGCAGTAGGCAATGGCGGAATAGAAAAACGAGCGTAAATAGGTAAGTGATCTGAAGTTGTAGTTGAATAAGATGAAATATATGACCTTGGATCTTCAACTGTAATAGAATTGCTGATGTAACTGTTGTTTAGTTCATTAGAAATGATGATATGATCTATAAAACTAGGTGTATTGCCGCCAATAAAAGTACCAGCACCAGGTACTTGACTAATCGTTTGTGTTAAGGCGGTGTATTTTGCTACATCTGATACGAACACATTATAGCTTGATGTAGGGCTTGAACTAATGGATCCTACAACTTGGTCGTTAAAATCACCCAAAATGATAATTTTATCATTTGGATAAGTTGCATTTAAATAATCGTACAAAACTTTATTGTCATATACTCTACGGTTATGATCTGCAGTTGTACCAGCAGATTTACCATGAATAACCACAACTCTATAAGTTTGTGGATTACCTGCAATGTTTGAGGTAAATGTGGTTAAGAAAGGTAAACGCCCAGATGACCAAAACGAAGCACCAGAACCAGTAGGGTAGTTAGGGAAAATGCTATTATTTCCGGCTCTAGCTGCATCAAATTGAGTTACAAATAATGGCTCTTCGCTAACTTTTGTAACTGTTGCAGTATTATAAATAAATCCTATTTGTTGCGGAGGAAAGTTAGGGTCAGCTGGATCAAATGAATAAGAATATCTACTTGAAAGCGTACCAGCATAACCAGGTAGGTTGGCTACTAATTGGTTAAATGAAGGTAAATCTGATACTTCTTCAACAGCAATTACATCTAGGTTGAGCTTTTGCAATACGGTAGTTACGTTTGTAATCTGCAATGCATCATTGGTTGGGCCGAATTCTACATTGGAAGCATCTCTCACGTCTGTACCAAAAAATTCAACATTGTATGCAGCGATATCAAAAGTTTCGGATCTTAATATCGAACTGCCAGTTAAGCTAATCAAGCTGGTACTAAGTGCGGTGCCTGTAAAAGTTAATTTGCCTGTTAATACAATGGCTTTAGTAGTAGGCGTAAAGCGCACAAATATTGTTTTTCCTGTTAAGGCATCTGCTTGAGGAACAATTACACTATTGCTAAATGTAGTATTATTTAAAGATACCTGATAATTACTAGGTGCAGTTACGGTAATATCACCATACCCGCCAGCTGCTAATACAAAATTTGTACTTGTAGAGCTGTTACCGATAGTAGTTTCTGCATAGCTAAATGTTTGATCTAATACAGAAAGATAAGAGGCTTTATTTTCAACTTTATAATCATCTACTTTCCACTCTGATGAATTATTTGTTCCTCCAGCTGTGGTTTGATAAACAAATGCGATATAGGTATTGACAGATTTATAATTGTTTAAATTGATATTATCAGATAATTGCCAAACTCCGGTGTTACTAGGGAAACTTCCATTTATCTCAGTCCAATCTGCCATATTAATAACTCCAGAACCGTTATAGGTGGTGGATACCATTAGCTTTAAATCTGGTCCAGCAAAAAACTCACGACTAAAAAACTGCAATGTTGCAAAACCATTAAAGCCAGTTAAATCCATTGCTGGCGAAATTAACCAGTCATTACTAGGTGTGTTGGTGTCAGAAAAACCATTCATTACGGCTGCTCCAGGTGCAGAGTTGGGTGCTGTAGAAGTATAAATCCAACTGTTTAAGCCACCGCTAACACTTACTTGGCTCCAACCAGAATTGCTTAAGAAATTAGGATTATTAAAATCTTGAATGTAAGGGTTAATTGCAGTTGCAGATAAATTTATCGTTTTAGTAACTGCACTAGTACTAGTTAAAGTTATTGTGCCAGTTTGGATACCAATATTTGCAAGCGGATTGAATTTAACATATACGGTTTGGTTAGCCCCACCAGCAAATTCATTTTGTAAGAAAGTTAGGTTGCTATTTGAGTAAGTGCCATTTAGCGTTTTAGATAATAAGAAATTACCCGTTAACGCAATCTGCACATTGCCCTGCAAATCAGCACCAGAAATTGTAAAGCTCTGTGCATTTGATGTTTTATTCTGAGCAGTAAAACCAGCAAAATTAATTGCAGTTGGTGTTGTATTAATTACTGGAGTAGCTACATTTGTAGTTAATAAATCTAATTTGGTTGCATTTGTTTGTAAATTTGGGATACCGTCTTGTGCAACTACATAGACATCATAATTAGTGTTTTGCGCTAAACCGTTAACGTTAATTGAATAATCTGCATTTGCAGTTAAGTTAGCGAAATTACCTGCAAAAAGAGCAGAAGAATTAGCTGCATTGTTTCCAGCTTTAATTTGTGCAGCAGTAGGTGCTGTTGCCCCATCAGCTACAATAACAAAATATGTTGTGCCTATTTCATTTATATTACTTGTTAAAGTAAATGCATTAGTGCTAACATTGCTTGTTTTCGGGAAAGTTGCAGTAAAGGTTGGTGGAGTTGTGTCACCTCCTGCATTTGCTGTTCCCGTAATTACAACGTCATCAATGCTAAAAGTACCACCTGTAGCTTCAGCGTTAAAGCCATAAAATCTAAAAGTAACAGGAGTATTAATTGCTGTAAAGCCAGTTAAGGTAACAGTACTTCCAGCCTCTGCTGAAGTAGATGCATCAACAATTTGAAAAATGTTTGTAGCCACAACTTGAAGATCAGCGTTTGCTGGTGCAATTGAAGCCGACAAATTAGCTGCATAACCATCTCTGCTAGATCTCACAGAATATTGTCTTATGCCAGTTCCTGAACGCTGAACAAGAAATTTAATATTCGATAAATCTATTGAAAAACCAGATGCTGGTGTTATTGTTACCTCAAAATACTTGCTTAAATCTGCTACTCCTGTAAAAGTATCAGAGCCATTTGTGGCACCAACAGGTTGATTTGTGAACGAAAATCTTCCTGCTGCATTTGGGTTTGTTGGCAAAGCCGTACTTGCAGAAAATGAACTGAATGTAACTCCTGTAGCTGTTGGCACAGGGGTTGGATCTGTTTTGCCAGATGAGGCTGTAGAACCAACGAAATTATAAGTTGCGATAAAGTTTTGCCCAAATGAAGTTTGAGCAAAAATTAAGAAGCATACCAAAAAATTAAATAGTAAAAGTTTCTTCATATTAATTTGTTTATTTAACAAATGTAGATGATAAACTTTATTTTACATGTTAACTTGTTGTTAAGTATGATGTTTGTGGAAAACTAAAAGTAATTTTCTGTTAATTTTAACGTTAATTAATTTTGCTATATAAAAATGTTCGCAAATTTTTTGTTTTTGTTAAGAACTTTTCGATTTACAAATAGTCTTCAATATTGCCTTTTCCTTCTCTAATAATCTCAAAATCACCAGTGGTACAATCAATTACTGTTGATGGTTCATTGTCGCCATAACCTCCATCAATAACTAAATCTACTTGTTCTTGGTATTTTTCATAAATCAATTCAGGATCGGTAGAATACTCAATTAATTCATCATCATCTTTAATTGATGTTGATAGTATTGGATTTCCTAAAGCTTCTACAATTGCTCTGGCAATATCATTATCTGGTACACGAATACCTACTGTTTTTTTATTGGAGCTTAATAGTTTAGGAACATTATTGTTCGCGTTAAAAATAAAAGTAAAAGAACCTGGTAAAGCTTTTTTTAATACCCTAAAAACAGTAGTATCTATTGGTTTTATAAAATCAGAAATGTGCCTTAAATCAGAACAAATAAATGAAAAATTAGCCTTCTCTGGCTTTATTCCCCTTATCCTACAAATTTTTTCAATTGCTTTTTGGTTGGTTATATCACAGCCCAATCCATAAACGGTATCTGTGGGATAAATGATAATACCACCTTTTTTTAAAACTTCTACAACTTGCTCAACTGCCCTCGGATTTGGGTTTTCTGGATATATCTTAATTAGCATACTCAAAAATAACAAAATAAATGCCCAGTTGTTTATTATCCGTCACTTAATGGAAATGGGATAGTAATTTCAGACTTCTTACTTTCTTGTTTTGTTTATTTTTAATTTATCACTATTTTGGGTAATCCTCCAATTTAAAAAAATTATGAGAAAAGCATTTGTAGCTATTGCCGCATTTTTAGTAGCGTTTACCATTATGTTAGGGCTTTACCATCCGTTTTTATGGTGGACATTTCTATTCACAGGACCATTTGTGATTTTGGGTATTTATGATTTATATCAACCTAAAAGAAGTATCATGAGAAACTATCCCGTTTTTGGGCGACTGAGGTATTTCATGGAAGAATTGAGGCCAAAGATTTATCAATATTTTATCGAAAGTGATACCAACGGAAAGCCATTCAGTCGTCTTAACAGATCATTGATTTATCAACGTGCTAAAACAGATAATGATACAATCCCATTTGGAACACAATTAGATGTTTATGAAAATGGTTATGAGTGGCTAAGTCATTCTATTGCTGCAATAAGTCACCACGAGTTAGATATTAATCCGAAAGTAATGGTTGGCGGACCAGGTTGTGAACAGCCCTACAATGCCAGTATTTATAACATATCAGCAATGAGTTTTGGTTCGCTCAGTCAGAACGCAGTTTTGGCACTAAATGGAGGAGCCAAAATGGGTGGTTTTGCACACAACACAGGTGAGGGTGGTATAAGTGATTATCATACACAACCTGGTGGAGATTTAATTTGGCAGATTGGTACTGGTTATTTTGGATGTAGAAATGCTGATGGAACTTTTAATCCAGATGCATTTGCAGAAAGATCATCAAGAGATCAGGTTAAAATGATTGAAATAAAATTGTCTCAAGGTGCTAAACCTGGCCATGGAGGTATGTTGCCAGCTGCTAAAGTAACGCCAGAAGTAGCTAGAATTAGGTTAGTAAAAGAAGGTTTTGATGTAAACTCACCTCCTGCACACTCTGCCTTTTCAAATCCAAAAGAATTAATTCAGTTTGTACAGCAACTTAGAAGTTTATCAGGTGGTAAACCAGTAGGTATTAAATTGTGTATTGGTCGTAGAACGGAATTTTTAGCCATTTGCAAAGCGATGATAGAAACCGGAGTTTATGTTGATTTCATTACTGTTGATGGGGGTGAAGGCGGAACTGGTGCAGCTCCACAAGAGTTTTCTAATGCAGTAGGTATGCCATTAAGAGAAGGTGTTGCATTTGTTTTTGATATTTTAACCGGCTTCGGATTGAAAAAACACATTAAAATTATTGCTTCTGGTAAAATATCATCAGGTTTTGATTTGGTAAAAAATATAGCTTTAGGAGCAGATTTGTGTTATTCGGCTCGTGGTATGATGTTCGCTTTGGGTTGTTTACAAGCGCTATTGTGTAATAGTAATGCTTGTCCTACCGGTGTAGCAACACAAGACCCTAGTTTAATGAAAGGTTTGGTTGTTGAAGATAAAACGGTTCGAGTTTTTAATTTTCATCGTTTAACGGTACAAAGCGCTGTTGAACTTTTAGGTGCTGCAGGTTTGCGTCATCCGTATGAGTTAACTAGAGCATATATCAACAGAAGGATCAGTCCTAGTTCAATGCAATCGTACATGGAAACTTTTCCTTACATACCTGAGGGAAGTTTATTGCAAACCCCATATCCATCACAATATGAATTGGTGATGGCATTGAGCACAGCAGAAAGTTTTGCGCCAACAGATTATAGAGTTTCTTCGGTAGATTTTCAAAAAGTAACCTCATATCATGAATAGAATAATTAGTTTCAATTTAATTTTAGTCCTTTGTTTGCTGTTTCCAACGATAGCTGGTGCACAACAAAATTATGTTGTTGATGGAAAAATTAATGGACTTAAGGATGGGGATAAAATCTATTTGGTTTACCCAAATGGTGATCAGCAAATAACCGATTCTACATTAATTAAAAATGGAAGTTTTAGTTTTAAGGGATCTTTGGAGTATCCTACCGCTGCAAGATTATTTTTAAATAAAAACCCTTACGTAAATAAATTAGCTAAAGGAGAGAATTTAGATTATTTAATGTTTTACTTGGCGCCAGAAAATATGAAGCTGGCAGCGATCGATTCGCTTAAGAAATCAGTAATAAAAAATTCTTTAGAAAACATGGCATATGATGATTTAAAACTCATGTTAAAGAAGAATAATGCTGATTTTGCTAATTTGAGAGATGAATACAATAAGTTGCCTAAAGATAAACAAAATGACTCGTTGGTGTTAGCGGGTTTTATTGCAAGAGAGGCAGTTTATTTAAAAGAGTCATATTTAGTTCATTTAGAATTTGCCAAAAAATACAAAAGTACTTATGCTGGCTTGATAAGTTTAGCACATGTTGCGGCACAGCCAGAAATGGCTAATGATGTAGAGCAATTGTATAAATCGATGCCTGATAAATTTAAATCGAGTCCAATTGGTAGAGGTATCCCAGCTTCTATTTCTTCAAGTAAGAATACAAAAATAGGTGCAATGGCCGTAGATATTGTACAAAATAATCCAGAGGGGAAGCCTTTAAAATTAAGTGATTATAAAGGCAAATATGTATTGATAGATTTTTGGGCGAGTTGGTGCGGACCTTGTAGAGAAGAAAATCCTAATTTGGTAAAAACTTATCAGCAATTTAAAGATAAGGGGTTTGAAATATTTGGTATTTCTTTAGATACCCCGGGCGATCATCAAAAGTGGGTTAATGCTATAAAAAATGACCAACTAATTTGGCCTCAAGTATCAGACTTAAGAGGTTGGGAAAATGAAGCAGCTAAAATTTATGGAGTTAGGAGTATTCCAGCTAGTTTTTTAATTGATCCATCGGGTAAAATTATAGCTAAGGATTTAAGAGGTACAGCTTTAACTACCGAACTCGGAAAGATTTTTAAAGGTAATTAGCATCATAAATTTTGATGTTGTGACCATTAAAAACTGATCTAATTGTTTAAGCTTGATTATTTAGCGTTATACAACTTTAAATAGGAGCAGATGCCTGAATTTTATAAACGGGATAGCAACGTAAATCCTTTTTGTTTTTCTTTTTTCGTCATACCGAAATGAGGCACGATTGAGGTATCTATTAGTTAGCTGCTATCTTGCAGATTTCTTCCGGCGTTCGAAATGACGCTAAAACAAAAAGATTGTAGTGGATAGCCCGATTAGCATTAATATTTTTACGGTAATTGCTTTTCGAAAAAAAAACTTTTTAAATCTTTATCAAACTTTGTCAATCTGTGAAAGATTGACAAATTACATATTCTGAAATAAAAAAGTCGCTCAACATTTCTGCTAAGCGACTTGCTTGTAATTATATCTTTCTAACTTCCTGTCTTCCCGACTTTCGGACTAGATTAAAACTCAGCGCTTTTTGGAAAACGAGGAAATGCAATTACATCTCTAATATTTGTCATTCCTGTTACGAACAAAACTAAACGCTCGAAACCTAAGCCAAAACCTGCATGTGGTGCAGAACCAAAACGACGTGTATCTAGATACCACCACAATTCTTCTCGCGGAATATGCATTTCTTCCATACGTTTAGTTAACATATCCATACGCTCTTCACGTTGAGAACCGCCAATCATTTCGCCAATACCTGGGAAAAGAATATCCATTGCAGCTACTGTTTTGCCATCATCGTTCATGCGCATGTAAAACGATTTGATGTCTTTAGGGTAATCAGTTAAAATCACCGGTTTTTTAAAGTGTTTTTCTACCAAATAACGCTCATGTTCACTTTGTAAATCAGCTCCCCACTCGTCAATTAAGTATTTAAACTGCTTTTTCTGATTTGGTTTGCTATGTTTTAAAATCTGGATTGCTTCCGTATAAGTTAAGCGCTCAAACTCATTAGCTAAACAGAAATTTAGTTTTTCAGTTAATGATAATTCGCTACGTTCTTGCTGCGGTTTAGTTTTTTCTTCGTCTAACAAACGATCATTTAAAAATGCAATTTCGTCTTTGCAATTTTCAAGCGCATAGCTAATTACATATTTCATCATGTCTTCGGCCAGTTGCATGTTGTTTTCTAAGTCTGCAAACGCAACCTCAGGTTCAATCATCCAAAACTCTGCCAAGTGACGAGTGGTGTTGGAGTTCTCTGCTCTAAAAGTTGGTCCGAAAGTATAAATTTGACCAAAGGCCATCGCTGCTAATTCGCCCTCTAACTGTCCAGAAACGGTTAAGTTGGTAGCACGGCCAAAAAAATCTTCAGAAAAGTCTACTTTTCCATCATCAGTACGAGGTGTTTTATCAAAATCTAATGTTGTAACCTTAAACATTTCTCCGGCACCTTCTGCATCACTTGCGGTAATTACAGGCGTGTGCATGTAAACAAACCCACGTTCGTTGTAAAATTGATGTATGGCAAATGCTAAAGCATGACGAACTTTAAAAACTGCATTAAAAGTATTGGTACGGAAACGTAAATGTGCCTTTTCGCGTAAAAATTCTAAACTATGCTTTTTAGGTTGAAGTGGGTATTCTTCTGCATTGCTATCTCCTAATATTTCTATAGTCCTCGCCTTGATGTCAACTTTTTGCCCTTTTCCTAAAGACTCTACTAAAGTTCCATGAACAGAAATTGCAGCTCCAGTAGTTATTCTTTTTAATAATTCTTCTGGTGTATTGGCAAAATCTACTACAATTTGAATATTGCCCATGCAAGATCCATCATTTAAGGCTATGAATTGGTTGTTACGAAACGTACGTACCCAACCCATCACTTTTACTTCTGTATCAAATGCCGTAGAATTCAGCAGGTCTTTAATTTTTTCTCTTTGTATCATGCTTTTAGCTCTATAAGGGCGTCAAAAATAAGTATTTAAAGCTAAAATTTGGTATTTGTTTTATTTTTAAGTTTTAGCAAATTCCTTTTTTTCTTTAGGGTTAATAATCTTAAGTTTGTTGTATCCCTAAATCACGTTTGCAATTTGTTCTCTTTCAAAAAAATCCCGAATGGTAAAAAGCTAATTGGTGACCCGAGGTTATTCTCGTTAGAAGAAAGAATTTTTAATACTTTTTGTATTATAGCTTTCATCACCATGTGTTTTGAAGTTCCTTTTAATTATTTCATTGGATTAAAGGTTCCAACTATACTGTGTGCATGCGGCATATTTATATCAGCTTCGCTATTTTATATTTCCCGCTTCAAGAGGAAATCTTTGTTAGGCATAATATTATTTTCAACTGCATGTAATGTAACTTTTGCTATAAATTATTTTTTTAACTCTGGTATTTTTGGTCCGAATTTATTGCTATTCTCTTTGGCTTTTTTGCTTGTGATAGCCATTATACCAAAAAAACAATTTAAAATTTGGATACCTCTCAATCTGTTATTGGTTTTATCCATACTTGTTGTAGAATATTTGTTTCCTAACATAGCTCCAGATGTTTATATTAATAATTTGAGTAAGGCGATTGATTTTGGTATTACCTATTTCGTAGTTACCTTAATAACCTACTTTGCTATAAGCTACATCAGAAAAAATTATGAATATGAAAGGAGTTTGGCTCTTAATAAAACCATTGCATTAGAAGAACAGAGTAAAAAAATTCTCCAACAAAATGAAGAGTTAGAAAAACTCTCTATAGAAAAAGATAAGCTTTTTTCTATAGTTACGCATGATATTAAAACACCGTTAAATTCAATACAAGGTTATTTAGAACTTTTAGCAGATGCAGATTTAGACAATGAGGAGCGCTTGGTTTTAAAACAACAACTGCTAGAAATTACGAGGAATACATCTACTATGCTAACAAATGTCTTATCGTGGTCTAAAACGCAGTTAGAAGGCTCACATGCAGAGCTCGTTCCTGTAAACATAAAACAGACCTTAGCTAGTGGTTTAAACATTGAACATAATAATGCTAACCGAAAAGGAGTAGAACTTGATATAAGTTGTGATGCTGGTATTGAAATAATGGCAGATCAAAATATGTTCGAGCTGGTGATGAGAAATTTAGTAAATAACGCCATTAAATTTACGCCTAAAGATGGCCATGTTACAGTTAATATTAAAGTAGAAGATAAGAAGTGCTTAATCATTATTAAAGATACAGGGTTGGGTATTGATGAGGCTCAACAACAAAAGCTATTTAAGTTAAAAGCCTCGTCTACTTACGGTACCAATAATGAGAGAGGCATAGGTTTGGGTTTAATGTTGTGCAAGGAATTTACCGAACTTCAAGGTGGTGAAATTTGGTTTGATAGTAAACCTCAACAAGGCTCTGCTTTTTATTTGTCTTTTAACTTGGCGATTAGTGTATAGGTAGCGCAATAAAAAATGATGCTCCTTTGTTTTTTCCTTCACTTTCTGCCCACACTTTGCCATGGTGCAATTCTATTAGCATTTTAACTATAGAAAGTCCTAAGCCATTAGAATGCTCTTTGCCTGTAGGGATAGCGCTAAGTTTGGCAAACTTTGTAAATAATTTACTCATTTCTTCGGGTAATAAACCTTGGCCTTCGTCTTTAAATTCTATCAAAAGATCATTATCTACCGTTGATACATTAATATTGACAGTTGTATTGGCATAAGCATATTTTAATGCATTGCTTAACAAATTTTCAAAGGCATCTTGTAATCTTACGCTATCGGCAAAAATTAACGATGAACAGTTGCAATTGATATTTACTATTTGCTGCTTTTGAGCTGCAATTAACTCAAAATTGTTTTTAGCTTGCTCCAAAATATGTAAAATATCAATTTCTTCTGCGTTTAATCTAAAGCTTGCATTTTCACTTTGCGAAAGATCTAATAAGTTGTTTAGGCTGTTTAAAACACTCGTTGCAGATCTTTTAATTCTATCGGCAAAATCTACCACAACTTTCGGATCATTTGCTTTCTTTTTAATTAGCTCTGCAGAAAGAGAAATAGTTGTGTTTGGATTTTTTAAGTCGTGAACAATTCTGTTCATCATGTCGGTTTGAGTTCGCATTGCCTTACGAGTTGCCAATCTTAATTCAAGCTCATCCATTGCAATAGCAGAAAGCGTTTCGAGCATTTTTAATTGTTGGTCGGTAACTTCTTTAGGTTCAACATCTAAAACGCAAACAGTGCCTAATTGCAAGCCTTCGGTTGTTTTAAGAGGTGCGCCAGCGTAAAATCTTACTCCATTTTCCATAGTTACAAAAGGGTTAGTTTGTAATTCTGGCACTTCTAAAATGTTGCTAAATAAGGTTACATTTTCATTTAATATTGCAATGGAACAGAAGCTGTCATTTCTACTAATCTCGGTTGCGGCAAGCGGACTAATATTTGTTTTAAAAAAAACACGTTCCTCATCAACAAAAGTAACTTGAGCTATGGGAGTGTTAAATATTTGAGCAGCTAAAATAGCTATCTTATTGAATGTGTCCTCTTCAGGTGTATCTAAAATATCATAAGAACGCAGCTTTTTAATTCGCTCTGCATCATTATCTGGAATTAGTGATTTAGGGATCTGAAAATTATTCATCAATTATTTTTTTGTAATTGCAAATATAGTGTAAATCAGAGAAATAAAATTTTAGATAAAAATTCAAATAATAAACAAAAAAGTATACATTTTTTGTATTTATAGATAAAATATCCAATTATTTATCTTTTAGGTGTGATAAAATTTAACTTATTGGATAATATTTAGAAAAAATTTAATTGAAATTCAAATTTACCCGCATTTACTGGGTGTAAATACTTATATTTTTCCTAAAAATTGATTTTTACATAACATTTGTTCAAAAATTTAGAAATAAATAAACATTTAAGTTAATTTTATTAAAATATTTTACAATTATTAAAAAATTGTGTTTATATTTGTTGTGTTCATACAAAAAAGTACATTTATATTTGGTTTGATAAAAGCTCTGGTTGGATGGCCAGAGCTTTTTCATTAAATATTTTACAATTGAACATTAACACTGAACTAACAACCAACCAAACTATAGTAAAAGACCAGTTCGATTTTCGACTGGTCTTTTCGATTCAATCTAGAATCGATTTTAACGTTAATGATAATGTTTAAAAGGTTATTAAAAATTAAAATAAATATTCCTTAAAAAAATAACAGCTTCAAACTAATGATTTTAATAAATCAGGTTAACAAAGAAATCATCTCAACTATCTGTAATTCCTAAATGCTAAAACAAAAAAAAAACCAGCTGATTAATCAACTGGTTTTAAATTATATCTTTCCGACTCGCGGACTAAAAACTTTCCGACTAGCTAGCTAAAACTTTAGTAACTAAATCTGCAGCTTCTTTTAAAGCAATTGCTGAATAAACTTTTAAGCCCGAATCGTCAATTAACTGTTTTGCCTCAACTGCATTTGTACCTTGTAAACGACAAATAATAGGAACTGGCACATCACCAATTTCTTTGTAAGCATCAATAACACCTTGTGCAACTCTATCGCAACGAACAATACCACCAAAAATATTGATGAAAATTGCTTTTACATTAGGATCTTTTAAAATGATATTAAAACCAGCCTTAACAGTTGTTGCATTTGCTGTTCCACCAACGTCTAAGAAGTTAGCTGGCTCACCACCAGCAATTTTAATAATATCCATTGTAGCCATTGCTAAACCAGCACCGTTAACCATACAGCCAACATTACCATCAAGTTTAACATAGTTTAAGTTACTTTCGCTAGCTTCAACATCAGTTGGATCTTCCTCTAATTTATCACGCATTGCTGCATAATCTGGATGACGGAACAATGCATTCTCATCTAAATCTACCTTCGCATCAACAGCAATAATTTTATCGTCGCTTGTTTTTAATACAGGGTTAATCTCAAACATTGAAGAGTCTGTAGAATCATAAGCTTTATAAAGGGCAGTTATAAATTTAACCATCTCTTTATGTGCACCACCGCTTAAACCTAAGTTAAAAGCAATTTTACGAGCTTGGAAACCTTGTAAACCAACTTTAGGATCAATTTCTTCTTTAAAAATTAAGTGTGGCGTATGTTCTGCAACTTCTTCGATATCCATACCACCTTCAGTACTGTACATAATAATGTTAGTACCATTAGCACGGTTTAACAAAACAGAAACATAAAATTCTTTAGTTTCAGAAGCACCTGGATAATAAACATCCTGAGCTACTAAAATTTTATTTACCTTTTTGCCTTCTGCACCAGTTTGTGGCGTAACCAATTGCATACCTAAAATATCGGTAGCACGTTGTTTAACCTCATCTAAGTTTTTAGCCAGCTTTACACCGCCGCCTTTACCTCTACCACCTGCATGTATTTGTGCTTTAATCACAACCCAATCAGAGTTATAGTCGGTTTTCATTTGCTTAGCAGCTTCTACAGCTTGGTCAACAGTTTCAGCTACAATGCCTTCTTGTATGGCAACGCCAAAACTCTTTAAAATTTGTTTACCTTGATATTCGTGGATATTCATCTGTTCAAAAATTTGCTCAAATCTACAATTTCAAAACCTTTATACAAAGCCAAAAATCAATTAAAATGCAAACAGTTTGCGATATGCGCCTATCGCACAAAATTGTTGCTTAAATAGACAGTATTTTTTTGAAAAGCAATGTCTTTGCTCTTATTAATGTTAGTCCCGTTTTTCGCTGCAATCTTTTTGTGCTCCACTTTGTTTCGCTTTACAAAAAGTATTTACGCTGCAACCGGGTTTAGAAAATAAAAGCTTGTACAAATAGGAGGGGTTGCAAATGCACTATGTAATGTGCTTCTGGTTCGTTGAAACACGAACCATGGCTTTCCAAATAAATGCTTCTTTAGTTTAATTTTCAAATACATATTTTGTTCCATTAACTTTTTTATTGGCTGCAAGATTTTCATCAGCCAAACTTTCTATCCTTATTTTCTTAATCGTTTTCTGGAACTTTAATTTCATTTTACGCCAATAATCTCTAAAATTTAAATGACCGGCCGTAAATAATTTTCTGTGCGCTAACCACACAACTAAAGTTGTAGAGAAGTAAAAAACGGTATAAAAATAGTAGCTAAAATACCTGAAAAAAGAATGCTTAACATTATACAATAAGCGCAGTCTTTCTGTCTGGAAGGTAATATGGGCTGCTTCATCAATTAATATGTCAGTACAAATTTGTTTCAAAAGTTTACAATTTGTAGCATCCTTTAAGCATTGATAAAAAAGTTGAGCGGTACTTTCAACGGTTATTACGGCTATCGTCCAAAATTCCATGTGGGTATTTAATCCCCTTGCTTTTCTAAACAAACTATCGCCCCAATCTTTATCAATTCGTTTCTCTCCAATTAAGTCAATATATCTACCTAAGTTATTGCCATGTTTCTGCTCTTCTTTTATAAATAATTTAATGGCATTGGTATAATTCTTATCGTCAAGCTGTTTTGCGTGCTTAGATGCTGCTTCTATCAGGTTCTTACCTTCGGAAGTTTCACCAAGTTGCCAAGCTTGTAATGATTTTAAAATCGATTTTTTTTCTGCTTCGGAAAGAGTTGGCTGTATGCTCCAATCTATTCTTTTATTTTTTAAATTTTGGGTATAATAATTTACCCAATACAATGAATTATGCATAGCTAAAGAATTAGTATTAGTTTTATGTAGTAGATATGGGTCTGTTCTCTAAGCCTTAGTTCGCGTATTCATGAACTAATAACTTCATCCTGCTACCTCAAATAGTTGCAGAAACCTTTGTTTTTAAACGGGATAGGAGCGGAAATACTTTTTTGTTTCACAAAGCACTTCGACTACGCTCAGTGTGACAGCACAAAAAAGATTGTAGCAAATAGCCCGACCAACCATTAATCGTTCCACTGAAATTGCTTTTCTAATCTTCTTTTTTAAAATTAAAATACTCCTCAGTTCTCCAATCTCTAAAATTCCATGATAACCAAGATAAACTTTCTTGCTCTTCTTTAAATCTTTCGATACGCAGATCTAAATCTTCATTAAAACTTTTCATTCTTTGCTGCGCTATTTCTCTTTTTACTTTTGCGCTATCAATAGGAGGTTGAGGTAATTGCGCTGTGGCAGTTGTGTCAATTTGTACTGCTACTACTGCACTTTCGGCTTCAGTATATATTACATCGTAATCGCTTGATTTTGATGCATATTTAGTTAATAATTGCCTGTTTTTAGCTAATATGGGAAGTGTTTTATCAGACATCTCCATTAAATGTTTTACATCTAATGCAATTTCATTTCTGCTATTGATATTGTAATTCACAATAAGCGAATCCCAATTAAACATTCCGAATACAATCAGTAAAATATACCAGGTTTGTCCGTTAACCTTTAGCAGGTAATAAAGCGTTTTCTTTTTGGAAACCTTAATGTAAACCGTAAACAAACCGATAATACATAAAGTTAAAAACACGATTACACCAATTCTTTTATGCGTTAATCCACTCAGATTAATGTAATGGTAATCTCTTATCAATACAGAAAAAACAAGGAATGTATTTTGTAAAATCCAGGCGTAAGCCAAAATTTTAAGTGTTTTATTTTTACTAAAAAAATTGAGGTTACCACTAAAAAAGAACAAAATAACCAGCATAGCCATAATAATGCTAAAGATTAATGAATTTGCTCCTTCATGTAATTGGGTTGACAGATAGGTATCATCAAAAGAGCTTACGTTGCCCAGCCAAAGGGTGTTAAAATCTATAATGTTGAGTATGAGTAGAAGCAGGTTTAACGCTAAAAAAGAAATGATCCCGATAATGTATTCGGTTTTGAGCGCCATCTTTTTATTGATGATTGAGCCCATAAATATCGATTTTAACTCGTCGATAAATGAGCTTGAATTTCTAACTTTTCTTTTCCTAATTAGCTCATCAGTTGCTTCTGCATCAATTCTTTCTAACGTAGTTTCTTTAAAGGCTAAAAGTATACCTGCAGTAAAAAGTATGCCTAAAACAACATGTAAGAAACGGGCAAAACTTAAATCGCCAAAAATGAAGGAAAACACATTATTAATAAAATTGGAAATGTTAGAAATAAATAGCCCTAAATATTCTGAAAAAACAGGGTTGGCTATGCTGTAAATTATACTGAAAAATATTACCGCAGCAATCGGTATAATGATATATTTAATCGGCCTTAAAATAGGTTTAACTGAAACATTGCCAATTCTAGCATTCATTAATTTCTTAATAAGGTTTACCGGAGAGGAAGCCAGCTGTAAAAAGCCAGCCAATAAGGCCGCAAATACAGATTTAATTCTTGTGGCATGAACAAAGCCGATAAATACAATGAGGGTAATATAGTAACCAAATATATTTAATACCGAATGATTAATAACGACCAATAGGGCAGCAATTAGGTGAGAAGCAGCAATAGTTATCGTCTTTTTGTTGGTTCTATTCGCCTTGTCAACAAAGAGTACGATTATCACAAACAAAGAATGTAATAATAAATTTATTCCTAGTCCTTCGTTCCAAAAAAGGAAATTAAATAACAATCCGCCACCAAAAATGGCTAAAAGTTGCAAATCGATTGGTTTTTTCATTTTTTTAGTTTTAAGATTAATTACCAGCGAATGGTGTCCCGAATAGGTCAACTGCCAATTCTGCCCAGATTAAGAAAAGGATAAATAAGATTGTTAACGTGAGCGCTAATTTTATTTTAGTCGATTTGACTTTTCTGGTTACGATTTCAATGCCCATACCTGTGATAAATAGGAGTAAACCCATCGTTATAAAATCTGTTAAATCCCATTTTACCTCTTTTGTAAATTGCATAGCCACAAGTGGTATTAACAGGATTAGAGCTACAATGCCTATAACAATTGCAACTCTTTGTGTTAAGTTCGAATTTATTGGTGTTGTTGTTTTCATATATTTAAATGGTTTATTGTAAAGTGCTTTGTATTTCAAAGTGAATAATTAAAAAAAAATTAAATGCCTTTTATCATTTTTTCTAAAGCATCTAAATGTGCCTTGAAAGATTGCTTGCCGAGTTCGGTTATATAATAGGTGGTATTGGTTTTTTTGCCAATAAAAGCTTTTTGAATTTTTAAATACTCTGCCTGTTCTAAAGTGTTGAGGTGAGAGGCCAGGTTGCCATCAGTTAATTCAAGTAATTGCTTCAAGTCGTTAAAACTAACGCTTTCATTTACGATAAGAATAGACATCACGCCTAATCTAATCCTGCTATCAAAAATTTTGTTAAGTGCTCCAATCGGATTGTTCATTAGCTGTTCCTTTCATATTTAAAGTACATGATCAATCCGTAAAAAATATGGAGTATCCCAAAGCCAACTGCCCAAAAGTATAAACCATATCCTATATAAAACATGGCTATTAAACCTAAGATCACTTCACAAATGCCCAAAAATCGAATATCTGAATAAGTGTATTTACTTGCGTTTATAAGGGCCAAGCCATAAAATATTAAGCAAGATGAAGCAATTAAGCCTATGGAATTAGGAAAATTAATGAGTAAAACAATAATAAATAGACCTCCAGCAATCAGAGGGATAGCCAAATTAACTATTAAGTTTTTTGCTGTTTTGCCCCAAAATGGGAGGCTTTTCTTTTTACTCTGTCTGTAAGTGAAGATAAAACCTCCTGCTAAGGCGATGATTAGTACAAAAAATGCAATTTTAATGAGGTTGGCTTCAATTTCTGCATCTGCATCAATGCCAAATCCATAATCGCCATTAATATATTTGTTTAATTCGACATTGGCAAAGTATGCTCCAACTAAAGCGGTTAGGCCAGCAAAAACTCCGGACAAACCACTTAAAGAAATAAATCTCGATGAGCGGTCCATCATATTTCTGATGTCGCTCAATGCACTTAGTTGTTCATCTTGATTACTCATATTTAAAAGCACTTTGTTTTTCAAAGTTAACTAACAATATTGAATTTGCAAATATTTTTGAAAAAAAAGATTGTTAAATATTGTTTGATTGCATTAATGTTGCTGTGATAAGCCCCAACAATTTAAAAATAAAACAATGAAGCAATTTATCAATTTAACAATAAAGCTATTTAGTAATTGTTTTAAATAAATTAATAATTTAACAATCGAGCAATTTAACAATTATGTAACTTTACAACATGCTAAAAGCAATAGGAATAAAAAAAGCCTACGGTAACCTAGCCATCTTAAAAGGGGTAGATTTTGAAGTAGCGAAAGGAGAGATTGTAAGTATAGTTGGTGCTTCTGGTGCCGGAAAAAGTACTTTATTGCATATTTTAGGTAGTTTAGATAACCCTGATGAAGGTACTGTAGAACTAAAAGATACCCTAATCAATAAACTTTCTGGCGAGATGTTAAGTGTTTTTAGAAATAAAAATATTGGTTTCGTTTTTCAATTTCACCATCTTTTACCAGAGTTTACTGCCTTAGAAAATATTTGTATACCAGCTTACATTGCAAAAAAGGGAAAAAAGGAAGCTGAGCAACGAGCTTACGAATTACTTGATTTATTTGGTTTAAAGGGTAGGGCAAATCATAAACCTAATGAACTCTCTGGGGGTGAGCAGCAGCGTGTTGCGGTGGCAAGGGCACTAATCAATAATCCTGCAATTGTACTGGCAGATGAACCCTCGGGTAATTTAGACTCGGAGAATGCCAAAGCATTACATGAGCTTTTTATCCACTTGCGTGATAACTTTGAACAAACCTTTGTTATTGTAACGCATAATGAAGATTTAGCTAAAATAAGCGATAGGGTAGTGACTATGAAAGATGGATTGGTGGTTTAGATCAATTCACTAGTATCATTTGTTTCAATGGGTCATTCGGTTCAATGGTTCATTCAAAACTCACTCATTCACTCATTCAAAATTCACTCATTCATTCATTCAAACTCACTCATTCAAATTGAAAATATTAATAACAGGAGGCACTTCTGCAGCTGCACTTAAATTGTGTAATGCTTTAAATGGTCATCAAATTATTTTGGGAGATTATGGTCAGGTGCCAAACATTAAATCTGCTACCTACACCATGGTTAGCTTGGGAGATAAAAATGAAGATACCATTGCTCATAATTTATTAAATAGCTGCTTAGATCACGAAGTTGATGCAATTTTACCTTTGCAAAGCTTTGAAATTGAGCCTCTTTCAAAATCTGAAGTGTTATTTGAAGAGTTTAATATACAATTGCTATTGCCTAGAAATGAAATTTTAAATGCCTATTTCTCAGTTGATGAAAAAGTAAAATCAAGCAATTATGTAGTTTATTTTGGTGGTGAAATCACATTTACCACAATAGATGAAGAATTATTGATTTTGCATGGTAGGGGAGAGCATTTAAACGGCGCATTTTATTATACTGACGATAAGCTAAAATTAATCACGATTTAAGAAGAATGGATATTCAAGATCATATCAAATCTAAAAAGGCATTTATATTCGCTTTTGATGATGTATTGTACCCTCACAAAGATTACTTATTGCAAGTTTATTATCTGTTTTCAGAGTTTTTAACTTATGCTGAGTTGCAAAACTCTAATGAAATCTTAAGTTTTATGAAATTAAAATTTGAACAAAACGGGAGTGGTCAAATTTTCGAAAAAACAGCTGAAAAATTCAATATTCCATTGAAATACCAAGATAATTTTAAGCTATTGCACCAAACAGCAAGATTACCTTTAAAATTATTACTCTATCAGCAAATTTTATCTTTATTACAGGATTTGGTAGTTGAGCAAAAAGAGATTTTTTTAGTTTTAGATGGAGATCCAGCAATACAGTTAAATAAAATAAAGCAAACCGAATGGCATGGTTTAGAAAAACATCTTAAATTATATTTTGTTGAAGAATATAAATCGCTAGATGAATGTATTAAAAATATACAATCAATACACCAATTAAACCATTCAGATATCGTATTTATAGGTAATGATATAGAAGGTGTTAAGTCATTAAAACCTATTGAAGTAGATTATTTTTCTGTAACAAATCTATTGTAGATTTTTTTTCGTTAATTTACGTTGAAATCTGAACTAAAAATGAAACTGAAAGAAATATTTGTGCTATCTGCACTTTTAATTGGTATTGCTACTGGATGTAAAAAAAATAAGGTTACGCCTGATGTTGTTACACCTCCGCCAACTACCCCACCTGCAACTGCAACTGCTACGAGAGAAGAGTTGTCTAAAGATTCTATTTTTTTGTATGCTAAAGAGGTGTTTTTGTGGAATGATGCTTTGCCTACTTATGAAGCATTTAATCCACGCCAGTATGTAAGTGGTTCGACTGAGTTGGCCAATTATAATATAGAGTTAAACGCAATTGTTCAAAAGAAAATTAATCCAACAACAGGTCGAGCATATGAATATGTTGCTTCTGGCGGAAACAAATATTCATACATCTCTGACATTACTACTCAAAACCCATCTGCTTCTATAGAAACTGCAAAAAGTGCAGTAGATTTAGAGGGTAATGGAAACGATTTAGGTTTAAAATTAGGAGCTTACGGAACAAGTTCAACTGATGCCAACGCCTATGCATTATTCGTAACTGCGGTTTATCAAAATTCTCCTGCAGATAAAGCAGGTATGGTAAGAAGTAATCGTATTACTAAGGTGAATGGAAGGACTATCGGGGCAAACTTTAACAACGATAGAGATTTTATCAATACTGCATTTGCCGGAACTTCTATAGAATTGGAAGGATCTAAATATGTTAATGGAGTTGTTAATGGAACTTTTTCAGTTAGTTTAACTAAGGCAAGCTATAAAAGCAGTCCTGTTTACGCTGCAAAAGTTTTTACTGCAGGGTCTAAAAAAATTGGTTACTTAGCTTACGCTCGCTTCTCTACTCTAACAAATTCAAAAGCAGATTTTGATGCTGCATTTGCAGATTTTAGCACAAATGGCGTTACTGATTTAATTATCGATTTAAGATATAATGGAGGTGGTTACATCAACACAGCTCAATATTTAATTAACCAAATTGCTCCATCAAGTATTAATGGTTCAATTATGTTTGCTGAACACTACAACAGCATGATGCAGAGTGGAGCAGCAACTATTTTAGCTAAACAACCATTATTGGATGCAAATGACAAAGTTCAATTTCAAAATGGAAGAATGGTTACCTATGCTGATGTAAATTATTCATTAGCTGCTAATACAGAAAAATTTGTAAAAGCTGGTCCGTTAACAGGAATTACCAATATTGTTTTCATTGTATCGGGCAGTACAGCATCTGCAAGTGAATTGGTAATTAATTCATTAAAACCATACGTTAATGTAAAATTGGTAGGTACCAAAACTTATGGTAAGCCTGTTGGGTTTTTCCCTATAAGAATACAAAACAGATACGAAGTGTATTATTCAATGTTTAGCACAAAAAATTCGTTAGGTCAGGGAGATTATTATGATGGATTTGCACCTGATGTTGCAGATACTTTTGATGATCCCTTGCATAATTTTGGTGATCCTAAAGAAAACTATACAGAGTTAGCATTAAATGCTTTAGCACCAGGAGTTACTACTATATCAGCCAGAGCAAATGTTACAATGTCTATTGGTGGCAGAGCGGTAAAAGCCCAAAGCCTACAGCCCATGAAACCCGTAATTGATGGAAATGAGTTTAATGGGATGATAGATACAAAGCATACCTTAAAAAGATAATCTAAAAAGGCCATGAAAATGGCCTTTTTTTTATGCTTACGTCTATCATTTATTTTACATTTTGTCGATTGGCATTCTTGTTGTATGATAATTTTTAATTAACTTGTTTACACAAAATAAGAATACATATGACCATCGAATTAATTGAAAAGGAAGCAATAGACGTAACAAAAATTATAAAAGCAGAAACAGATCTTTCTGGCGAATTAGCAGATAGATTAGCCACAGCACCACGCCTAGGTAATGAATTTAAATCTAAGGCCACTATTACCTTTAACACTACAGAAGGAGCAAAAAAAGTTATTACTACAGTTTGGTCAGTCACAGAGAAATACATTCAACTTAAAAATGGTATTCATATCCCAATTAAAAGTTTAATTGATATTGAATTTTAAAAAAAAATGCCCGTTAATACAACGGGCATTTTTTTATAGCACATAATTAGTATGCTTATTGTTTTTTCATTTGCAAACTTTCTCTAAAAATAGTTTGTATATCTCTTTGCTTATCAATATTAACAATTACTTCTTGTATAGCATTAGCAGCATCAACAAAAAACGTTTTGTTAATATTCTGATACTCATCAGTAGCTTTGTGGTAATCTTTATGATCTTCTACACCGAAATAAATAAAAGGAATGTTTTTAGCATTGAAAGCTCCTTGATCACTTTGGTTTGTCCAGTCATCGCTGCCTAATTTAGGGTCATCATGACCTAATAAAAGCTTTAAATTTGGGTTTGTGGTAACCAAAAAGGGTTTTAACTGTGGGTATTTAAAAGTACCAACTGCATATAACTCTTGTTTGTCGTTGTGGCTAATCATATCCATATTAATGTTTAGCTTAATTTTATCTAAGGCAACTGGCGGATTAGCTACAAATGCTTTAGCGCCTTGCAAACCCATTTCCTCTGCATCAAAAAGTGCGAAGATTAAGGTGTTGTTAGGTTTGTTTTTAGCAAAGTATTTGGCAAACTGTAATAATGCTGCGGCTCCAGATGCATTATCATCGGCACCGTTGTAAATTTCATTTTTAATAATACCAACATGGTCGTAATGTGCAGAAATTACAATTACATTTTCTGTTTTACCAGGTATATAAGCAATTAAGTTTTTACCTTCTACTGCAGCAGCGCCATTTCTTCCTTTAACTTCAAAAGATTGCTCATAATTACTTTTACCAGGATAAGGTTGTAACCCAAGTTCTTTTAAACGACCAGTTAAATAAGTTCTCGCCATTTCAGCACCTTTAGTGCCAGTTTTTCGGCCTTCATAAGCATCAGAAGCTAATACTTCTACATCTTTTAACAGCTGCTCACTTCCTTGTGTTGTATTTTGTGTTGTTTTAACGGTACTACAACTGAGCATAAAAGCTAACGGTATCAGGAATAATTTATTCATCGAGTGTCTTTTTTGTAATATGCAGCTAAAGGTAAATATATTGTATGATAAATTTCACATTTGCTTTTTGTAAAAAACTAATATTGATGAAACAATGTTAGTTTTAAAATCTTAATTTGGATCTTTAATTATTTAACATGGAATATAGACGTTTAGGGAAATCAGGTTTGCAGGTTAGTGCGCTTTCATTTGGTAGCTGGTTAACTTTTGGCAACCAAATAACAGATAAAGTTGCCGACCAATTAATGGGTGTTGCCTATGATGCTGGTGTTAACTTTTTCGATAATGCAGAAGGCTATGCCGAGGGCAAATCTGAAATTGTAATGGGTAAAATACTCAAAGCCCAAAAATGGGAACGAGATACTTTTGTAGTTTCAAGTAAGGTGTTTTTTGGGGCAGAGCGAAAAGGCCCAAACCAAATGGGTTTATCTCGTAAACATGTTATCGAAGCTTGTAATGCTGCTTTGCAACGTTTGCAGGTAGATTATTTAGATTTATATTTTTGCCACCGACCAGATAAAAACACACCAATTGAAGAAACTGTTTTTGCAATGAATACTTTGCTGCAACAGGGCAAAATTATGTATTGGGGAACATCTGAGTGGAGCGCATCAGAAATTATGGAAGCTATTTCTATTGCCAAGCAAAATCATTTGATTGGCCCAACAATGGAACAGCCTCAATATAATTTATTAGAACGTGAAAAATTAGAAAAAGAATACCTGCATTTGTTTAAAAATTATGGTTTGGGCACAACCATTTGGTCTCCATTGGCATCAGGTCTACTTTCGGGTAAATATACGAAAGGTGATACGAAGAATACGAGATTAGAGCTGAAAGGTATGGATTGGTTGAAGGACCGAGTTTTAGCTGAAGAGCGAATGAACAAGGTAATTGAGCTGCAAAAAATGGCAGATCAGATGAATTTACCATTGGCAAAATTAGCTTTAGCTTGGTGCTTAAAAAATCCAAATGTGAGCACCATGATTTTAGGTGCTTCTAAAGTAGATCAGTTGAAAGAGAACTTAACCGTATTAGAAGTTGTGCCATTGTTAACTGATAAAGTAATGCAAAATATTGATCAGCTAATGGGCACTAAACCAGAGTTGCCGCCGTTTTAATTGACATTTTGAAAAGCAAATAACTACACAGATTTAAGCAACACTGGCTTTTCGTTATATCTTTTTTGCGAATATTAAATTAAACTTACGAAGTGTATGAAAGCATTAGCTAGTCAACTTCGTAAGTTTAATACTCAAGGGCAAAAAAGGATGTCACTCCAATCCAGTTTATTATACAAAAGCTGTGCAACTATTTAAGTTTGCGATAGGCAAAACGCTAGTTTTAGCAACGCTAGTTCGAGCCTGTGGCTCGGACTAATTTTGTAATAAGCCTTTTAAATTTTTTGAGGTAGCTTTTTATTACTAATTTATAATTAAAATTGAGACAACTTACAAAAAGTTTATTTTTTAGATAAGAGCTGCAAGCTCGCACCAGCAAAGCAAATTTTTTGCAACTATTTAGGTTTGCAACATGCAACACTGTTATGAAAAACTGATTTTATTATACAAACCTGATAGTGAACATCACGATTTATCGGGATAAAACGGATAGCAGGGCTACATTCTCCCAAAAGTTACTTCCATTCTTTTTCAAAAAAAAACTAATTATTGATATAGACTCTTATCTCATCCCGCATCTAGTATCTCACATCTCATATCTCACAAATAAATCTCTCCCTTTAAATAAGTTACCGCTTTACCTGCCATTAAAACTCTATCTCCTTTATGTTCGCACCATAACTCGCCACGGCGTGCCGAAAGTTGTAAAGCATGCAGTTCTGTTTTGCCAAGTTTTTCGGCCCAATAGGGGATAAGATTGCAATGAGCAGAACCCGTAACCGGATCTTCGTTTATGCCAGCGGAAGGAATAAAAAATCGAGAAACAAAATCGCTGTGATCGCCTTTTGCAGTAACAATTATACCCATGATATCGAATTTTGCCAGTGCAGAAAAATCTGGTTTTAGTGCAACAATATCGGTTTCTGTTTCATAAACAAAAATATAATCTCTAGATTTTAACACCTCTATTGGTGCATTGCCACCTAATGCGTCAATCAATCCATCTGGTGCATCCGTATTTTTCGCAGGTCGTGATGGGAAATCTAACGTATATACATCGTCTTTTCTGCCAACTGTTAAGGTGCCAGCTTTTTGTGTATGAAAATGAATGGTGTCTTTTTGGTAGCCTAGTGCTGTAAACAAAATGTGTGCAGTTGCCAAAGTAGCATGACCGCATAAATCTATTTCGTATTCGGGTGTAAACCACCTTAATTCAAAATGATCTCCTTCTGGTACAAAATAAGCGGTTTCTGATAGGTTGTTCTCTACAGCAATTTTTTGCATTATAGGTGCAGGCAACCATTCTTTAAGCGGGATTATGGCAGCTGGGTTTCCGCCGTAAAGTTTATCGGTAAGGGCATCTACTTGGTAAATTGGTAATTTCATGATCGGTGATTTTTACGAATTTACAAATAGAAATATAAATAAAACGTCATTTCGAAGAAGCGTAGCAATGAGAAACCTACATGTATAAATAACTGACAAGGTTAATAACCTAACTGTGGAGTTATTTTACAGATTTCTCAATCGCGAAAGGCTCATTTCGAAATGACGGAAATATTTTAATAATAAGTAAGCCTTACTACGCCAGCTAATTTCTTAGCCAAGCGTATTACTTGACGGGTATAACCGTATTCGTTATCATACCAAGCGTACAGTACAATTGACTGATTATCGTTAGCTATAATTGTAGCAGGGCCATCAATAATTGAAGCATGACTATTGCCAATTAAATCGCTACTTACCAATTCATTAGAGATAGAGTATTCCAATTGCTCAGACAAATCTCCAAATAAGGAAGCTTTTTTTAAGATTTCTTGCACCTCTTCTTTTGTGGTGGTTTTAGCAAGCGAAAGATTTAAAATAGCTAAAGAAACATTAGGAGTAGGTACGCGTACGGCATTGCCAGTTAATTTGCCAGCTAAATGCGGAATGACTTTGGCCACAGCTTTATCTGCTCCAGTTTCAGTAATGACTAAGTTTAAAGCTGCAGAACGGCCTCTACGATATTTTTTATGGTAATTGTCTAATAAATTCTGATCGTTGGTGTAAGAATGTACAGTTTCTATGTGGCCTTTCTCAATACTAAAATTAGCATCAATAACTTTTAAAACGGGTACAATTGCATTTGTTGTGCAAGATGCGTTTGAAAAAATTGTTTCTGTTTGATAATTGAAATCTGCATCGTTAATGCCAGTTACAATATTAGGTATATCGCCTTTGGCTGGTGCGGTTAATAAAACTTTACTAATTCCTTTGGCTTGTAAATGTCTGCTTAAACCTTCGCGATCGCGGAAAACTCCGGTATTGTCAATCAATAAAGCATCATTAATTCCATATGCAGTATAATCTGCATCTTCAGGATTTTTTGCCACAATGAGGTAAATGGTTTGCCCATTAATAATCAAAGCTTTATTCTCAAAATCCTCTACAATAGTGCCATTGAATGGGCCATGAATAGAATCTGTTCTAAGCAGTTCGGCTCGCTTAATCAATTCTTCATCACTGTAAGTTCTGGTAACGATTGCTCTTAACCTTAATTGTTCGCCTTTGCCAGCTTGTACAATTAATTCTCTGGCAGCAATTCTGCCAATTCTGCCGAAACCATACAAAACAACATCTTTAGGCTTTAAACTAATTTTGTCTTTGCCAATGTGCTTACTTAGCTGACTTACCACAAAATTATGCATGCCTGAGTGCGTATTTTTTTCATCCAGCCATTCGGCTGCCAAGCGACCAATATCTATGCGAGAAGGAGCTAAACTGCATTTGGCAATAGTGGCTGCCAATTCTAGCGTTTCGTAAATGGAAATATCTTTGCCACTTACTTCTTTTGCGTATTGGTGATAAGCTAGTATTTCGCTACTGCCAACATCGAATAAAGGTTTTCGAAAGAGAACAAGTTCGATAGAACGATCGAACCATAGTTTGCCTACAACACTGATCAGCTCGAGTGCTTTTTTTTCTTTCTCAATCCAGTTCTGAAACTCTGATTGATATTTGTTTAACATACAAGAAAATTAATTTGGTTAGAATTGCTGCAAAAGTAAAAAAGATCGGGCGAGTACCCAATCTTTTTTGATTTATTTTCTTGTAAAAATCTGTGCTACAAGGTGTTTAAAACACACTAAGTAGTCGTTTTTTTTAGGATTATCCTAAGTAAGATTTTAAAATTTTACTACGTGAAGTATGACGTAAACGTTGTAAAGCTTTATCTTTAATTTGACGAACACGCTCACGAGTTAAGTTAAATTTCTCGCCAATTTCTTCTAATGAAAGTGGGTGATTTGTACTTAAACCGAAGAACAAAACAATAATTTCACGCTCACGTTCGGTTAGAGTAGACAAAGAACGTCTAATCTCTTCAGAAAGTGATTCGTTAATTAAGTTGCTATCTGTATTTGGTTCGTGGTTTTCTAATACATCTAATAACGTATTTTCTTCACCCTGAACAAATGGCGCATCCATAGATACATGGCGACCAGAGTTACTCAATGTGTCAGAAATTTTGTCAACCGTAGTTTCTAAAATATCTGCCAATTCTTCTGGAGAAGGCTCACGCTCGTATTCTTGCTCTAATTTAGAGAAAGCTTTACTGATTTTGCTTAATGAACCAACTTGGTTTAGAGGTAAACGTACAATACGACTTTGCTCTGCAATTGCCTGCAAAATTGATTGACGGATCCACCAAACAGCATATGAAATGAATTTAAAACCCTTAGTTTCATCAAAACGTTTAGCTGCCTTAATTAAACCTAAGTTACCTTCGTTAATTAAATCACCTAATGTTAAACCTTGATTTTGGTATTGCTTAGCTACAGATACAACGAAACGTAAGTTGGTTTTTGTTAAACGCTCTAAAGCGGCTTGATCACCTTCACGAATTTTACGAGCTAATATAACTTCTTCTTCAGCGGTAATTAAATCTACTTTTCCAATCTCGTGTAAGTATTTGTCTAACGATTGACTTTCGCGGTTGGTGATGGATTGGGTTATTTTGAGTTGTCTCATTTATGTGTTTTAGTCCTCTTAATAAATTTCGAAGCTGCAAAAGTATGAAAAAAAGTACAGTTTCGGTATGTAAATGGTTGAAAATGTAATGCTTTATGTCACATTTTTTAACAATTACCTAACAACAAAAACCATTCCAAATTTATTTTGTCAGTTATTTAATTTTTAGTTGATTTACACTACATATATATTTTAAATCAATAAATAAATTTTGTTTTATAATATATTTTGATTTCATTTGCATTAGAAATTATTGTTGATTTAAAGTAAAAATAAAACATCATCATGTTATGGAAAAATTACGCTCACTTAGAATTTATAAGAACTTACTAGACGTTGCATGGTACAGTATTATCATAGTATCAGCTATGTATTTTGTCGTTAATATGGTTAGGATGATTTTTTTTAAAGAGTTTCATGGGCTGAGTTTTAATGCATTTCCTTTAAAATTCGAACTATCTAATTTTGATTTAAGAACCTTTAAAAATGCTTACCTATTTTCGGAAATAGATACAGCTACTGTTTCCTTTAAATTATCAAAAATTAAGCTAGCTAAATTAGCAGATCCTTTTGTAATATGGTACATTTTAACGGGTCTGCTTAGTCTTTTGATAGCTCTTTACCAGCTTAAATTATTTAGGGAATTTATTAGCGATGTGATAAATAAGAAGATATTTACCGAATTAAATGTTAAGAGGCTAAGGTTAATTGGAATAATTGAACTATCTCTAATTCCAATTGGTGTTTTAGTTTATTTAGTGTTTACATATTTTTTTAACAATCAAACAATTGTAGACTCAAGATTGACTTTTTCACCGGATTATTTTGATTTATTACGTGAATTAAAGCCAGGACTAGAATACTTAATTTTTGCGGGTGTGTTTAGTTTTGGGTTGAAATTGAAACAAGAACAAGATTTAACGATATAAATATGAAAACAAAAAATCAGATATTGATGTTAAAGTTTGCTTATATATTAGTTCTAATTTTAGCACTAATATATGATTTTGGAGACATGCAAAGAGGTTTTAATGATGCCTCGAATGGAGTTGAACCTAAAAGTTTACATCCTGTTTCATTTATCATGCTTATAATCATACCTATTATTGGAATTGGTATTGTGCTAAAAATTTATTCCTTCATTAATTCCATTCAAAACGACAGTGTTTTCAGTTTGGTAAATATTGAAAGAATTACATGGATTGGATGGTTTTGCATTTTGCAAGCTATATTATTATATGTTTTTTATTTCTTCGAAAATGATATTAAACTAAATGCTAATTCAATTTATCAGCAAGTGGTGGGAGTGAATTTTGATTTTTGGCTGGTGATTTTTGGAATTACGATGTTGATAATCGGATTTGTATTAAGAAAAGGAATAGAATTACAAAAAGAACAAGATTTAACAATTTAAGCAGTATTTTTGCAGCAATCCTTATATGCCAATAATTATTAATCTAGATGTAATGTTAGCCAAGCGAAAGATGTCGCTAACGGAACTCAGTGAAAGGGTGGGGATTACCATGTCTAACCTTTCGATATTGAAAACAGGTAAAGCAAAGGCAGTAAGATTAGAAACTTTAGAAGCCATCTGTAGAGCTTTAGATTGTCAGCCTGGTGATATCTTAGAGTTTAGGGTATTTGCGATTTAGATGCTTTTAATGCGAAGAAACTGAGTAATAAAATAGATCTCTCCTCGCTGCGCTAAGATCGAGATGACGAGGTGCTAAATACCAAGTGTTCATGTTTATTGCCTAGCAAGTTTCTAGTGCCCACTTTTTTAAAGCCAAGCTTTTCATACAATCGTTTTGCATCTGGATTTGAAACTAACAAGCCGATTTTTTTAAAGCCAATATTTTCAGCATGATCAATTACATATTTAATTAAATCTTTGCCAATTCCTTTTCCTTGGTAGGATGGATTTACGGCCAAGGTATCGATGTAATATTCCCCAGCTTCACTTTCTACATCCATATCAAAAATGCCATGATGAAAAGTTTTGCGGATGTAATTAAAAAAAGGTTCGCGTAATTGTTCAATTGCACCTCCATTGTAAGCATTTATCGATCCTACAACTTTTTCATCCAGCTCGTAAACAAAGGTATTATTGAGGCTATATTGGTTCCCGTCTGTTAGTACAAACTTCTTCAATAGCTCAAATGCAATTAATTTATCCGCCGATGCGGCAAATTTATAAGGCAAATCGCCCATGGCCAGCATCATTAAATCTACAATTTCATCGGCATCTGCTGCGCTAGCTTTTCTAATCATTTAAAAGTGAACTTTAACGCCATAACCCATTCTAAACATTTTTAAAAACGATGAGCTAGTTCTATTTCTAAACCAACTAATGGCATACAAATCGTTTGTGTTGGCTTCTGCATAGATGCTTAAATCCTTAATTTTAGAATTTGGTTTGCTTAATAGTTTAATCTCGGTACTTGCACCTAAGTGTAAGCGCAAAGCTGATGACCAAAAATAATAACCTTTTCTATATTGAGGTGCATCAAACTGAAGATCAAAATTTTCGCCGATGGTGTATGATGGAAAAAATACCGGGTTAAATGGTTTTATGAGTATTTTATCTCCCACTGGGATATTAAAAGGTTTATAATGGAATTTAATTGCCGCCATTGTTAATTCTCCACCCAAACTTTCGGGTACGTAACCAATGTGAAAGCTTAATTCTGCTTTTTCGTTAAACAAATCGTAACCTGCTCCCAAGCTTAAAAAACCAATACTTCCGGCGTATTGAAGGTTAATATGGTCTGGCGTTATAGTATTTAGAAACTTATTTTGGGCAAAACTTATTTTACCTAAAAACAGCAGTACAAATACACTAAAAGTTAATTTCTTGAGCATCAATTTGTCCGTTAGAGATATTAATAATTGTATAAGCACGCTGGTAAATGGCATTTGTGACTATAAACGGTACTCCAGTAGTGCCAGTTTGATAAAATGTTTCCAATTTAGAGTGATTATGAGAGTGCAAAGAAGCGATCAAATTTGGAGTTTGATTGAATAGCGTTTTGTAAGGCTGGGCTAATGCTGGATCGAAATCACCTCCAAAAGGTGATACATGAGAAACTGCAACCAAATGAGTTATGCCATTGCCAAGTTTTAAATTGTCTTTTAACCAATTAATGTTAGGTGTAGAGCCATCAAAATTATATTCTCTGCTATTGGTATCGTGACAAACGAATTTTACATTGCCATAGCTAAAAGTGAAGTTAAGTTGCCCAAACATTCTTTTGTAGATATCTTTACCATTTGCCACCAAATCATGGTTGCCAATTACACTAATAAATGGAACTTTTAGTTTGGCATAAATATCGTAAATCGCATCAAACTCTGCTAAAAGACCAAAGTCTGAGATATCGCCATTTAACATTACAAAGTCGATATCGTTTCTGGCGTTTACCATTGCTACAAAATCTCTAGCGGCTGCATAACTTCTTTGGGTATCACCAGAAAATGCAATTCTAATATTTGTTGATGGCGTTTTTTGATTTAAAAGCGCAATCTGTTTTTCGTTAACATTGCTAGCTGTTTTTCTGTTAAATACCTGGTTCGGACTATATTCATCAGAATTACAGCCCATTACAAATACAAGAAATAAAAAATAAAGTAAGTTTTTCTTCATCCGTTTTACAACAGATGAAGTTTAGAAATGTTCGGTAAATTTTAAAGAATTTCTGTTAAACTAAAAGTATCTAATAATCGCACTCCTTTTTCGGTTTGCTGCACAGTACAACATTCATTAATTGGATCGTGTTCTAAGTAAAGAATGTATCCATTCGCGGCAGCTTCTTCTAAAAAGCTCTTTTTCTCTTTTAGTGTTTGTAGCGGAAACATATCATAGGCCATAACGTAAGGTAGGGGAATATGCCCAACAGATGGTAACAAATCTGCCATGTAAACAATGGTTTTGTCTTTGTATTGCAGTTGCGGCAACATCATGGCATCGCTGTGTCCGTACGCAAAGCGGATTTTAATTCCTTCATGAAAAAGAACACCATCTTGTGACGGAATAAATCTCAACTGTCCACTCTCTTGAATTGGAATAATATTTTCTTTAAGAAATGAAGCTTTTTCTCTAGCGTTTGGTTCAATTGCCCAATCCCAATGTTGCTGGTTAGTCCAGTACAAAGCATTTTTAAACGCAGGGCGAAATTTGTCGCCATATCTTTCAATAGAGCCTCCACAATGATCAAAATGTAAGTGTGTTAAAAATACGTCGGTAATGTCATCTCTGCTAAATCCAGCAGCAGCTAAAGATTGATCTAAAGTATCATCGCCGTGCAAATAATAGTGGCCTAAAAATTTTTCATCCTGTTTATTCCCAATTCCATTATCTACCAGTATCAATCTACTGCCATCTTCAATCAATAAACAACGCATGGCCCAAGTACATAAATTATTGGCATCTGCCGGATTGCTTTTTTGCCAAATAGATTTAGGCACAACGCCAAACATAGCACCGCCATCTAATTTAAATAAGCCAGTATTTATGGTGTGTAATTTCATAAAGGGGAAATGTAAGATATAAAATGGAAGATGTGTTGTAAAAATAGGTTGTTTGATAATCGATACCAAATAAAAAAAACCTGTTAACTTGGCTAACAGGTTTTTTTATCAAATTATTAAAGGATTAAGATACATCTTCCATCATACCTTTTCCATTTCACATTATTTACAAGTGTATTACCTCTCCGTAAGCATCAGCGGCAGCTTCCATAATTGCTTCGCTCATGGTTGGGTGAGGGTGTACAGCTTTAATCATTTCGTGGCCAGTTGTTTCTAATTTACGAGCTACTACAATTTCAGCAATCATTTCAGTTACGTTAGCACCAATCATGTGCGCACCTAATAATTCTCCGTATTTAGCATCGAAAATTAATTTTACGAAACCATCTTTAGCACCAGCAGCACTTGCTTTACCCGATGCAGAGAAAGGAAATTTGCCAATTTTTAGTTCGTAACCCGCTGCTTTAGCTGCTTTTTCTGTGTAACCTACAGAAGCAACTTCTGGCGAGCAATAAGTACAACCTGGGATATTGTTATAATCTAATGGCTCAACATGTTGGCCGGCGATTTTTTCTACACAAATAATACCCTCAGCAGAGGCCACGTGAGCTAAAGATTGACCGCCAACAACATCGCCTATGGCATAATAACCTTTAACAGATGTGTTGTAAAACTCATCAACAACAATTTTTCCTTTTTCAGTTTTGATACCTGTTTCTTCTAAACCTAAGTTTTCGATATTGGCTACAACACCTGCAGCAGAAAGAACAATGTCACATTCTATCGTCTGCATGCCCGATGCAGTTTTAACCTGAACTTTACAACCAGCACCACTTGTATCAACAGACTCAACACTTGCTGAAGTCATGATATCGATGCCAGTTTTCTTTAAGCTACGCAATAATTGTTTAGAAACATCTTCATCCTCTACTGGAACAATATTTTCCATAAACTCTACAATAGTAACTTTTGTACCCATCGTAGCATAGAAATAGGCAAACTCAACTCCAATAGCGCCAGAACCAACAACAACCATAGATTTTGGTTGCTCAGGTAATACCATTGCTTGGCGGTAGCCGATTACTTTTTTACCATCTTGCTTTAAGTTTGGCAATTCTCTAGAACGAGCACCAGTTGCGATCACTATATTTTTTGCTGTTAATTCTTTTTGAGAACCATCAGCTCCTTTAATATCTACTTTATTGCCTGCCTTAACTTTGGCAGTGCCCATAATTACGTCAATTTTGTTTTTCTTCATTAAAAATTGAACGCCTTTACTCATGCCTTCGGCAACACCACGACTACGTTTAACAACAGCTGCAAAATCTGCTGTAGCCTCTGGTGCGTTAATGCCATAATCTGCTGCATGATTAATATATTCGAACACTTGAGCACTTTTTAACAAAGCTTTAGTAGGAATACAGCCCCAGTTTAGGCAAATGCCACCTAAAGACTCACGCTCAATAATTGCAGTTTTTAAACCCAATTGAGAAGCTCTTATTGCAGTAACATATCCACCCGGACCGCTACCAATTACAATTAAATCGTAGTTCATATTTTATAAAAAAGAGGAAAACTTAATTAATACGGTGTCAAAATTAAAAAAAATGTTGGTTAAAATAAGTCTAAAGATTGCTAGTAACCTAGTTTTGACAAAAATAGGTTAATTAACATTTAGCTAAACAAAAATATAGGGAAAAAACAGTAAATATAAAGCTATTGATAAACTGATAGTTACACAATTTAACCTATATGTTAAGTGTTGATAAGTTTTGGGTAGAATTAATAATTATTTAACATTGGAATTGAACAACTGAATGAAATAAATATTTACCTTTGTGGCGTTATTTTAACATATTTTAACAAAACAAAAAAATAATTAAAAGAGTATGAAGAAATCTTTACTATTAAAAATTGTAGTAATTGTTCTTGCCTTTGTTGGATTTATCTCTGCAGCGAATGCACAGATCACCACAACGTCATTAACAGGTACCATTAGGGATGCAAAAGATGCGATGCCGGGTGCCAGCGTTAAAGCTACACATACGCCAACCGGAACGGTTTACAGCGTAATTACAAATGCAGATGGTCGTTACACTATTGGAAACATGCGTGTTGGTGGTCCTTACATTGTTGAAGTAAGCTTCATTGGTTACAAAACACAAAAATTCGAAAACTTAACACTTAAATTAGGTGAGCCTTTCGTATTAAATGTAACGTTAGCTGATAACAGTTCTACTTTAGCTACTGTTAATATTACAGGTACTGCTTCGAATTCTATAATGAATTCTAACAAAAGCGGAGCAAACACTGTAGTAGGTAAAGCGCAAATACAATCATTGCCAACTATTACTCGTAGTGTAAATGATGTTACCCGTTTAACACCACAAGGTGGAGGCCCAAATGGCGCTATCGGCGGCGGTAACTATCGTTCTAATAACTTTATGGTTGATGGCGCTAACTATAATAACCAATTTGGTATTGGGCAAAATATTCCTGCAAATGGTTCTCCGATTTCAATTGATGCGTTAGAGCAAATCTCTATTAATGTAACTCCTTATGATGTTCGTCAGACTGGGTTTACAGGGGCTGCAGTAAATGCAGTTACACGTTCTGGTACAAATACGTTTTTTGGTAATGCATTTTATACCATGCGTGGTGATGATCAACAAGGTAAAAAAGTTGGTGATGTTACCATCAACAACATTCAACGTTTAGACGAAAAAAACTTTGGCTTTAGCTTTGGTGGTCCGATTATTAAAGATAAATTATTCTTCTTTGTAAACACCGAATTCAAAAAAACTAAATCACCAGGTAACAATAGAATTGCTTCTACTCCGGCTTTACCTTTCACTACAACTTCTCCAAGTTTTATTGCAAGACCAACAGCTGACTTCTTAAACGGTGTTAGATCTTATTTGTTAAGTACATACAACTATGATCCAGGATCATATCAGAATTATGAGAACTTAAGTAATAATGATAAATTATTTGCTCGATTAGATTGGAATATTTCAAAAAATCATCGTTTTAGTATTCGTTACAACCAAGTAGAAAGTAAAAATCCAAGTTTTGCAAGTACATCTACTTCAGGTTCATTAGTGGGTACAACAGGCTTTGCTTATGTAAATCAAAGATCTGGTACAGCCAAAGAAGCAGGTTTACAATTCTCAAACTCAAATTATTATCAAGCACAAAACTTGTATTCAGCAACTGCTGAATTAAATTCCTCTTTTGGTAGTAAGTTCACTAATACTTTACGTGCTGCTTATTCACACCAAAATGACCCAAGAACATCTGATAGCGCTCCATTTCCAATGGTTGATATTATGGATGGTACAGGAGGTACTACCAATTTAGGTAATGTTTTAACAACCTTTGGTTATGAGGCATTTACTTATGGTAACTTAAGAGATGTTACTACTTATACTTATAGTGATGATTTAACTGCTGCTTTTGGTAAGCACAATTTGACTTTAGGTTTACAAGCAGAATTTAGTACAACTAAAAATGGTTTCCAACGTTTTGGTACTGGTTTTTATACTTTCAGATCGTGGAATGATTTTGTAACTGGAGCTAGACCAGCACAATATACAGTTACTTATCCATTAACTGCAGATGGTTCTCAAGCTTTCCCAAGCTTTAAGTTTGCTCAATATTCAGCTTATATTCAAGATGAATTTACAGTTACTGATCGTTTAAAATTAACTGCTGGTTTGAGAGTAGAAAGAGCTTCTTATCCTGGAGTTGATGAAATTAGAACGCATCCATTAGTAGCGAATTTAACTTTTGCAGACGGTCAAAAAGTAAATACTGGTACATTGCCTAAAAACAGATTAATGTATTCTCCACGTTTTGGTTTTAACTGGGATGTTAAAGGAGATCGTTCTTTACAACTTAGAGGTGGTACAGGTATTTTTACAGGTAGGGTACCATTCGTATGGTTAGTTGCTCAATCTGGTGATGCTGGTTTATTACAGTATACTCAAGCTTATTCTGGAGCAAATACTCCATTCTTCAATCCAAGCATTGCGCCAAACTTAACAAGCGCTGCTCCACCAGCTGGTTCTACAATTCCAAGTCCAATTAGTGCTATGTCACCAGATTTAAGATTCCCTCAAACATGGAAATCAAGTTTAGCTGTTGATGCAAGATTACCTTGGGGTATAGTTGGTACTTTAGAAGGTATTTACGGTAAGGATTTATATGCAGCGGTTGCTAAAAACGTAAACTTAGTTAATCCTAATGTTGTAGTTGGTGGTTATGCAGATAATCGTGCATTTTTCCCGGCCGCAAATAGAGATAAATTTATTAATCCTTTAACTACGGGTGGTTTACCGGTAGCTAATGGTGCAGCAACAGGTGCTAATGCATTTAATACAATTGTAATGAGCAATGCTAAAGGTGGTTATAACTGGATGGTTACTGCTCAATTATCGAAACAATTTAGCCAAGGTTTAGGCTTAATGGTTGCTTATACTAAATCAGACCAACGCAATTTTGGTGATGGTGCTGGAGATCAATTGTTAAACTTATGGTCTATTCCGCCAACAGCAGGTAACCCTAATGTACCAAGCTTAAGTTATTCTCAAAACTTGAATCCTGACCGTGTAATTGCATCAGTTTCATACAAAAAAGAATACTTCCAGAACTTAGCTACTTCATTCTCACTTTTCTATGAAGGTTCTCAGCAAGGTAGGTTCTCATATGTATATTCAGGTGATTTTAACCGTGATGGTCAATCAGGAAATGATTTATTATACGTACCAAGAGATCCTTCAGAAATTACTTTCAGCGGTAACGTAGTTATCGGTAGCGGTGCTTCTGCAGTTACTTATACTCCTCAACAACAAAGTGATTTATTCTTCGCCTACATCGAGCAAGATAAATATTTGAAAACTCGTAAAGGTCAATATGCAGAGCGTAATGGAGCAACTTCTCCATGGAGAAATCAAGTTGATTTCAGATTAACTCAAGAAGTTTTCAAAAATTTTGGAGGATCTAAAAATTCTGTACAATTCTCATTAGATATCTTCAATTTTGGTAATTTGTTAAATAAAAATTGGGGTGAATTGAATTTTGTGAACAACTCACAAATTTTAGTTCCTCAAAACGTTTCAGCAATTAATGCTACAACAAAACCAACTTTCAGATTAGCACAGGCTAATGGAGATGTTGTAAGAGAAACTTTTGGTGTTAACCAAACTATATCTTCTACATACTATATGCAGTTTGGTATTCGTTACAACTTTAACTAATACCTAATTAATAACTAAACCCGCTAGCTTTTGTTAGCGGGTTTTTTTGTACCTGTTATTTTACGTTTGATTAACCAATATTATTCGTAAATTCAATTATCCTTTATAAAACAAAACCATGGATCAGAAAATTATTAACCTTTACGATTCCTATACACATAGCCAAATTAACAGAAAAAGCTTCATGAAAAAGTTGGCTGTTTTAACTGGAAGCACTGCTTTAGCGCTAACCGTTTTGCCAATGTTAGAAAGCAATTATGCAGCTGCCGCAACAGTTAGCGATGCCGAAGTTGATAGTGAAATGATTACATATGCTGGTGTTGATGGTGAAGTAAAAGCTTTGTTAGCCATGCCAAAAGGTAATAAAAAGAAGTTGGGTACTGTGGTAGTAATTCATGAAAATAGAGGTCTAACGCCTCATATTAAAGATGTAACTAAAAGAGTTGCTTTAGCTGGCTATGTTGCTTTAGGTATCGATGCACTATCTCCTTTTGGTGGTACACCAGAGGATGAGGCTAAAGGAAGAGAGTTGATTAGTAAACTTGATGCCGATAAAAATTTACAAAACTATTTAAAAGGGCTTGAGTTTTTAAGAAATCATAAAAATGGTAATGGTAAAACTGCTGTTGTAGGTTTTTGTTGGGGAGGTAGTATGGCTAATAAATTGGCAGTTGCTGATCCTAAATTAAATGCGGCTGTAGCGTATTATGGTGCCCAGGCAAAAGTAGAAGATGTGCCAAAAATTAAAGCTAGCTTAATGTTGCATTATGGTCAATTAGATGAACGCATTAATGCAGGTATCCCAGTTTATGAAGCTGCATTAAAGGATAATAAAAAAGATTACAAAATATTTATTTATGATGGTGTGAACCATGCATTTAATAATGACACATCGCCAACTAGGTATAATGAAGCAGCTGCTAAATTAGCTTGGCAAAGAACTTTAGATTTGTTTAAGGAAAAAATAGGATAATAAATATAATTAGTAATTGATGAAAAAATTTACATTTTTAATAGTTGGTGCGTTGATGTTGTTTATGGTTTCTTGTGAGAAGGAGCTTGATATTTTAGTAGAACAAACCTATATACAAAAAGGAACTGTAGGTAGTAACTTAGGGTATGGTGGCATGTACTTAAAGCTTATGCCTGATGGTAAAGCAGACTTTTTATTTGCAGGTGATATTATGGAAAGAGGAACCTACACAGTGAAAGGCAAGAAAATTACATTGAAGGTAGCAAACGGAACTCATGTATTTAGGATCATGTCAGACCAAATCATAGTATATAACGGAGAAGATCCTGTAGTTTTAGAATTAAGATAAGATGCTATCACTACATCTGCAATGGTTCTAAATAATTTATAGTAAGTGGTGGTAGCAAAAAAGAAAGGCTTTTTGCAAAATGTAAAAAGCCTTTCTTTTTAAATTGTGATCTCTTAGTTATAAACAAACTCCCCAAATTCGCTGTTAATAGTAACTTGTTTTTGGCTTCCAGTTTCTACTCTGCCAATTATCTGTGCATCTATATTGAAACTTTTTGAAATCGCAATAATGTCATTGGCAATTTCAGCTGGCACATAAATTTCCATTCTATGGCCCATGTTAAACACTTTATACATCTCTTTCCAATCGGTTCCAGATTGCTCTTGTATTAATTTAAATAAAGGCGGAACAGGGAAAAGGTTGTCTTTTATAACGTGAATATCATCATTGATGAAATGTAAAACTTTAGTTTGTGCCCCACCGCTGCAATGTACCAAGCCGTGTATTTGACTTCTATACTTATCTAAAACTTTTTTAATTACTGGAGCATATGTACGCGTAGGAGAAAGCACTAACTTACCCGCTGTCACATTGAGCGTAGTCGAAATGTCAACTTTATCTGTTAATTTTTTACCGCCAGAAAATACCAAATCAAATGGAACAGCTGGATCAAAACTTTCCGGATAATTCTTTGCGACTGATTTTTCGAAAACATCATGACGGGCAGAAGTCAATCCATTTGAGCCCATTCCGCCGTTGTATTCGCTTTCGTAAGTTGCTTGTCCGTAAGATGCTAAACCAACAATCACATCACCATTTTGTATGGTATGGTTGCTAATTACTTCATCTCTTTTCATGCGACAAGTAACTGTAGAATCTACAATAATTGTTCTTACCAAGTCGCCAACATCGGCTGTTTCACCGCCAGTGCTATAAATTGAAATTCCAAGTTCACGTAACTCAGCTAAAATTTCTTCTGTACCATTAATTATTGCAGCAATAACTTCACCTGGTATTAGGTTTTTGTTACGACCAATGGTTGATGACAACAAAATGTTATCGGTAGCGCCAACACAAATTAAATCATCTAAATTCATGATGATGGCATCTTGAGCAATACCTTTCCATACAGAAATATCTCCAGTTTCCTTCCAGTAGGTGTAGGCTAGTGAAGATTTTGTACCAGCGCCATCGGCATGCATAATGTTGCAGTAATTTTCATCAGCACCTAAAATATCTGGAATGATTTTGCAAAATGCCTGAGGAAAGATGCCTTTGTCAATATTTTTGATTGCAGCATGCACATCTTCTTTTGATGCAGAAACGCCACGTTGGTTGTACCTGTTATCGCTCATAATTGCTGCAAAGATAAGTTTTTAAGCTGAAACACTAAAGCTGAAAGACCAAAGAATAAAGGTGTATTTTGGATTTTGCCATTATGTTTTTGAAAAGCAGTGACAGTAACATTTTTTATTGTTACTCGGGCTTTACATTTCAAGTCCTCGGCTCGTTCCTCACCTGTGGGCTTTTCATTTCAATCCCGTTTATGAAACTTGGGTTTGTGCGGCTACACCTAAAATTAAGAAGTCTAATTGTGCATATTAACAGAGACTTCGTAAGTTTTTATTGAACGGATTTGTGCACCATTTAACCAAACATAGTAGCATAGGTTTTGCATTTTAAACATTCAGCCACGGCTAACATTTATAGCAGCGATATACTTTTACCAAAGTCACCATTAGGAGATTTAGGGTAAAAGATTTAGCGGAAAGAAGGAGTGGCTTTAATTTTTGATTGTTAATGCTTTTCTAATAATTGTTTGAGATGCTTCGCTGCGCTCTGGATGACAAAACCGATTTTGGTAGTTAATTAGGTTTTTTTAGGCGCCTAGCAACCAAGCATAGTAGCATAGGTTTTGTTTCATAAACCTTATTGCAGCGGTATCCTTTTACCAAAGTCCCCTTTAGGGGATTTAGGGGTAAAAGATTTAGCGGAAAGAAGGACTGACTTTAATTTTTGATTGTTATTGCTTTTCCAAAAGTGTATAGAGCAGCGTCTGTTTGCATTACGATACCCAATCAAGTTGGGTATGACGGGTTGTGATCAATAAAAAAAGGCGTTTCGAAATTTCGAAACGCCTTAACCTTAAGGAAAAATAATCTATTTTAAAAATAGTAATTCGCGGAATTTCGGTAAAGGCCAAACGCTGTCATCAACAATTTGCTCTAATTTATCAACGTGGTAACGGATGGTATCAAAGTAAACTTTAACATTCTCGTCATAACCAATTGCTTTATCGCGACTGTCTTCGATAGAATTTGTTTTTTTACGCTCTTCTAGCATCGCATCGATATTAGTTTTAACAATACCAATATGCTCAGAAAGTGTATTAATGATAGCTAAAGGAGTTGCAATAGCTTCTTTGCTTAAGCCTAGTTCTTTTAAACCTTTAGCATTTTCTATCAATGTGTTTTGATAAGCAATTGCAGCTGGTAAAATTTGACTATTGGTAACATCACCCATTACACGAGCTTCGATTTGAAGTTTTCTGAAGAAACTTTCTAATAAAATTTCGTGACGAGCATGTAATTCGCGTTTGCTAAAAATGTTTGTTTTTGTAAACAACTCAGTAGTTTTATCGCTTACGTAAGCATCTAGCGCTTTAGGAGTAGTTTTGATGTTTGATAAACCACGTTTTGCAGCTTCATCTGCCCACTCTTGGCTATAGCCATTTCCTTCGAAACGGATATCTTTAGATTCTTTAATGTAACGTTTAATTACAGTTAATAAAGCCACATCTTTTTTGTCGCCTTTTTTAATCAATTTATCTACATCAACCTTAAATTTAGTTAACTGATCTGCAACAATTGCATTTAAAACTGTCATTGGAGCAGAAGAGTTAGCTGTAGAACCTACCGCTCTCAACTCAAATTTATTACCTGTGAATGCAAAAGGAGAGGTACGGTTACGATCTGTATTGTCTAAAATAATTTGTGGAATTTTAGGAATGCCTAACCAAAGACCGTTATCTTCTTTAATTTTTTTACTGATACGTGAATGCTCAATTTCATCTAAAATCTCGTCTAATTGCTGACCTAAGAAAATAGAAATAATTGCTGGAGGAGCTTCGTTAGCACCTAAACGGTGATCGTTACTTACAGAAGTGATACTTGCTCTTAACAAATCTGCATGCTCATGAACGGCTTTAATTGTGTTTACAAAAAACGCTAAGAACATTAAGTTGTTTTTAGGTGTTTTGCCAGGAGCTAATAAATTTTTACCAGTATCAGTAATTAAACTCCAGTTATTGTGTTTACCCGAACCATTAATACCTGCGTAAGGTTTTTCGTGTAATAGTACTTTAAAGTTATGGCGACGAGCAACTTTTTCCATCAAATCCATCAATAATTGATTGTGATCGATAGCTAAGTTAATTTCTTCGTAAATAGGAGCACACTCAAATTGAGATGGAGCAACCTCGTTGTGACGAGTTTTTAAAGGGATTCCTAATTTTAAAGCTTCGTTTTCGAAATCTACCATGTAAGCGAAAACACGCTCAGGAATAGAACCAAAATAATGATCTTCTAATTGTTGGCCTTTAGCAGACATATGTCCGAATAAAGTTCGGCCTGTCATTACTAAATCTGGACGAGCGTTAAACAAAGCAAGATCTACCAAGAAATATTCTTGCTCGATACCTAATGATGCGTTTACTTTGCTAATGCTTTTATCGAAATATTGACAAACATCAACAGCAGCCTTATCCATTGCAGCTAATGCTTTTAATAATGGAGCTTTATAATCTAAAGATTCGCCAGTGTAAGATATAAATACAGTAGGGATACAAAGTGTCTTACCAGCTTTGCTTTCCATAATAAATGCCGGAGATGAAGGATCCCAAGCGGTATAACCACGAGCTTCGAAAGTATTACGAATACCTCCGTTAGGAAAACTTGATGCATCTGGCTCTTGTTGAACTAATGCGCTACCAGCAAATTTTTCAATTGCTCCATCGCCACTTGGCTCAAAAAATGAGTCATGTTTTTCTGCTGTAGAACCAGTTAATGGCTGAAACCAATGGGTATAGTGCGTAGCACCTTTGCTCATTGCCCAAGTTTTCATTGCAGAGGCAATCTGATTTGCATCTTCTTGATTAATTAATTCTCCTTGACCGATAGTTGACATCAGTTTTTCAAACACTTCTTTTGATAAGAAGTCTCTCATTTTTTTCTTATCAAAAACGTTTGAACCGAAAAATTCAGAAATTTTAGTAGAAGGTGCTTTAACATCAGGAGAAATTCTGTTTTGCGCCTCTTTTAGAGCAATTGTTCTTAGACTTTTCATTAGTTTATGGTTGTTAAAATATCTGTTGTGTATCTATATTAAACTTGAAGTAGTAATTTTAAACATAAAAAAGCTTTAATTCTGCTTATTTTATTAAAATTTAGTCAAAAATATGATTTATTTTCTGCTTTTCATGAAAATGTTATGGTAAATGTTGAAAAAAAAGAAAATTTCATTGAATTGTTAGTAATTTTTGATAAAACTGAAATTTATCTAAATCTTGAATGTTCAATTTTCCTCAAGATTACAATTTTCTATCAAAGTCGTAGGGTTATTATTTTATCAAAATTAAAGATTATTTATACTTACAATATTTTTAAATATATGTAAATCAGTTAGATATAATATTTTAGGTTTTATGTTATGGAATAACTTATTAACTAACATCATAGTTAAAAAAAACCTAAAACTATGTTTAAAAATTCATCAAATTTATATGGGGGCGAGTGGCTTGCTCTTGTATTTACTAACAGAAACAAAAACTATGGAGCTTATGTGTTAAGAAAAGAGTCGTCAAATATTATGGTGAAAGCCTTATTAATTGTAGTGCCCATATTTTTATTATTGTTTATCGGACCAATGTTGTATGCTCAACTAAAACCACAGCCCGATAAAATAGTTGATGTGGAAATTAAAACTAGGGATGCAGATGTAATACATGAAATGCAACCAGAAAAGCCAAAAGAAAAAGAGGTTAAAAAGGAATTGCCTAAAGCAGAGCCTGTAATAGAAAAGGTAAAACAAGTAAATTTAACTGCAAATATTGTAGTAGTTGATAAGTTAGATATAGCAGAACCACCAACATCAAAAGATTTAGAAAATGCGATTGTTGGCAGTATTACCACCGATGGTGTAGAAGGTAAGGGGAATGCTAAGGCTGTTGGCAACAATGAAGGAGGAAATGGAGAAGGAACTGCTGTAGAAGGCGGTAACGATGTTTTAGACATTACTGGTATAGAAGAGTTTCCTGAATTTCCTGGAGGGATGGCAGCTTGGTCTAAATTTATACAGAAAAATTTGCGTTATCCTTATATGGCACAAGAAGCTGGTATACAAGGAAAAGTTTTTGTAAGTTTTGTTATAGAAAAAGATGGTTCAGTTTCTGATGTTGCTGTAGTAAGAGGAATTGGCGCAGGTTGTGATGAAGAAGCATTAAGAGTAATTAAAAAATCGCCAAAATGGAAACCAGGCAGACAGAATAAAAGAGAGGTTAGGGTGCGTTATCATATTCCCATCAATTATACAATCAGTCAGTAGATAAATATAAATTAGGTAAAAAAGCGATTAACTAAGGTTAATCGCTTTTTTTATCTGAGGGATTATTCATCCAATTTGAATACCACATTTGAAATTGCAATAACAACCAAACTTTTTGAGCATTGTGCGAACTGCCGTTTATGTTAAAGGAATTAATAATTTTTTTTACTTCCTTAGGATTAAGGAAACCATGCTCAGTTAATTTAGTTGGAGATAAGTAATATTTTACTAATGGCTTAAATGATGTTTTAAGCCAGGATGCTAATGGAATTACAAAACCTTTTTTAGGATTATTTATATAGTGTTTTGGAATATATTTATTTGTAATTTTTTTGAGCAAGTATTTCTGTTCTGCATCTTTAAGAAATAATTGATGATCTAACGTATATAAATAGTCTATTAACTCTGTTTTTAAAAGCGCATCTCTATTCTCGATACCAAAATATCTGAAGCATTTATCATTTTTGGAAATTATGCTATCGGGTAAATAATTATGAAGATCATGAACCAATAATTCTTTCACCGTTTCTACTCTTGTGTTGTCCTCTTCCTTAAAATCAACATCAAGTAATGCCTTTAGCTCCTTTTTAGTAAAGCATGCATTCATTGCCAAGTACTTTTCTATTAAGGTTTCAGAATCAATAACCTCTTTCATTTTTGAAGATGAAATTCCGTAAAAGCCTAACATAAATTTTTTAATGAGACTAGGAATAGACGTTTGGAGCAAATGATCTATTTTAAAGGTTTTTGCATAAGCCCTATAACCGCCAAACATTTCGTCGCCGCCTTCAGAACCTAAAAAAACTTTCACTTCATCTTTTAATTCGTTTGCTATAAAGGCCACAGGTATAGCGCTGCTATCACCAACTGGTTCATCAAAAATGTCATTTAAGTTTTTAACAATTTTTAAGGCTTTTTCTTTGTCTAAATATAATTCTTTGTGATTTGTTTTTAAATGCAAAGCAATTTGTTTGGCCTTTGGTGCCTCATCAAGCTTACTATTTTTAAAACCTACAGTAAATGTCTTAATTCTTTTAGATTGATTTTGCTGTAAAATTGCCGCCACAGTAGAACTATCATACCCACTACCTAACAAAACGCCAACGGGAGCATTTGCTATATTTCTACTTAAAATAGATTCGGTTAAAATTTCTTCAATTTTATCTATTACCTTTTCTTCAGTTTCTGTATTTTGGGATACCGATTCTAATTTAAGTTTCGTTATCGGATAATCGTAATTATTGCCACTATGTATATCTATAGTAGTTAAATTGCCTTTTCGAAACTGAAAAATATTTTCATAGATAGTTTCATTTCCTTTAAAGTAACCATACCTAAAATAAGTTGCCATTGCCTTTTTATTCACTTGCTTTTTAACAAACGAATACTTTAACAATGCCCTAATTTCTGATGCAAATGCATAAAAACCTTTGTCTTTAAAAAAATAAAGTGGTTTAGCACCTATGTCATCTCTTGCAATCAATAAAATACTAAGGTTTTTGTCTAATAATGCAAATGAATAAGAGCCATCAAACATTTCAAATGATTTGTTACCCCATTTTTTATAGCATTCTAAAACAACTTCAGTATCTGATAGTGTAGAGAATATCACACCATATTTAATTAGTGTTTCTCTTAATTCGAGATAATTAAAAATTGTTCCATTAATGGTGATGCTATATTTACCACAGCTCGATGTAAATGGCTGAGCGGCTTGAGGACTTAAGTCAATGGTTGATAATCTTCCGTTTGCTAATCCTAAAGTATAATGTGTTTGCTTGTCAAAAATAACCCCAATTCCATTTTCATTTTGGGTTCCTATTGTTTCAGATGAATTTTTGAAATCGGTTTCGCTTATGCGGTTATTATGATCAATAAAACCGTTTATTCCACACATGTAGTTAATATTGGATGATCTGAATTTGGTTTGATATGATACGAGTTATAACCTTATAAGTAGATTATGTCGTATGTTCAAACATACAAATTTTTTCTTCAAATATAGTTTCTTACATTAGTTTACGTGTTTTGCTGTTTTAGGCAAAAAAAAGCCAGCTTTTTGAGGCTGGCTTTTTCTTATTTATTTTCTATCCAATTTTTAGCGTTTACAAATGCTGCTAACCACGGTGAAACCTCGTCTTTACGGCCATTTGGATAATTTGCCCAATGCCATTGGAAAATTGAACGCTCAATATGTGGCATCATTACTAAATGGCGGCCAGTTGTATCGCACATCATGGCTGTATTGTAATCAGAACCATTTGGAGCCGCTGGATAAGTTTCGTAAGCATATTTTGCCACAATATCATATTTATCTTCGGCATAAGGTAAGCTAAATCTTCCTTCACCATGAGAAACCCAAACACCCAAAGTGCTACCAGCTAATGTAGATAACATTATAGATTTGTTTTCAGCAATTGTTAACGAAGTGAAAATACTTTCGTGCTTTCCACTTTTGTTGTGCAACATTTTTGGTTTTTCTTCGTGATCTTTATTAATTAAACCAAGTTCTACAAACAATTGGCACCCGTTGCACACGCCTACAGATAAAGTATCTTCGCGATTAAAGAAATTCTCTAAGGCAACTCTGGCTTTTTCATTGTACATAAACGCACCAGCCCATCCCTTTGCTGATCCTAATACATCTGAGTTAGAAAAACCACCAACTGCACCTATAAATTTAATGTCTTCTAATGTTTCCCTACCCGAAATTAAATCAGTCATGTGCACATCTTTCACATCAAAACCTGCTAAATACATTGCATTGGCCAATTCACGTTCAGAGTTGCTTCCTTTCTCGCGAATAATTGCCGCTTTTGGTCTAGGTTTAGTTTGATCAATAACTGGTTTTTTACCATCAAAATGATTTGGGAAAGTGTAATTTAAAGGCTGATTTTTATAATTGTCAAAACGTTCTTTTGCTAAGCCATTTCTAGTTTGTTTGCTATCTAACAAATAAGAAGTTTTGAACCAAACATCACGCAAGTGATCAATGTCAAAGTTAAAAGCATCATTAGCGTTTTTAATTTCTAGCGTAGCTGATGGTGTAACACTTCCTATTTTATAAAAAGCTACATGATTTAAAGTAAGTGTATGTTCTATTGATGGGTCTGCTTGAAATACGACACCTACATTTTCTGAGAATAATAATTTAAGGCTGTCAGCTTCGCCTAAAGCTGTTAAATCTAATTGGGCGCCTAAGTTGCGATCAGCAAAACACATTTCTAGCAATGTAGTAATTAAACCACCACTGCCTATATCATGTCCTGCTTGTATTTGTTCTTCCTTTATTAATTGTTGGATGATGTTGAAAGCAGTTTTGAAATTTGCCGCATCTTTAACATCAGGAGTTACGGCACCAATTCTATTTAATATTTGTGCGAAAGAAGAACCGCCAAGTTCGTAATTATCATTAGAAAGGTTGATGTAATAAATTGAGCCACCATTTTTTTGTAAAACAGGCTCAACTACTTTGGTAATATCATTACAATTACCGCCTGCAGAAATAATAACAGTACCTGGAGCAATTACATCACCATCTTTATATTTCTGTTTCATTGATAAGGAATCCTTACCTGTTGGGATATTGATTGCTAAATCTATCGCAAAATCTGAACAAGCTTTAACAGCTTCATATAATCTCGCATCTTCGCCTTCGTTTTTACAAGCCCACATCCAATTTGCCGAAAGTGAAACAGATTTTAATCCATCTTTTAATGGTGCCCAAACAATATTTGTTAAAGCTTCTGCAATGGCAATTCTGCTTCCTGCGCCAGCATCTATTAAAGCAGACAGAGGAGCGTGGCCAACCGAAGTTGCAATTCCTTCCTTTCCGTTAAAATCTAATGCCATTACTCCACAGTTATTTAGTGGTAGTTGTAATGGTCCGGCGCACTGTTGTTTAGCTACTCTACCGCCAACACATCTATCAACTTTGTTGGTAAGCCAATCTTTACATGCAACGGCTTCTAATTGTAAAACCTGCTCTAAATAATTGTTTAATTGGTTTTTATCGTAATCAATAGCTTTATATTTTCTATCGATTTTCTGATCTTCCATTACTACTTTTGGTGAGCTGCCAAACATATCTTCTAACGCAAAATCCATTGGTTTTGCGCCAGTAGTTTCAGATTTAAAAGTAAATCGATGATCGTTAGTTACCTTGCCAACAGTATACATTGGCGAACGCTCACGATCGGCGATTTTTTGTAAAGTCTCAATATGTTCGTTACCGATAACTAAACCCATTCTTTCTTGAGATTCGTTGCCAATAATTTCTTTGGCAGAAAGAGTTGGGTCGCCAACTGGCAGCTTGTCTAAGTTAATTAAACCGCCTGTTTCCTCTACTAATTCTGATAAACAGTTTAAGTGACCACCTGCGCCATGATCGTGGATAGAAACAATACTATTATATTCGCTTTCTACCATGCCACGAACCGCATTTGCTGCACGTTTTTGCATTTCGGGATTTGAGCGTTGTATTGCGTTTAATTCTATGCCTGTTCCGTGTTCGCCAGTATCTGCAGATGAAACGGCAGCGCCACCCATTCCAATTCGATAATTTTCACCACCAAGAATTACAATGTTATCACCTTCTTGTGGTTTTTTCTTTTGTGCTTGACTAGCCTTACCATAACCGATACCACCAGCTAACATGATCACTTTATCGAAACCTAACTTTCTGTCGTTTTCTTCGTGCTCAAATGTTAAAACTGAACCTGTGATTAACGGTTGCCCAAATTTATTACCAAAATCAGTTGCACCATTAGATGCTTTGATTAAGATATCCATTGGCGTTTGGTACAACCATTTTCTTTCTTCAACACCATTTTCCCAAGCTCTGCCTTCTTCTAAACGAGAAAGTGCAGTCATGTAAACAGCCGTTCCTGCTAACGGCAAAGAACCTTGTCCACCAGCTAAACGATCTCTAATTTCGCCTCCAGAACCAGTAGCCGCTCCATTAAAAGGCTCAACAGTAGTAGGGAAATTGTGTGTTTCGGCTTTTAATGAAATTACCGATTCGAAATCGCTTGTAGTGTAATATTCTGGTACATCGGCACGTTTTGGTGCAAATTGTTGTACAACAGGGCCTTTAATAAAAGCAACATTGTCTTTATAAGCAGAAACAATATCATTCGGGTTTGCCTCTGATGTTTTGCGAATTAACTTGAATAGGGAAGTAGGTTGTTCTTCGCCATCGATTACAAATTTGCCGTTAAAAATTTTATGTCTACAATGTTCAGAGTTAACCTGCGAAAAGCCGAAAACTTCTGAATCTGTTAATGGACGATTTAATTTTGTGGCTAATGAATTTAAATAATCAACTTCTTCATCACTTAAAGATAAACCTTCTTGTTTATTGTAAGCAGCAATGTCTGTAACCTCAATAATTGCTTCTGGTTTAATGTTAATGGTAAAAACATCTTGCCCAATGTTTTCATATTTCTGAGATAACATTGGATCATAGCCAGAAAAATCTGCATCAACTTTTTTAAACTCTTCAATTCTGATGATATCTTGGATATCCATGTTTTGGGTGATTTCTACCGCATTGGTGCTCCAAGGTGTAATCATAGCTGCACGAGGGCCAACAAAAAAACCGCTTAACGCAGCTTCTGTTTGTAATTTGGCACCGCCGAATAACCATTCTAATTTTGTAACGTTTGCAGTGGATAGGGATTTTTCTGTTTGTAAAACAAAAACTGCATTGGATTGGCTTAAGAAGAAGTGAATCATGCCCGCAAATTTAACGTTTTTAATTTAATGAGCGAATGAATTAATTACAGAATTATTGATTTTTGAGCAAGATAATTTTAAGAATTGGAGAGATAATTCGCAAATTGCGTGATATATTCATCAATTCAATTTTTCAGCTATTCAATCGTTAATCTTATGTTTAATCGTATTCATCACATTGCCATAATTTGTAGTAATTACGAAGTCTCGAAAAAATTTTATGTAGATAAATTAGGTTTTGAGGTTATGGCCGAGGTATATCGCGAAGAACGAAAATCATGGAAATTAGATTTGGCTGTAAATGGAGTTTATCAAATTGAATTGTTTTCTTTTCCGGAACCAACGGCTCGCCCATCAAGACCAGAAGCAGCGGGTTTAAGGCATTTGGCTTTTGAAGTTGATGCTATCGAAAATGTGATTAATGAATTAAACTCAAAAGGAATAGAGACAGAACCCATAAGAATTGATGAATTTACAGGAAAGAAATTTACTTTTTTTACCGATCCTGATGGTCTACCATTAGAATTGTATCAAGCATAAGTGATACAACTCTTAAAATCTCTACATGCTTTGTGTCTTTGTGGTTAAAAAAAATCTATGAAAAACATTTTCAAATTCAAGCAATTCGAGGTAGACCAAACTAATTGCGCCATGAAAATAAATACAGATGGTGTATTGCTTGCTGCTTTGGTTAAAAGTGAAAACCCTAAAAGGATTTTAGATATTGGTACAGGAACGGGAGTTTTGGCTTTAATGATGGCTCAGCGTTTTAATTCAGCTAAAATAGAAGCTGTTGAAATAGATGAATTAGCCTCAGCAACTGCTGGAAGTAATTTTCAATTATCTGTTTTTAGTAAACAGTTGTCGGTTCACAATATAGCAATAGAACAATATAACAATCCTCTTAAATTTGACTTGATCATAAGCAACCCTCCATTTTTTGTAAACGATTTGAAAAATACAGAAGAGAAGAAGGGGATTGCAAGGCATGCCAGTGAACAGTTTTTTGAGGATGTGATTAAAAAGGTTGATGTTCTTTTAAGCATCGATGGAAGCTTTTGGTTCATTTTGCCTCCGAAACAAGCAGAGTTTATGATCGATAAAGCGAAGGAGCGCCAGTTGTTTGCGCATAAAATTGTTTTTCTTCATTCAGACAAAACTAAACCTGCATTTAGATATATTGTTTGTTTAGGTAGAACTGATAATGATTATATAAAAGAGCGATTTTATATTTATGAGTCGGAAAAAATATATACCAAAGCTTATAAAGAGTTATTGAAAGATTTCTTTTTAGGCTATTAGCCTATTTGCGTAATGCAACTTAAGCTATTAGCATTAGCTTGGGTTTTTTAAACGGGATTGCAGCGACATCCTTTTGCATGATGAGCGACGCGAATAGTGCAAAAGATATAGCGTAAAGCCCGACTTACTCATAAAGGGCTATTGCCATTGCTTTACCCCTAATTAAATTTGAAAATGTTATGAAAAAGATAGGCTTACTTTCTGATACACACAGTTTTTTAGATGATGCAGTTTTTAAATACTTTGATGAGTGCGATGAAATTTGGCATGCTGGTGATTTTGGAGCCGGTGTTGCTAAACCTTTGGCTAATTTTAAGCCATTGAGAGGTGTGTACGGAAACATTGATGGTAAAGAAATAAGGGCTGAATATCCTGAGCATTTAAGATTTAATTGCGAAAATGTTGATGTCTGGATGACGCACATAGGCGGTTATCCTAATCACTACGCACCTGCTGTAAAAAATGAAATCTACACTAAGCCTCCGATGCTGTTTATTAGTGGGCACTCGCATATTTTAAAAGTTATTTACGACGAGAAAATAAAATGTTTGCATATAAACCCCGGTGCTGCTGGAAAACACGGATGGCATAAAGTAAGAACTTTAATAAGATTTTGCATTTCGGAAGAAAAAATACATACCTTAGATGCCATAGAATTAGCTAATAGATAACGTAAAAAGTACACTAAGTAGATTATGGCAGGAATAAAAACACTCGGACAGTTTATTATAGAAAAGCAATTGGATTTTCCTTATGCAAAAGGTGAGCTCTCGAGGTTGTTGAGAGACATTGGAATTGCTTCTAAAATTGTAAATAGAGAGGTAAATAAAGCTGGCTTAGTAGATATTTTAGGCGATGCTGGTTCTACAAACATACAGGGTGAAGAACAGAAAAAGCTCGATATGTATGCAAATGAGCAATTTATATCTGCCTTAACCAGCGGTGGTGAGTGTTGTATTGTAGCAACAGAAGAGGAGGACGAGTTTGTGCCTATCGACTCGCCGGTTTCTAAGAATGCAAAATATATTGTGTGTATAGATCCCTTAGATGGGTCATCTAATATTGATGTGAATGTGGCAGTTGGTACTATATTTTCAATTTATAGGCGTAAATCTGTAGATGGAAATGCCACTTTAGCTGATGTTTTGCAGAAAGGTACGGATCAAGTAGCTGCAGGTTACGTAATTTATGGATCATCAACCATGTTGGTGTATACTACCGGCAAAGGTGTTAATGGTTTTACGTTAGATCCGTCGATAGGAGAGTTTTGCTTATCGCATCCTAACATGAAGATACCTGAAGATGGCATTATTTATTCGATTAACGAGGGTAATTACGTTCACTTTCCTGATGGAGTTAAAAAGTATTTGAAATATGCTCAGGTAGAGGATTTGGCTACACAAAGGCCATATACATCGAGGTACATTGGTTCGATGGTTGCAGATATACATCGTAACTTGATCAAAGGCGGTATCTATATTTATCCAACAACTGCCGCTTCACCTAACGGGAAGTTAAGGCTTTTGTATGAGTGCAACCCGATGGCCTTTATTATAGAACAAGCTGGCGGTGTGGCTTCTGATGGTTTTAACAGAATTTTAGATATTGTGCCCACTGAATTACACCAGCGGACTTCGATATTTATTGGTTCGCCTAAAATGGTGAAACTGGCTGAAGATCTGATGGCTGAGTTTTCGCCTAATAGCAATACGAATGTGCAAAATACAGCTGAAAAATTGGCTGAATTAGGTGTTGTTGGCGGTATTGACTAATATAAATTGCTTATAAGTTTGCTTTATTTTAGGATATTGAATTTGCTATAGTACCTTTGCAAAAAAAAATTATAGGATGAAAAAAGAAGAATGTAAAGCTTTGGCCTATGTTGTTAAGACTTTAACAAAGGCGATTGCAGATTCGAAAGTAGAACAAAAATCAGTAAATGAATATACCGTTAGAGATGGAAATGATGAGATACATTTAAAACAAGATACAGATTCTGATCAAATTATAATTTTAGATAAAAGGAATATTATTTTTAGCGAAGATTTGTTGGAAACCTTTCAGGATATACATGAAACGGTTAAGGGAGATGCAGCATTAAAAGATTTGTTGAAGCATACCACTATCATTATTAATGGTGTGGATATTGAAACCGATTTTGTTTTTCAGGCTGTTAAGGATTTTTTAGACCAGGTAAGCAATAGTTATGAGTTTGTGCAAACTGTAGAAACTGATGTTACTAAAATTGGTGCTGGTTTTAAGTTTGGTAAACATATATTTAGGTTAAATATTACCAACGATACCGATAAAGTTTCTTTAGAACCAAGGTTTGTTAAAACATTTGATGCTGGGATACAGAAAACAATTACTGATGATATAAACAAAGTAGAGCTAGCGGTAAATAAAATGTTTAAAGGGGCTTAAGGATTATAGAATAAAATTAAAAATTGAAAGGTCCAAATGAAAAGTTGGGCCTTTTTTATAACAAGTTATTTTGTTGTTTTTTTTCTGCTTCAAAAAAAACATCTATTGCTAGGGCGCTTTTGTTTTGTGAAGCAGCCACGGCCAATCTATCACAACGTTCATTTTCAGGATGATCATTATGGCCTTTGATCCAAATAAATTTGATGTGATGAAGTTTGTGTAAAGCCAAGTACTGGATCCAGAGATCTTTGTTTTTTTTGTCTTTAAACCCTTTTTTTACCCAACCAAATACCCATCCTTTTTCAACAGAATCTACCACATATTTAGAATCTGAGTATATGGTAACTTGTTGGCCTGGATTTTTAAGTGCTTTAAGTCCTTCGATAACAGCCAGCAATTCCATTCTGTTATTAGTGGTCATCCTAAAACCGCCACTCAATTCTTTTTCATAAACTCCCGAGCGTAAAACCACACCATAACCACCTGGTCCGGGGTTTCCACTTGCTGCACCGTCTGTGTAAATTTGTATCATAAAGCTAGCAAAGCTAAGTTTTTAAGGTTATAAATTTATTTTTTGCTCTACTTATTAGATAACATGTTATTTAAAGTAGTTGGTTTATAATGGCTTAAAAAAAAATGCATTAAATTTTTAATAAAAATTTGATAAGGATGTTAAAAGTAGTACTTTTGTAGCTCTGAAAAAACACGGTGGTTGTAGCTCAGTTGGTTAGAGTATTGGTTTGTGGTGCCGAGGGTCGTGGGTTCGAGCCCCATCAGCCACCCCGTACGGGGCAAGAGATTTTTAATAGTCTTTTGCCCCTTTTTATTGCCTTCTAATTTCTTGTTTATCAAGTAGATACGTTGATCCCCAATCAGCCTTCTCTTATCATTAATTGGAGGATATCTGTAAAGTGGCCACCTATTTTTTTTCAAAGTGGCCACTTTTTTCGGTTTAAAGTTGTTAGTAAATTTCGGTGTAAAGTGTTCAATCGACTGATTTTAAAGGTTTTTAAGGTTTGTTGGGTTTGGTTTGGGTGTTCGTCTTCGGCTGGATTACAATCTTTTGTCCAGCACTCTAAAACAGCGCATAATGACTTATATAAAGTTGATTTTATAAAAGGCTCTTGGGTCGAGATAAATCGAGTCTAAAAATGGCTTTTGCGTAGCAAAAGACAGGCCTGATGGCTTGCTATATTCAAATTCTCAATAGGAAAATGCGAGAATGGCTTATCAGAGAAATCTACTGCTAGCTGTGTACAGTTTGGAACGAAATAGAGTGGCAACTTTTGCCGGAATACACATGTTAATAGCTAGTGTACGAGTACTTAGTGATTTTTCTAACATGCGCTCTGCCAAAAGTCAGTCACGGACTTTTTAAGTGCGTTTCGCTTGGTAAGTCACTTTGAGCTGGAAGGCTTCATTTGTCATTTTCCATCTAATGTAGCTGGCCTGGAGAAATTCCGTATTTCTTTTTAAAGGTAAATGAAAAGTGTGAGAGGTCTTCAAAACCGACTTCCAAGTAGATTTCGGTCGGTTTTCTCTTTTTCTCGGCCAGGTGATAATAGGCCAGCTCCAGTCTTTTATCGGTCAACCATTTTTGCGGGGTGGTATTGAACAGTTTTTTAAAGTCCCTGTTGAAGGTTGATAGGCTTCGGCCTGTCAGGTAACCCAGTTTTTCCATTGACATGTTGAACATAAAGTTGCGCTGCATAAAATCAATGAGATCAATCTTGCCTGGAGCATCAAAGTTGACAAGAATACTGTCTACACTTAGGTCGATTAGGCGCAGGATGTTTATCGCCTCTTCGATTTTAAGGCTGGCAATGCTTTCCGGAAATTCACTGTCCAGATCAAAATAGGGGATCAGTGATGCTAGGCAGCTTTCCAGTAGGGGGTGGTTGCTGAAATGGTAGATTTTCTGCCGGGTCTCTGTCTTGTTTTTATATCCGGTTTTTTCATAAAACTTCCTAAGCCTTTCGGTTGATAGATGCATCACCACCGTCTTATGCGGCAATCCGTTTTTGGGATAGTTGATGATCGTGGCCAGTTCGTTTCTTGGGATCAGAAAAATGTCCCCTGTCTTGAAACTGAAGGTAGATTCTGCCTGTATGATCTTTGTTTCCCCGGAGATGAACCATACCAGCATGTGATCGTCAAACATCAGGTCGGATTTGAACAGCTTGTCCTCGTAGCTTGAAAGCTTGATGTCCTTGGTCAGATATTTGGATATATGTTCCATTGGGATAAAGTTATTGGTTTTTCGTTAGATTCTATTAGATACACTGGCTACCATCGATCAGGTACTCCGAACCGGTGATAAAAGAGGCCTGATCACCTGCAAGGAAGGCAACCAGTCTGGCCACTTCCTCCGCTTTTCCGAACCTGGACAGGGGAATGGTACTGATCATGTGCTCTTCCAGGGACCGGTTCAGTCCGATCTTCCCCATTATTTCTGTTGCGACCGGACCTGGACTGACGGAATTGACCCTGATCTTGCGGCCGGAAAGTTCCAGCGCCGCAATTTTCATGACCTCATTCAATGCTGCCTTGCTCGCTGCATAAACCGAAGTCCGGGCAGGGGAGATGTGTGCGGAGGTCGAGGAAAGCAAAATCACAGATCCATTGTCGTTTAAGATGGGGACAAACCTGCTCAGTGTAAAATAGGCACCCTTGAAGTTGACGTTCATCACCTCGTCGAAGACGGCCTCTTCCATGTGCTCGATCAACGAGAATTTACTGACCTCCGCATTGACCAGCAGGATGTCGATCTTGCCGAAGCGCCCGGCAAAAGCTTCCGCCAGCGCTTGGATATCATGTAGGCTACACTGATCAGCAACAAGCCCGGTAACGCCAATTTCAGCTGCGGCCTTTTCCACTGCATCTTTTCTCCTGCCGGTGATGATGACCTGTGCACCGTTTTCTTTGAGCTGTTTTGCAGCGGCATAGCCGATGCCACGTTACCGCCTGTAATCAGAGCGGTTTTCCCTTTTAAGTTTTTCATGGCCTAGTTTAAATTGAATGTAATTCCTGTCATTTCCTCGGTCAAGTCCCATAATTTTTTGGCGCTGGTTTCGTCCAGCTAATAGTCCATTACGCCGCTTTGATGCAGTTTAGCGCTTGTCTGAATGGACGGGTCTTCTGATAGCAATGCAGCTATATCGGCATCTTCGCAGTAAACCCCGCCGATGTTGTTAAGCATCGGACTGGTCGCGGCCCAAACGGAAGTTGCCGCACCTTGTGGAATGGTTTTCAGGCTGGCCAGTATTTCCGGGCGCATATTCCCGTTGTCATCAAAAAAGCCCATCTGTTTGAACAGTTCGCTATCTGCGTCCCTGGCGAGTTCGGTTCCCGCAATTGACCCGGGATGCAGGGAGTATGCCCTTACCTGATGCGCTTTTGCGCGGTTATCCAGTTCCACGGTAAAAAGGTTGCTGGCTGTTTTTGACTGCCCGTAGCCAACAAGCGTCTGGTATTCCCTGTGCTCAAAGTTTGGATCCTCGAAATTAAATGGTGAGATGTGGTGTCCCATTGAGGACACATTGACAACTCTTGCACCATTGGCGTCTTTTAATGCTGGCCATAATCTAGCCACCAGTTGGAACTGTCCAAGGTAATTGGTGGATAGCTGTGATTCGAAACCGCGGCTATCCCTTTTTAGCGGCACCCACATGATTCCTGCATTGTTAATGAGCAAGTGTAACGGTCTGCCTGATTCCAGGAATTTTTTAGCGAAAGCATTAATGGTTTCGGGCCTGGCGAGATCCATGTTCTCAATTTCGACGTTTGGGATGCCCTGGAGGTTTTTTCTTGCCTTTTCGATATCCCTCGCTGGTACGATAACGGTTGCGCCAGCTGTGGACAGTACCTTCGTGGTTTCCAGACCGATCCCAGCGTTACCACCGGTGACGATGGCTATCTTTCCTGTAAGGTCTATGCCCTTGATGACTTCTGTTGCTGCTGAGCTAGCGCTAAAACCTGAACCTAGTGGGTGTTGTAAGGCGCCTTGATAGTTGTTCTTTTCCATTTTGTTTTTGATTAAATGTTGTATGACAAATCTAGGGAGACGAGCCAAGGCAGGTTTTGTTTAGCGTGTCAATTTGCTTTGTTTAAAAAGTCAGAGTTTTTGTTGTGGGTATCTGTTTTATGATAAAAAGGGATTATGAAAATCATGGCAATTATTATATCTATGAAATCACTCCAAAAAGGCATGCACACAGACCTTCGTGTAAAACTGAAGGGAACTGAAAACCGACATTTAATGGTCAGGTTGTGATTGTTTTCTCAAGGCTGGAAGACATAAAAACTGAAATCGCTGTAAGAAGCAATAAATTTCCTGATGGTCAAACAGGCCTTCCCTATATTTTTCGGAAGATGAGGTTGAAAAAACCCTAAATGCTATTTGATTGGAATATTCCCATAATTTTTTTACTCCAAAAAAAGATCACTTTTATTTTGAAACGTCCTGATTTATTTATTCCTGGTAGCTATTAATCTTATGTAATCAGAATTTTATTCTGTTCTATTGTATATATGGCTGGGCTTACAAAATAATTATTTGTAAATACAATAAACATTGTTTTAATTTGTGCTACTAGGTCTATAGATTTAATATACTTTAAATTATGAAACAGATATCATCTCTAAATCATCAACGTCAAAAATGGCGATTGGTCTCCGCTCATCCCGATCAGAATACGCTCTCAAAATTCTCTATGTGTAGTTGTTCCATGTGTAGCAGCATCGGTAAACACTACTAGTCCCAGCAGTTATTCTACTGCCAAATCAATCTTAGTTTGTCTTTCTATAGACCCGTTTTTCCGGGTATTGGAAGATTTATGTCCAAAAATTCCTAAAAAGTAAAAATGAAAAATCTCTACACCAAAGGAGTTTACCTGCTGATATGCGTGCTATGGTCAGCCGTAGCTGCCGCCCAGGTAAACCCGACTATTCAATCACGCCTAAACGGAACTGTTCTCGATGCAGAGAACGGAAAGCCCATACCTGGAGCAGTTGTGAAGATCAAGGGCACAACGCATGTTGTTTCTACAGACAACGACGGACGCTTCAGCTTTATTACCGGTCAAAAGTTTCCCTACACATTGATCATCAGCTTTGTTGGCTTCGAAGAAAAATCCCAGATCGTTGACGGCAGTCCGGTGACCATCAGGCTAAAAGAAGCACAAAATCAACTGAACGATGTGGTAGTTACGGGCTACAGTACCCAGGAGAGAAAATACATTGCCGGATCGATCAGCAGTGTAAGCGGATCGGTTATCCAAAACCAACCTCAGGGCGGCTTCAATCAGCTGATCCAGGGAAGGACTACTGGGGTTCAGGTAACTACCAATTCTGGAGTTCCGGGAGGAGGTATCACTTTCCGGGTGAGGGGCAATAATTCTATCAACGCTTCGGTTGATCCCCTGTATATCATTGATGGGGTTTTTGTGAGCAATGCCGATCCGATTTCTGCGGGGCTTGGCAACCAGCAGGCCTCCAATCCAATGGCAGACATCAACCCTTCGGATATCGAAAACATCCAGGTCCTGAAGGATGCGAACGCGACAGCGATCTATGGTTCCCTTGGGGCAAATGGTGTGATCATCGTTACGACCAAGAGGGGCAAGAGAAATACAAAAGCGAACATTAACCTCAGCACCTTTCAGGGCTGGTCTACTGCGGTAAACAAGTTCTAAGTTGCCACAGGCCCGGAAGTTGCCCTGCTTACCAATGAATCCCGTATCAATACCGCCATCGATAATGGGTTGAACCCGGCGACGGTAACACTGCCGTTTCCCGATCCTGCAAGTCAGCCCAATTTCGATCGGATCAGTGGGCTATTCAGGACTGCCAGAACTTCCAACTACGAAATCTCAACCCAGGGCGGAACCGATAAAAGCACCTATTATATAGGTCTTGGATATCTGGGACAGGAATCTATCGTTAAGCCATCGGACTACGAAAGGTATTCTGCCAGACTGAACTACGATAACTACCTGACCGATAAGTTGAAGATAGGAACAAGCCTGAATTTTACGCGTTCGGTCAGGAACCTTAGCGGCAGTGATAATAATCCAACTGGTGTCATCAACTCTGCACTTTTTCCAAGATCTAACCTGCCAATCTTTAACGCCAATGGAACCTATGCCCGTTACGGCAGTTTCGATAATCACCTGGCCCTGATCGAGAACCTGGACAGCAAGGCAGTAGGATGGAGGACGATAGGGAATATTACCGGTGAATATACGATTTTGCCGGGCCTGAAGCTTCGCAGCAGCTGGAGCATTGACAACACAAGCGAATATGACAACAGTTATTCAAGTACGCTCATCAGCGCAGGTATCGCTGCAAATGGTTCGGCGTCATCTATCGAGAATAAAAACCTGGTACTGACCAACGAGCAGGTATTGAACTTTGTAAAATCATTCGGTACGGCTAAAAGGCATAATATAAATGCACTGGTAGGGAATACCATCAACACGGTATTGAACGAAAGTACCAGTGCAAGCGGTACTGGTTTTGCGGCAAATAGCCTGAGATCTGTAGCGGTTGCGGCAACCCGATCGGGCTCTGCATCAAGGGCAGAATCCAAACTGGTATCCTTTTTCAGTAAAGTGAGCTATACCTATGACGGCAAATATACGATAGACGGAAGTATACGTGCCGATGCCTCTTCAAAATTCGGAAGGAACAACCGTTGGGGTTATTTTCCGTCTGGCGGTGTGGCATGGAACCTAAATCAGGAGGACTTTATCAAGAACACCAACTTTTTTGACGAACTTAAAGTCAGGGCAAGCTTGGGGCTGAGCGGTAACCAGAATGGGATAGGTGCCTATGCGGCACAAGGTCTATGGTCTTCCGGGGCGAATTATCTCGAGCAGCCGGGTATTGCACCATCGCAACTAGCCAATCCAGATCTGACATGGGAGACCACCCGCCAGTTTAATGTTGGCGCCGAGATCGGTATTTTCAAGAACAGGCTGAATATAGTTGCCGATTACTATAATAAATATACCTACGATCTGTTGTTGAACGTACCGGTGCCATACCGTTCGGGCTTCACTTCGTATCTACAGAATTTCGGTGCGGTGAGGAACAAGGGTTTCGAGTTTGCCATCAATTCGGTAAATATAGAAACCGATGCCTTCCAGTGGACAACCAATTTCAACATCTCGTTCAACAATAACAAGATAGAAAAATTGGCTTCGGATATAAGCTTGGGCGCTTCCGGCAGAAATATTTCGATATTAAGGCAGGGATTTTCAACCAACTCTTTCCAGCTGTACAAGCAGCTTTATGTCGATCCGCAGACCGGTAACGCAGTTTACGAAGATCTGAACAATGATGGACTGATCACTTCTGCCGATCGCCAGATTGTCGGAAATGCGCTTCCGAAATTCACTGGAGGGTTTACCAACAATTTTACCTTTAAAGGCTTCGATCTGAATTTTTTCTTCTACTTCCAACAGGGCAACAAGATCATGAACATGAACGATTTCTTTATGGTGCATGGAGGCACCCAGGCGAACATCGGCTTCCTTCCACGCCAGTTGGACAGGTGGCAGAAACCAGGCGATATTACCGATATCCCAAGACTAACTACCTATAGTGCAAACCCGACCCAAAACGGTGGAGCGGCGAATAATTACGGCGGTAATGTGGCTAGTCTATCTTCACGCTACCTGGAAGATGGCTCATTTTTAAGGTTGAAGACCCTGACCTTTGGCTATACGCTTCCAAAAGACCTGTTGAGTAAAGTTGGTATTGGTAAATTGAGGGTTTATGCACAGGGAACCAACCTGCTGACATTTACCAGCTATGGCGGGCTTGATCCGGAGGTAAGCTCACAATCAAACAACCAGAATACCGTGGGTTATGACTGGGCAACCGTCCCACAGCCACGAACATTCCAGATTGGTGCCAACGTAACTTTTTAACACTAAAGAATCAGACTAATGAAAAAATCATATTTCAAACATATCATCTTTCTTGCAGTAGTGCTACTATCCTCATCCTGCAAAAAGTACCTGGAAGAAGCTCCAAACAATGCCCTTCCAACCGAGAACTCCATTGTAGATGCAAGTACCGCAAGGGCCGCAATCATCGGTACCTATGATCAGCTGCAGGGATATTATGTCTCTAGCTATCCCACGCTGGGAACCATAACCGCTGATAATGTCATATTTAACGGGACCTTAAGTCAGTACCTTCAACTCGACCAGAACGCCATTCCTACCGATAACGTAATTACCGTATCAGCCTATCAGGGCATCTACAGAACCATCAATTCTGCAAACAGCGTAATTGCCTATGTACCGCTGGTTAACGATCCGGTATTGACGGCGGCTGAGAAAAACAGAATTATTGGGGAGGCCTACTTCATCAGGGCATTGGCCTATTTTGATCTGGCCAGGGGATGGGGAGGAGTACAGCTCCAGCTCAAGCCAACTTCCGATCTAAGTGTGCTGAAAGGCATAAAAAGGAGCACTTTGGACCAGACCTACGATCAGGTGCTTGCAGACCTGATCCAGGCAGAGCAGCTGCTCACCGAAGATGCAACGACAAGGAACCGTGCCCAAAAAAGTACGGCCAGGGCGCTTAGGGCCAGGCTGCATCTGTACCGTAAACAATGGGCAGATGCGGAGGCCTACGCGAGTCAGGTTATCGGAAATACCAAATATTCGCTGGTGAAACCATATCGGTCATTTTTTACGGCTCCTTTTCAAACAGCAGAATCGGTATTGGAACTTGCCTATTCGGTTAATGACAGGAATACCTATTGGAACCTCTGGTACCCTAGTTCGGCTGGTGGACAGTTTACCCTAAAGCCATCAGACGGGTTGGTTGCAAAGTTGAATCACCCTGCCGTGGGTGGTACCAGAAACGCCTTGATTGCAGGTAGCGGAACTACAGTTTATGGCGTGCTGTACAACACAACGGCAACGAGTACTGATCCGTCTTATCTGATCCGCATTGCCGAACTTTATCTGATCAGGGCAGAGGCAAGGGCACAGCAGAATAAATTAACCGAGGCGGCAGCAGACCTGAATGCGGTAAGGCAGCGGGCTGATGTAGCTGTCACTACCGCAACTACGCAGGCTGCACTGATACAGGCCATTGAAGATGAAAATGCCATAGAGTTTGCTTTTGAGGCCCACCGATGGTTCGATCTGGTAAGGACCGAAAGGGCAGGGGCGGTATTGGGCGTTGCCAACAGGAATTTCTGGCTATTCCCGATCCCCTTTTCAGATATCCAATCCGATCCAGATGTTACCCAGAACCCAGGCTATTAACTAAAAATCCCTAAAAAAAATGAAGATATTTTCAAAATCCATCAAGCTTGTTCTGATATTGACTGCTTTTTTTTCTACCGAAATAAATGCACAGAACAGTTATTTTTTTCCGAAGGCTGCCAGCCTTGACCCAAAAATACCAAGTCCGGAGGCTTTTCTGGGCTATCCCATCGGAAGCTACCTTACAAGGCACGACCAGGTTGTGGCCTATTTCCGGGAGTTGGAAAAAGTTTCGGACCGCATTCATGTACAGAGCATCGGCAAAACCTACGAGCAGCGGGAACAGATTATCGTAACGATCACATCGGCAGAAAATTACAGAAAACTCGAGCAGATCAGGCAGGAACATTTGTCTCAGGTAGATCCTTTGAAACCAGTGCTGGGAGCCAGTGCCCCTGTGATCATTCATCTGGGTTATGGTGTACATGGAAATGAGACCTCAAGCACAGAAACCAGTCTGTTGACCGGCTATTATCTTGCGGCCAGCAATGATTCCGAAACACTGAACTGGCTTTCTGGATCTGTGATTTTTATCGACCCATCGTTAAATCCAGATGGTAGGGACAGGGCGGCAAACTGGCTCAATGCACATCATTCCTTTCCGCCGGTTGCAGATCCTGCCGATAGGGAACACCAGGAAGGCTGGCCAGGGGGAAGAACAAACCACTATTTCACAGATCTGAACAGAGATTGGCTTAACCTGGTCCAGGTGGAGAGCCGTAACCGACTAACGTTTTTCCATAAGTGGTACCCTAACGTACAGATTGATTTCCATGAGCAGGGCACCAATGCCACCTACTACTTTGAGCCTACGCCAAAGAACCATGAAAGTCCGATCATACCGCAGTTTTTGTACGATTATCAGGTGATTCTGGCAAAGTATCATGCCAAGGCCCTTGATGATATAGGTTCTTTTTATTTCACAAAGGAAAACTACGATAACCTCTCGCCGATCTACGGCTCAACCTATCCAAAGTTTTTCGGTTCGGTTGCCGCTACCTTTGAACAGGCACGGTCACTTGGTATCGTTCAGGAATCAGCAAATGGACCTCTGACGTTCGCCTTTACCATCAAAAATCACCTGGCAACCAGCTTTTCTACCATTAAGGGAGCCATTGCAGAAAAAGCCGGACTATTCAAGGTCCAGAAGGATTTTTTCAAATATGCACTTGAGCAGGGGCAGAAAAATCCTGCAAAGGGCTTTGTATTCGGCGATAGGAATGATGTCAACCTGACCCAAAAATTCCTGGGCCTGCTCTTGCAGCATAGGATTGAGGTTTATGAAGTGGCCGATAACCTTACCCAGGAAGGAAAAACTTTTGACAAGGGAAAATCCTACATCGTTCCCTCGGCCCAGCCCAACTTCCTGCTGGTGCATTCCATCTTTGAGGAAAACACCCTAAAGGACAGTATTTTTTATGACAATACGGGCTGGAGCATCATACATGCCTATGGATTAAAATATGCAAAGCTAAAAGGTGCGTTTGCAAAGGGGCAGATCGTTAAGACCCTCCCATTCCAGGGCGACAGATCGAATCTGGAACGTGCTTCCTATGCGTACCTGATCAATTCGGGCGATTACAACTTTACCAAGGCACTTTATCAGCTGCAGCTGAAAAACGTATTCGTAAAAACAGCATTTAAATCATTTGCCGCTAACACCTCAGCAGGTAAAAAATCTTATCTTCCCGGTACCCTAGTTATACCGGTGGTTGGCCAGACGATCTCTGCCGATTCGCTTTTACAGGCCTTAAATCATGTGGCCAAGTTATCAAATATCGAAATAACGCCAGTTTCCACTGGTTTCAGTGCAGAAGGGATAGATCTGGGCAGCAGTAACATCAAGGCTGTTCGAAAACCAGAGGTAGCACTTGCATTCGGGCAAGGGGTTACATCTTCCGAGGCAGGTCAGGTATGGTTTCTTTTGAACCAGCAGTTGGACCTTCCGGTTACCAAACTGGATCTGCAAAGTTTCTCCAGGGCATCGCTGAACAGGTATAATGTACTGGTTCTGCCTGCCGGAAACTATAGCGCTTGGGATAAGGCAACTGTAGATAAAATCAGAAGCTGGGTAAGTGACGGTGGAACATTGATTACTTTCCAATCAGCCTCCGCATGGGCCATCCAGCAGGAAATCGTAAGGGAAAAACTTTCACAGACAGAAACCTTTGCAAGACGCGGCGAACTTCCGGTACAAGTGGTTGCTGCCGAAAAACAGGAAGATAACAAGAAGGCTCAATCTGGTTCAAAGGATGCGGTTGAGGGTTCTAGGGCGGCAAAGGTAGATAGGCTAGATTATGCCAGACAGGAGGATGTTGAGGGCTCAAAAAGGATCAACGGTGCAATTTTCGAATCGGATCTTGACATTTCCCATCCCATCGCCTTTGGTATCAGCTCACGTAAATTGTTCATCAATAAAAATGGTTCTACCTTATTGCTGCCAAGTGCCAACAAATATGCCACCGTTGCCCAGTATACCTCAAACCCACTGATCAATGGTTATTCGTCCAGGGCCAACACCGCAAAAGTGGCAAATTCAGCAGCCATCATTGCTACCGGAGTGGGCGGCGGAGAGGTCGTTCTGTTTGCCGATGATCCGACCTACAGGGGCTATTGGCTCGGAACAGCCAGGTTATTCCTAAATTCGATATTCTTTGGAAATCTGATTGGAGGTAGGTAACAAATAAATTTAGGGCGGCGAAAGCCGCCTTAAACTTTATCCATTCTTGATCAGATGGTATCATCATCAACTTATAGCGCTTGCGTTTTGTGTCTAAAGACTGTAAAATACTTAATACAAATTGCGGGAGTGTCAATTTGGTTATTGTTGAATGATATATTTGTCTTAAAATCTACTAAATCTATATAATTAATAGTTTAAAATTATCTTCATGAGTTTAATATCTATTTCATACGAGCAGCCTGATTGGTTCAAGCCTCTTTTTACGGAACTTCAAAAACGTGGTATACCTTTCCAAACCACCAATCCGACCCAACATTTTTTTGGTATTGAAGACCCTAAGCCAGACTTCGATGTTTTTTTCAACAGGATGAGCCCATCAGCTTATCTCAGAGACGGTATACAGGGAACATTCTATACCCTGAATTACCTGAAATTTTTGGAAGACCATGGCGTAAGGGTCATCAATGGGTACAAAGCCTTCACTTTCGAAACCTCTAAAGCCCTTCAGCTACTGCTGCTCGAAAAACTGGGTATCCGTTACCCGAAATCAAGGGTTGTCAACCATGCTTCCCAGGTAGAAAAAGCGACCGAAGGCTTGCGTTTTCCGATTGTGATCAAAGCCAACATTGGCGGGAGCGGGGCTGGAATAGAAAAGTTCGATTCAATTGAGGAAGTGAAATTGGCCATAGCCGAGAACCGCATCGATTTCGGAATCGACCATACGGCGCTGGTTCAAGAATTTATACCTGCCAGAGGTGGCTACATCACCCGTGTAGAAACCTTGGGCGGAAAATATCTTTATGGCATCAGGGTATATACCAGCGGGGAAAGTTTTAATCTCTGTCCTGCCGATATCTGTCAGACTACCACCGGTCAGGATCTGGTGCGAAACGCCTGCGCTGTTGATGCGCCTAAGAACGGGCTCAAGGTAGAGGCTTTTACCCCATCAGCTGAAATCATAGAGAATATAGAAAAAATAGTGCAGCAAAGCGGGATTGATGTTGGTGGAATTGAATACATTATCGATGACCGCGATGGTCAGGTACTTTATTATGATGTCAATGCACTTTCGAATTTTGTTGCCGATGCGGTAAACGTAATCGGTTTCAATCCCCATGAACGCCTGGTTGATTTCCTGGAAGAGCAGCTTGAAAAAATTAACGGAACACTTACAGCAGATCAGGGATTATGAGATACGGATATTGGTTACCCATCTTCGGCGGATGGCTAAGGAACGTGGAAGACGAAAATATGCAGCCCACCTGGGATTATGTAAAACGTCTAGCCATCAGGAGTGAAGAAATTGGATTTGATTTGGCTTTGATTGCCGAATTGAACCTGAATGATATTAAGGGGGAAAGCGCTCCCTCGCTAGATGCCTGGTCTACGGCAGCGGCACTTGCGGCGGTAACAAGCAAGCAGGAGCTGATGGTGGCGGTAAGACCCACTTTCCATAACCCTGCGCTACTGGCCAAACAGGCCGCAAACATAGACCACATCAGTGGCGGCAGGTTGTCGCTGAACCTGGTGTCTTCCTGGTGGAAGGATGAAGCTGAAAAGTACGGGGTAAACTTTGAACAGCATGATGACCGCTATGCACGCTCTGCAGAGTGGCTTGAAGTGCTTGACAATGTGTGGAAAAAGGACAATTTCAGTTTTGATGGCAAATTCTACAAGGTAAAAGACAATATTCTTCAGCCTAAACCTATTTCTTCACCAAGGCCGCCTATCTATGCCGGGGGAGAATCCGAGGCTGCAAAGGACCTGATCTCATCCACCTGCGATGGTTATGTGATGCACGGGGATTCGCCAGAGCTGATCGCCCGCCGTATTGCTGACCTTTCTGAACGAAGAGATAAAAAAGGTTTGCCGCCAATGCAGTTCGGCGTTGCCGCATACAGCATTATCCGTAACAGCGAGCAGGAGGTAAAAAAGGAACTCGACAGGATCACCAACGTACAGGAGGGTAGTTCAGGTTACAAAAATTACCAGCAGTGGATCTCTGGGACCCAACTTGAACAACGGGTGTCCCTATCGGACTATTCTGTATCCAACCGTGGCCTGAGAACGGGTTTGACCGGAACACCAGCTCAGGTTCAGGATAGGATCGGGGAATTTAAAAAAATAGGTGTTGATTTTTTTCTGCTGCAATGCAGTCCGCAACTTGAGGAGATGGAGCGCTTTGCCGATACGGTAATCCAACAGGAAATCGTCTCGCCATCCTAAAATGGGTTTCATGAAGAATTTTTTGCTGATCATGATCGCAATGACTATCACTAGCCATGTGATTGCCCAGCATAAGCTGCAGGTGGGTGAGCTAGAAAAGGCGATGGCTTCTGTTGGCGCAGGTGTGGTAGAGAAAGATATCCGTTTTCTCTCTGATGATGTGCTTTTGGGCCGCTCACCAGGTTCTACTGGCTTTAAGTTGGCGCTGGATTACTGCATCGGCAGGTTAAAGGAGTCGGGAGCAGTTGCGGCTGGGGAAAAAGGAGGCTGGTTGCAGAAGGTCCGTTTACGCAGGGCTTTTGTAAAAAATGTAGCTTTCAGCGGGAAAGATAAACTTGGTGAATTTGTTGCCCTGCCTGAATCGGCATATGTTATCTATCCCAATCCCTCGAGGGATAATGTCCATGTAAGCTCTTCGCTAGTATTTGCGGGCTTTGGTATCAGTGAACCAAAACTTGGTTACGATGATTACCAAAACATCGATGTCAAGGGAAAGACTGTAGTTATAATGCGAGGTTCACCGCGACAGTTTTCCTCTTCGGCTGCTGCACATGTATCAAATATCTCGACGATATTAAAAACAGCGGCCGCCAAAGGTGCAATCGGCGTTATTGTTGCCTCGGCAGATACATCGATAAAAGCGCTTCCCGATGTAAGTAATGGTGTGATCAGCGTTTTGGATGAACGTGGAAATGTTGCGGTATCCAGAAGCTATGTTTCTGATAAGATGAAGTTTTATGGTGTGGTAAACGTGGCATTGTTCAATACATGGGTTAATAAATCGGGTAAAGATGCGAAGGGCTTGTTAGCGGAACTCTTAGCAGGAAAGCCAAGCTCTTTTGAGCTTAGGGAAACAATTTCGCTTGACTATCAATCCTATTATCAGGAGTCGATTAGTTATAATCTGATAGCAAAGATTACCGGATCAGATCCGCTGCTCAAAAAAGAATTTATTGTGCATAGTGCACATCTTGATCATTTGGGAATTGGAAAACCCATCGAGGGAGACAGTATCTATAACGGCGCACATGACAATGCCTCTGGCGTAGCAAGCGTGCTGGCAATTTCGAAAATGTATGCAAGTCTGCCGGTGAAACAAAAGCGCTCGATATTATTTGTGCTGCTCACTGGTGAGGAACTGGGTTTGCTGGGATCGGGGTATTTTGCCGCACATCCCACAGTCAGCGCTAAAAAAATCATTGCCAACGTGAATACCGATATGCCCACCATCATTGCCCCATTGCTTTCTGTTACCGCACTGGGCGCAGAACATTCGACATTAAGTTCAAAAGTTGAGCAGTCGGCAAAATTACTCAACCTTGCAGTAGAGGCTGATCCGGAACCCAAACAGGCCAGGTTCACAAGAAGTGACCAGTATAGTTTTGTGCTTGCCGGTATCCCTTCCCTGCACATCAAATATGGCTCTGCTACACCAGACGGAAAGAATAACCTTAATGAAAAAGTAGCGGTCTGGAGGGCGAAATATTATCATAAGCCTCAAGATGATATCAATGGGGTTTTTGATTTTAATGCCGGTGTGACCTATGCCAAATTGAATTTCCTGATCGGTCTGCTGATCAGTGAGGATAGGGTTAGGCCAATATGGAATAGGGGAGATGTTTTCGAGATCAGATAATCATTCATAATATTTTAAGGCCTTCCCATCTATGTTCCCGCAGGTCTTAATCAATCGATAGGCTCATCGCAATCATCTGTCTATCTTCTGCGAAAATTTCAATCCCCAGTTTACCATCTGTGATAAAAGTGGCGCCAGGGATCGACCGATAGCGGTAAGTTCATAAGTTATCTTTGAGGGGATATCCGTATCTACCTTCCGGTCTACCAGACCTGAACGCTCAAGTTCCTTCAGGTCCTTGGAAAGCATCCTGTAGGTAATCTTGGGCAGCCCCTTGGCAATTTCGCTGAACCTTGTGTTTCCGTTAAGCAGCAAGAGCAAGATCATTGGTTTCCATTTGCCCCCAAGTACCCTTGTGGTTGTTTCTATCCCATTCAACTCCTGCCGGCAATCGCCAGCAGCTTGAATGTTTCCCATTGCTACAGGATTTTCGGTCTGCGGCATGTTACTTATCATCCCTATCATCGATTGCAGCTGATACATCCGAGAGTTCGTAGATGAGGACATGATCGTTATAGAGTTTGCTCAGGGCAAATGCCCTTTCCAGTACGATCAGTATTATTACTGGAAACATCAGTAGTTCTATGTGTCCAATCTTCCATAGCGCATAGGTAGAAAGCAGCAATAACCTCGAATATTCGAGATAAAAGATCCATTTGCGCTGTTCCAGCAATGCCCCACAGTTAACTAGTGTTATGATGCCGATTGAGGCAATAAATAGCCTATCGATGTAATCCAACCTTGTGTAATAGGCTGTAATAAAGGTAAGCAAAGCTACCACGATCCCGATCTGGGCGTTCAAATATCCCCTGAACCTGAAACGCGGAGGCCGGTTCTTCCTGTTCTGAAAAAATCTTTTTTCAAGTTCCGGCCTGATCTCCTGGTCCAAAAGTGCGGGACTGCCAAAAATGATCCGCATTTTTGCGCTTGTTCCGCTTACCTTCCGGCAGGCCTTTGCAATTTCAAGATAATAATGGAAATGTTGCCAGAGAAAACTGTAGGTGCCCAGCGGATGGGTAAGCCCGTATTTTGGCGGCTCTTCCTCGGATTGGAAGGTACCAAAGAGCTTGTCCCAAAAAACAAAAACATCACCATAATTCTTGTCCAGGTATTTTTCGTCACTGGCATGATGTACCCCGTGGAGGGACGGGGTGATCAGTACTTTTTCTAGCCAGGGGATTTTGCCCACAAGCTGCGTATGTGTAAAAAAGGAGTAGGCGCCATGCACCGTTAGGATGACAATAACCATCAAAGGGTCAAAACCCAAAAATGGCAATAGGCACCAGAAAATATTCCTGATCAGCGCCTGGATGGTGGTGATCCTTGCAGCTGCACTAAGGTTAAATTCCTCGCTTTGGTGGTGCACGATATGGGCCGCCCACAGAAAGTTCACTTCGTGACCCAGTCGGTGGTACCAGTACCATATCAGATCGGTCGTGAGCAGCAGCAGTACCCAAACCCACCAAGATGATGGTATCTCAAAGATGGCGTAATTCTCATAAATGTAACTGAACAGGGAAAAGAAGCTTCCGGCAATGAACAGGTTGAGCAGCCGCTCGGCTATGCCTATACTTACATTGGATATAAAACTCTCGTACCTGAACAGGTGCGATTTTCTTTGCCTTATCGCGATTGCATATTCCAGATAAAGGAAAAGAAAAAATGCGGGAATAGCAAAAGCAAGATAGTTGATGTTCTCCATTGTGAATTTTTTAGGTCAGGCAAAAATATGATTTTTGATTAAAAGACTACTATTTTAATAGACTTTTTTTGATGAATATTTTGTCTCATTGAGTTGGTAGCAGAGGTATCATAAAAGAATTTAGGGCCTTCCATCCGGAATGCCCTAAATATCTAACAAAACAAAAATTGATCAACCAAAATCCGAGACAAGGAAGATGTAAATCGCGGTCTGGTAATGGATTCGAACCATTGTATGGGGTTTATGAAACCCTGCCTAACCCCTCGGCCAACCGACCATAAAGGGAAAAGTTCTATCCAGAGACTTTTCCCTATCAAACCAAATATAAATGTGTATGAACCATATCGGATTACAAAATCGACCGTAATCCATCTACGGCGTAAATGTAGCAAAATTATATTTTGTCTACAAGTTTAGTAGACTTTATAATTAATTTTTATTTGCGAATTTAGGCTCGTCTGATTTTTTTCTCAGATATGCGCAGATTAAAAAACCAATTTTAAGTCATTGTGCAAAAGCAATTAGTTGATTTGCCAGCTTATGTCTGCTGAATATCCTGTATTGATTGGTGGATAGTTAACCCCCGTGTGGTATGGTTACTGATAGTTTTAATTTTTCGATAGATTTTGTGGTATAAAATAAAAGACTACTTATTTTGTAGTCTTTTATTTTTTGATTAAGTTTGTTTGCAGCAAATAATTAACGGACATTTTATTCATTAAATCATTCATCCCATGTCGATCTATCTCGAATTTCCGACCATTGAAGATTATCCACTTTACAGTTATCCCTTCAAAAATGATGATCAGCTTTTTTTTCCAGAAAAAAAGGAGGAAGAGGAGCAGGCAAAACAGGAAAGGAACACCATTCAGGACTACCTTTCTCTAAGGCCAATCTGATGATGAAGGGCAGTTATGCCTTCTATTCATTTTCTAATATTTGGGGAATTGACTTTTCATGCCCGATGATATCGGCAATGCTGGTTTCCGACAGTACTTTTAGGGTAGCATCCCTTACCTGTATAAATGCACTGCGTATCCCACAAGTTTTTTCATCGGCGCATTCATCACATTTTCTGTAGAACTTGAGGCTTGCACAGGGCACCATTGCTATCGGGCCATCTGTCAGCCTAAGCACTTCAACCAGATAGATATCCTTTGCGTCCTTGTTCAGCGAATATCCACCACCAGCGCCCTTTATGCTATATAGATATCCCGCATTGCGGAGATCCAGCAGTATCTGCTCCAAGAATTTTTTGGGAATACTTTCACTTGCGGCAATCGATGCGATATTGATCGCTGGTTTTCCAACATTCTTGCCCAAGGCCACAAGTGCCTTTATGGCATATTTCGTTTTCTTTGAAATCATCGATTGCTAAAATAATCATTTTCTAGCGATTAGCTAATTACCTGCTAAAGTTTATGAATAACATTTCAAAGGACAAATATTAAAGATATGTAAAAGAATACATCAGCGGTAGCAGAGATAATTTTCTATTTATCTGTTCCAACAGAAACAATAAGTCATTACCAGTTGAAAATATAAAAAAACGGCCGAACAAACATGAACGGCCGCCCTTAAACAAAAGATGAATATATGAACAGCAGCAAATCTAAAAAAATAAAAATAAAAAGACTACTATTTTAGTCGTATTTATTCCTATATTTGTGACAACGTTAAATTTAATCCCCATTGACGCATGAAAAAACTATTGTTAATCACCATTTCCCTGTTGCCATTCACCTTATATGCCCAGCAACCCTTTCAGATCAAATTGAGTACAGGTAAGCTTAAAGAGGGCACAACAGTATATCTTTCCTACGCTGTCGACCGAAAAACAATCATTGATTCGGGCAGCGTAAGTTCAGGCGCTTTTTCATTCAGGGGAGAGGTGCCAGAGCCGGTAAAGGCAACCCTTTATACCAAGCAGCAGTCAAAGGGCGCAAGGAGGGATGCACTTTCTTTTTACATTGAACCGGCAAATATTGCTATTGAGGTTAGCGATTCGATAAAATTTGCAAAGATTTCTGGCTCGAAGGTAAATAATGAAGATGCTGAATTAAGAGCGGCAACAAAGACCATTCAGGATGAGCTGTCAAAAATCAGTGCCGAATATGCTAATTTCACTACCGAACAAAAGGCAGATGAGAAATTCATGGATGCCTATTATGACCGCTATTCAACAGCATCCGAGCAATTGTATCCAATCCAATTGGCTTTTGCAAAATCACACCCAAATTCATACATCAGCATCGGGGTTTTGACACCGCTCGCCGCAAATGAAAAATATTTGGATGATGCACACAAGGCCTATAACTTACTCAGTACAGAGGTTAAGGCAACCAAGGCCGGAAAGGCCGCAAATGGTGTCTTTGTGGCCGGACAGAAAACCAGGATTGGATTGCCTGCGATTGCCTTTACCCAAAATGATGTAAACGGAAAACCTGCAAGCCTTTCTGACCTTAAAGGTAAATATGTGCTGATTGATTTTTGGGCATCTTGGTGCGGTCCATGCAGAAGGGAGAACCCGAATGTTGTGGCAGCTTTTAACCAGTTCAAGGACAAGGGCTTTACCGTTTTGGGTGTTTCGTTAGACAAGCCAGGTGCACATGATGCATGGGTGAAGGCCATTGCTGATGATAAGCTGGACTGGACGCAGGTATCTGACCTAAAGTTCTGGGACAATGAGGTGGCAAAGGCCTATGGTGTCAGATCAATTCCCGCCAACTTTCTGATCGATCCAAATGGAAAAATCATTGCCAAGGGGCTTAGGGGAGAAAAGCTGAGCGCAAAACTGGCCGAACTGTTAAATACGACAGCTAAGGCGAAGTAATAAATCTTAACTATTAACTAACCTAGACTGGCTTTGGTGCCTTTGGGCACCAGAGCTTTTTGAGAGTCAGTTTTTACATAGTCATGTGGCCGAGTGGTTAGGTACAGGTCTGCAAAACCTTTTACGGCGGTTCGAATCCGCCCATGATGTCAAAGAATGGATGGAAGGCACTTTGCCTTTGGCAGAGTGGAATTTACCCAGTAGGTTAGTAAAACTTTTTAAATAAATCTGAAATGATTTTCAATGCCGCTTGTGTCTCTATTTGAATATTATATTCGCTATTGGATGATTATCTCCAATTATGTATAAATTCCTCCAAAACCCTAATTTCAATCGATTTGTGTAAATATCGGTTTGAACTATATGACTTTACTGACCCCGAGTTTTAAAAGCAGTTCTGAAAAGAGCTGCTTTTTTTGTATAAGGCATTTACTTACAGTTGCTCACAAGATAGTTTTTCTTGAGAAAAGTGGTTCGATGTTTTGATGTCAAAAATGTAGATATGTTTAAAAATGCCTTTCTATACCGATAGATATTAATTTTTTGGTTCGAGCCTCGTTATGGAGTTGCCTCATTACCCATTTTTTTTTTGGAGCAGAAAACCCCTTTTTAATTTAATTATAAACCTTATGTTTTTATGGTCAAACTGTTTTAATTCAATTAATTGAAAGGGCTAGAGTAGCCTTCGTAATTTATTTTTTAAGTTCGTTTTTGGTTAATTTGATTTATTTTTATTTACTTTTGTAAATGATTGTGTACTGGCATCATATATGTTCGTATTTTAAACACAAAATTGTATAAGCCATGTTAATGACTAGATCGGATATTGTTGCACTTAAAGACCTTTCCTCTGCGAGGGAATTGGTGCCTTTCGATTCTATACCTGCTACTTTCAAGGATGATTTTCAAATGTATATCTTTGGAAAGACCATTGTAAAGGATGCATGGAACAGGCGCTTTGCCTATCCTTCGGACATTCGTAAATGGGTTCGTGTGCTGGTTACCAAATACAAGGACTAACATGCCTAGGCTTTTTTTGGAGAGGTTCAATAAAGCACTTGCTGCATTTGGGCAACGATTCCCCAGACCTAACTGGGATCAGCAATTCAAAGATGACCTGATCAATGATTACTCTTTTTTTTCATCAAGGATCGAAGATCCAAAGCTGGATTACGGGGATACCATCCGTTTTCTTAATAACGAGTATGTAAACAAAGAGAAATTGTCTAGTTTTCTTCAATTGGAGGATCACAGGAAAATATTGGCTAATATGATCGAGCGGTACAATGAGTTCAATTTGTCCGAAGAGCTAATCAAGGATATTCATCGAGATCTTATGGGAAGTGACTTGTCATGGAATGGCGATTACCATCCAGATCTTGTTGGTAATTATCGAAATTTTCCGGTATCGGGGTCAAGAGAACCTTTTTTTTCAGACAAGGATTATGCACCGCACTATAATCTGGATATCATTATGTCGAGCCATATAGAATTTTTTACCAGGGCATTTGATAGGGTCGACAATAGCAACGATGACAACCATATGCTCACAGCATTAGCTTATTTTCACAATAAATTTCTTAATGATATCCACCCTTTTGCAGATGGTAACGGAAGGGTATGCAGAATAATTATGGGTACAGTGATGATGAAACATGGTTGTCCTCCGGTTTTTCCGGCTATCAAAACACATGAGGATATGATAGGCTATATTAATACCATTGTAGCATGTGAACAACAAAATTCGGACTTACCGCTTGTAGAATTTTTGGCTAATGGCATGTCTGAATACTTGGAAGCGAGGCTCAGGGCTATATTTTAAAAGAAAACTTGAGGGTTTATTTGCACGGATACGAACACTTTTTGTTTATTTGCTATTTCAATGATTTGAAAATTGGATAAGTTACAATTATATAAATCCTTGTTCAAAGGACGTGAAGACGTCTATGCTATCCACTGGTCAAAAGGAAGCAAAAGTGGTTACATGCCTGCTAAATTCTACGATCCTTATTTTAACCGTATTTATAAGAAAAGTACAAACCCCACTGATTCAGAAACAATAAATTATCTCCCATTAACTGAAGATCAGATTCAAAAACATCTTGACGGCAGGCAACTCATAGGATTATATCCACTTTTACAAGATAATACCTCTTGGTTAATCGTGGCAGATTTTGATAAGAATAGCTGGATTGAAGATTGTAGAAGTTTTTTATCCATTTGCTCCGACTATAATATTCCTGCTTATCTAGAACGTTCAAGAAGTGGAAAGGGTGGGCATGTTTGGATATTTTTTAATCAACCATATCCAGCTTTTAAAAGTAGAATAATTGTGCTTAGCTTATTAGAGAAGGTAGGAGGAGTGTCTACTTTTGACAAAAATTCCAGTTTTGACCGGCTCTTCCCCAATCAGGATAAACTTTCTGGCAAAGGTTTTGGGAATCTGATTGCTTTACCATTTCATAAAACTTCCTTAGAACTTGGTAACAGTTGTTTCATAAACACTGAAACAGCTATTCCTTATACAAACCAATGGGAATTTCTAAATGGCATTAAACGAATTTCTACTAACAACTTAGACCAAATATTTCTTTCATTAACAAACTCTAAAAATGCAAGTGTTGTTGAACCGGGTAAACTTTTAATCAAACTATCAAATACCATTGAAATCAATCGCAATGGAATTAGTACTGCATTAGCGTCCTTTTTAAAAGATGAACTTAACTTTTTTAATGCAAACTTCATCATTAAAAAAAATAGTGGTAAAAGCACGTTTGGGACTAAGAGATATTTTAGATTTATAGAGGAGGTAAAAGAATATGCTATTATCCCAAAGGGATTTATTAGAAAACTATTGGTTTACTGTATCCAGAATAATATTGAATATCAGCTAGATGATCATCGGAAATTGCTCCCTCAGGCTAATTTTTCTTTTAACGCTTCTTTGCGAGAATATCAGTTGCCAGCGGTAGAGGCTGCATCTAAAAAGGATATAGGCATAATCGTTGCACCACCCGGTTCTGGAAAAACTGTTGTTGGCCTAAAAATTATTGCTGATAAACAGCAACCAGCATTAATTATCGTTCACCGTAATCAACTGGCAGATCAATGGTCGGAAAGAATTGAAGCATTTTTAGGAATTCCAAAACAGGAAATTGGTAGGATTGGTCAAGGCAAAACAAAAATTGGAAAGCGTGTTACCATTGCCATGATACAGAGCCTGGGCAAAGAATTGCAAAAACTTGAAGCAGAAAAACTGGTTCGCGGCTTCGGGATTATTATTGTTGACGAATGTCATCACATAGCCGCAGAAACATTTAAGAATGCGGTCTCACTTTTCCATTCTTACTATCTATACGGCCTTACGGCAACACCTTTTCGGAAAAACAGCGATGATAGACTGATCTCTGTTCATCTTGGGGAGGTCATCTCAGAAATGAAATCCAGCGATAAGGGAGCATCAGCACAACCTGAGATTATCATCAGAAATACAACATTGAACGTAGAATTCAATGCCAAAACAGATCGTTTCGAAACTTTATCAAATATTCTTATTCATGATTCCGAAAGAAACAGGTTGATTTTAAAAGATGTTACATTCCAGCTAAATACTGGAAAACGAGTGGTTATACTCACGGAAAGAAAAGAACATATTGAAACTCTAAATCAGTACTTAAAGCAATCTTTTGAAACAGTAACATTAAGTGGTGACGATTCGGAATCCAACCGAAAAGCTAAATGGCAAAACTTAAAGGCTGGAAATTACCAAGTACTCATTACAACTGGCCAATTCTTTGGGGAAGGTTCAGATCTTCAAAATGCGCAATGTCTATTTTTGGTCTATCCGTTTTCTTTTGGAGGTAAACTAATCCAATATATTGGTCGTGTACAGCGATCTGAATTAACTCCAGTGATTTATGATTATAGAGATATTAAGATTGATTATCTAAACACCATGTTCCTTAAAAGGAACGTTTACTATAAAAAACTGATAAAAAATAGAACTTTGTTTGATGATGTTATTGAGGTTGATGAAGAGGTAAAACCCAAAGATAATTCAGTAAGCCTCTTGAATGATCAAATCATTGAACGAAATATTAAAATTGCGATAGAATCACTTGATTTTTTATACGGCGGGGTTGCTTTCTGTGAATTTATAAAGGAGATAGGGCAGGAAGTGTCATTTGATATCGAAAATCTGAATATGCGTCCTGAATTTGAAGTATTAAAGTTATACTTTGAGAAATACTTAAACACCAAGACAATCGTGGTAGCTATCTGTATCATTATCGAAAAAGGTGTAATAGTTGGTAAATCAGCAACCAGTGATGATTTAAAAAAACTGAATCGTGAAGTTGTAGACAATGTGCGTTTTCGTTTTGCTGAAAAGAACTTATTTAAGAAAGGTGATTTTTTAGGTAAGAATATTGCAACCTCCCAACTTAACGCGGGAAATGCTAGCCAAACCTTGTACGAATCGGGAGAAGAATTGTTAAAAGATGTATTAACGAGAGGGAATTATCGGCATAAAATCCATCTAAGGTATTTATCAGAGCTTCATCTAGGCAATATCCTGAAAGTACGATTTGTGTTAAGTCCATTCGCTTTTATTTTTCTTATAGCGGGAGAGGAGCATTATCATATTGTTATGGAAACACTGGATACGGATGAGGCCACATATATTTGGTATACATCAAAAGAAATTTCAGAACTCAAAAAGATGCTCGATATTATAGACAATGATCTTAATAAGATTCGAAATGAAGGGAGGTCTGCGTTTTTGCAATCAACACCAGTAAATTTCAGCCGTGTATTACATGATTATTCGGACGAACGGAAAGGGTTTATAATATGGAAAGATAGTATGGAGCAATTTATAACTTGATATTTAGTTGCTTTGTATATTCTTTAAATTTTTTCGAAAAACCGCCTATTTCAATCAATTCGTCCACAAAATGGTTCGAATTACGCACCGCCACTGACCCCAAGTTTTAAAGCAGTTCTGAAAAGAGCTGCTTTTTTTGTTTAAGTTGTTTTAGAGCTGCATTAATACTGATTTAATGCTTAAATATTCTCTAATTTTCCCTTGTATCAAATTATTAAAGCTCAATTTTCAAGCAATTAAATAATATCGATTTTTAACTTTATAAATGCTTAAATTGCTTATGTTAAACATATTAACTAATAGTTAAATCGTTGAATTAATTAATCATCTTCATTAATTTAAAAAATAAATTGTTTGAAGAATTATAATTATTATATTTGGTAAACCAATTAATTGGTTTACCAAATATAATATGAAATCATTAATCGAAAACATTACGGCTATTCAGCTTGAAACACCCGTTGATAAAATTATTAATCAATTAAAACATTTAATTACTTCTGGTCAATTAAAGCCTGGCGATAGATTGCCTGCAGAAAGAGTTTTGTCTGAAAAATTTGGTGTTGGCAGAAGTTATATCAGAGAAGCGATATTAAAGCTTGAGTTTTATGGCTTATTAAAAACCAATCCTCAAAGTGGCACTTACGTATCAGGTTTAAGTATAAACGTAATAGATAGCATCATTTCTGATATCATTAATTTTAATAAAGACGATTTTAATGCATTGCTGGAAGCAAGGTATCATTTGGAGTTAAGCGCAGTTAAGCTTGCTGCAGAAAGAAGAACCACTGAAGATTTGGATGCCATAAGACAAGCGCTTTTAGATTATGAAAATAAAATAAACAGTGGTGCCAAAAGTGCCGTTGAGGAAGATATGTTATTCCATATTAAAGTGGCAAAAGCATCTAAAAATTCTGTAATCGAATCGATGATATTGATTTTAATTCCAGATTTGATTAAAAACATTGTAGACAACAAAATTTGTGGGGAGAATAGAGGTAAAACAGCAATGCCAGAGCATAGGGAGATTCTAACTGCCATAGAAAATCAGGATGTAGCCTATGCTGAAAATGCTATGGCTGCACATTTAAATGAGATTTGGCAAATTAGTAAAGCTGGATATGCCACAGAAAAAATTATAAATGAAATTAAAGGATAAAAGCTAAACTTTCATCTAACCAAATAGTAAGATAACCTAAATTTTATTACCATGATCAACTACCTTAAAAAAGTGGTAAGTGTATTTTTTTGCCTAATTTTTAGCCAACAACTTTGGAGTCAAACCCATCCAAGTTTAATGCTTACCAAGGCAAATGTTGCTGCTGTAAAACAAGGCTGTGCATCATTACCTATTCTTAAAAACTCTTATCAAAATTTAAAGACTGAGGCAGATAAAGCCCTAAATATACCTCTAAATGTACCTACGCCTAAAGATGGAGGTGGTGGATTTACCCATGAGCAACACAAGAAAAATTACACCAATATTTTAAACTGTGCTACAGTTTATCAAATTTCTGGTGAAAAAAAATACGCAGATTATGTTAAAAATTTACTAAAAGCTTATGCCGATAGATATGAAACTTGGCCTATCCATCCTAAAAGTAAAACAAATAAAGAGGGTGGGAGAATGTTCTGGCAAAGTTTAAATGATTTTGTGTGGCAAGTTTATACTATTCAGGGATATGATTTAGTATACGATGCGATTTCTAATGATGATAGAAAATATATCGAAACAAAACTTTTTATGCCCATACTTAAGTTTTTTACAGAAGATAGAAAGGATGTTTTAGATAAGATACATAACCATGGTACTTGGAATTTAACAGCTGTTGGTATGACAGGTTATGTGCTAAATAAACGAGAATATGTTGAAATGGCACTAAAAGGATCTGCTAAGGATGGCAAGACTGGATATTATGCCCAAATCAATCAGCTTTTTTCGCCTGATGGCTACTACATGGAAGGCCCGTATTACCAGCGTTATTCATTATTGCCTTTTGTACTTTTTGCTAAAGCCATTAACAATTACCAGCCAGAACTGAAGATTTTTGAATATAGGGATAAATTATTGGCTAAAGCTATCCAAACTGCTTTACAATTAACCTACACTAATAAAGCTTTTTTCCCCATTAATGATGCCATTAAAGATAAGACTTATGAATCGATAGAGTTGGTTTATGGTTTAAATCTAGCTTACGCTGATATCAGTGCAGATGCAGACTTATTAGATGTGGCGCAGCAGCAGCAACGAGTAATTGTTTCTGACGCTGGTTTAAAGGTTGCGAAGGCAATAGCGGCAAACAAAGCACAGCCTTTTAAGTACACATCATTATGGATTAAAGATGGAAAAAATGGTGATGAAGGTGGTGTAGGCGTGCTTAGATACGGCAATAATGCCGACCAAATAGCCGTATTGTTAAAAGCTGCATCGCAAGGTATGGGCCACGGACACTTTGATCGTTTAAACCTTTTATTTTATGATCATAACACAGAGGTGTTTGCTGATTACGGATCTGCTAGATTTTTAAATATTGATACAAAAGGTGGTGGTAATTACTTGCCAGAGAATGAAACTTGGGCTAAACAAACCATTGCGCATAACACTGTTGCTGTAGATCAAAGCTCAAATTACAATGGTATTCTAGTAGATGCAGAAGCTAAAAGTCCTGAGCTTTTATATTTTAGTAATACTCCGAATCTGCAAGTTATTAGTGCAAAAGAAGATAATGCCTTTAATGGTATAAAAATGAGAAGGACTATCTCCTTAATCAAAGTAGCTGAATTGCAAAAGCCAATTTTAGTTGATGTATTTAATTTGAGGTCATCTTCTTCTCATCAATACGATTTACCTTTTTATTACAAAGGGCAATTGGTAAATAGCTCTTTTCAAATTAAATCAAATCCCAATCATCTACAAGCTTTAGGCACAAAAAATGGCTATCAGCACCTTTGGTTAAATGCCGAACATAAGCTAGCTGAAACTCAAGGATCGGTAACCTTACTTAATCAAAAAAGGTTTTATACAACACACTTCACTTCAGAAAAACCATTAACATTTAAATTAGTATCAATTGGCGCAAACGATCCAAATATGAACTTGGTTGATGGTAAAGCGTTTATGTTAACGCAAAATAATGTAAGTAATCAAACCTATGTAAATATTATTGAAACACATGGGCAGGTTGATCCAATTAATGAATCTGTTGCTGCTTCAACTCCTACTATATCCGAACTAAAGTTGCTTAAATCTACCGAAGAGGAGGCATCAATAACTTTTAAGATTAATGGTAAACTATATCAATACAACATCAATTATCAAGATCAAAACAATTATATCACATTTAAATAAAACATCAACATGCTACAAAGTGAATTATTTCAAATAGAAACACAAATACCTTGGGAAGATTTAGGCAATGGAATTAAAAGACAGGTTTTTGGTTATGACGATAAAATTATGCTAGTAAAGGCAAAATTTGACAAAGATGCTGTAGGAACGCTTCATGAGCACCACCACTCTCAAGTTACTTATGTAGAAAGTGGTGTTTTTGAAATGACCATTGGAGATGAAACAAAAACTATAAAAACTGGCGATGGTTATTACGTGCCGCCACATGCTATTCACGGTTGTGTATGCGTTGAGCCTGGTGTTTTAATAGATGTTTTCAGTCCGCATCGCGAAGATTTTCTTGCTAAATAAAATTATCCTTAAAAACATGAAAAAATTACTTGCAATTTGCCTTTGGTTAGCCATTGGCTTAAACCTAAACGCCCAAGATACAGCTGCTTACAAAAAAGTTGTTTATCCGGCAGGTTACTCAGAACAACTAAATGTGGTTTATACACAGCCAAACGGTTGGGATGGTAAAATGGATCTTTATTTGCCATCTAAGGATAAAGGACCTAGCCCGGTGGTGATCAACATTCACGGTGGAGGCTGGAATAAAGGAGAAAGGCAGAGCCAAACTGGATTTTCTACTTTTTTTAAAAAAGGTTATGCAGTAGCAAATATCTCTTATCGTTTATCCCAGCAAGCTCCAGCTCCTGCTGCGGTAGAAGATACGCGTTGTGCATTAATTTATTTAATCAAAAACGCCAAAGAACTTAATATAGATATCAATAAAATCGTAATCATGGGTGGCTCTGCTGGTGGTCATTTGGCATTAATGGGTGGTTTATTAGGTAACGATACTAAATTTGATAACAATTGCCCTGGTGTTAAAGATATTAAAGTAGCTGCAATAATTGATAAATATGGTATTACCGATGTTGGTGCATGGCCAAGTAAATCGGCAGTAATGTGGTTGGGTAGCCAAAAAAGAGAATCGGAATTTGCCAAATCAGTTTCTCCAATTTATCAAATCAAAAAAGACAGTCCGCCAATTTTTATAGTGCATGGCGATGCAGACCCAACGGTTAACTACCAACAATCAATTGATTTTAAGAAAAAACTTGATGCAATGGGGATTAAAAATAAGCTTATAACCGTTCCTGGCGGTCAGCATGGAAAATTTCCTGCTGAAAAGAACTCAGAAATAAATGCCCAGATGATGGAATTTTTAAAGGAATTAGGTATTCACAAATAACAATTTTTTCGTCCTACATTTTAAACAGATGGTTGTAATGAGAAATTTTTTGTGCTTCTGCTTAATGACTTTAGCCCAATTTGCCAATGGGCAAGATAAGCCGCTTGTTAAAAAAGTTAATTACCCTAGTGGATATTCTGCAAAGCTAGATGCAGTTTATACTAAGGTAAATAATTGGGAAGGTAAAATGGATTTGTACTTGCTGTCTAAAACAAAAGAACCATCACCAATTATCATAAATGTACATGGTGGAGGTTGGGCAAGAGGTAACAAAGAAGCGCAAACTGGTTTTGGCTCTTTCTTTAAGCAAGGATATGCGGTTGCAAATATCGCTTACCGTTTAGCACCAACCGCTAAAGCTCCGGCAGCAATTGAAGATACGCGTTGCGCATTAATTTATTTGATAAAAAATGCCAAAGAACTAAATATTGATATCAATAAGATTGTAATTATGGGGAGTTCGGCTGGCGGGCATTTGGCCTTAATGGGAGGTTTGTTGGCCAATAATAACCTGTTTGATGGCAATTGTTTAGGGGTTGCAAATGTTAAAGTGGCTGCCATTATCAATAAATTTGGGGTTGCCGATTTAAGCTCGACAGGTTTTGGTGATCAAACTAGTAAAACGGTAAAATATTGGCTAGGCGACAAATTTGGCGACAATAATTTCAAAAAATCCATATCGCCAATTTATCAAATTACTAAAGATAGTCCACCGGTTTTTACCGTCCATGGTGATGCCGATCCAACTGTACCTTATCAGCAATCTATTGATTTAACAAAAAAGCTAAACGAATTAGGTGTTAAAAATGAATTCATGACAATTAAGGGAGGTGGCCATGGTGGATTTTCAGCAGAAAATAACGCAGAGTTATCTCAACGAATAATTAATTTTTTAAAGCAAAACGGCCTGTGAGGTATTTACAAATTTCATTTTTACTGTTATTGGCATTTGGCGTTTTCAATACTGATACTTTTGTTTCAAAAAATGCTGCTAAAGTAATTATTGTTAGAAACAGTAACGAGTTAAAAAATAGCCTAAGCATTGCTAAGCCTGGCGATTCTATAATACTTAAAGATGGTGTTTATGATGGCAAGTTCATTATTGAAGCTGCGGTAAGCGGTAGCTCAGCTAAACCTATTGTTTTGGTAGGAGGGAGAAAAGCGGTTTTAGATGGTGGATCTATACAAACAGGTTATGTTTTAAACTTAAAAGCAAACTATTGGATATTAAAAGGATTTACGATTACCAATGGTTTAAAAGGTTTGGTAACCGATGGAGCTAGTCATAATATAATTGATGCCGTTTTGGTAACCCAAATAGGAGAGGAAGGAATTCATTTGAGAAAGTTTAGCAAGCATAATGTAATTCAGCATACAGAAGTAAATTATGTTGGCTTAAAAACGCCTGATTATGGAGAAGGAATTTACATTGGAACTGCCTATAGCAATTGGCCAAAAATCTCTAACGGCGAAATAGACAGATGTGATTCAAATAAGGTAGTTAATAATGTTATTGGCCCATTTGTGGCGGCAGAATGTATAGATATTAAAGAAGGTACAACTGGCGGTCTCATTGCAAATAACACATTTTATAGCAAAGGTATTTCTGGTGCCAACAGTGCAGATAGTTGGGTTGATGTTAAAGGCAATAACTATCTAATTAAGGATAACAAAGGTATAAATGAACAACCTTCGGCATTAACTGATGGATACCAGATCAACTGTGTTTATGAAGGCTGGGGTTCATATAATGAATTTAAAAACAATACAAGCAATGTCAATGCTAGCGGATATGGATTTAATGTAAGGCTAAAAAGTAGTAAAGGAGAGCCAAAGGGAAATCTTATTTACGATGATAATAGAGTTACCAATGCACATAAAGGCGTAGCTAATATTCAATTAATTAATAAAAATAAATGAAGGTTAAAGGATTAAGATGGTGGATTATATCCCTAATAGGTGTTGCAACAGTAATCAACTATGTTGATAGAAGTGCGATTAACATTCTTTGGCCTTATATATACAAAGAGTTTGGCATTGCCGATGTAGATAATAAAAGTGCATTGGCCGTAATTACCACTTTTTTTATGATTGCTTATGCATTAGGGCAAACATTTACAGGTAAACTGATGGATACGGTAGGTACCAGATTAGGGATGACGATTTCTATTATTGGCTGGAGCATTTCTATAGCATTGCATGCTTTTGCTAAATCACTCTCATCATTTAGTGTTTTTAGATTTATGCTAGGTTTTAGCGAAGCTGGAAATTGGCCTGGGGCAACAAAAAGTAATGCTGAGTGGTTTCCTGCTAAAGAAAGAGCCATTGCACAAGGCATATTTGGAGCGGGTGCCTCGTTAGGATCAGTTGTTTCGGCGCCAATTATCGCAATACTTTACATCGCCTTTGGCTGGAAACTTACTTTTATTCTGATTGCTGTTTTAGGATTAATATGGGTTATTCCATGGTGGGTAATCAACAAAGCTACGCCAGATAAACATCCTTGGTTAACAGCAGAAGAACGAGATCATATTACTTCGAGTAATGCAAAAAGTACTGTAGAGGCTGTTGCTGAACATGTTCCAGTATTAACATGGAGAGAATTACTAAAATTTAGAAATACTTGGGGAATAATTATGGGGAGGTTTTTTATCGATCCGGTTTGGTGGTTATTTGTTACGTGGTTGCCAACTTTTTTAAAAGAGCAGTTTACTTTTGATATTAAACAAATTGCCTCATTTACTTGGGTGCCATACTTATTTGCTGCTATAGGAAGTTTATCTGGCGGATATTTTTCGTCGTGGCAAATTAGAAATGGCGTAGCGGCAGAAAAAGCCCGCAAAAATGCCATTGCAATTGGTTGTGCAATAATGCTTTGTTCGCTTGTTGCTATAGTTTTCTTTTTGAGTACTTTAAAAGATAACCCAACGCTAGCCATGTTGTTAATCGGCGCAACACTTTTCGGATTTCAATTTTTGATAGGTAACATACAAACATTGCCAAGCGATTATTTTAACGGCAAAAATGTGGGTACTGTTGCTGGTATGGGCGGTACAGCGGCCGTTTTAGGTACACTACTTACCACTTGGGCTGTACCAATTATAACTAGAACAAGTTATGTTTCATTTTTCGTTTTGGCCGCAGTTTTAGTGCCATTAACCTGGATAAGTATCAAATACATCACCAATAAAAAGATTAAATTAAATAAATAAAATTATGCGATTAAAAAATAAAGTTGCCATCGTATCTGGAGGTTCTAGAGATATAGGAAGAGCAGTATCTGTTCAACTTGCACAAGAAGGTGCTAAAGTAGTAGTTAATTATTATGGAAGTGAGGCTAATGCCCAAGAAACACTCTCACTCATTAAAGAGTTTGGAGGAGAAGCAATTGCGGTAAAAGCTGATATGAGTAAATGGGATGATGTACAAAATTTGATTGCAAAAACCACAGAAGCTTTTGGAAGTGAGATACATATTTTAGCAAATGTTGCTGGTGGTATGGTTGCCCGTAAAACTACTGCAGAAATGGATGAGGATTTTTGGAATTTGGTAATGGATATCAACGTGAAATCTGTATTTTTTGCAGTAAAAGCAACTAGTCCGTACATGCCAGCTGGTTCATCAATAATTAATTTATCATCGTTAGCAGGTAGAGATGGTGGCGGGCCTGGCGCAAGTGCTTATGCCACTTCAAAAGGTGCTGTTATGACTTATACACGTGCATTAGCCAAAGAATTTGGGGTAAAAGGTATAAGGGTAAATGCTGTTGCTCCCGGAATGATTGCCACAACTTTTCATGATACTTTTACCAAGCCCGAAGTTAGAGGTAATGTAGCTAATTCTACTTCCTTAAAAAGAGAAGGTGAGGCTAAAGAAGTTGCTGATTTGGTGGTTTATCTTTCTTCAGATGAGTCGTCTTATATAACGGGAACGAATATCGATATTAATGGAGGCTTAAGTTTCTCTTAAAGAAAATGAATTTTGCTCAATAGTTAAATTAACTTACGAAATCTGATTGCTATTTTGCAAAATTATGTTATTAGAAATCACTCATAATTGCCTTTTTATGAGTGATTTAACTAGTTTTATTGTGCTTGTAAAGTGGCCATTTGAAACGCTTAAAAATAATTGACAAATTTTAATTAAATATTTTGTTTTAATTAATTTAAATATTAGATTTGGTAAACCAATTTTTGGTAAACCAATTTAGATTTGTTTGCCAATTGTTTGAAAAAACCAATTATAAACAAAGTATGAAAGTTAGAATCTACTATCAACGTATTCTAATGGTTTTCATTCCTTGCCTATTTCTGTTTGTTTGTGAGTTAAGTGCACAAACTAGAATTAAGGTACAAGGGGTTGTAAAATCAGCTAGTGGCGAGATATTACCTGGTGTTTCTGTTAAAATTAAAGACACTAATCAAGGTACGGTTACCAATGAAAATGGAGAGTTTACAATTACTGCAGAACAGGGCAAAATTTTAATTATTCAGACTATTGGATTTAAAAGTTCGGCTAAATCGGTGGTTGATAACAAGTTAATGACTGTAGTGTTAGAAGAAGAAACCAGTGATTTAGGAGAAGTTGTTGTTGTTGGCTACGGTACGCAAAAAAAATCTGCGGTTACTGGTGCCGTTAGTAAATTAACTAATACCAATTTAGATGAGATACCTACTACAAGGTTAGATAACGCATTAATCGGTAAAATTGCTGGGGTAACTATACAAAATGTAACATCTGAGGCTGGTGCAGATCCAGTAGTTAGGGTTAGGGGCTTTAGCTCAATCAGTGCAAATTCATCGCCGCTTGTTGTTGTTGATGGTTATCCTGTTCCAGATGGACTATCATTTGTTAACCCACAAGACGTAGAATCGATAGAGGTTTTAAAAGATGCAGCTTCGGCAGCAATTTATGGATCTAGAGCGGCAAATGGAGTAATATTAATTACTACAAAAGGTGGCGTTGCCGATAAACCTCGCTATACTTTTAAAACTTATTATGGCATACACGAGGTATTGTCTACATATCCATTATATACCCACGCAGAATATGTAGAAAAGTTATTTAGAGAATCTGAGTTAAGAGCTAACGATCCATCGGTGCCTGCCAATAGAAGGTTATTAGTTCAGGATGCTGAACGTGCTGGCTACATTATTCAGAATGAAATAGGCGGTTATACCGATTGGCAACAAGTAGCTTTAAGAAATACTGCTTCAATTTACAATGTGCAAATTGGTGTTTCTGGAGGTAATAAGGATTTAAAATATTACGTTTCTGGTAACCTTCAAAAAGATGAAGGTATTATGAATTATAGTAATAATGATAGAATGAACGTTAGAGCAAAGTTAGATGGTAACTTAAGCAAGCGAGTAAAGTTTAGTATCAACTTTAATCCATCTTACATTAAAAACAACAGACCAGCTGTAAACTTTACTGATTATTTTAGATTTCCTAGTTATTTGCCAACCTACCATAATCAGTTTACTGCGCAATTTGTAAGGCAAAATGCACAATGGGCAAATATTTTACCCGGTGATTATGCTGAAGCAAGGCACTTCAATCAGCTTAGATATTCTGGCTTTATGCCTGATGGATCATATTGGGTAAGTCCGGGTTTAATTAATCCTTTTGGCTCACAGAACAACACTCCATTATCAATTGCCGCTAGAGAAGAAAGGTTTAGTAATAGCTATAGAATTTTGAGCGGAGCTGATTTATCATTTGATTTGATAAAAAATAAACCAAATAAATTGTTGTTCAAAACATCTGTAGGTGGTTATTTTACTAAACAGGATGATTTCACTTATACTCAAAGTAATGCCCGACAAGATGGTGGTGTAAACCAGGCTATTGTGGGTGGTAGAGATTATAAAGATTTGCTCTGGGAAAATACGCTAAATTATACATTAAGAAAGGGAAATCATAACGTAACGGGATTGTTGGGTTACACAATTCAGCAAACATGGATTGATAGGTCTCAAATTTTGGGCAGAGATTTTCCAACCAATGATTTTCAAACCTTAAATCAGGCTGCCTTAATTGATCAGAGTGAAACTTTTACCTTAAGAGATAAAATTGGCCTAATATCATACTTAGGTAGGATTACTTATGATTACAAAAATAAATACCTTTTTAGCAGTAGCTTTAGGGTAGATGGAAGTTCTTATTTTGCCAAAGGTAACCAATATGGCTCTTTCCCTTCTGTATCTGCAGGTTGGTTAATTAGTAATGAGCCATTCATGAAATCTGTAAAATGGGTAAGTAATTTAAAATTAAGAACAAGTTATGGCGCAACTGGCAATAACAGAATTACAAGTTTCGCATTCCAAGATTTACTTTATCCTGCTAATTATGCTTTTGGTTCTGGTAGTGGTACAGTTAATTTAGGTTTATCGCCTAATGGTAGCGTAATCGCAAATCCAAACATAACTTGGGAGCGTACTTTCGAATCTAATACAGGTTTAGACCTTGGGTTTTTAAATAATAGATTTAGCTTAACAGCTGAATACTATAACTCAGTTACCGATAGATTATTATATAATCAAGCAGCTCAATCTTTTACAGGTTCAAATGAATTTATCAATAATGCAGGTAAAGTTCGTAATCAAGGTATCGAGTTGGAAATTAGCGCTAATAATATCAAAACCAAAAATTTCGACTGGACAACTACGGTTACATTTTCTGCCAATAGAAATAAAGTTTTAGAATTAGGTGGTGAGCCTTTCCAATATAATTTTGGAGAGCGAAATGAAGTATATGCTTCAATCATTGGTCAGCCAGCAATTCAATACTTTGGTTATAAAACTGATGGCGTTTGGACTTCGCAAGCACAAATAGACGAAGCAAGAGCTGCTGGTCAGACTTCAACTCTATCAAGATACTTTCAGGCAGGTGGTTTAAAGTTCGTAGATGTAAATGGCGACAATATCATCGACCCTAATGATAGGATGACTTTAGGCACGCCATTCCCGGATTTTTTATGGGGCATAAACAATATGTTTAAATACAAGGGTTTTGATCTTAATGTCTTTATTCAAGGTTCGCAGGGAGGAAAATTAATCAACGGTGATCCAAATTATAATGAACATAGAAGGTACAATAAAGACTTTAACTCAGAAAACAGATGGTTAAGTGAAATGTATCCTGGAGATGGAAAAACACCTTACGATACCAACGGAGAAAACTGGTTATTAACAGATTATGTAATGGAAGATGCATCTTACACTTCTATCAGAACTGTTATTTTAGGTTACACTACACCAGTTAAATTTGCTAAAAAACTAAAATTAAACGGACTCAGGTTTTATTCATCAGCAGATAATTTATTTTACTTTTTTGGAAAAGGCTACAGAGGTATAAATCCTGAGGCAAGGTCTACCACAGGTAATTATGCATCACCTCTGGTAGATGGCTACCAGAGAGGGGCTTTTCCACTTGTAAAAACCTACACTTTTGGTATTGATTTAACATTCTAGATTATTCAAATTATGAAACATATAAGAATTATTATTGCGGTGATGGTGTTGTTATTTACTTCAACGTCTTGTCAGAAAGTAATTGATATCGATCCTATATCAAATGTAGGAGCGGAAGCTTTTTACAAAAATTTTGCTGAAACCAGATCTGCTTTAACTGGCTGTTACAATGGGATGCACGAAATACTTTATAACGAGTGGATGCTAACCGAATTAAGGAGCGATAATGCAAAACAAGGTTCGCCCGGAAGCTCGGCTAATAGAGAATACGATGAATTAGACTTGTATATTTTAAACTCTTTTCATGATAAGGTTTATGATTATTGGTTATCGACCTATAAAAATATTAGGGCAATAAATTATGTGCTTAGAAGTTTAGGTGCCAAGTATGAAAATGGTGCAATCATTTTTGGCGAATCTACTGCTGTAATGACAACACAGCAAAAAAATCAATTAGCAGGTGAGGCCCTGTTTTTAAGAGCTTATCATTATTTCAATTTAGTTAGGCTATATGGTGGTGTTTTTGCAGTTACCGAACCTGTAGATCCGCTTAAAGCGAAACAAATAAACAGGAATACGGTAGAAGATTGTTATAAATTAATATTGGCAGATTTAAACACCGCAAAGGATATTTTACCAACTATTTCGTTTGGGCAAATTAATCAGGCAGATTTAGGTAGGGCAACTGGCTGGGCAGCAAAGGGTCTGTTGGCGAAAGTTTATCTTACTTTAAATCAATCAAATAATGCGCTGCCGTTATTAGACGATGTAATTAATAATAGTGGTTACGGAATGATTACTTCCTATGCAGATGTTTTTTCTATCAGTAATGAAATGAATAGAGAAATTCTATTTGCTGTAAGATATAAAGCCGGTGGATTTGGGCTAGGATCGCCTTTTGCTAATCTTTTTGCACCAAATGGTAGTGGTAGCTCTGTAGTTAATAATGATGGAAATGGATTTAATGATCCGACAGAGAATTTAAAACTTGCTTACAGAACACCATCAACTGGCCCATCAGATGTTAGAAGATCTGTAAATATCGCTCAGTTTTTACCCACTGTGCCATATGTAAAAAAATACCTTTCGCAAGTAGTAACTAGGTACGATGCAGAGAATGATTTTCCGGTTTTAAGGTTTACAGATATACTTTTAATGAAAGCTGAAGCTCAGGGTTATAATGGGGCAAACGGTAGTTCTGTTGCAATTATCAATCAAATTAGAACCAGAGCTGGGGCGGCGGATTATCCGGGAACTGGAGTTTTTGAAGCTGCATTTTATAAATATCCAGCTGCTGGTAATGGCGCATTAACAACTCCAGAAAGTTTTAAAAGCGCTTTATTTAATGAGAGAAGGATTGAATTGGCTTTCGAAAATCAGCGGTTTTTCGATTTGTTAAGATCTGGTAATGCACTTGAAACTATAAGAAATTATTATGCAGCAGAGTATGATATTCATTATGCTAACTATCGTCCCGTAGTTCCGCTAGCAGAGTTACAAGGCTACATTACCAATGATCGTTTATTATTGCCAATTCCGCAAAGAGAAATTGATACGAATGATCAGATAAGGATAGCTCAAAATCCGGGATATTAATTATTGATAAATTGAAATAACATGAAAATAGTTAACGTTAAATTACTTCTACTCATTATTACTTCGCTAATAATGATGATGGGGTGTAAAAAGGAAATTAAACTAAATGCTGAAGATCAAATTACAGCAAAAGAGTTTGTTTACAATTTAGCCACTAAAACAATTTCCCCAGATAATGAGGTCAGTGCTCAAATTAGCTCTGCTGAAGGTGTAAAACTAGTTTATTGCTACTTATCAAGAGAGAATAAAAATGACACACTTATACATGTAGCCTACCCGAACGGACAAAGTCCGAATGATTTTAAATTAGTGGTGCCTACTGCAGCTTTTACCGAATCGAAAGTTAATATTAGTGGGATAAAACTTTTAATTAAACGTTTAGACAATAGTTCGCAAGAAAGCTTTATTAAAGTAACTTACTTCGATCCATCAAAGCCACGTTTAGAAAGTTTTCCGACAACAATTACTGCAAACATTAGCGGAGGAGCTACGCCAATTGCGGGTAGGGTAGTGTCAGATCATGGCTTAAAAAAGGTTGAAGTTTATGATGATTTTCAGATTACTAATACCTATGTATTAGCTAGAAGTTATAATGATTTAGCTGTAAAACAGTTTGATTTGAATTATCAATATATCTATCGAAAGGCATCTCAACACATTAAAGTAGTAGCAACAGATATTTATGATCAGGTTACTGAACTTATTATTGATATGCCAGTAGACATTAGTCTTTTTAAACCAAAATTATTAAACTTTCCAACTAGTGTATCGAGCGGTACAACATTTACGGGCAGGGTAACTTCACCAACTGGTTTAAAAACTATTGAGGTTTTTGATGATAGAGCAGGGGCGTTTGAATTGGTAAACACCATTAGCAACTTAAATAATTCTTTAGATTATAATTTTAGCTACAATTATACCCTCAGGAAAAGATCAGAAAATATTAAAATAATAGCTACAGATATTGATGATGTAAAAACAGAATTAGCAATTAGGTTAAACACGAATTACTTAAGTACTGTATATCGAAACGTAGTAATGACGGCGCAAACTTTAGGAACCAATACTATCTTTTTTGCAAGTAATGGAACAACCAAAGGAAATTGCGATTTAAATTTGAGTGAAGCAACAATGTCATTTTTGTTTTATGCTACGAGCAGTGGTCCAACGTTCTATAGTCCAACCAATACTGCGAGTATTTCTTCTAATTTAAGATGTAATAATACCCCATGGTCCATCAGTAATCCTTCCGTACTGGCAGCAACTAGATTTAGGGTTTTGGTAAATGGAGCAAGTACTGGTCAAACCGATGTTTACAACTTGTTAGAAACTAATCAATTAGATGACTTAAGTGACGCTTTCTTCACAACAAGAAGTATTGCAACACCAGGTAGTAGCGGACCAAGGTTTGATGCAACAGCTGCGGCTTCTGCCACAATTTTTAATACAACTAATGGCAGGCTAGTTTACGCAAGAATTCCACTAACTGGTGGACCAACAAGAAATGCTATTATACACGTTAAAGAAGTGGTTGCCAATTCAGGTAACTCAACCATTAAGTTTGATATTTACGTTCAGAATTAAATTTTATAATGCTTAAAACAAGAGCTATATCTTTTGGCTCCTCAATTTATCTAATTATGAAAAAAATTAACCTGCTGGCATTGTTGGCTCTATTTCTTTTATGCTATTCAGCTGGTTTCGCAAATAATGTAGTTGTAAATGATGCCAAAGCTTTAAGTGACGCGGTTAAAAGAGCTAAACCTGGTGATACCGTATTTTTAAAAAATAAAATTTGGAAAGATGCTGCCTTAATTGTGAATGGAAAAGGAACTGCTGAACAACCAATTGTAGTAATGCCTGAAACCATCGGTAAAGTCGTTTTTTCCGGTCAATCATTTCTTAAAATAGCTGGAGATTTTATTGTTTTAAAAGGATTTCATTTTAAAAATGGATTTACCCCAGAAAGAGAGGTGGTGAGTTTTAGGCTAAATAATGAACAATTGGCAAATAACTGTACAATAACAGAATTTGTAATAGAAAATTACAGTCAGCCAGAAAGGTTTAAAAACGATGTATGGATTGTGCTTTGGGGTAAGCATAATAAAATTGATCATTCTGTTTTTGTTGATAAACTGAACTCAGGCCCAGTAATAATTGCCGAGCTAAATGATGAGCGTAGTCAGCGAAATAATCATGTGATTTCATATAACTATTTTAAAGGCAGACAGCGTTTTGGATCTAATGGTGGAGAGACGATAAGAATAGGCGTTTCAAGATATTCACTTAATCCATCTCAAACCCAAATAACGCACAATTATTTCGAAAGATGTAATGGTGAAGTAGAGATTATCTCTATCAAATCTGGAGAAAATAATATTAGCTCAAATACATTTTTCGAATGTGAAGGTAGTTTGGTTTTAAGGCATGGATCTTATAATGTAATTAAGAATAATCTTTTTTTGGGAAACAATAAACCTTTTACTGGTGGTGTTAGAGTTATAAATCCGGGGCATACTGTTCGGAATAATATATTTAAAGATCTTAAAGGAAGTGCATTTCGCTCTTCATTGGCAGTAATGAATGGCGTGCCAAATTCTTTAATAAATCGATATTATCAAGTTAAGGATGCAAAAATAGAACAAAATACATTCATTAACTGTGATTTTATTTTGTTTGGAGCTGGTAAAGATGCCGAAAGAACACTTGGGCCAAAAAACGTAAGTTTTAAAAATAACCTCCTAATATCTAATACAAAAACTGAGATAGAAGACACCAATAAAGATGGTGGTATTTTATTGATTAATAATGTTGTCGCAAATGAAACTAATTTGCCTCTTGCAAAAGGTTTTACAAAAGTTAAACTGGGAGATCAGCAAATAAAAAGAGGCTATCCTTCCTTAAAAGGATTTGGTGCAAACGTAGATTCGATGGCTTTAATAACAAAGTCTCAGGTAGGTGCAAATTGGTACAACCCAGAAGTTGAAATAAAGCCACGTAAAAATAAATCTTTTGCTATTACACCACCATCCGCAAAAAAAATAAACGAAATTATTAAAACTACCATTGCTGGAGATACCCTAATTTTTACGGATGCAGTTAACTACCTATTGGAAAGTGAGCTGTTAGTTGATAAGCCTTTAGTATTTACTGCAGCAGCAAACTTAGGTTCGAAACCTGTTTTGGTTAATAGTTCATTTAAAACACTTCCATCTTTTATTACCATAGCTAATGGTGGTTCATTAATAGTTAAAGGGTTGGCATTTAAAGGTAATTTCGAAAGTTATGGGGATGTACAATGTGGCATTCGTTCTACTGATCAACCAATGAACATGCACTATAAAGTATTTATTGATCAGTGTGAGTTTTACGACTATAACGAAAGCAGTTTTAGTGGATTTAGAGGCTCTAAAAGCACATTAGCAGATAGCTTGGTGATTACCAATTCGTTATTTAGGAATATATCTGGTAGCGGTGTTAACTTGGCTGAAGAAAGAGATGATAAAGGCGCTTATGGTGCGGAATATGTGATCATCAAAAATTGCATTTTTAGTAATATTTTGGGGAGCGCCATTAATATTTACCGAGGCGGAAATGATGAAAGTACTCTTGGTCCGTTTGTAGAAATTGATTACTGCACTTTTAATGAAGTAGAAAATAGAGAGCAAGGTACAGTTGTTAAATTGGTTGGTGTGCAGCAAGCTTCAGTTTTAAATAGTAACTTTTTTAACAGTGGGCAAGGCGGCAGATCAATTGAATTTAGGGAGTTTAGATGGGACAAATTGAGGGTAGATTATAGCAACTTTTATAATGCAGGTAGGGTAGATTCATTTTATGATAAAGTAAAAGGAAAGCAAATTTATAACCTAAAACCCTCATTTATAGATATGTTAAATTATAATTTCAAGCTGATTGATGGTTCTCAATTGTCTAACAAATCATCATCTGCAAAATCTATTGGTGCAAGTTTGTAAATAAAGTATTTTATAATGGGTAATAAAACACTGCTAAGGCTTAGCTTTTTATTGGGGATTTTAATTTTGTTTATTAATGGAACTTTCGCCTTCAAAAATAAGTTAGATGTAATATCTGGAAAAGAATATAGAATAAGTAATGCAACCGAATTAAGTGCCTTAACATTATTACCTGGAGATAAGGTTATCTTAAAAGTGGGTACTTGGTTAAATCAAGCTTTAATTTTTAAGGCTAATGGTAATAAAGAAAATCCTATTGTTTTAACAACTGAAGATCCGGGTAAGGTGCTGCTAACTGGTAGTTCTACATTAAAAATTGATGGAGAGTATTTGATTGTTGATGGTTTGTATTTTACAAATGGTTATTCACAAGTTGGAGATGTAATTACATTTTCTAAAACATCTGCTAATTGCCGATTAACCAATTCGAGTATAGTTAACTACAATCCTCCCTCAAAAGAAAAAGATTATAAATGGGTGTCGGTATATGGTTACCGTAACAGAGTTGATCATTGTGAGTTAAGTGGAAAAACCCATCAAGGTACAACTTTGGTGGTGTGGTTGTCTGATAAGCCAAACTATCATCAAATTGACCATAATTATTTTGGACCAAGGCCACCGCTTGGTGTAAATGGTGGTGAAACCATTAGGATTGGCACTAGCGATTGGTCTATGTATGACTCGTATACAACAGTAGAAAACAATATTTTTGATAGATGTGATGGCGAAACTGAAATTATTTCGATAAAATCTGGCCATAATATCATTCAAAATAATTTGTTTTATGAGTGTGATGGCACCTTAACTTTTAGGCACGGAAATCACTCTTCGGTAGCTGGAAATTTCTTTATTGGTAATGGTAAAGATAACACTGGAGGAATTAGAGTTATTGGTGAAAATCAGATAGTTAAAAATAATTATTTGCAAGGTTTAAAAGGAACTGGTTTACGAGCAGCCATTTCGGTAATGAATGCGGTTGTTAACCCAAAATTATTTGAATATTGGCAGGTTAAAAACGCAAAAATTAAAGACAATGTAATTGTAGATTGTGTGGAGGCTTTCAATATTGGGTCAGGGAAAAATGAAATTAGGGTGGTAACTCCTGATTCCCTTACCATTCAAAATAATATGATTATAAACCCCTCTAAATTGATTGTTTATGAAGATATACCAAAAAATATCTCTTTAGATGGAAATATGGTAAAAGGTACCAAGGTAGAGAAAGGCTTCATAAAAATGGTAATGGAACCAATCAAATCTGAGGGTATATTTCAATTCAAAACAAATGTCAAAAAGCCATTTTGGTTGGTAGAAGATATTGGGCCATCATGGAGAGAAAAGAAACCTTCATTTCCAATTACAAGGTAAGGTGCATTATTTGTATTTCATCGGATATTTAAAATAGAATCATTATCTTGGTTTTATTAAATTGAGTATTTAGTTACTTGTCATAGTTCTACTTCTGTGAATTTTAATAATCGTCCTCACTACTTACTTTATTCGCTGATGTTTGTGAAAATTTGATGTCATCAATTGTAAAAAATTATAATTGCTTTGTGATTACAATTTCAAAGTTGGGGAAAAACGGGATAGTTTGATTACGTATCTCCTATCTGAAAATTTTATTAAGATAATATTGGGAATACAATTCCCCAATTTGAGTAACATTGTTCCCTACTTTGTGGAAATATTTCTACATCTTGATGTATGTGGGGATAAAGTAGGAAATATGTGGAAATCTTTTCTCATGTGGAAAACGATGATTATCGCCCAAATTAGATGTTATAACACGATTTTTTTATGTACAACAATTAGCTCTTTTGTTTTAGAAATAACGGTTTGTTGGTGGCTTCTATTTTGAGTTATGCGTGAGTGAGTAGTAATACTCAAGTCATGCTTATGAATATATCTTTACTTAAATCATTTTATTCGAGAAAAATTAAAACAGCCACAGTTTTAGGAACAATATTTTTTTTAAGTTTCTTTTGTTCTCAATTAGCTAAATCACAATCATACACCAATCACTATATCGCTCCTGCGCCTTGGCAATATTTTACCCAAGGAAATGAATTAATTATAGCAACTAATAGTACTACTCCAGTTACGCTAAGTATTAAAAGAAGTGATGGTACAACCCCTGGTATAACAGATTTAAACCCCAGCGTACCTTTAACGGTGGGTAATCCAAAGGTTTTTAGATTTACTGGTGTCATAAACCAGTTTCCTATGCATAGTTTAAACACTGTTATCAATAATGGTGGTTTAGTGGTTATAGGTGATCAGCCAATTACAGTAAACATCAGGAATGTTGTTTCGGATCAAGGTGGTTTAGACGATTTTATAAAAGGTAACTCTTCATTATTTAGTTTCGGAGATGCAGCAATTGGAAATACATTTAGAGTTGGATATTACCGTGATGGTGTAATTTATAATAGTGGTGCAAGACCACAAAAGCCAATTTATAGCGTAATGGCAATAAATAATGGTACAATTATAAAAATTAATGGCTCACCAGTAACAACATTAAACGCCGGACAAAGTTATCTTTTTCAGGATAGAATTGGTTCACTTGTAGAAACATCTGGTCCTGCAGTAATGAATACAAGTGCAGCTTATGATCAACCAACAACAGGTGGTGGCTGTTATGATGGTACAAGTAACCCAGTGCCACCAATTTCATCATTAGGTACAGAATATATTGTTGTTAGAGGTAACGGTAACAATATCTCCGAAAAAACAACGGTAGTTGCATCAGAAGATAATACATTGGTTACTGTTACACAATTTACTTCTTCAGGAGCTTTAAACGGAACCATGACGTACACATTAGCAGCAGCTGGTGATTTCGTTACATTTGATAATGGTGTTCCTGGAGCAGGTGGTGTTAATACTCCAGAAGGACAAATTTATTCTGCCAGCAGAATTCAGTCTACAAAAAGAGTAGTAGCTTATTCTGGAACTGCAGAAAACTGTGAGGTTGATGTTGCAACATTAGCACCAATTTCTGATTGTACAGGATCAACAAAGATACAGGCTTATAAATTTAGAAAGTATTCTCCGGCAGATGATTTACCTTATTTCTCTTACATAATTATTAGGAATGCCACTGCAAAAGTTTATTTAACTACAAACGCTGGTTATTCGAATGTTGATATAGAAAGTCTTCCAGGTGTTGGTGTTAGAAGACAATTAGGTTCATCAGGTGTTTATTTAATTGACTTTTCTAACACAAATATTGGAAACCCTGCCGTAATTACTTTAGAATCTACCTCTCGTTTAACAGTTAACATGGTTCAGCAAGGTGGTGGATTTTCTATGTCTAACTTTTTATCGCCATTACCAGAAAAGGCATTGAAGCCAACTTTTGTTCAGGGTGATTGTGCTTCTGCAGTTTTAACAGCAGATCCAACAAGTTTGCCACCCTTCCAATGGTATCTAAATGGATCGGCAATTTCTGGTGCAACTGCTAATTCGTACACTGCAACAACCTCAGGTACTTATTCTGTTACTTCAAGATTAGATTGCGGTAATAGCGCACAATCTCTAAATATTGAAGTAAATCTTTGTAATGTAGATAGGTCGATTACAAAAGTAGCTGATAATAATTCTCCTGCCATAGGATCGACAGTAAATTTTACATTAACCGCAAAAAATTTAGGTCCGGGTAATGCGATAAATGTAATTGCTACCGATGCATTACCAGCCGGATTTACCTATGTTTCTCATGTAGCATCACCTGGTACAACGTACAATAATACAAATGGGCAATGGATTATTGGGTCACTAGCAGAAAATGGAAGCAGTACAGCAACTCTAGTCATAAAAACTACGGCTAAAACCGCAGGTCCTTATCAAAATACCGCCACAATTATTGGCCCACAGGGTGATATAGTAACATCAAATGATGCATCTTCAGTAACTCCAGCGGTTATTCCCCAGTTTTTTCTTGCTTCGGCAGCAGGCACAGATGCGCAAACTGTATGTTTAAATAATGCTATCACACCGATAGTTTATACCATTGGAGGCTCAACATCTGGAGCTGTAGCAAATTTACCTGCAGGATTAACGGGCGTTTACTCATCAGGCTCACCAGCACAATTTACCATTACGGGTACGCCAACAAACGCTACAAATGGGCCATTAACTTATTCAATTTCAACGGTTGGCGGTCCAACCACGGCAAATATTACAGGAACAGTTACTGTAAATGGAATTGTAGCTACACCAGTTTTTAATACTTATGCTTCAACCCGTTGTCAGGGTGCAGGGAGCGTAACTTATAGTGCTACAGCCGCAAATGCCACAAATTTAACCTATGCCTTGTTAAATACCTCTAATGCTCCTTTACCGTCTGCAGGAACTATAAATGTAAATACAGGTCAATTAACTTGGAATGCATCATTCTCAGGAGTTGCTAGAATAAGAGCTACTGCCACTGGTTGTAATGGTCCTCAAACAGCATTTATTGACATAACTGTAGCTAGTGGTGGTACTGTAACTCCAGATTTTTCGGCGGTATGTACAAATTCAAGTGGAACACTTACTGCTACAGGCGTAACTGGAACAATTTTAAGATGGGAATATTCAACTAATGCTGGCACATCTTGGACTGCTATTGCAAATACAAATGCTACGCAAATGTATACAAATATTACAGCAACTACAGCTTACCGAGTAGTTTCTCAGGTTCCATCATGTGGTGAAGTTTTTTCTGCATTAGCTACGGTTAGCGTTAGCGAAACACCTGTTGTCGGAAATAGAACTGCGAACGTTTGTTCAGGTAATTCCTTTTTAATTGAGCCTTCGGGTGTACCAGGTGGAACAACCTACACTTGGGCAGATCCAATTGTAAATAGTGGAACAGTTACTGGAGGCGTAGCCGGCAATAATGCAACAAATATAAGCGGTACTTTATCAGGTAATGGAACAGTAACTTATACAGTAACTCCAAAATCAGGAAACTGCACGGGTAATTCATTTACGGTTGTGGTAACTGTATATCCATCGGTAAGTAGCACAATTAGTTATAATGGTAGCCCGTTTTGTAAAACGAATGGTGGAACAGCCACACCAGTTCTTACAGGCTCAGGTATAACAAGTAGAACATTTTCATCAACTATTGGATTATCTATCAATGCTTCGACAGGGGTAATTGATATTGCCCAAAGTCAGGCTGGTACTTATACTGTAACTTATACTTATTCAAACGGTAATTGTTCATCATCAACTACTACTTCTGTAACTGTTCATCCATCTGCAACAATCAGCTATGCTTTCGCAGAAGTTTGTAAAGTTGCGCAGAATTTAAATGTAACTCGGACAGGGAATGCAACCGGAACTTACTCCATTTCTCCTGTTGTTACTAATGGCCCAACTATAATTGCATCGAGTACTAATGCTGGAAGAATTACGATCGCTTCGAACACAGCGGCAGGAACATATACAATTTCTTATCAAGTTCCTGGTGAAGGAACTTGTGCTGCAACAACCACATTAAAGGTAGTTGAAACACCATCAGTTACAAATGTAACCTCTCCTGCAGCAATCTGTTCTGGTAGTACGGCAACAATTACTTCGGCTAGCATCACAGGTACAGGAACAAGTTATAATGTTTATAGTGCTGCTAGTGGCGGTACGTTATTAGGTACAGTTCCTTACGCAACTCCTGTTTTAAATAATAGTACAAATGCGGATATTATTGTTAATTATTACATAGAAGCAATTTCTGGATGTGCAAGTACATCAAGGTTTACAGTACCAGTTACTGTTAGGCCTTTGCCAACACTAAGTGCAATTACGGGTACAGGTCCACTTTGTGTAGGTAGTTCTGCAACTTATGGTAATTCACAATCTGGAGGTACTTGGAGTAGCTCTAACTCTTTTGTTGCTTCAATTAATTCAACCTCTGGTTTAGTAACAGCGCTTAGTGCTGGTCCAACTACAATTACTTATAGCTACACAAATGGTGCTGGTTGTACAAATACAGTATCTTATAATCTAGTTGTAAATGCTAGGCCATCAGTTGCTGCTACAACAGGTAATAATTCTTTTTGTGTTGGTACAACTTCAACACTTTCTAATGCTACAATAGGTGGTACTTGGTCAAGTTCTGCACCAAGTATTGCAACGATAGATGCCTCTTCTGGTTTGGTTACTGGTATTTCTGCTGGAACAGCAACTATTACTTACACCACAGCACCAAATGCAAACGGCTGTACAAATACCGCCACCTATAATATAACTGTAAATGGTGTTTCAACCTTAACAAGATCTGGAGGTAATGCTTCTCAGACTATTTGTAGTGGGGCAGCAATAACAAATATTGTATATACTTATGGAGGTTCGGCGACAAGTGTTGCAGTTACTGGAACTATCAATTCTTCGAACTACGTTATCAATACTAATAATAAAACTGTTACGATTTCAGGTATTTTTAATTCAAATACAGAGTATACAATAACCACTTCTGGACATACAACGCCATGTACTGCTATCGTTGCAAATGGAACAATTACGGTGAACCCTTTACCAACTGCAACTATCGGCGGAACGACATCTGTTTGTGTTGGGGCAACTGCACCAACGGTAACCTTTACCGGAGCTAACGGCACTGCACCATATACCTTTACCTACAA
>NZ_JBWKZK010000005.1:233226-243222 GCF_059424425.1 Pedobacter sp. GW456-11-11-14-TSB4
TACCGGAGCTAACGGCACTGCACCATATACCTTTACCTACAAAATCAACGGCGGGGCAGACCAGACTTTAGTTTCGATTGGAAACACGGCTACCTTAACCCAATCTACAACAGCAAGTGGAAGTTTTGTTTATACCTTGGTAAGTGTTAGGGATGCAAGTTCTACCACCTGTTTGAACTCGGCAAGTGGAACGGCAACTGTAACGGTGAACCCTTTACCAACCGCAACTATCGGCGGAACAACATCGGTTTGTGTTGGGGCAACTGCACCAACGGTAACCTTTACCGGAGCTAACGGCACTGCACCATATACCTTTACCTACAAAATCAACGGTGGGGCAGACCAGACTTTAGTTTCGACTGGAAACACGGCAACATTAACCCAATCTACCACAGCTAGTGGAAGTTTTGTTTATACCCTAATAAGTGTTAGGGATGCAAGTTCTACCACCTGTTTAAACTCGGCAAGTGGAACGGCAACTGTAACGGTGAACCCTTTACCAACTGCAACTATCGGCGGAACGACATCGGTTTGTGTTGGGGCAACTGCACCAACTGTAACCTTTACCGGAGCTAACGGCACTGCACCATATACCTTTACCTACAAAATCAACGGCGGGGCAGACCAGACTTTAGTTTCGACTGGAAACACGGCTACCTTAACCCAATCTACAACAGCAAGTGGAAGTTTTGTTTATACCCTAATAAGTGTTAGGGATGCAAGCTCTACCACCTGTTTAAACTCGGCAAGTGGAACGGCAACTGTAACGGTAAACCCTTTACCAACTGCAACTATCGGCGGAACGACATCGGTTTGTGTTGGGGCAACTGCACCAACGATAACCTTTACCGGAGCTAACGGCACAGCACCATATACCTTTACCTACAAAATCAACGGCGGGGCAGACCAGACTTTAGTTTCGACTGGAAACACGGCTACTTTAACCCAATCTACAACAGCAAGTGGAAGTTTTGTTTATACCCTAGTAAGTGTTAGGGATGCAAGTTCTACCACCTGTTTAAACTCGGCAAGTGGAACGGCAACTGTAACGGTGAACTCAACTCCAGTTGCTTCTAACAATACAGCTACATTAGATTGTACAGGAGTGTTAGCTTATAATTTACAGAACAACATCACAAATGGAGTAAATTCATCATTTACCTGGACTGTTTCATCACCTTCAAGTGTTATCGGTGCCGCTAGCGGCAGTGGTAATTCTATTAACCAAACTTTATACAATACAAGCAATACAGCTCAAACAGTAATTTACACAGTAACTCCTAAAGCTACTGGTACAGGAACTTGTACAGGAAATAATTTTACAGTAACAGTAACCGTTCCGGTCTGCTCATCAATTTCTATCAATAAAACCTCAAGTGTAAATAGCATAAATGCAGCAGGTAATACAATTCCATATGTTATTACAGTCGTAAATACAGGTAATGCAAATCAAACAAATGTAATCGTAACAGATGCTCTTTTAGGCGGTGCATTATTATCTCCTGTTAAAACTGGAGGAAATATTGATGCAGTTTTAGAAAAAGGAGAAACTTGGACTTACAATGGGAGTTATGCTGTAACTCAGGCAGATTTAAATGCTAATGGAAATCCGACAAGTAATAGCGGAAAAATTATTAATAACGCAACTGTCGTAACAGATCAAATCCCGGCAGGGCAAATAGCTACAGCAGATGTAAATATAGTTTTAGCACCATCAATAAGTTTAGTTAAAACTGGACTTTTAAATCTAAATGGTAATACAATAGATTATACATTCACAGTAAAAAATACGGGTAACGTATCAATAAGTGGGCTAACCGTAGTTGATAGTAAGGTAGCCGCAGTAACTTTAAGTCCTAGCAGTTTAGCTCCTGGCGCAACTGCAACAGGAAATGCAACTTATACTATTCTTTCAGCAGAAAAGGCAACTGGATTTGTATCTAATACTGCAACAGCAAATGGCAATACCCCGATTGGCGCTACTGTATCTGATGTTTCTGGTACAGCCGAAAGTAATGATACACCTACGCTAACAAATGTTGGTGTATATCCAATTAATGATAATGGGTCAGTAAATGGATTTACAGGCGGGACAGCTGTTGCCAATGTTTTAGTTAATGATAAGCTTAATGGAAATCAAGCAACAACCACAAATGTAACCATCACTCAAATTTCTACCAGTAATGCTAATGTATCATTAAATGCCAGCGGTGTGGTTTCAGTTTTGGCGGGTACAGCAGTTGGTACATACACTTTAGTCTATGAAATTGAGGATAAAGCCAATATCGGAAATAAAAAACAGGCTACTGTTACAGTTGATGTAACTAGTGGTTCATTGATTGCTGCTGGTGATAGTGGAGTATCAAACTCTGTTACAGGTAATACCAATTTACTAAACGTGTTGAGTAATGATACTTACAACACTAACTCCACTGCTGATATTACTAATGTTACCATCACCCAAAATACAAACAACAGTTTAGGCAAGGTAACCTTGGATTTGGCAACGGGAACAGTTGCTGTTGCAGCGAATACCCCTGCAGGCGTTTACACGATCAACTATACGATTACCGATAAATTGGATGCTACAAAAACATCGAGTGCTGATGTTGTGGTAACGGTTTCATCAAATGCTGTTCAGGCAGTTGCCGATGCTGGAAATGCGAACACGGTTACCGGAAATGCATCATTATTGAATGTGTTAACAAACGATAAATTTAATGGCGGTACACAGGCGACAGTCAATGATGTGACCATCACCCAAAATAGCAACAACAGTTTAGGCAAGGTAACCTTGGATTTGGCAACGGGAACAGTTGCGGTTGCGGCGAACACCCCTGCAGGCGTTTACACGATCAACTATACCATTACCGATAAGCTGGATGCTACAAAAACATCGAGTGCTGATGTTGTGGTAACGGTTTCATCAAATGCTGTTCAGGCAGTTGCCGATGCTGGAAACGCGAACACGGTTACCGGAAATGCATCTTTATTGAATGTGTTAACCAACGATAAATTCAACGGTGGTACTCAGGCGACAATCAATGATGTGACCATCACCCAAAATAGTAACAACAGTTTAGGCAAGGTAACCTTGGATTTGGCAACGGGAACAGTTGCGGTTGCAGCGAACACCCCTGCAGGCGTTTACACGATCAACTATACCATTACCGATAAATTGGATGCTACAAAGACATCGAGTGCTGATGTTGTGGTAACGGTTTCATCAAATGCTGTTCAGGCAGTTGCCGATGCTGGAAATGCGAACACGGTAACCGGAAATGCATCTTTATTGAATGTGTTAACGAACGACAAATTTAATGGCGGTACTCAGGCGACAATAAATGATGTAACCATCACCCAAAATAGCAACAACAGTTTAGGCAAGGTAACCTTGGATTTGGCAACGGGAACAGTTGCGGTTGCAGCAAACACCCCTGCAGGTGTTTACACGATCAACTATACCATTACCGATAAATTGGATGCTACAAAGACATCGAGTGCTGATGTTGTGGTAACGGTTTCATCAAATGCTGTTCAGGCAGTTGCCGATGCTGGAAATGCGAACACGGTAACCGGAAATGCATCTTTATTGAATGTGTTAACGAACGACAAATTTAATGGCGGTACTCAGGCGACAATCAATGATGTAACCATCACCCAAAATAGCAACAACAGTTTAGGCAAGGTAACCTTGGATTTGGCAACGGGAACAGTTGCGGTTGCAGCGAACACCCCTGCAGGCGTTTACACGATCAACTATACCATTACCGATAAATTGGATGCTACAAAAACATCGAGTGCTGATGTTGTGGTAACTGTTTCATCAAATGCTATTCAGGCAGTTGCCGATGCTGGAAACGCAAACACGGTTACCGGAAATGCATCTTTATTGAATGTGTTAACGAATGACAAATTCAACGGCGGTACCCAGGCGACAATCAATGATGTAACCATCACCCAAAACAGCAACAACAGTTTAGGCAAGGTAACCTTGGATTTGGCAACGGGAACAGTTGCGGTTGCAGCAAACACCCCTGCAGGTGTTTACACGATCAACTATACCATTACCGATAAATTGGATGCTACAAAAACATCGAGTGCTGATGTTGTGGTAACGGTTTCATCAAATGCTGTTCAGGCAGTTGCCGATGCTGGAAACGCAAACACGGTAACCGGAAATGCATCTTTATTGAATGTGTTAACAAACGATAAATTCAACGGTGGTACTCAGGCGACAGTCAATGATGTAACCATCACCCAAAATAGCAACAACAGTTTAGGCAAGGTAACCTTGGATTTGGCAACGGGAACAGTTGCGGTTGCAGCGAACACCCCTGCAGGCGTTTACACGATCAACTATACCATTACCGATAAATTGGATGCTACAAAAACATCGAGTGCTGATGTTGTGGTAACTGTAGCCGGTGGTTCAATTTTGGCGACTAATGACTTAGGCGTAGCCAATACTGTTACAGGTGGAGTTGCTATTGCCAATATTTTAGCGAATGATACTTTTAATGGCGGTACTCAGGCAACGTTAACCGATGTAACTATTACTGAAATTGATAATGATAGTAGTGGTAAAATTTCGCTTGCTGCGGGAGTGGTAACTGTTGCGCCAAATACACCAGCTGGTGAGTATACCATCACTTACACTATTACTGATAAACTTGATGCTTCAAAAACTTCAACGGCAACTGTAAAAATTAGTGTTGCTTCTGGTGCTTTAATTGCAAATAACGATAACGGAATTGCTAACACAATAAATGGTGGTTTAGCTATTGCTAATATTTTGGCTAATGATAAATACAACGGAAGCGCTACTGATGCTCCTTTAATAAGTAATGTAACTATTAAAGAAATATCAGGAAGTAATACGAGTGCAGGTAAAGTAACTTTAAATGCCTCAGCAGCAAGCGTAAGTGTTACGCCAAATACGGCTGCAGGTACATACACTATTGATTATTCGATCACTGATAAATTAGATGCTAGTAAAATTGATACGGCTAGAATAACTATTGTTGTTTCTTCAGGAACACTATTGGCTGCAAATGATAATGGAGTGGCGAATGCAGTGTCTGGTGGTACACCGATTGCAAACGTTTTAACAAATGATAGATATAATGGTAGTGTTACAATATCACCAACATTAACAAATGTTAGCCTTACAGAAATTGCCGGCTCAAATAATAGTGGCGGAAAGGTTATTTTAAACACTAATAATGGTGAAGTTACCGTTGCACCAAATACATTAGCAGGAATTTATACCCTTGATTATTCAATTACAGATCTTCTTGATCCTAATAAAATTGATACTGCAAAAGTTACAATCACAGTTTCTTCTGGATTAATTGCTGCAACACAAGATACAGGAATAGCAAACTCGGTAACAGGAGGTATTGCAGTACAAAATATTTTAGCTAACGATACTTTTAATAATGGTACTCAGGCTAGCATTGCTACAGTATCAATAACCGAAAATACCAACAACAGCGCCGGTAAGGTAATGTTAAATGCTTTAACTGGCGAAGTAACCGTTGCGCCAAATACAATTGCAGGTATTTACACCATCAACTACACTATTACTGATAAACTTGATGCAAGTAAAACATCATCAGCAAATATCATTGTTACGGTTTCTTCTGGTGCAATTAAAGCCAATGACGATGCGGCAAATATCAATACCATTACTGGTGGTGTTGCAATTGCAAACATTTTAGCTAATGATAAATATAATGGAAGCACAACTGTAGCACCCACTTTATCAGATGTTACAATAACAGAAATTGTTGGCTCTAACAATAGTAATGGAAAAGTGATATTGGATGCAAATGGAAGGGTAAATGTTTTGCCAAATACAACGGCTGGCACATATTCATTTGATTACATTATTGTAGATAAATTAGATGCAAGTAAAACTGATACTGCAAGAGTTACCGTTATTGTTTCATCAGGGTCTATTTCAGCAAATCATGATAATGGCTCGGCCAATACAGTAAATGGAGGAACAGCCATATCAAATGTTTTAGGTAATGATACGTTTAACGGTGGTGCGCAAGCAACCTTAGCAACGGTAACGATAGCAGAAATTGCAGGAAGTAACACAAGCAACGGCAATGCAATTTTAAATACTGCTACTGGAGCAGTAGTTGTTGCGCCAAATACTCTGGCAGGTACTTACACAATTGATTATACTATTACAGATAAATTAGATGCTAGTAAAATTGATACTGCAAGAATTACAGTTGTAGTTGCATCGGGAGCAATTCAAGCAAACAACGATAATGGCACTGTTAACACCGTAATTGGTGGCATTGCCATACCAAATATTCTAAATAACGATACTTATAATGGAGGTGTTACTGCTACGCTTGCTAATGTTAGCATTGCCGAAATTTCTGGTAGCAATACAAGTGCTGGTAAAGTAAACCTAAATTTATCTACAGGCAGTGTTAGTGTTTTAGCAAATACCCAAGCTGGCGTTTATACAATTGATTATACTATTACAGATAAATTAGATGCTAGTAAAATTGATACTGCTAGGATTACGGTAGTTGTGAGCGCCAATGCTTTACAGGCAAGTGATGATAACGGAACTGCGAATACGGTTTCTGGAGGAATAGCAATAGCAAACATTTTAACGAATGATAGATACAATGGCACAAATACAAATCCATTATTAACAGAGGTTACTATTTCAGAAATAGCACTAAGCAATAACAGCGCTGGTAAAGTAGTGCTAAATGCCAACACTGGTCAGGTTAATGTTTTACCAAATACACCCGCTGGTACTTATACTTTAAATTATTCAATAACTGATAAATTAGATGCTAGTAAAATTGATACGGCTAAAATTACAGTAGTTGTTAGTGCTGGAGTTTTACAGGCCAATAATGACAATGGTACTGCAAATACCATTTTAGGCGGAACTGCTATTGGTAATATACTATCAAACGATAACTATAATGGAACTACAGTAGCGCCAACTTTAGCAGATGTTAGCATTATTGATTTAGCGGGTTCTAATACCAGTTTAGGCAGGGTAACCTTAAACAATATTACAGGATTAGTGAGTGTTGCAGCAAACACTCCGGCTGGAACATATACTCTAGATTATTCAATTACTGATCTTTTAGATGCTAGTAAAATTGATACGGCTAGAATAACAGTTGTGGTAAGCTCTGGGTCAATACAAGCTAATAATGATGCCGGTAGTATTAACGGATTTATCGGAGGTATTGCTTTTACCAATGTGTTATTAAACGATACTTATAACGGTGGTGCCCAGGCTAGTTTAAGCAATATTAATTTAGCTCAAATATCTTCTTCTAACCCAAACATCACACTTGATGTGGTAACAGGAAATGTAAATGTAGCAGCAAATACACCTGCAGGAATTTACACTTTAGTTTACGAAATAGTCGACAAACTTGACCCAACTCAAACCAAACAAGCTACAGTTACCATTAATGTAAATGCACCCGTAATGGTTGCAAATCATAATGCGGGTTCTGTAAATGGAGTTGTAGGTGGTACGGCAGTACAAAATGTTTTAGATAATGATATGTATAATGGCGCTACAGCTACCATAGCTGCAGTTTCGCTTAATCAAATATCATCAACTAATTCAAATGTAACGCTCGATCCATTAACAGGTAAAGTTAATGTTGCAGCGGGAACGCCAGAAGGAGTTTACACATTAATTTACAGTATAACTGATCGACTTAATCCTACATTAACTAAACAAGCTACGGTTACTGTAACTGTAAGTGCGGCTCCAATGATAGCAAATGACGATAATGGAAACATTAACGGATTTGTTGGTGGCACTGTTATTTCAAATGTTTTATGGAATGATACTTACAATGGAAATCCAGCAACTTTAAATGATGTTGCCATCAGTCAGGTTTCTACAACCAACCCGAATGTAACGTTAGATCCGATAACAGGTAAAGTTAACGTGGCGCCAAATACGCCTGCCGGAAATTATTCACTGGTTTATCAGATAGAAGATAAACTTAATCCTGGTCAAACTAAACAAGCAACGGTTCATGTAATTGTTGATGCTCCAGAATTAACCGCATCAACTGATAATGGATCTATAAATGGATTAATTGGTGGTATAGCGATTACAAATGTATTATGGAATGATACTTATAATGGTGCAGCAGCTTCAATTGCTAATGTGTCGATAACTCAAGTTTCTACAACTGATCCAAAAGTTACGGTAAATGCCAATGGTGAAGTTACAGTTGCACCAAATACTATAGCTGGTACCTATACTTTAGTTTATCAAATAGAAGACAAATTAAATCCAAATCATACCAAACAAGCAACTGTAATTATCAATGTAAATGCTCCTGCATTGGTTGCAACAAACGATAATGGTTCAGCAAATGGCTTTACGGGGGGCATTGCAGTTCAAAATGTTTTAGTTAACGATAATTACAATGGGGTTACTGCAACTACTACTGATGTAACTATCTCACAAGTATCATCATCTAGTGCAAAAGTTACTATAAATGCCAATGGCGAAGTTATAGTTGCACCAAATACTTCTGCGGGAAATTACACTTTGGTTTACCAGATTGAAGATAAACTTAACCCTGGACAAACCAAGCAGGCAACTGTTGCTGTGGTTGTTAATGCACCGGCATTAGTTGCGGTAAACGACAATGCTACAATCAATGGCTTAGTTGGCGGAATAGCGATTACCAATGTTCTTTGGAATGATACCTACAACGGTGCTGCAGCAATGATGAGCAATGTGGCTATTTCACAAGTATCATCATCTAGTGCAAAAGTTACTATAAATGCCAATGGCGAAGTAGTAGTTGCGCCAAATACTCCAGCCGGAAATTATACTTTAGTTTATCAGATCGAGGATAAACTTAATCCTGGACAAACCAAGCAGGCAACAGTAACGATCAATGTTATTGCACCAGCAATGATAGCATTAGACGACAATGCTACTATCGATGGCTTAACCGGTGGAATAGCCGTTACTAATGTTCTTTGGAATGACACTTATAATGGCACTGCAGCAACGATGAGCGATGTAACTATCTCACAGGTATCATCATCTAGTGCAAAAGTTACTATAAATGCCAATGGCGAAATAATAGTTGCGCCAAATACTCCTGCGGGAAATTATAATTTAGTTTATCAGATTGAAGATAAGTTGAATCCGGGTCAGACCAAGCAGGCAACAGTAACCATTACAGTTACTGCACCAGCAATGGTAGCACTTAATGATAATGGTTCTGCAAATGGACTTACAGGCGGCACTGCTGTTGCGAATGTATTGGCTAACGACACCTACAACGGAAATCCAGCTTCGCTGAATGATGTAACATTGAGCCAGGTTTCTACTAGCAACCCGAACGTAACCTTAGATCCTGCAACAGGAAAGGTGAACATTGCACCGAACACTCCGGCAGGAAGTTATACTTTGGTTTACCAGATCGAGGATAAACTAAATCCTGGTCAGACCAAGCAGGCAACAATTACGGTTACCGTTGATGCACCTGCGATGTTGGCAGCAAACGATACGGGTTCTGCAAACGGCTTGATTGGTGGCACTGCTGTTGCAAATGTATTGGCTAACGATACCTACAACGGAAATCCAGCTACGCTGAATGATGTAACATTGAGCCAGGTTTCTACGAGCAACCCGAACGTAACCTTAGATCCTGCAACAGGAAAGGTGAACGTTGCACCAAACACTCCGGCAGGAAGTTATACTTTGGTTTATCAGATCGAGGATAAACTAAATCCCGGTCAGACCAAGCAGGCAACAATTACGGTTACCGTTGATGCACCTGTGATGTTGGCAGCAAACGATACGGGTTCTGCAAACGGCTTGACCGGTGGTACCGCTGTTGCGAATGTATTGGCTAACGATACCTACAACGGCAATCCAGCTTCGCTGAATGATGTAACATTGAGCCAGGTTTCTACGAGTAACCCGAACATAACACTTGATCCTGCAAC
>NZ_JBWKZK010000006.1:0-9463 GCF_059424425.1 Pedobacter sp. GW456-11-11-14-TSB4
TAACATGTGGGAGAGTAGGTCGGTGCCAGATCTTAAAAGAAGCCCCGTAACGAAAGTTGCGGGGCTTTCTTGTTTACGATACTTTCCCGCCAAGCACCTACCACCCTGCAGTGTCTTCTTGTCAGCTCTATCGTTCATGCACATTTGGCCGCATGACCGGAAACCTCCGGAAGCTGCAGCTGCCCTGAAGGCTAGACCCGATTGGAGTGTATACCGAAGGGGCCAGTTGCATACGGCCCGTATAACGGAAAGCGGGAATGACGATCATAGCTGCAGCGCAGATCTTCTTCTTAAAAATATTGGTATTGTAATTGGCTATATAAGTTATTTACTCTTATTTTATCTGTTAAAATTTTGTTAAAAACACTTTTTTTAATAGCCTAGCTATTTTAAAACTGTAATATTGTAAATTACGTTATTTAGATATGAGTTTTAGCTATGAAAATTAGATTAGGTTTATTTTTAGGGTTGTTTTTAGCATTGGGATTAAAATTAAATGCTCAAGACAAGAATGTTATTTTACCTGCGAACTGGTTTAACTTAGATTTAACGCAATCTGGTTATTTTGGAATAAGTACCGATAAGGCATATAATGAACTTTTGAAAAATAAAGCTCCTAAACAAAAAGTTATTGTTGCGGTAATTGATGGAGGAACGGATATTAAACATGAAGATTTAAAAGATGTTTTATGGACTAATAGCAAGGAAATACCTGATAATGGTGTTGATGATGATGGTAATGGGTATGTTGATGATATCCATGGCTGGAATTTTTTAGGTTCTAAAAATGGCACACTTGCATATGATAATTTAGAGCTAGTTAGGATTATGCGAAAGTATGAGACTAAATATAGATCTGTGATTAATAGCACCGTATTAGATAGTACTGAAAAGAAAGAATTTGCCATTTACCAAAAGGCACGGAGCGATTTTGGTAAAAAATATGATGAGGCAAGTAGTGCTTTTCCGATTTATATTTTAATTAAAAAAGTGATGGACTCTGTCGCTTTTATCAATAAAAAAGACATTCCTACTTTAGAAGATATGGAGAAGTATAAGGCAGATGATGAGACTGAGGAATATGTAAAGAAGATAATTAGGAAAGGTGCAAAGGATGAAGGTGGAATTGACAAGTTTTATACCACAATTAAAAAAGGACATCATGAACTGGAAGTAATGTTGAAATACAATTTAAACATTAAGTATGATGAGAGATCGGTATTGGTTGGTGATGATTATGCAAATGCTAATCAAAGAAATTATGGTAATTCGGATGTGGCAGGACCTAATGCTGACCACGGGACACATGTTTCTGGTATAATTGGCGCAAATAGAAATAATGTATTGGGTATAATGGGTGTTGCTAATGATGTTCAAATTATGACGATTAGAGTTGTGCCAGAGGGAGATGAGCGTGATAAGGATGTAGCAAATGGTATTCGTTATGCAGTTGACAACGGAGCTAAGGTTATAAATATGAGCTTTGGCAAGGGCTATAAGTGGGATAAAAAAGCTGTTGATGAGGCAGTTAAATATGCTGAAAATAAAGATGTATTGTTAGTTCATGCTGCTGGAAATGACAATAGTGATAATGATAGGGTAGAAAATTATCCTAATAAATATTTTGATAGTAATGAGTCTGAAGCTTATCATAAATCTAAAAAGCCAGTGGATGCGCAAAAAAAAATAAATGATTTAATTGCACAACAGGGGATGCAGAATAGAAATATGGCCGTGAGACCAGATCCTTTTGCTAAACCATTGCCTGTTGATTCGATGAAATTTAAATTACCACACGCAAATAATTGGATTGAAGTTGGTGCCAGTGCCTATAAAGATGATGAGGAATTAAAAGCTTCATTTTCAAATTATGGTAAATTTAATGTCGATGTTTTTGCACCAGGCTTTAAAATTAATTCTACAGTACCAAATTCAAAATATGAGGAATTTGATGGAACAAGTATGGCATCGCCGGTTGTATCTGGGTTGGCAGCTCTAATATTGACTTATTATCCAGAATTAAAACCGAGTGAATTACGGGATATTATCATTAAATCTGTTACTAAAGTTAATCATAAGGTGAAATATAAAAACGAAAAGGGAGAAAATGTTCGTGTTCCATTTTCTGAAATTTGTGTGAGTGGTGGGATTGTTAATGCGTATAATGCGCTATTGATGGCCGAAACGTATAAAATGGCCAAGTAGTAAGAGAAAAATAAATTTCTAATCCTCGTTGATTTTTCAACGAGGATTTTTTTTATACTAATACGTAACATTTAGGTGATGGTAATTATTGTTTATGCCTTTAAATGGCATTTATTAATGATCCTTAATTTTAAGGATAAATAACAAAAAATTTTGGTTAAGCTATTTTGTGAAAAATAAGTCTACCTTTTTTAGGTAGTTGGTTTTGGATGTTTTATTAAAATCAACATGATACCACAAAGAAATAGCACATAATCTTAACAAAATAGATGTTTAAACTTTATCACGCCCTTGCGACATTAATGACAATAAAAAGATTGTTAATTATTGTTGCTTTATTAATTAACGTTAAAGTTTGTGCGCAGCAAGAAAATTCTCAGAAAAGTACTTTACCTCCATTAGCTTTGAGAGAGGTAAATGGAATTGTAAAGGATACACTTAATATTGGCATACCAGGAGTTACGGTAAGATTAACATCAGAAAAAGATACTTTAGTTGTAGGAACTAGCCCTGATGGCGGGTTTACGTTTAGAAATGTAAAGTCTTCTATGTATACTATTGCTGTAAATAGTATTGGATACAAAGCATTTGTGGCTAAATATAAACAGAACGATGCTGTAGCTAAAATAGTAATAGCCCCGATAATACTAAACGCAGATTCTAAAACATTAGATGTTGTTGTAATTAATGGAGCCCCTTCCATTACCTATAAAACGGATACTGTTGAATACAAAGCGAGTGATTATGTGGTAAGAGAGAATGCAAATGTAGATGAGTTGGTAAAAAAAATGGAAGGTATGGAAGTAGGTAATGATGGTTCGGTAGTGCATCAGGGAGCGCCTATTGCTAAGGCAAAGATAAATGGAAAACTTTATTTAGGTGGTGATGTTGCCACCGCCTTACAAAATTTGCCGGCCGAAATTGTTGAGAAAATTCAGGTGGTTGATGATTACGGCGACCAAGCTGAAAGAACGGGAATTAAGGATGGAGAACCAGAAAAAATATTGAATATAGTTACCAAAAGGAATAAGTCTGTAGGGAATAGTATGAATGTTGCTGGTGGAGCAGGAAATAATGATAGATATGAAGGATCTGTATTTGCTACTAGACTTAATGCTAACCAAAGTATTGGTTTAAATGTTAGATTAAATAACACAGTTAATGGAGTAGCTAATAACAATGGAAACTTTGGAGGTGGAAATGGTAATAATAATGGTGGTGGAGGAAGGGGTAACGGAGGGAATAATACACCAAACCTAAATGCATTTGGGGGAAGTGGTGGCACTACAAATAATGGCAATTCTTCTTTCTCTTACCGAGATCAAATCAATTCTAAAATAAAAATAAATACCAATTACCGATATTCTTTTAATAATACCAATTCTTTAAACAGTAGTGTTGCGCAAATACCAAGTGTAAGGGGAAATACCTTTTCATCAAACGAAGGATCTAGTGATAATGATACTAAATCTCACAACTTAAATTTTGAATTGGAGGCAGACTTAGATAGCTCTAATTTTTTACGGATTACGCCTACATTTACTTACGCATCAACGCTTTCGAGTAACAAATCTGCTAACTTGCAGCGTTTTGTTGCTATAGATCCTTCTCCACAAAATCAATCTTTTAGGCAAGACCAAACCGGTAATAATTCTAATAGGAATACTAGGCCTAATTACGGAATTACTGCATTTTACCAACACTTGTTTACTAAACCAAGAAGAAATATTTCACTTCAAGTAAGCTTAAGCAATAATAATCAGGAGGCAGAACAAGATCGAAATGCTAGAATATTATACTACGATGGACTATCAGATGTTGTGCTTAAGGATTCTTTAATAAATAGATTAGTAAATAGGGATAATTTGACTAAAAATTACCGTGCTAGTTTAATGTTTGCAGAACCGCTTACCTCAAATACTCAGCTAGAATTTAATGGACAAATTAATTATAATGGCTATGATAACACCGCAACAACTAGTAATATTTTTCCCGACGGCTCTCAGCAAATTGTAGACTCATTGAGTAATATCTATGATTATTCATTCACTCAAACTAGATTAGCGCTAAACTATAGATACGGGGTAAGTAAAGATTCGAAGGTTAAATTTTCTGTAGGTGTAACTGCTGTACCTGCCGCGCTAAGCGGCACAAAAGAAAGTTTAGGAACCACTACAAATAGGACGAGCTTTAATATAATTCCTATTGCAAGGTTTCAATATTTATGGTCACGACAACATAGTTTACAATTAAATTATTCAGGTAATGCGAATGAGCCAAGTTTTGATCAAATACAACCTGTTAGAGATGTTTCAAATCCACAAAATCCAGTAGTGGGTAATCCGGATTTAAAAGTCACATTTAATCACAGTATAAATACAAGCTATAATAACTACATCGCCAGTGCGAAACTAAATTACTCTATAAATGCAAATGCTACATTTATAGAAAATGCGGTTGTACGAAACGTTGTTCAAATTTCTGATGCATTTAACAGTAGAAAAAATGAAACTCGTTTTGTGAATTTAAATGGAGTATATAGAATTAATGCAAACCATTCAATTAGCAAACAATTTGGCGACAGAAAATATAATTTGTCTTTAAATGGAAATACAAGCTATAATAATGGAGTTTCTATGAGTGATAACATAAAGAACATTACGACTACTTGGAACTTTAATGAGCGTTTTGGTCCAAGAATAAATCCAACAGAATGGTTAGAAGTAAATCCATTTATTTCTTATAGTTTCATAAAATCTAACAATACTCTTCCGAGTTCTTTAGATAGCAAAACTAATACTGTTGCCATAAATATTGATGGTAAGTTTTATATGTGGAAAACATTGATTTTCGGATATAGTGCGAGTAAAAATTATGTAGGCGGTATAAATGCAAATATCACCAACAATCCTTTTGTAATTAATGCATATTTAGAAAAGGAATTTTACAAGCGAAGAGCAAAATTAACCTTTCAAGCATTTGATTTATTAAATCAGAACAATTTTGTGAACAGAAATATATTAGATAACGGGGCGATAATTGATACTCAATCAAACGCATTGAGTCAATATTTTATGGTTCGCCTAAGTGTTCGCCTACAAAAATGGAGTGGTGCTAAACCAAGAAACGGAAATCAGTTGTTGAGAAGGGGAGATGGAAGTTTCAATTAATTAATGATATTTTTTTGTCCTAATCCATAAAATTTTTTATTAAGTTTATTTTAGTAAAACGATTTACTATATTGTAATTGTATTTTACAAATAGAACTTATTAAATCTTCAGATATGAATTTTCGGAAAATGATTTGCTGTTTTTTGATGTTGGTTAGCTTGTTTACAATACGAGCAAAAAGCCAAGAGAAAACTAAGCTAGTAAATACATTTATTGGTACGGCTCCATTAACTGATCCTAAAATATTAGGTTATGAACTACCAGAAGGATGGAGGTCTTGGGCGGGTTTAACTTTTCCAGGCAGCTCACTGCCAAATGCTATGGTACAGCTTAGTCCGATGACAGAATATGGTTCTGGTGCTGGTTATGAATATGAGGATGATATAATTTATGGCTTTACACATACCAACAAAGGGCATTGGAATCTTTGTAATGTTCCAATTTTACCACTCTCTGATGCGGGTGATAAATTTGGTTCAAAATTTTCTCATGAGAAGGAAATAGCCTCTCCCGGTTTTTATCAAGTTTATTTAGATGATTATAAAGTAAAGGTGAGCTTAACATCAACTTTGCGTGCTGGTTTTCATCAGTACGAGTTTACTGACAAAGCCAATAAGAAAATTCTTTTTGACATGGGAAAAGCCAACAGTAGGGTTAATACTTGGGAAATTGAAAAAGTAGGAAACTCTGTTATACAAGGTTTTCAGGGCGGTGAGAATGTTTATTTTTATGCGATTTTAAATGTTCCTATTGATAGCCTAAGCATTAAAGATTTAGGAAAAAGAAGTGGTTATGCCATTGCGCATTTGGCTAATGGTGATCAAGGTTCGGTAGAATTAAAAATTGGACTTTCATTTGTAAGCATCGCAAACGCAAAATTAAATCTCGAACAAGAAATTGGTAAAAAGTCTTTTAGCACCATAAAAGATGAAGCAAATAGCGCCTGGGAAAAACTTTTGTCGACCGTTGAAGTAAAGGGAGGAACTAAAAAGCAGCAGGTAATGTTTTACTCAAGTTTATACCGGTCATTTTTATGGCCTGCACTACGCAGCGATGTAAATGGAGAATTTACAGATGCCAAAAAACAAGTTGTTAAAACTGATTTTAGCTACTACACTGAACCATCATTGTGGGACACTTACAGAAATAAAGATGTTTTATTAGGATTGATTTCTCCAAAAGTTACTTTAGACGTGATCAAATCTATGAAAGATGTTGGTGATAAAAAAGGATTTATGCCCACCTTCTTTCATGGAGATCATGGAGCATCATCAATTGCAGGAGCTTATTTAAGAGGAATTAATGATTTTGATATCAAAGGTACTTATGAAATTTTACTAAAAAATGCGAATACTGAAGGAGGAGCAAGGCCACACATTGCTGAGTATAAAGCAAAAGGCTTTATTTCTGATCCTGACATTAAAAATCCTCATGTGGAGACAAAAGCAAAGGCAGGTGTATCTAAAACCTTAGAATATGCTTATGATGATTATTCATTGGCGCAAATCGCTAAAAAATTGGGAGATACATCGAATTATATAATTTTAATGCAGCGCTCTAACAATTACAAAAACATGTTTGATCCAGCAACAAGATTTATGAGAGGAAAGCTTGCGAATGGAAGTTGGATAACGCCTTTTAATCCTCAATATCCATATTATGAGTACATGTATCGAGAAGCAAATGCTTGGCAAGTATCTTTTTATGCACCACATGATATGCCCGGATTAATTGAGTTATATGGTGGAGCGAAAGGTTTTGAATCTAAGTTAGATTCTTTATTTACGGTACCGTGGAACCCAAAACATATTGCCAGAAATGTAGAAACTATGATTGGGCAATATTGTCATGGCAACCAACCAGATCATGAAGCACCATTTTCTTATCATTTTATTGGAAAGCCTGAGAAATCTCAAAAAATCTTAGACACCATTATGAATACGCTTTATGGTATTGGAGATAAAGGTTTGGCACTTTCCGGTATGGATGATGCAGGTGAAATGTCTGCTTGGTATGTTTTTACAGCAATGGGTTTTTATCCATTTTCTGCTACAGATCCAAATTATATAGTAACAGTTCCTCTTTTTGATGAAATTAACTGGAAAAGCAGTACTGGTAAAACTTTAACGATTAGTAAACCTAAACAGGGTAGAAACTTAACGCAAATTAAGGTAAATGGTAAGCCGATTAATGGCTATTTTATACCACATGATTTGTTTTTGAATGGTGGTAAAATCGAAATTGTTACAAAGTAAAATAGATAGTTAAGCATTTTTGCAAATGCATATTTCTAATTTTAAAGTTTAGATTTTTAAAATTTATGATAAAGACAAAAATTATTTTAGCGCTCTGGTTAAGTCTGCCGCTGATGGTGGCCGCTCAAAAGAATTTAACTAATGCCACATTAACTGATAAAAATGGGAAAGAAATAAACATTAAGATTGAATCTCAAAAATGGACACTAAATCCAGAAACTATATCAATTTACAATGCTGATAATTCATTAAAAGAAGTTGCTACTGTAAACAATACCTCCAAATTATCAATTGGTGCTCAACACACTTTTGAAACAGCAATTATTAACAAAAGCATGGACAAGGTAAAATATCCAAATTTGCCAAAATATCTTGATTCTACTTTCATTAAAGACACAGTTTTTTTAGATGCGATTGTTGTGGGCAAAAGGTTAAGTTTATATAGTTATACAGATGCCATTAAAACAAGATTTTACATTAAACCACAAGGTGAAGAATACAAGGAGCTAGTTTATCGTAATTTTTACTCAGCAGCCATTGATTTTAAAGTCGAAACACAAAACATATTTCAAGATCAATTGAGAAAGTTGTTAAATGCTGATGAAATTAAGAATGTTGAATTAGTTTCAAAAATAAATAATGCAAAGTACACAGTAAAAGAATTAAAAGAGATTGTGTACATATTAAATGATGTTCAAAACAGCTTTGTTAAGCCCATTAGATCAAAAGTTAATTTTTTAGCCGGCTTTGGCGTAAATTTTAGTACTTTCTCTTATAATGGCGACAATGTTTTAGGAACATCCTCAGCTTCAAGTCCTATTAGCATTTTACCAACCATAGGCTTAAGTATTAGTTTAGACGAGAAGAGTAAATCAGAAATAAATTTCGAGCTCTCTGCTTTAAAAGAAAAGGTTAAATTTTATGGTATAGATAATCGGTCCGAAGAAACGCAGAGTTTCACACAGTTTAGTTATATTTTTTCTCCAACTTATAACTATCATGTTTATAACAATAACAAAACTAAAATTACGATTGGTTCTGGTATTAGCGCAAACTTACATCAATACAAAGATGATATTGTTACCTATAAATCAACTGAAATTCCAGGGGCACAAATTGTAATAAATAGAGATTTAGGGGGTTATCAGTCATTTACTTATGCCATCCCTGTTAGATTAGGTTTTAGTTACCAGAAGATTACTTTATTATCAACGTATTCTTATTATCTAAGCAGCATGTCTAATACTGCAACTACTGAAATTTTAAAAAGTGGATTTAACTTTTCATTAAGGTATAATTTTGGCAAGGGCATCTAAGAGGCTGTATACTTCTAATTTAGTATTAAATAAAAAAAAGCCCAACTTTCGTTGAGCTTTAGTAGCGAGAACGAGTGTTGAACTCCGTCCGCCGCGGCGGATATGTATCAGCGCTCATTTCTTCTAATCAAATTCCAGATCATTTCTCTACCAGTTCCAGATTTAAGCTGTTTTTCTCTCTTTGTTGCTTAGGTTTTGCTTTCAAACTGTTCAGTAAATAATATCTCCCATGGTCTATACTTAATGGTATATCCTTTGATAGCGAACAGGTTGTGAGATAATAATCTCTGCTCTAAATCAGAAGTATATCAGATATAAATTTTATCGAATTTGATTGAATAGCGTACATAAGCAGTAAAAATCATAGCCATAAAAAAAGCCCAACTTTCGTTGAGCTTTAGTAGCGAGAACGAGAGTTGAACTCCTTCCGCCGCGGAGGATATGTATCAGCGCTCATTTCTTCTAATCAAATTCCAGATCATTTCTCTTCCTGTTCCAGATTTAAGCTGTTTTTCA
>NZ_JBWKZK010000006.1:9560-124292 GCF_059424425.1 Pedobacter sp. GW456-11-11-14-TSB4
GGATATGTATCAGCGCTCATTTCTTCTAATCAAATTCCAGATCATTTCTCTTCCTGTTCCAGATTTAAGCTGTTTTTCTCTCTTTGTTGCTTCGGTTTTGCTTTCAAACTGTTCAGTAAATAGTATCTCCCATGGTCTGTATTTAATTGTATATCCTTTGGTAGCGAACAGGTTGTGAGATAATAATCTTTGATCCAAATCAGAAGTATATCCGATATAAATTTTATCGAATTTGATTGAATAGAGTACATAAACAGTAAAAATCATAGCTATAAAAAAAGCCCAACTTTCGTTGAGCTTTAGTAGCGGGGAGCAGAATCGAACTGCCGACCTCAGGGTTATGAATCCTGCGCTCTAACCATCTGAGCTACCCCGCCATTAATATTTTAAAAAGACAATCCCGTCTTTTGTTCTTTTGAACTCTGTCCGCCGCGGCGGATATGAATCCTGCGCTCTAACCAACTGAGCTACCTCGCCATTCTTTATTATTATACTTTGCAATAAATATTATATATTACGATAATTATTACATTTTTCTAAAGAGTTGCAAATATAGAATAAATTACTTTTCTTTAGAAACAAATAGTAAAAAAAATGTCTACTATTTTTAAAATACGAAGTATTTAACCATGTCAGAAAAGAAAAAATTTACATTAGAATATGAGTTGAGATCTTCTCCGCGTATATTATTCAGTTTCATAAGCGAACCAAACGGATTGTCGCAGTGGTTTGCAGACGATGTGATTTTCAGAGATCAAGTTTATACATTTACTTGGGATGATGAAGTGCAAAAAGCAAAATTGTTGAGCATAAAAGAAAACAAATTAGTGAAGTTCAAGTGGTTAGATGATGAGCCACACTGCTATTTCGAAATGGAAATTGTGCAAGATGAATTAACAAATGACGTTGCTTTAGCCATTACAGATTTTGCAACCGATGAAACATTAAACGAAAAAACCAAAATTTGGGATAATCAAATTACCTATCTCTTGAGCGTAATTGGCGCTTAAATTTTCATCAGCATTGCCTATCTTTGTATATTGAAAAAGATACACCTACTGCTGATCAAAGCATTCATTAGACCATTTATCGTCACATTTTTTATTGTGATGTTTATTCTATTGATGTTTTTCTTGTTTAAATACATAGATGATTTAATAGGAAAAGGTTTCGAATGGTACACCATTGCCGAGGTTATGGTTTACGCATCTGCATCTAACGTTGCTATGGCTTTGCCATTGGCGGTGTTGCTCTCTTCTATCATGACTTTTGGCAGCCTTGGCGAAAACTACGAGTTGGTAGCCATAAAATCTGCAGGAGTTTCCTTGCAAAAAGCTATGCAGCCACTTTTTGTGTTTATTGTAATGCTTTCTATTGCTTCATTTTTCTTTTCAGATTACATGCTGCCTAAAGCAAACCTTAAATATGGATCGCTACTATGGGACATCAGAAATAAAAAACTCGCATTTTTAATAAAACCAGGTGTGTTTAACAACAGTATACCTGGTTACGCATTATTGGTAGAGCGTAAGGGAGAAGAAGGTTTAGACTCTTTATATGGTATTACAATTTATGATCATACTGGCAACAATGGTATCTCTAAAATTATTAAAGCCGAAAAAGGTAAAATGGCCAAAACTGACGATGGCCAGTATTTAGTGCTCAAATTAATTAATGGTGTGAGGTACGAAGAGGCAAATGGCGGTAGTAGCTCATTTAATCCTCGACAAACATTTACCCGCATGCGATTTAAAGAAACAGAACAAAAGTTTGATTTCTCGAGTTTTAAAGGCTTAAACCGTACCGAAGAACAAAATTTTAAAAATAATGCTCAAATGCTTAATCGAGGTGAATTGGTAATTAGAAGAGATTCGTTGACCAAAAACTTAGATAGTATAGACAGAGCCACAAAAGTAAATGCCAGCGCCTATTTCAAACAAAATAATTATTTAGCAGGCTACACTAAAGTTAAAGTGTCAGCAAAAGTTTTAACAGGTTCGCTTTTAGATAGTATTCCTTATAAAGACCGAGCAACTGTGGTGCAAAATGCATATGATCAGGCAGAAACCATAAAACAAGTTATAAATGGTAGAATTATAGAGCATGATTTGCATCAAAAAGAAATTATTAGAGCCACTATAGAATATCAGCGAAAATATACTTTGGCGGTTTCTTGTTTACTTTTGTTTTTTATTGGTGCTCCATTGGGTGCAATTATTAGAAAAGGCGGTTTGGGCCTGCCCGTAGTAATCGCAATTGTTTTCTTTTTAATTTACCACATCGTTTCTACCGTGGCCGAAAAGTCTGCTAAAGAAGGTTCATTAGATCCAATTTTTGGGATGTGGACAGCTATAATCGTTCTAGCACCTTTGGGTGTATTTCTTACTTACAAAGCAACCGTAGATTCCGCGTTGTTTGATATAGATTATTACAAGCAGCTTATTGTTGGTTTGTTTAAAAAGAAAAAAGATAAATAGAAAAACAAAGCAAGCTACATTTGGCAATTTTAGTCCCGCCATCAGTTTCAATCTTTTTTGTGTATGCTCTAGCTGCGCTAGGAGCCACAAAAAAGTATTTTCACTGCTGTCGTGTTTAATTTACAAAGCTTGTGGTGCTTAGGCAAATTTGCTCCTGCAAAGTTTTAAAGCACTTAGTTTTTACCTAGTAGCAGTGTTATTGCATTTTAAACTGGATAGTAGTGGAAAACCCGCATCCCGATTTTTATCGGGAGAGGATTTGTAACGGATAGCCAGACAGAACATGGTTTTTAGCAGCAAATTTGCTTTTCAAATCCTTTACTTATTGATGATATTTTTTAGCTAATTATTGTTGGTAAAGGTTGTAACTTTGTAGCCATAAAATGCGGCAAAAAGAGCTGTGTTTTAAACAAGATATAAATGGAAATTAAATTGAACACCATAGAAGAGGCTATTGAGGATATCAAAGCTGGAAAAATAATTATTGTTGTTGATGATGAAGATCGCGAAAATGAGGGCGATTTTATTACGGCAGCCAGAAATGTTACGCCAGAGGTAATCAATTTCATGTCTAAATACGGTAGGGGTCTAATATGCGCACCTTTAATTGAAGATTTGTGCAACGATTTAAAACTTGATTTAATGGTGCAGAACAACACTGTTTTACACCAAACTCCATTTACAGTTTCTGTAGATTTAATTGGCCAAGGTTGTACTACTGGTATATCTACTCATGATAGAGCGAAAACAATACAGGCACTAATTAATCCTGATACCAAGCCTGAAGATTTAGGCAGACCAGGACATATATTCCCATTAAAAGCTAGAAGAGAAGGCGTTTTAAGAAGAACTGGACATACAGAAGCAACTATTGATATTGCCCGCTTAGCTGGTTTTGAGCCTGCTGGTGTATTGGTAGAAATTATGAATGACGATGGCACTATGGCTCGTTTGCCAGAGTTGATGGTAATTGCAGAACAGCATCAGCTTAAAATAATATCTATAAAAGACCTAATTTCTTATCGCCTAGCCGCAGAGAGTTTAATTAGAGAAGAGGTTTCGGTTAATTTGCCAACACAGTGGGGCGATTTTAAAATGACAGCCTACACCCAGCTAAGCAACGGTGCTACACATTTGGCCATTAGCAAAGGCGAATGGAAAGAAGGTGAACCTATTTTAACTAGGATACACAGCTCTTGCGTTACCGGCGATATTTTTGGATCTTGTCGATGTGATTGCGGGCCACAGTTACACAAGGCTTTTCAGATGATTGAAGCTGAAGGGAAAGGTGTAATTGTTTACATGAACCAAGAGGGTAGAGGTATTGGTTTAATCAATAAACTACGATCGTATAATTTGCAAGATGCCGGTTTTGATACTGTTGAAGCAAATATTGAATTAGGTTTTAGAGGCGATGAACGTGATTACGGTGTTGGTGCTCAAATTTTAAGAGCACAAGGCGTAACTCAAATGAGGCTAATGTCTAATAACCCAACAAAGCGTGCTGGTTTAATTGGGTATGGTTTAGAGATTGTAGAAAATATTGCAATTGAAATTGAAAGTAACCAACATAACGAGTATTACTTGAAAACTAAAAGAGATAAAATGGGTCACCAAATTATGAAATAAGATTTAAGTTAATCTTAATATCAAAGGATGATTGGAAGTTTAAAAGCGGATGATCATCTTTTTTTTGTTATTCTTAATCACATTTTTCAACTTCAATGTCGTTAAAAACTCTGATCCTGATCATCCTTAAATCCAGTAAATCCTGCTTTTATTTTTTAGGTGTAGTGGTTTTCTTTTGTTCGTTTTGTATTGCTTCTTTTGCAAGTCGAGCCTTTTCTTTTTCTTCGGCTTTTCGCTGTTGTTCTCTGCGGTATTTGCCTGTTATTTTTTGTAGAAATTCGTTAAAAGTATCAAACTGCTGATTGTAAATTAAACCTAACGAGTTTACGTTTCTGTTTTGATCTACACCTGGGTTTGCAAAAATACTTTGCAATGTTGGCGGTTTGTTGGCCAACTTACCTACCAAAGTTCCATCTTTTTTAATTAAGCCTAATACTTCAACTTCTCTACCAACATTGCCTCTAAAACCATTAAACGACAAATTATTTCCAGCAGAATTATCTACAATACCGGCGTTTACAATAACCCTATCGTTAAATAACTTAACAGACGCACTTGCATCGTTAAAGTTTCTAATGTTGATATCAACAAAGTTCAAGTTTAGTGATGATAACACGTTATTTAATTGATTAAAGATTAACTCGGTAGCAGTACTGGTACCAACAGAACCTAACTGTTCAGCCAAGTTTGCTTGTCCTGTTCCTGGAGCAAATCTTCGTTGTATAATCAAGCTTAAGGCTTGTGTATTTAGGTTGTTTCCATCGTTAAAATAAGATTGAAATTCTTCCTTTTTTGCAGGGTTCGCTGGGAAGAAAATATCTAATTTAATATCTGGTTGTAAAAGCAAACCAGAAAGACCCATTTCTACCTCAGTTTGTATCCTTTCATTGTTATTATTACTTTGATCGCGGTTAGCTGCAACATACAAATCTGCAGTACTAGCACGTAAGGCGTAAATTGCTTTTAGGTTGATTTGTGCAGTGGTAGGGTTTCCGGTCCACCTAATGGTACCACCTTGCCTAATATCAAATCGTTTATTAATTACTTCTTGTGCTGTAAAATCAAAAACACCAGTTTCAATAATGTAATCGCCTTTCATTTCAAAATCACCAACACTATTGATGTTTAGTTCTAATTCTGCATTACCTTTACCGCTTAATTTACCTAAAACTGTGTAAATGTTTGCCGTAGTATTAGGATCAACACGGAGCTTAAAGTTCATTTTTAACCCGTTGAAGCTCGTTTTTCTTTCTACAATTTGTGTGGTGTCTCTACTTACAAATGTGATAAAATCTTTGTCAGAAACAGTTTCTGAACTATTTAGCGGTAAATTAAATACGGTTCCTTTTTCTGCTTTAGCATCAATATTGATTACCATATTGTCTGTTGGGCCACTAAAAGAAAAGTCGCCACTGGCATAAGCTTTGCCGTAATAAACCGCATTATCTTTAGCTGTTGTATTTAAAGCCATAAAATTGTTGGCTACTAAATTTACTTCTATTGTTGGCGTATTTAAGTTATTTAAATCTACAGTTCCATTTGCAGTGGCAGTATTGCCATCAGCATCTTTTAAGTTTAAATTGTCAATCAAAATAACGCTATTATTAACTTCAACTCTGTCATTTAGTGTATAGGCAGTTTTAAGGTAATTTACTGTCAATTCTCCTTGGTTAAAGCTAACATTTCCATTTATTTCGGGCTTTTCGAAATTACCCTTAACGCCAATATCTGCAGAAATATTTCCTTTTAAGTTTGATACCAGTTGCTTTACAAATGGTTCTAAAATGGTCAACTTGGTTTCATCTAGCTTTACATCAATATCAATTAGCTTTTCTTTGAGGTCTAAATTACCTGTCATTTTAAGCGTTTCTCTATCGTCTGCCAATATTTGAGTGTATATTTTGGCTAAGTTTTCACTTTTATTGTAAGACGAAGTATCTGTTAAGCTGCCAATATAGGTGTCGTTAAAAGTTAGCGAATCAATTTTTAAGCTATCATTTATCCTAGGCGATTTGATAATATTGTATAAATTGGTACGGCCATTGACGGTTCCTGCAAGTTTTACACCAAACGTTTTTATAAAGGGATTAATTGTTTTAAGACTAAAGTTTTCGAAACCTACTGCCAGCAAATCATTGGGATTGTCAGAAATTATTCCATCTATTTTTAAAACTTGCTTACCATTAGATAGAGAGAAATCGTCAATTTCTGTTTTTCCGTTATCGAAACTAATTCTCACTTTATCCTGAATATTCCAATCCTCACTGTTAATTTTTAAGTTAGAGGGTAAGATGCTGATTTTGGCAGTTTGTTCGCCAGCAAATTCAACTAGGCCGTTTAAGTCTAATTGGTTGGCGTCATCAGCGTTAGAAAGTTTAACGTTTAGCGAAAGACTATCGTTTCTCAAAACATTCGAAATATTCACATTCTTGATGAATAAACTATCATTCAAATCAACTCTATCAGATGTAATGATGGCTGTTAACTGTCTTTCAGTTGTACTTTCATCAATGATAATGTTATTGGCGATAATCCCCTTATAAGTTAGCTTTTTTATGCTACCATTTAAACTCGCAGTGTAGTTTCTTGAGTCAAATGAGCCAATTAAAATCGCCTCATCTTCTATTTCTAATCCGGGTATTACCAACTCTGCTATAGGCTCAAATCTTTTAATTCTTAAATCAAAATCAAAAATTTGAGGCTTATAACTGATGATTTCTGTTTTTAGAGATGGTACATAAGTTTTTGCAATAGCTTTGTAATACGAAACAATTGAATTTAAATCGTATTGACCTTTAATACTTGCGTCTAAAATGTCAGATTTAATTGTTAAACTTCTATCAATCCCGATGCCTTGTGCGGTGAGTTGTACTGAATCAATGTTGTAAATGCCTTTTACATTATTTAACCTTATCTTTTGGATAGATAAATTACCTTGGATATTATCTAAGTTATTGCCAGAAAAATTAGTGCTAAATATAGCATCAACCTGCAATGAATCTTTAAAAAGTTTTAGCGCTCTTAAACGTGCTTTTGCAATAGTAGCTTTAAAGTTAAATACAGGTAATGTCGGATTTAGGTTAACCCCTCCATCAAACACCAATTGCACATTCTTGTCGTTTATTTTTAGATTGCCATCAAAATATTTTTTATTAAAAGTGCCATTAACAGTTACATTTCTATAGCGATAACCATTAAAGTCAATATAAGTAATATCTCCTTTTAGCTGTTCTGATAAATCTTTTACTTCAATTCCTTTTCCTTTAACGTATAGTGCAGAAGTAATGCGTCCTAAACTTTTCTCATCTAAAAGCTCTCCTAAATTAAAATCGTAGGTTTTCACATTTCCGCTGTAAGATGGATTTCCTTTGCCATCAATCTTCATGTTAACATCAGATTTAAGTCGACCTAACTTTGTTTTAAACTCGCCATAGGCGATAAAATCGTTTTGAAAACCAGTAAATGAGCCATTGAAGTTTACGTTGCCAAACTTATTTACAATTGCCGGGATAGATTTTACTTTTTTACCAGTAATATCTGTTAAAATTTCATCTAAATCTTTTTTATTAGTTCCTGCCAATTCAATTTTCATGTCCATAAAGGTTTCTTCCCAATTTGGCAGGCCTTTTAAACTAAAATCTCCTTTTATGTAGGTGGCTTTTCCGGTTTTTAAAGATAAATTTCTAGCTTTTAAATTATTTACTAGTCCAGTGATTTTGCCATCAACATCAATTTCCAGCTTCATTTTTTTAAGAGCAGGAGTAAAGTAGGCAATATCGCTCGATGAAATATGGCTGTTTTTAAAGTAAGCATTCATTCTTACCTTGTTTACAAAATCATTGAAGTCTTTCATTTTGCTAAACTTCATCTGAAAATAATCTGATAAACGTGTTTTATTGGTTACCAACATCAAATTTTTCAACTCAATTGCGTTAGTATCAATAGTAGTAAGTGCAGATAGATTTTTAAGGTAAAAACCACTTTTTTCTCTTAATGTAAGATTTTTGATGTTTGATTGCAGAACATGATCCTTAGTATTTAACTTTTCAAATATTCCGTTTAATTTAGTTACATCAATATCATCAAAATTAACTCCCTGTATAGTGGTGTCTACTTTTAGGTTTTTGTATTTGAAGTTTACATTGTTCAGTATAATCCTATCAAATAGAAACTGAAATTTTTTCTTTTTCTTCTTTTTAACTGGAGCTGGACTATCGAAATAATCGATAATAAAATCAAGGTTAGATGATCCGTCCTGATTGTCTTTTAAAAAGAACGAGCCATTATTAACCTGAACGGTGTTAACATCCAATATTCTTTCTTTTAAAGAAAGTTTGTTTAAATCGACTAGAAATTTCGGGAAATGCGCTAAAGTGTCTTTTTGTAAATCAAGCACCAATAAACCTTCTAAAACAACAGATTTAAACGGCTTAACATATAAACCATCAATTTTAATTGTTGTATTTAATTCTTTTGATAAATATGCAGCTGCTTTTTTTGCTGCAAATGTTTGTACAGGCTTGAACTGAAGCGAAAATAGCAGTGCAGCCACCAATAATAAAATTGATGCAACAACCCAAAGCAGTATTTTTAATAGTTTTTTAATAGTTTTGTATCTTAATAATTATAAACGTGCCGATAATACTTGCTATAGAATCTTCTTGTGATGAAACTTCGGTTGCTATTTGTAACAACGGCAAAATTACTGCCAATGTTATTGCAAACCAAACAATACATGAAAATTATGGAGGTGTAATTCCAGAATTAGCATCAAGAGTTCATCAACAAAACATAGTACCCGCTGTTCAGCAAGCTTTGGCAATTGCTAAAGTTAACAAAAATGAGTTAAATGCTGTGGCTTTTACTCGCGGACCAGGCTTATTGGGCGCTTTATTGGTAGGTGTATCATTTGCAAAATCTTTTGCTCTAGCTTTAGATTTACCTCTAATTGCAGTTAACCATATGCAAGCGCATATTTTGGCTCATTTTATTGATGATCCGATGCCTAAATTTCCATTTTTATGTTTAACAGTGTCTGGTGGTCATACACAAATAGTTTTGGTTAAAGATTACTTTGATATGGAGATTGTAGGTGAAACTCTAGATGATGCGGCAGGTGAAGCCTTCGATAAAACAGCAAAGATCTTAAATTTACCTTATCCAGGTGGGCCGTTAATTGATAAATATGCAAAAGAGGGTAATCCATTAGCATATAAATTTCCAGAGCCACAAATCCAACAACTAAATTATAGTTTTAGTGGATTTAAAACTGCAATTTTGTACTTTATAAGAGACAATAAAATTAAAAATCCTCAGTTTGTTGAAGAAAATTTAGCTGATATTTGTGCATCTGTTCAGTATAGCATTGTTAATATTTTATTGAACAAATTAAAGAAGGCAGCTAAACAATATAATATTAAAGAAATAGCTATAGCTGGTGGAGTTTCTGCAAATTCTGGATTAAGAAATGCCCTGCTAGAAACACAACATACTTTAGGATGGAATGTTTACATTCCTGCTTTTCAGTATTGCACCGACAATGCTGGGATGATTGCCATTGCAGGTTATCATAAATATTTGGCGGGTGAGTTTGTTACACAAGAAATATCGCCCTTGGCGAGAATGAATTTTTAAAATAAATAATATGGGTGCGAATAGTTTTATTTTTTTCGGTTTATTATTAATTCCGCTAATTGCCTTTTTAATTTGGATGATTAAACAAGACAAAAAGAAAAATTACCTTGGCTTGGTGCTTTTGGTTGTAGGAATTGTAATTGCAACTTATACCATTATCACGCTTGATAAAAAGTTTATGCAAAAAGCAAATGCTGGTATGCAAGCTGCGCCAAAGTCATCGAGCTTTAAATAAGTTTTACTTTATTGCCAGTTGTGTAGTATTAGTTTAAAATAAATATATAAAAGTGTTCGGCAAACCAGTTACGGGTGGCAAACACCCAAACTGAAGATTCTAGTAAACAAAAAATCCCGCATCAAAGCGGGATTTTTTGTTGTATCGTTCTCAAGTATTTATGCTTTCTCTTCCAATTTATCACCAGTTACTTCGGCTCTAATTTTAGCTTCAATTTCTTCAGATAATTCTGGGTTGTCTAACAATAAATTTTTAACTGCATCTCTACCTTGGCCTAATTTAGTTTCTCCATAAGAAAACCAAGAACCTGCTTTTTTGATGATGTTAAAATCAACACCTAAATCGATAATTTCTCCAGTTTTAGAAATGCCTTCACCAAACATAATATCGAATTCTGCAATTCTGAAAGGTGGTGCAACTTTATTCTTAACAATTTTCACCTTAACCCTGTTACCCGAAACCTCATCAGAATCTTTAATTTGAGAAGTTCTACGGATATCTAAACGTACTGAAGCATAAAACTTTAATGCATTACCACCAGTTGTAGTTTCAGGGTTACCAAACATTACTCCAATTTTTTCACGTAATTGGTTAATGAAAATACAGCAACATCCGGTTTTAGCAATTGTACCTGTTAATTTACGTAAGGCCTGGCTCATCAAACGAGCTTGTAAACCCATTCTGCTATCGCCCATTTCACCTTCAATCTCTGCTTTTGGTACCAACGCAGCAACCGAGTCAATCACAATTACGTCAATCGCACCAGAGCGGATCAAGTTATCAGCAATTTCTAAAGCTTGCTCACCATTATCAGGTTGTGAGATTAATAGATTATCAACATCAACACCTAACTTTTTAGCATAACCTTTATCAAAAGCGTGTTCAGCATCAATAAAAGCCGCAATACCACCTTTTTTCTGAGCCTCAGCAATTATATGAGTTGCTAAAGTAGTTTTACCAGAAGATTCTGGTCCGTATATTTCAATCACACGGCCTTTAGGTACGCCGCCAATGCCTAAAGCAATGTCTAAGCTAATTGAGCCAGTAGAAATCGAGTCGATTGCTTCAACAGGAGCATCGCCTAACTTCATTACAGAACCTTTTCCGTATGATTTTTCTAATTTATCTAATGTTAATTGTAGCGCTTTTAATTTTTCTGCGTTTGGGTTCATTTTTGTAATTCTCTAAGTAAATAAATATATGTATCGGCTAATAATCAAAAATTTTAATGCTAATAACTTTAGCAAACATATTAATTTTAATTTGATTAATGCAAATAATATTTAAACTATTTTAATAAAATTATCAACATCACTAATATTTTTAGTTTTCTGCTGTCTTTCGTAATATTTGCAAAAATTGGTTAACTCACAAATACTGCATTTTGGGCTTCTTGCTACGCACACATAACGTCCGTGTAAAATTAGCCAATGGTGCGCCATAGCAATGGTATGTTCTGGTAAATTTTTAACCAAATCTTTCTCAACGGCAAGCGGCGTTTTCCCTGTGGTTAAACCTAACCTGTTGGCAACCCTAAATACATGTGTATCAACCGCCATTGCTGGTGCATCATAAACCACAGATGCTATTACGTTTGCGGTTTTGCGACCAACACCTGGCATTTTTTGCAATTGGTTTACATCAGAAGGAACCTCATTGTTAAAATCGTTTACCAACATATTAGCCATCCCAACTAAATGTTTGGCTTTATTATTTGGGTAACTTACACTTCTAATGTAATCAAAAACAATATCTGGTGTGGTTTCTGCTAAAGCATTTGCATTAGGAAAACGCTGAAAAAGTGCTGGTGTTACTTGGTTAATTCTTTTATCGGTGCATTGAGCAGATAGGATTACCGCAACCAACAACTGATACGGATTATTGTAATGTAATTCTGTTTCTGCATTGGGCTGCTTGGCGGCAAAATGTTTTACAAAATGCTGATAGCGTTCTTTTTTTAGCATGTACAAATATAAATAGGCTAATGTAAAATAGCATATATTTTTTTGAAGCGCAATGGCGGTGCTTCTTTTAATGTTTGTCCCGCTTTTTGCTTTACTTGCTACGCTTCGTGTTCGCTTCAATCGGGGCTAATTAACTTCTGCCTTTGCTAAACAACCGCAACTATGAGCAAAAACCTGCGTATACTAAACCTGAACGAAGTGAAAAGCTCCGAGTCCGCCAAGGCGGAGAGGACTTGTAACAAAGTGCAGGACTAACGATGATAGTAGAACTGCAATTGCTTTTCATCTAATTATGCGATTTGGTTTTTAGCTATTGATTTATTTCTCTAACTAAATTATCGCACTCGGCAAATGCATTATAAATAAATTTATTTCTGTGTTTTTCGCCTTGACCACTAAACGAAACCGATTTTTTGATCAAGCTTTGCATCCAATTTTTTGTTTGCTCACAATAACTTTGGTCTTCGGTTTTTAGATAATTAAATGTGTTAAACCTGTTGTAGCAATTCATGCTGCCCATGTAATCAACCAAATAAGAAATGCTTCCTAATACATCGCAATTGTACCAATTAAAAGTATGCTCAGGATCTATGGTTTTTTTGCTGCTAATAGCATACATGTTCATGTCTGTTAAACAATAGCGCACTTGTTCTATAATAAGTAAAGCTAAATTTTTGTCGATATAGCCTGCCTCAAAAGCGTATCTTATCTGTTCTATTGTGCCGTGAACAGTGTCTTTGGCCCAAATTTCTGTACACGGTATTTCTAAATAGATCTCATTAAGCTGTTTAGAAATGGTAATTATTTCTTGGTCAAATGAGCTCGGATCAAATTTCGTTGTGGTATTCATTGCGCTATCTGACCAAAAAAATAACTTAAAGCATGTTAATTCTGGGTACTTGAAAAAGTGGAATAATGGAATGTCGTCTGTGGTAATGGTGATGTGTTTTTTACTGCTTTTTTGGATCTGCTTTAAATTTTTATGTAAATCTTTTAAATACAACAACATGTTGGGTATTTCCTGATCTACACTTAAGTAATCAAAGGTAACAGTTGGCAATTGGTCTGGCTTATAAATAAAAGGCACGCCAAAATGATCTGACAATTTAATGATCTGCTGGATATTTAATAAGCTATTTCCGCGGATCTTTTTGTAGGCTTCGTTAATCGTTATTGATAAAACCTCAGAAACACTTTGTGCCAAATTTTGATATTGTGGTATGGCAAGTTTAACCTGCTCAAAGTAGCTTACTTGTAAATTAGTCATCTAATAATATTTTATAAAGTGAATTTATGAAAATTTAACCGCATAAAAGATTTTTTACAAGTTATAATTATCTTTTAAAGATATTCATTACGACTTTAATTTTGAGATTTATCTTTAGAATGATTAATTGCTGCAGCTAGTCTTTTTTAAAGATTACTTGCTCTTTTTAAGCTTATTACATTTGATTACAAATTAAAATTAGATGTGATGAAGATACCTAAAATTATATTCGGGTTATTGATAGTATTGCTTTTTGGCAATAGCTCTTTCGCTCAAAAAAGAGACTTATCGGCTGTTAACAATATCTACTTCGGTTTCGAGGTAGGGAAATCCAAAACTTACGATAATTATGCGCAAGGCGGAGTTTGGCTTCAACTAGATCATGATTATTTTAAAATCTCTATGAGTAGCGCCAGCGATAATAGGAGCGAGGAACAGCGATTGCTAAAAGGAGATGATGACGAAAGTTATGTAAAAACACCTGGACTGGCAGATTTGGGTTTGATATACGGCAAAACTTACACGGTTCTAAAACATCATCAATTGCAATTTGGCACAGGAGTTTCTGTAATTACGCAAACGGTTCCAGATGTAGAGTTTAACAAAAATAAACAGCCCTACTATTTAGAAAGATTTAAAGAGAAAGTAACTCTTGGTTTGCCTGTAGAGTTAAAATATGCCTATGTTTTTAAAAGAAGTTTTGGGGTTGGGGCATCTTGGCGAGCGAATGCAAACTCTTTTGATAGTTATGGCAACTTCACCGTTGGCTTATCAATGGGTTTGTTTTAAGTCTTATTTAGTTAAAAATTAACCGTTTAAATCATGAAAATTCTTATTCCAATTGTAATCGTTTTACTCTTTACGTTAAATGCATTTCCACAATCGAAACCCAAATACAACATTAAAGTAGTAAGTAAAGATAGGCATGTGTTTAGAGGTGTTTTTTATGCAATAACAACAAATCAGCTTGTATTATTAAAGCAAAACGACACGCTTAAAATAAGTTTTGCTAATGTAAAAGATCTGTACATAAGAAAAAAAGGACTGATTTTGCCTTTCATGCTTATTGGTGCTGGCATATTTTTTATTCTTGCAGCAGAAGCAGACTTGCCGTTAGATCAATTGAGCTATCTTGTTGGAGGTGTGCCTCTTGGTGTTGGTGTTGGAAGTTTAGTAGGCCAACTTTTTGCCAACAAAAGATTTTATAGAGGTTTAGTAGAAGAAGATTTTATGGAGATCAGAACAGATTTAGAGAGGTATACTCAGATAGAATGGGTTATGCCAGTCAAAACAAATTAAAAGTCAATTTTTAAAATCATGAAATTATTTTTAATAGCAATGCTGATCTTTGTTGGCTTTATAAATGCATATGCACAACATCCTTATTTTTCGCTAGGAATTGAATTAGGAGCAGGCTCTGGTCCAGGTATTTATGCGCAATCTTTCGCGGTTTTAAGCGTTGAAAGTACCTATTATAAAATCAAAAATTCTCGGGTAGGAGAAATAGGGTTGTTTGCAGACAAGCCAAACCCGCGGGTATTTGAATATGCTTTATTGTTAGGGAAAAACTACAATTTGGGCAGGTTTCATAATTTTCAATTGGGAGTGGGATTAGCTTACACGGCAAAAGTTTCGCAAGGTAAATACTTGGGCAGCGAAGGAGTAGATCGAGCTGGTATTATTTGGGGCGGTTATAGTATTTACGAAAAAATACAACGCAATACCATTGGTTTACCATTAGAGGCCAAATATAACTTTCAATTGGGCAGAATATTAGCTGTAAGTGTTTCTGCGAATTCAAATATTAATGCGATACAAAGTTTTGCAGGTTTATCTGTGGGTACATTTATAGGTAGGGTTCGGTAATGCAATTTTATTATACCGATCTCTTTCTTAAAAAACGATGGCAGTTCAATAGATATCTAATTAATCTTATTCTTTCTTCGCCCTTTTCAAAACCATTAAACTCAAAGGGTTCATCATGTAACCACTAATGTTATTCTGCAGCATTACAACCGCTTGGTCGTACAAAATTGGTACTACAGAAGAGTGTTCCATCACCATGTTATCCATTTGGTAATACAATTCGTACCGTTTTTTAGCATCACTTTCATAGTAGCTTTGCTCAAAAAGTTTGTCGAATTTATCGTTAAAATAACCAGTGTAATTAGGGCCAAAAGGCACTCGGTTTTTAGAATAAAATACAGAAAGGTAGTTTTCACCATCAGGGTAATCTGCAATCCATGAGCCTCTAAAAAAGTTCACTTCGTTTTTTGACATCATATCTCTTAAACTTGCACTTGGGCTAACATCTACTTTGGCTTTAATGCCAATATTTGCCAGTTCGCCCTGTATAAATTCTATCAAATCACGGTAAGTTGTGCTTGTGCTTAAAGTTACTTCGGGCATGCCTTTGCCTCCCGGAAAACCAGCTTCTTCTAATAGTTTTGCTGATAACTTTGGATTGTAATTATAACCTTTAACTCTTGCGCTGTCAAAACCTGGCATCCCTTTGGGTATAAAACCACTTGTTGCAGGTGTGCCAATGCTATTTCTCAAATATTTAATCAATTTTGGGCGATCAATTGCATAATTAATCGCTTGCCTAACTTTCTTTAACCTAAGCGGTGAGTTTTTTACTAAGGTTTTACTTGTGTCGACCAAAATACCAACATATTCTGTACACAGGTAAGGGCCTTTTTGCAATTGAAATTTGCCTTTGTACTTGCTTGTCATTTTGCCGCTTTTGGTTAAAATGTCATCGCGATAACTACCATCAACGCTGTTAAAAAAATCGAGTTCTTTTTTAATGAAGTTCATGAATGCACTTTGCTTATCGCTAATAAAAGTAACTTTAACAGCATCTAAATAAGGCAAGCGCACATTACCATCTTTCTCCCAATAATTTTCATTTTTAAGCAAAACTAAAATCTCATCTTCTTTCCAAAACTTAAATTTAAATGGGCCAGTTCCTACAGGGTGATTTCTAAAATCTTTGCCATAATGTTCTACCACTTCTTTTGGCACTACAGAACAATATTGTGCGGTAAGTAATTGCATAAAGGCTGGAAATGGCTTTACCAAAGTAATTTGAAAGGTGGTGTCGTTTAAAGCTTTAAAGCTACTGGCATCTTTTACCTTATCACTAAAAATCCATCCGCCAGAAGAAGCCACTTTTGGGTCAATTAACCTGAAAAAACTGTAAGCAAAATCATCAGCAATTACTTTTCTTCCTTTTCCGTTTTTAAAAAGAGGATCATCCTGAAAAAAAACGTCGTTACGCAGGTTAAAAGTATAGGTTAAATTATCGCTAGAGATTGACCATTTTTTTGCAATGCAAGGAACGGTATTTAAAGCTGAGTCTACTTGTACCAATCCATTAAAAATTTGGTTAATCATCCAAATCGCATTTTGGTTTCTGGCAAAAGCTGGATCTAATGAAGTTACATTTTGGTCTAAATTGATGTTAAACACTTTTTTGCCATCGTTACTGTCTTTTTTTTGACAAGAGAGCAATGTGATTAGGCAAAAAACACAAAAAATATCTTTTATAATTGTACGCATCAGTTTAGGAATAGTATTTTTGCACAAATTAATAAATAATTAGGATGTCTGATTTAAATGAGCTGATAAATTCAGAAAATGATGAATTTTTACGCGAAGAATTGCAAGAGCGATTGGATATTGTTTCGCATAAAATTAAATTTATGGATAAAGTTCCTGTTGCTTGTTTGGATACCAACAATTTGCAAAATTTCTCTTTAACAGAAGAGCTTAATGCCGCTGGAGGTATTTTAACTACAGATATTTTAGGAGCAGTATATATTGTTTATTATGAAGAAGGAAAAACTTTAAACGATTTGATGCGTGAAGTGCCTTCGTTAATTAATGCAGAATGGCCTGCAGTAAAAAATGGAAGAATTGTTTTATTAAACGATAATGCCGAAAAGCAGCGAAATGCTTCTAATGTGGTTTCCATGGTAGAAGATTTTGCCGAAATGTTGCATCCAGGTTATTTTATTTTCGGCTACGAAGGCGATAAATGGATTAGGTTTGGGGTATAGGAAAGTTGGAAAGTTCAAGGATTTTAGCCCTACAAGTTAGTGTAGTCTGATTAATTTCAACCTGCATATCTAAAAGATAAATTCATTATTAAACGTAAGGGGATCTCAAATCTCAAATCTCACTTCTCAAATCTCACTTCTCACATCTCACTTCTCAAATCTAATATGTCACAAACTTCTCTATCTGCTGATTAACAAATTTCAAAGTATCTTCTTTAATTAGCTGGTCATTTTCATCTAACTCTGTTTTAATGCTAGAGATGTGCAAGCGCAATGGCATAACATTTAAATGCAAATAAGCACAAACGCCGTTAAAATGCTCAATACCACGAATGTTTCCGTATTTGCCAGAAGAAATTCCTACTAAACAAGCTTTCTTATCATAAAAACTTTCTGGAAACGAACAGGCGTCAATAAATGTTTTTAACACGCCAGGAAAGCTGCCATTGTATTCTGGTATTACAAACAAGAACTTTGTGGTTTGGGTTACGATATCCTGAAATTTTTGAAATTCATCACTGCGTTTTCCGTACAAATCTGAGGCAATTAATGTTGCTGGCAAATCTTGTAAATTGATGAGTTGGCTTGCTAAACCCCTTTCGCTAAGTTTTTCCTGATAATATTTTGCAACTTTTAACGTATTACTTTGCAACCTATTGGTGCCTGAGATGATGGTAACCATGCTTAAAAATGTTGATAAGATGTTTAAAACACGTGGCGCTTTGCTAGTAGAATTAGGTTTAAGTTTGTATCTTAGCTAATTGTTAAAAAGTGCTTGTTTTGTACAAAAATAGCATTTTATTTGCCAAAATAATGTAAAATAAAGTCGGGCATAGCCCAGATGATTTTTAATTAGATACATGAGTAAAATTATTGCTTTAGCAAACCAAAAAGGCGGTGTAGGTAAAACAACATCATCTATAAATTTAGCTGCTAGTTTAGCGGTTTTAGAATACAAAACATTGCTAGTTGATGCAGATCCGCAGGCAAACTCTACTTCTGGTATAGGTTTTGACCCTCGAAACATTAAAAATAGCATATACGAATGCATCATTAATGATGTTGATCCGCTTGATGCGATTGTAAAGACTGAAACGCCCAATTTAGATTTATTACCAGCACATATTGATTTAGTAGGTGCAGAAATTGAGATGATCAATTTAACTAGCCGCGAATATAAAATGAAGGCGGTTTTAGAGAAGGTGAAAGATCAATATGATTTCATTATTATCGATTGTTCTCCATCTTTAGGTCTAATTACAATTAACTCCTTAACAGCTGCCGATTCAGTAATTATTCCGGTTCAATGTGAGTATTTTGCATTAGAAGGTTTGGGCAAGTTGCTTAACACAATTAAAATTGTTCAAAATCGTTTAAATCCTGAATTAGAGATTGAAGGCATCTTGTTAACCATGTACGATGTGAGGTTGCGTTTATCAAACCAAGTTGTAGAAGAAGTTAAAACACATTTCCAAGATTTGGTTTTTGATACAATTATACAGCGTAACACCCGTTTAAGCGAAGCGCCAAGTTATGGTGTATCGGTAATTATGCATGATGCAAATTGCAAAGGAGCTATCAATTATTTAAACTTAGCTAGAGAAATTGTTCGCAAAAACGGTTTGGTAACCGAAGAGCAAGATGTAACTACAGCAACCCTATAAATTATTTAGATGACATCTTTTCAGCGAAAAACAGGTTTAGGAAAAGGATTAAGTGCGCTTTTAGACGATAACGAATCTGTTCATCCACAAAAAAATACAGCCGATAGCATTGCGCAAACTGCCCAAATTGGGAGTATTAGCGAAATCAATATCAGCGATATAGAAACAAATCCTTATCAACCTCGTCATGAGTTTGATCAAGTAGCTCTTAACGAACTTTCTGAGTCGATAAAAGTGCAGGGGTTAATACAGCCAATTACCGTTAGAAAACACGGTAATAAATATCAATTAATTTCTGGTGAAAGAAGGTTAAGAGCCTCAAAATTAGCTGGTTTAGCACAAATACCAGCTTACGTACGCACAGCGGATGATCAGCAAATGCTAGAAATGGCATTGATTGAGAACATTCAGCGTGAGAATTTAAATGCAATTGAGGTTGCCTTAAGTTTTCAGATGATGATTGATGAGTGTAATCTAAAACCCGAGCAATTAGGAGAGCGAGTTGGTAAAAATCGTACAACGGTAAGTAATTATCTGCGCTTATTAAAATTGCCACCAGTAATTCAGGCATCCATCCGCGATGGTAAAATATCTATGGGACATGCCCGTGCTTTAATTAGCGTGGAGGAGCTAGACAAACAATTGTTTATCCATCAAGAAATTTTAGATAAAGGTTTATCTGTTCGTAAGGTTGAAGAGTTGGTAAGAAGCATCCACCATGTGCAAGTAAAAACTAAATCGGCACCTGCCGGAGTTTCTTTCGAATATCAAAAATTACAGAAAGATTTGGCCTCTAAATTTGCAACCAAAGTTAAACTAAAAGTAAGCGATAACGGCAAAGGAGCAATAGAAATTCCGTTTGTTTCTAATGATGATTTGAATAGAATTTTAGCTCTCTTAGATTGGTAATGAGGGTTGTTTTAATCATAGCGATCATCCTTTTTACTTTTGTTACGACTAAAGCGCAAGATCGTGCAGTTAAAAAGAAGACAGACACGCTTAAGGATTTTGTTGATACTACAGGCTACGTAAACGAGGGTAAAATTGCGGCACGTAAAGCTGCCATGAAATCATTGATTTTTCCGGGTCTAGGGCAAATTTACAACTATGGGTTAGTGGTAGATGATGTTAAAAATAACCGTGTTGAGGGTAAAAGAGTAGCTCAGAAATTGTATATCATTGGTAAAACTGCAGGGATATATGTTGGAGGAACCATTTTGGTGTTTTCTTATATCGACAATAGGAAGCAGTACAAAAGATTTCTAGCAGAATTGCAGTATAGACAGGTTAATAATGACCAACCAAATCCCGAAGGAGATTTAGCTCAATACACCAATACATCTGCACTTACTATTGCCAAAAATATTTATAACAGAAACAGTCAGATTGTTTTGCTTTCGTTAGGGGCAGTTTATGGCTTAAATATACTAGACGCCTATGTTACGGCTCGTTTAAAATATTTTAATATCGATGAAACTTTATCGTTAAAAATTGCTCCGTCAATAATAAATAACAATACGATGTATGGTTTTTCGGCACCTGCCGCACCAGCATTAAAATTAACGCTTAAACTATGAGAATAGCACTATTGGGTTATGGCAAAATGGGTCAGATTATCGAACGTTTTGCAATAGAACGAGGACATGAAATCGTTTTAAAAATTAGCATTGATAATGTAGAAGATTTTACCATTGAGAACTTGCAAAAAGCAGATGTTGCAATAGATTTTAGTGCCCCAGATGCAGCAACAGCAAACATATACAAATGCTTTGAAGCGAATTTACCTGTTGTTGTAGGTACAACAGGTTGGTATGGAAAATTGCAAGAAATTAAAAATGATTGCTTAAGCAGTAACAATACTTTACTTTACGGCTCTAATTTTAGTATTGGCGTAAATTTATTTTTCCATTTAAATAAGGTTTTAGCAAAGCTGATGAATAATTACCCCGCTTATGAAGTTCAGGTAGAAGAAATTCATCACACCCAAAAATTAGATGCACCAAGCGGAACGGCAATGACCATAGCTGAAGATATTATTGAAGCGATAGATCGTAAAGCTGAATGGTTAAATGAAGTGGTTGGTACACCTATACCAGAGGTGATTAAAAACGAACAGCTATTGATAGAATCTCACAGAATTGAAAACGTACCTGGTACACACACGGTTGTTTACAGTTCTGAGGTTGATGATATAGAAATTAAACATACCGCACATAGTAGAGCAGGTTTTGCTTTGGGTGCTGTAGTTGCTGCAGAGTGGCTAGAGAACAGAAAAGGATTTTACAATATAGCCGATGTATTTAATTTTAAATAAATTACGCTAATATTGATTTGCGAAATAAAATAATCAGTTAAACTGAATAAAATATGAACTACAAATTTTGGCAGAAAAATAAAAGTGCCGAACCTAAAAAGAAGAAAACTAAAAGCAGAGAGTGGGCAGATGCCATTATTTTTGCTGTGGTTGCTGCAACTATTATTCGTGTATTTTTTATAGAAGCCTACACTATTCCTTCAGGTTCAATGGAGAAATCTTTATTGGTTGGTGATTTTCTTTTTGTAAGTAAAGTTAATTATGGTGCTCGTATCCCGATGACACCAGTTGCATTTCCTTTTTCGCACCATACTTTGCCATTAACGGCAACTACAAAAGCTTATTGGGATGGTGTGCAATGGAAATATAGAAGGTTACCTGGTTTGCAAGACATCAAACGTAATGATGTAGTTGTTTTTAACTTTCCAGAGGGTGATACGGTAATGTTAGAAAACCAAAACCCAAGTTATTATGATTACGTGAGGGCTGTTGGTTGGGCTAAAACCAATAGTGAATATACAATTACCAGCAGACCAGTTGATAAACGTGAAAATTATATCAAAAGATGTATCGCTATTGCTGGAGATGTAGTGAGTATGAAAAATGGTATTGCCAATGTTAACGGTAAAAATGAACCGTTAAAAAATACCGGGATGATGCCTTACCGAATTCAGTTTTCAAGTAATGAAATTGTGTTTAGTACTTTAGAGGATTTAGGTTTTGTAACTGGCGAAATGCAGCAAGAAAATGAGACTACATATTTAGCTAATGCATCTGCAGAAATGATTGATGAACTTAAGAAATTACCATTTGTAAAATCTGCTTCAATGTTAGCTGCAACGCCAGAAATGGAAGAAATGGGTGGTTTATTTCCACATGATCCAAATAGAAAATGGAACAAAGATAATTTTGGGCCAATAAAAGTGCCAGCTAAGGGATGGACCGTGCAAATTGATAGCAACACCATGCCTTTATATTATAGAGCAATTAGAACTTACGAGGGTAACAAGGTTGAGAAAAAAGGTAACGATTGGTATATCAATGATAAAATTGCAACCTCATATACTTTTAAAATGAATTATTATTGGATGATGGGTGACAATAGACATCAATCTGCCGATTCTCGATATTGGGGTTTTGTACCAGAAGATCACATTGTGGGTAAAGCGTTATTTATATGGATGAGCTTTGATAGTAATGGATCTTGGTTTAGCAAAATTCGCTGGAGCAGAATATTTAAAGGAATTAACTAATTTTAACTTTATACAAATATCAAGACCTCGTAGACTTAAATCTATGAGGTTTTTTATTTGCTACAAATTATTACGATACAGATGGAAAAATTAGCTTATAAAATAATAATACAAACTAACGAGCGTAAAAAATTAGCACTAATGTACCAAGTGAAATATTTAAAGAATAGAGCCATGAATCTGCAATAGTGGTTTTGTCATCCATAGCGCAGCGAAGGACCTCACTCGTAATTTGCCATACAGATTTCTCGTAAACCCGAACAAGTTAAAAGAATTGTTACTTTGTCAATCTTCTACAGATTGACAAAGTTTAATGTGAAAATCTTTTCAAAATTTGACAGTCGGAAAAAAGATTTTGAAAGTAATTATAGTCCAGCGATACCCAACTTAGCAGCCAGTTCATTCAAATCATTTACCACCACATCGATAATTGGTATCCCGCTTATTTTTCTTTCCTGCTCAAAATCATGTTCTGGTTCACCTGGAATGATCACTGTTTTATCAGGATCAACAGTTTTTGCGCTTTTAAAACGTTCAATCCAATTGTCTAAATGATCTTTAAAATCTTGTGCAGGCCGAAAACCATCTACACGCATCGCACCAAAAAAGTGTCCTAAACCCTCGCCAACGGGATTTGCAGATGGCTCTAAAAAAGCAACAAAAGGTGGCACCCATGGGCCGTAATTTGCACCAGAAAGCACAGCTGATAAAATGTCTACAGTAGCGCTTAAGCCGTAACCTTTGTGACTGCCATGGTCTTTATCGCTACCTAGTGGAAGTAAAGATCCGCCATTTTTTAATTCGTTTGGATTTATAGATGATTTTCCTTCCTTATCCTGTATCCATCCTTCTGGAACATTTTTATTTGCTCTTTGTGCAATTTCTAATTTGCCATTAGCTGCTGCTGCGGTAGCCATGTCCACAATAACTGGCGGATATTTACCTGCCGGAAATGCATAACACATCGGGTTAGTGCCTAATAAACGCTCATTGGCATAAGTTGGGGCAACCAGCGGACTAGCATTTGTCATGCTGATGCCTATCATATTTTTTTCAACGGCCATTAACGAATGGTATCCGGCTATGCCAAAATGATTTGAATTTTTAACAGCGACCCAGCCACTACCATATTTTTCTGCCTTTTCGATTGCTACTTTCATTGCAAATGGAGCTACAACCAAACCCAAACCTGCATCGCCGTCTATTGTTGCGGTTGTTGGTGTTTCATGTACAATTTTGATATTTGGAGTTGCGTTAATTCTTTTCTTCTCCCAAAGACGAACATATCCACTTAAACGAGCAACGCCATGCGAATCAATACCACGTAAATCAGATTTAATTAAAACATCGGTAGCTAATGATGCATGCTCATCTGAACAACCCATTTTAATAAAAACAGTATGGGTAAAATTTCTAAGTTTTTCTTCGGTAAAAGTGATGAAGTTCATTTTATAAAAGTTTTCGTCATTGCGAGGAGGAACGACGTGGCAATCTGTATTGCATGAAAGATTGCTTCGTACCTCGCAATGACGCGTTATGATGAAGGCAACAACAAAGTAAAATCGCCACCTAAAGGTTCAAAATTTTCTATAAGCGATGAAATAAAATCATCTCCATAATTTACATACATAGGTGCTAAATTAACAACCCTTTCTTGCAAAGTGCCACCTGGAAAAAGTCTGGCTTTTACATTTTCGATCTGCTTTAATGAAACCTCATGTTTTCTTTTTTCAGCTCTAAAGATCTTTCTTTCTAAATTTTCAATTAGGTGATTAGTCTTTGCTTTAGCAGATTCAGTTGATTTTTCTAATGTTTTATCAATCTTAAAAGCATTTAATTTTATCTGATCAAAAGTAGATTGGATGGTTCTTAATTCATCAGCTAAACTTAAATTAGAATCGCTATTATTTTTAATCCAATTTTTTTGTAGTTCATCAGTTGATAAAAACGCATCATCTAATTTAAAGCCTAATTTATATAAATTTTCCGCACTGCGTTTATCAATTAACAGCGCAGAATTACGCAATAATAAAACAGGAAAATCTATTTGATAAAAATCGAAGTTGGCTTTTAATTGCATCCAATAAGAAACTTCGGCACCACCACCAATATAGGCAATGTTGGGTAAAATTACCTCTTGATATAAAGGTCGCATAATTACATTCGGACTAAATCTTTCTGGATGATTTTCTATCTCGGTAATTAATTGATCCTTTGTAAAAGTAATTTCAGTGTGATTTACTGAGTACCGCTTATCTTTTTCAATAATCCTTTCACGCAAGTTGTCTTTTAAATAAAAAAAATTGATTTCACGGCCATTTACTTGTGTTTTATAACCCTTATTTTCTAAAGTAAGGTTAGTTTGCTCTGTAAGTTTAGCACTGTGCTGCTCAATTAAATCTTGTTTAATAATGTAACTAAACTGTTTTTTTAAGATAGGATCATCAGCATTAATAATTACCAAACCATAGTTTTCGAACAAACTATTTACCAGAACACGTGTAGCATCTGCGAGATTATCATTTTGCAAATAAGCATTCTCTACAATTTTGGCGAGTTTTTTTCCATTCTTAGAAATCCCCAAATAGGCTTTATAAGCCATAACAGCTGCCTCTACAGTTTTAGTGCTTAGTCTGCCAGTTGCACCGTTGGTTTGCTGTATCCAACTGATGTTTTTTTCATCAACACTTACGTGATTAATTTCCTCAAAATCATGGTCTTCGGTGGCCATCCAGTAAATGGGCACAAAGTTTTTATCAGGATAAGCAATTTTAAGTTCTAATGCTAAATTTATCGTGGTAACGATTTTATAGATGAAGTATAAAGGGCCAGTAAATAAATTAAGTTGATGACCGGTTGTAACGGTAAATGTATTTTCATCAGCCAGTATGCTAATGTTGTGCTTTACAGATTTATTGGTTTTTACATTTTGGTATTGTTGATTTAATACCTCTACCAATTCTGCTCTGTTTCCTTTGAAATTTCGAGCATCAACAGCTTTTTTTAACCCATCCATATCCGGACGGAAACTGTAAAATGATTTCAATTGTGCATCATCATTTACATAATCTAAAACCAGTTTAGAAAACGAATGTGTATCTTGATATGAAATGTATTTGGCCTTCATGTTATTTAACCTTTGACAAACTTTTCGGAAAGTTGCACAATAAGTTTGTCAAAGCTTCCATACATTAATTATTTTACAATTTGTCCATACAAATCGAAATCTTCAGCACGTTCAATTTTAACATTTACAAAAGTTCCGTTTGCAGCATAACCAGAATTAGCATCAATTAAAACCTCATTATCAACCTCTGGGCTATCAAATTCGGTTCGTCCAATAAAGAAATCACCTTCTTTTCTATCGATTAAAACTTTATAAGTATTGCCAACTTTTTCTTGGTTAATGTCGAAAGAAATACCTTGTTGTAGTTCCATAATCGCATCAACACGCTCTTGTTTAACTTCCTCTGGTACATCATCAATTAATTGGTGTGCATGAGTTTTCTCTTCGTGAGAATAAGTAAAGCATCCTAAACGATCGAAACGAGTTTCTTCAACCCAATTGTACATTTCTTCAAAATCTTGTTCAGTTTCGCCTGGATAACCACAAATTAGCGTAGTACGCATGGCGATGTTTGGTACTTTTGCTCTAATTTCGTTTACAATATCAATTGTCTTTTGCTTAGTGATGCCACGACGCATAGATTTCAACATGTTATCTGTGATATGTTGTAGTGGCATATCTAAATATTTACAGATATTTTCACGTTCATTCATCGCATCTAAAATTTCCATCGGGAAACCAGAAGGATAGGCGTATTGCAGTCTGATCCATTCAATACCATTTACATCAGATAAACGACGTAATAATTCATCAAGATTACGTTTGCCATAAATATCTAAACCATAATAGGTGAGATCTTGGGCGATTAAAATTAGTTCTTTAGTGCCATTTGCTGCTAAAATTTTGGCTTCGTTAACCAGCTCGTTCATGTCTCTCGAAACATGTTTGCCACGCATCAATGGAATAGCGCAAAAAGAACATGGACGATTGCAACCTTCGGCAATTTTAAAATAAGCGAAGTGAGATGGGGTAGTTAGTAAGCGTTCGCCAATTAGTTCATGCTTGTAATTAGCACCTAAGCTATGTAGTATATTTTGTAAATCGTTGGTGCCAAAAAATGCATCAACATTTGTAATTTCAGATTCTAATTCTGGTTTGTAACGTTCAGATAAACAGCCCGTAACAATTACTTTTGCTACTTTACCCTCATCTTTTAACTGACTGTATTGCAAAATTGTATCAATAGATTCTTGCTTTGCATTATCAATAAACCCACAAGTATTGATTACTACAATATCATCTTTACCTAATTGATTAGATTCATGCTCAACCGATAAATTGTTGCCACGCAATTGCCCCATTAAAACCTCAGAATCGTAAGTGTTTTTAGAACATCCTAAGGTAATTACGTTAATTTTAGGTTTAGCAACAGGTTTAACAAGCTTGTTTTTAGTAATCATATTATTTGAATAGGGAATTAACGAAATCTTTTTTATCGAATAACTGTAAGTCATCCATTTTTTCGCCAACACCGATATATTTTACAGGAATTTTAAATTGATCAGAGATGCCAATAACCACACCGCCTTTTGCAGTACCATCCAATTTAGTAATTGCTAAAGCATTAACATCTGTTGCTTCGGTAAATTGTTTGCATTGTTCGAATGCATTTTGGCCTGTTGAACCATCAAGAACCAATAAAATTTCATGTGGTGCATTTGGGATTACCTTTTGCATTACATTTTTAATTTTACCTAATTCGTTCATCAAACCAACTTTGTTGTGCAAACGTCCAGCTGTATCAATAATAACCACATCCTCTTTATTTGCAACTGCAGATTGAAGTGTATCAAACGCAACAGAAGCAGGATCAGATCCCATAGCTTGAGCAACAACTCTTACACCAACACGTTCTCCCCAAAGTTTAATTTGTTCTACAGCTGCAGCTCTAAAAGTATCAGCAGCACCAAGAACAACATTTAAGCCTTCTCCTTTTAATTTATGAGCAAGCTTGCCAATGGTAGTTGTTTTACCAACGCCATTAACACCAACTACCATAATTACGTAAGGTTTGTGGTCGCCGTATTCAAAATTTCTGAAATCATTGCTGTTATTTTCTGCCAACAACAGTTGGATTTCATCTCTTAATAAGTTGTTTAATTCTGAGGTAGAGAGGTATTTATCTTTGGCAACACGAGCTTGTATCCTATCGATGATTTTTAATGTAGTGGTTACTCCAACATCAGAAGTTACCAATACTTCTTCGAGGTTATCTAATACATCATCATCTACAGTTGATTTACCTGCAACAGCTTTGGTGATTTTGCTTAAAAAGCCTTCTTTAGTTTTTTCTAAACCTTTATCTAAAGCTTCTTGAGCTTCAGGAGCGGTCTCTTTTTTCTTAAAAAAATCGAATAAACCCATAAAATAATTTAAAATAAAAAAGCCCTTCCGTTAAATACGGAACGGCCTTTAATGCTATTCGTTATAGAAACTATTTAGTACTGTGCGTACCAGCAATAGCATCTTTTACGTGATCGTTGTGAACAATTAGTTCTTTAAATGAATAAGCTCCAGTTTTTGGAGATTTAGTCATTGTAACAACTTTCGAATATTCTTTACCTGTACCCGTTTTTAGGGTTGCAACTACTTTCTTAGCCATGTCTTTTTAATTTAATGATGGAGTGAGTGGATGGTTGAATGAGAGAATATCATATTCAATCCTTCAATCAATCTATCCTTCAATTATTTTATTTCTTTGTGTACTGTTACTTTTTTCAATACTGGGTTAAATTTTTTCAATTCTAAACGCTCAGTAGTGTTTTTACGGTTTTTTGTAGAAATGTATCTAGACATACCTGGCATACCGCTAGTTTTATGTTCTGTACATTCAAGAATAACTTGTACTCTATTACCTTTTTTTGCCATTTTATTTATCTTTTAAGCCGATTTCACATCGGCAAATTATTTACTACAAATATCCTTTTTTCATGAAACGATTAATCGCCTCAGAAATACCAATTTTATTAATGGTTTTGATTGCTGAAGTAGACACTTTTAGTGTTATCCAACGATCTTCTTCAGGGATATAAAATTTCTGAAGTTGTAGGTTAGGGTAAAATTTACGCTTCGTTTTAACGTTCGAGTGAGAAACATTAAATCCCGACATCGCCATTTTTCCGGTTAAATCACAAACTCTTGACATGACTTTATTATTATGTTGATTATTTCGCTACTTAATTTTTTTAAGAGTGTGCAAATATCAGAATTATTTTTGTAAACATCAAGCGAGTCTCAAATTATTTTTCTCTTACATAAATTTGAACCCTTCATACAACCAATAGATTTATAATTCAGCTATTTGGAGTGCATTATTTTTTTGTAATTTATGAGATAAATGCTTCAAATTAAGGTTCAAATTTTAGGTATTGATTGATGGTAAAAAATATTGTGCAGGCAAAAAAAACAATTATAAATCATTTTTGATACAATACGGAAGTTTCATTCAATTATAAATTCTTTAAATTAGCGACCACTAAATATATGAACAATGCAAATTATATCCCTTAAGCAGTACGAAGAAGATTATAAAAAGAGCGTAGAAAACCCCGAGCAATTTTGGGGAGAAGTAGCACAAAATTTTCAATGGCGTAAACCTTGGTATAAAGTTTTATCGTGGGATTTTGAAAACCCAACTATTAAATGGTTTGAAGGAGCTAAATTAAATATAACTGAAAATTGCTTAGATCGCCATTTGGCACATAGTGGAGATAAACCTGCAATTATTTGGGAACCAAACAATCCTGAAGAAGAAAGTGTAACCCTTACTTATAAAATGTTGCATGAACGTGTTTGCCGTTTTGCTAATGTTTTAAAAAGAAACGGTGCGCAAAAAGGAGATAGAATTTGCATTTATATGCCCATGGTACCAGAATTGGCTATTGCCGTTTTGGCTTGTGCCAGAATTGGAGCAGTACACTCTGTAGTTTTTGGTGGTTTTTCTGCAAAATCTATCGCCGATAGAATTAATGATGCACAATGTAAATTGGTAATTACCGCAGATGGCGCTTACAGAGGCAGTAAACAAATTCCTTTAAAAGATGTAATTGATGATGCATTAATCGGCTGTCCAACTGTAGAAAAATGTATAGTGCTAACGCATGTGCGCACACCAGTTTCAATGTTAAAAGGTAGAGATGTTTGGTGGGAAGATGAAGTAAAACATGTAAATGATGTTTGCGAAGCAGAAGAAATGGATGCAGAAGATTTGCTTTTCATTTTATATACATCTGGCTCTACAGGTAAACCTAAAGGCGTGGTACATACTTGCGGAGGTTTTATGGTTTATGCAGGTTATACTTTTACCAATGTATTTAATTACCAGCCAGATGAGGTTTATTTTTGTACTGCAGATATCGGTTGGATAACTGGTCACTCTTATATTGTTTACGGACCGCTTTCTCAAGGTGCTACATCTGTTTTGTTTGAAGGTGTGCCAACTTACCCAAATGCATCGCGTTTTTGGGATATTGTAGAGAAACACAAAGTGAATACTTTATATACAGCTCCAACAGCAATACGTTCATTAATGGGCTTTGGCGATGAGCCTTTACAGGGAAAAGATTTAAGCTCGATAAGGGTTTTAGGTTCTGTAGGTGAGCCTATTAATGAAGAAGCTTGGCATTGGTTTGATGAAAAAATTGGCAAAAGTAAAGCGCCAATTGTAGATACTTGGTGGCAAACAGAAACTGGAGGTATTATGATATCGCCGATTGCTACTGTAACACCAACTAAGCCTAGCTTTGCAACTTTGCCTTTGCCTGGTATACAACCGATTTTGGTTGATGAAAATGGAAATGAAATTGAAGGAAATGGAGTAAGTGGAAATTTATGTATTAAATTTCCTTGGCCAGGGATGTTGCGAACTACTTACGGAGATCATGAACGTTGTAAACAAACTTATTTCTCTACTTATGAAAACCTTTATTTTACGGGCGATGGTTGCTTGCGTGATGAAGATGGTTATTACAGAATTACAGGTAGGGTAGACGATGTTTTAAATGTATCTGGACATAGAATTGGCACAGCCGAAGTAGAAAATGCGATTAATATGCATGCTGGTGTTATTGAAAGTGCGGTAGTTGGTTATCCGCATGATGTGAAGGGACAGGGTATTTTTGCTTTTGTAATTTCACCAGAAATGCATGGCGATGTTGAATTAACTAAAAAGGATATTTTACAAACGGTAACCCGGGTTATTGGAGCTATTGCTAAACCAGATAAAATACTTTTCGTTTCTGGTTTACCAAAAACTAGATCGGGTAAAATTATGCGTCGTATTTTAAGAAAGATTGCCGAAGGTGATACAGCTAACTTGGGAGATATAAGTACGCTACTAGATCCAAATGTGGTACAAGAAATTATTGAAAGCGCAAAGAAACCTTAATTTAAATTTAAACAAACAAAATCTTTTTGCTAACTGTTATTCATACAATCAACAGATTTTAAACAAAAACCTAAGAAAATGGATAAGTTAGAAATAAAAGGTAAATGGAATGAAATTAAAGGAAAAGTTAAACAAGCTTATGGCGATTTAACTGACGATGATTTAACATACGTTGAAGGTCAAGATGACGAAATGTTAGGAAAACTTCAACAAAAAACTGGTAAAGGAAGAGACGAACTAGTGAAATGGATCAACTCTTTATAAGCCAATAAAACTAAAAATATAAAAGCGATTATCCACTTGGTTAATCGCTTTTTTTATGGGTTTTGTTTTGGTTTAACTTCAAAAAAATGTTCGCCAAACACAACATCATTGTTGGTAATGCCTTGCACAATAACTTTAAACTTACCTGTTATATCGCTGGTGTAAAATTCAATTTCAGTTTCTTTTTTGCTATTGATAATTGTGCCGTAGTTCCAATAAATGGTAGAAAAAAATGCCGGCTCTTGAGGGTCTTTATAATCACCTAAGTAAAATTCTTTTTGGTAATGGATACCGCTAAATTTTATAAAATTTTCGTCTAACCCTAAACCAACTCTACATTCTTGATAAACAGTGTAATAGCCATTGGTGCTGTAAGTTTTTCCAGAAATTGGCTGAGTATTTTGCGAATCGCTTATATGATTACGGCAATTTAAAATATTGTAGCGGCATACATAATCTCCACAAGCATTACTGCCAGTTGCGCCAGAAAACCCTATTGAAGCATCTTTCTTACTATTGATCACTACTTCTTTTAATCGAATAGCTTTTTCGTTTCCTTTTAATACCAAATCTGCATTGTTAGTAATAGCCGAAGGAAGTATAGGATTTTCAAATAAGGCAAACCTTGCCAATGTTTTACTCATTTTCAGAAACTGATCTTCAACACTAATTTTAAAATCAAATTTGTTTTTATCGTTTACAAAAAGATAGCTTTTTCTTCCCTGTTCTAAAATCAGCTCATCTGTATTAAAGTTAAAATTGCCATTTGCCGAGGTTTCAATTAATCTAATTTTTGTATCACCCAAGGCACCGAGCATAACAGGTTTTGCTAGCTCTTTTTTTGATTTGGTTATTGAGCCTAGCATTTGTAGGCTATCAAACGCTAATGAAGTATGGGCTGATGTAACTTTTTGTAAGTCTTGCCAAGTGTATTTTCGCCATCCTTTTACCAATAAAATTTGCTCTAAGTAATTAACATCTTTATATGGCGTTCCTTTTATAACAATTGGTAAGTTGCTTAATTCGTTTGTTAAGTAAGTATAGCTTTCTATGTCATTTGCATTTTTAGCTTGCAATCTGTTTTCTTGCACACAAGCAATTGATACTACGCTCAATGAATCTAAGCTTAATTTTAGGCTTAATTTAACTTTCTCTCGCTGATGGTAAATGGGTTTATCTGTATTAGCAATTATATTTTCTGTTGCGCTGTAATGTGCAAAAAACATACGCTCAGCCAATGGCCTCTTTAAACTATCTAAAACGGTAAAAGTCATTACACCTTTTGGTATCTCATTGAGAGGAATTTTGATAATCGTTCTATTTACATCCATATCAAATGGGATATTTGCAAATACCTCACGATAGTTGTGTATCAAAAAGTTTAAGTTAGTTGAGCTGTTATTTTTAATAATCACTGCCAAGGTATCTTTTAAAACTGCTTTTTGAAGCTGAAGTGTAATGCCTTTTTCTATAGCTTTTGGTAAATAATAAACACTATCTACTAAACCTGAATGAATTAATTTTACACTATATTGAGCGCTAATTTTTGGCCTTAATTGAAAATTGCCAATTCCATAACTGCTGGTTTCAATAGTGTCAATTATTTGGTTGTTTTCTAGTAAAAATGCTTTGGTAGCGATAGGCATTTGCTGTTGATCTTTAATTTCCCAACCAACATTAGAAGGTAATCCTTGCACCAAATTACCGCCTTCGGGATAAAACTTTAAACTTGCTTTATGCTTTTTTAGGGGCAATGCCATACTTAAATAACTAGTGTCTTTTTCGTTGTTTAACTTCACATATAAGTTTTGATCAGCCAAATCGCTTTGCGTAGGTAAGTTAAGAAGGAGCTGCCCAGAAGCATCAGTTTTTGTTTGCTTAGATTGATTGCCGTATTTATAATTTATTTGTAGAGGTTTTGGCAAAAAACGATTGTCTTTTGTAGTTGCGATTAATAATACTTGATGATTATTTCTTGTGTCTGCAGCATTTTCTAACATTTTTAAAGAGGCTTTAAATGCTGGGTCAATTTTAGTTTTAATGGTAATAGGTTGCGTGTAAACTGCATTTGGCAATCCGTTTACAAGTTGATTTGTGTAAGCTAAAAAATGGTAATTTCCGGTTAAAATAGAGTCGGGCAAGGTGATGCTCCCAAAACTTAATCCCTTATCCATTATAAATTTATCTTGAATAATAATTGTGCTATCTAAATCTCTAATTAAGCAAACCGATAATATTTTATGTGCTATTGGTGGTGTTATTTTGTCTTTTAACAGATAACCTGAAAAGTAAACTATTTCATTATTGGTGTAAATATTTTTATCTAAGTGTACAAAAAGATTGGTGCTTGGTTTTGCATTGGCTAGCCAACTCATTTTTACAGAGATGCTATCTTGAGCGAATGCGGTGTTAAAAGTGGTTAGCAGAAATAGACCATAGAGTATTAGTCGCATTTTTTAAAAATAAATGAATTTAACTAAACTGCCAAGCATGCATTTTGCAGGAGCTGTATTAAGTTTGTTGCATTTAACTTTGTGAAATAAACCCAATGGTAGCGAGCATGTAGCCCCGACCTTTAGGTTGGGGCGAAATAAAGCGAACAGTGGGACTGAAATTGCCAAGAGTTACTGAACTTGCTTTTCAAAAAAAAAAGCGACTTCCATTTAGAAAGCCGCTTAAAGTCCTCCCTTTTATGGGAGGATTAGGAGGGTTAATATCCAAATAACTGCTCTAGCGTTAAGGTAGTTACTTCACCAAATTTTTGCATATCCTCTTTTTTAACTTTTTTATCTGAGGCTACAATTAAATAGGTGTAAGGTTTATTGGCTACTTTTTGGGTATGAAAATCTTTAATAGATTGGAAAGTTATTGGTTTTAAATCTTTGTATAAATCTATTCTCGAATCGTAATCATAACCTAATTTTTTATCGGCGAAATAGTAAGCAAATACGCCATCTTTAGTGATACGAGTTGTTTCTAAATTGTTAATTACGTTAACTTTTGCACCGTCGAAAGATTTATCGCTTCTTGGCAAATCGTTTAACAACTCGTTCATTCCGTTAACTGCATCAGTCATTTTATCTGCTTGGCTACCTACGTAAGCAATCATGCTGTATTGTTTGTCTGCCTTATCAGGAGATACGTATTGCGCAAAAGTAGAGTAAGCCAAAGCTTTAGATTCTCTAATAGTTTGGAACACAATAGAGCCCATGCCGCCGCCAAAATAGCTGTTAAAAACTTGAATGTTTGCAGCATCAGTTTTGTTATATAAACCAGTGTTTCTTAACCAACGGATTTCTGATTGAACCATGTCGTAATTTGCAAAATACACTTTGTTGGTGTCTTGCTTGGTGTAAGTGTAAACTTTAGCAGGCGCCGCATCTGTAAATTCTTTTGGCAATAAATGCGCTTTTTTAATGTCGGCAGTAAAAGTTGTTAAATCTTTTGGACCATAATAGGTGATGGCGTGCTCATAATTGGTTAGATTTTTAATTAGGTAAATCAAATCTTCCGATTTCATGTTTTTTACATCATCATTACTTAAAACATTGTTAAAAGGATTTAAACTACCATATTGAGCATAAGAAGTTAAACCATTCATAATTTGAGATTTGTTTAACTTATTGTTTTCGCGGCTTTTTAAAATTGTACCCTTTAAATCTGCTAATGCTTTTTCGTTAGGTTTTACATTGGTTAAAATATGCTCAACTAAGCTTACTGCTTTGTCAAAATTTTCTTGTAAACCACTGATGTTAATTGAAGTAACCTCTGCTCCAACATTTAAACTGTAGGTACAAGCAATATCATAAAATGCTTTACTTAATTCTTCTGCAGTGTATTTATCGGTACCTAAAAAGGTTAAGTAGCTTGATGCATAAGGCAAAAGCTTGTAATTATTTGAACCCATATTAATGCGGTAACTCATTCTAAATATAGAGTTGTCTACATTTTTGGTGGTTAAAACCTCTGCAATACCGGTTTTGCCAAAGGCGATGTCTTTTTTGTAATCTAAAAATTTAGGAGCAATTGGTTTTACTGGCATTGCTAAAGTATTTTTAACAAATTCTGAAGTTAAACCTGCATTGGCATTAATTGGTGTAATGGTTGGTTTTTCTACTTTAATTAAGTTTTTATCCTCGCCTTTGCGTTTAAAACCGATAATATAATTGTCTTTAAAGAAAGAATTGGCAAATGCAACAACTTGCGCTTTAGTGAATTTAGCAGTAGCATCTATGTCGCCTAAACTTTTATCCCATTTGGTGCCACGGTGCAAAACAAATTGGTTCGATAATATTTCTGCTCTATTGTTATTGCTATCAAAAGCTTGCAGAAAGCTCAATTTTTGGTTGGCAACAATTGCTTTTAATAATGATTCATCAAATTGTCCTTTTTTTAATAAATCAATTTGACCTAATAGCAATTGAGAAGCTTCTTCTAAAGTTTGTCCGGCACGTGGTGATGCTGATAAATTGAACACACCATAATCTTTCATTTGCTGATAACTTGCACCAGCTCTTAATGTTTTTTGTTGTTTATTTAAGTTGATATCGATTAAACCAGCTTTGCCATTCATTAAAATGCTACGAATTAAACTTAGCATTAAGCTCTCTTGCGTATTATCTGCAAAGCCGCGGTAGTAAATTTCTACCATTTCTGCACTTGGGCCAAACACTTCTACTTTTTGAATAGTAGTTAGTGGCTTTTCTGGAGCTGGATTATAAAGCGCTAATGGTTTATTTACCATGTAGCTAAAGGTTTTTTCTACTTTTTTAATCATTTCATCTGGATTAAAATCTCCAGTAAAAATGGCTGCCATGTTATTTGGCACGTAGTATTTGTTGTAATAATTTCTTATTTCTACTAACGATGGATTTTTTAAGTGCTCAATTGTACCAATGGTAGTTTGTTGCCCGTAATTATGGGTAGGAAACAATAATTCCATCATCGCCTCGTCTAATTTGTTAGGGTCGCTATCTAAACTACGGTTTTTCTCTTCGTAAACAGCCTCTAACTCTGTATGAAAAATACGGAAAATTGGTTTGCGGAAACGTTCACCCTGTATAGCTAAAAACTTATCGACTGAATTTGATGGGAAATCTTCATTGTAAACAGTTTCTTCGTACCAAGTATGTGCGTTAGATGAGCTACCACCGATGCCGGTCATTAATTTATCATACTCATTGGCAATAGAAAAATTAGAAGCTTCTCCAGAAACTTTATCTATCTCTTTGTAAATTTCTTTACGTTGAGCTGGGTCTGTAGTTTTATTGTACTTTTCATAAAGGGCATCAATTTTATCTAACAATGGTTTTTCTTGTGCCCAATTGTTGGTGCCATATTTATCTGTTCCTTTAAATAAAACGTGCTCTAAATAATGCGCTAAACCCGTTGCATTTCTAGGGTCGGTATTGCTACCTGCTCTAACCGACATCCTAAACTCAATATTTGGTTCTTTTGTATTGGGTGATAAGATAACCGTTAAACCATTTTTTAAGGTGTAAAACCTAGATTTTGACGGGTCGTTAGTTACATATTTGTAAGTATAACCACCAGATGAGGCCGTTTTCCACTGATAGGTAGATTGAGCCATTAAATTAGAGCCTGCAAAAAGAAGGCAGACGAACAAAATTAATTTGTGTTTCATTATTTTTTGAGCTTGGTTGTTTAATTGTTTGCCAAACTATTTTAAGATAGTTTTACAAAAGATAAGTTACATGTAAATATAGCTTGATGAAATTAAATTTTAGCATTAGCTAGATGAAAATATATTGATTTGGCTTAAAATAATTCTCGTATTTTTACCAATATGAATAAAGACACTAAGAAACCAACAATTTTAGTTGTTAATGATGATGGAATAACAGCGCCAGGAATTAAAAGTTTAATAGAGGTAATGCAAGAAATTGGGCATGTGGTTGTAGTTGCACCAGATGGGCCACAATCTGGCATGGGCCATGCAATTACCATCGGCAAACCGCTCCGTTTTGATAAGGTAGATTTGTATCCTGGTGTAGAAATGTACAAATGCTCTGGAACCCCAGTTGATTGCGTAAAATTGGCCGTAAATATTGTTTTTAAAGGCAAAAAACCAGATTTATGTGTATCGGGCATTAACCATGGTTTAAACAATTCTATCAATGTAATTTATTCGGGTACCATGTCTGCTGCGGTAGAAGGGGCTATAGAAAAAATTCCTTCAATTGGGTTTTCACTTGATGATTTTGCGCAAGATGCCGATTTTTCGCATTGCAAATCATTTATCAAATCAATTGCATTACAAGTTTTAGCACATGGTTTGCCAGAGGCTACATTGTTGAATGTGAATTTCCCGAAGGGAGCTAACCTAAAAGGAATAAAAATTTGTAGGCAGGCAAATGCAAAGTGGGCTGAAGAATTTGATAAAAGAGAAGATCCGTACAAAAGGCCTTATTATTGGTTGACAGGGGTTTTCGAAAATTATGATAAAGGCGAGGATACCGATGTTTGGGCTTTAGATCATGGATATGTTTCGGTAGTGCCGGTTCAATTTGATTTAACTGCACATCATGCTATTCCAATTTTAAACAGTTGGGATTTTGAACAAAAAAGTGTTGGTAAAACTAAAGCTGTTAGCAAGGCCGATGGCAATCAACTAGGTTAATAAATATGAAGGTAGCTAATATTAAAAACACGGTTTGGAGCGGGCTCTTTATTGGCTTTATTGTGCCTTTATTGCCTGGTATTTTGGTTTGGCTAGTTATGCAAAATGTAGCGGTGCTTAAAAAAGCAGATTGGCTATTAATTTTATGTGTTGCTTTAAACGCATGGCTGATGAATTATTTTTTCAAAAAAAATAAGGATAACATTGCCAGAGGAATTATTAGTGTTACTTTTTTGTGGGCATTTGCCTTTTTCTTTTACAAGGTTTTTTAATTTATGAAGAATAGTCTCATATCTCATATCTCATATCTCAACACTCATATCTCATAAATGAAATACTATCTAGTTGCAGGCGAAGCCTCTGGCGATTTGCACGGAGCCAATTTAATGAAAGCCCTAAAGGTTGAGGACCCAAAAGCAGAATTTAGGTATTTTGGCGGCGATAAAATGCAAGCCGAAGGAGGTAAATTAGTAAAACATTATGCAGAGATGGCTTTTATGGGTTTTACAGAAGTGGTAATGAATTTACGCACCATTTTTAAAAACATGAAAGCTTGCAAAGCAGATATTTTAACTTACCAACCAGATGTTTTAGTGCTTATTGATTTTCCTGGATTTAATTTAAAGATTGCTGAATTTGCCAAAAAAAACGGGATAAGGGTTTGTTATTACATATCTCCTAAAATTTGGGCTTGGAACCAAAAAAGGGTTTTAAAAATTAAACGAGATGTAGATCAAATGTTTTGTATTTTACCTTTTGAGGTCGATTTTTATAAAAAGTGGGGCATGGATGTCAGTTATGTCGGCAATCCACTTTTAGATGAGAAAGCGCAGTTTAAGCCGAATGCCGATTTTGGAAATAAAGAACAGCTAACAGCAAAAAAAATTATCGCCTTGTTACCTGGCAGTAGAAAACAAGAAATAGAGCGTTTGCTACCAGACATGTTAAGTATCACAAATCAATTTCCTGACTATCAATTTGTGATTGCTGCCGCACCCACATTTACCGAAAACTATTATAATCAATTTATAGGCGATAAAAAAGTAAAGTTGGTATTTGCTCAAACTTATAACTTATTAGAAAATGCACACGCTGCTCTGGTAGCTTCTGGTACGGCAACCTTAGAAACCGCTTTGTTTAAAGTGCCTCAAGTGGTGCTTTACAGAGGTGGTGCGATTTCAGTCGGCATTGCCAGACTAGTAATTAAAATTCGATTTATCTCATTGGTAAATTTAATAATGGATAAAAAAGTAGTTGAAGAACTAATTCAAGAAGATTGTAATACAACTAATATTTCAACTAATTTGAAGCAAATTGTGGATGGTGAGAAGAGAGAACAAATGCTTTACGACTATGAAAAATTGAGTTTGTTAATGGGTAGGGAAGGTGCTTCTGAACGTACTGCAAAATTGATAGTTAATTTTTTACCTTTACCAAAACAGAATTAACCAAATATGAAAGCGCTTTCTATAAAAGATATTGCTCTAAAAGCCAATGTGTCTATCACAACGGTTTCATTTATCATTAATGGTAAAGCAAAAGAAAAATCTATCAGTGATGCTGTTATTAAAAAGGTACAAAAGATAATTGTAGATAGTGGTTATAAGCCTAATCAAATTGCCAGGAGTTTACGAACCGGCAATACAAATATCATCGGCTTAATTATTGAAGATATTTCTAACTCTTTTTTCTCTCGTATTGCTCGTTTAATTGAAGATAAAGCCTATAAAAAAGGTTATAAAATTATTTATTCGAGTACCGAAAATAATGTAGAAAAAGCGCAAGAGCTTATAAACCTATTTAAAAGTAGAAAGGTTGATGCATATATCATATCTCCAATTAAAGGTATAGAAGAAGATATTCAGATTTTACTTAATGAAAATAAACCGGTTATTCTATTCGATAGAAATTTACCAGAATTAAATACTAACTACGTTGGCGCCAACCATTTTGTAGCCTCCTATCAAGCGGTAGAGAGTTTCATCAAAATTGGGAAACGTAATATCGCCCTTGTTACCACAGATATTGATGTACAGCAAATAATTGAACGTTTTGAAGGCTATAAAAAAGCAATTACAGATTCAGCTTTGCCTTATCAGGATAGTTTAGTTTTAAAAGTTCCATTTAACCAAGCAGAAGCAATAACAATTAAACAGATTAAAACTTTGCTTAAAAACAAAGAAGTTGATGCGGTTCTATTTGCAACCAATTACCTAGCCATTAGCGGATTAAAAGTTTTAAAGGAACTCAATAAAAAAATCGATGAAAATTTTGCGGTAATTGGTTATGATGATCATGAGGCTTTTGAGCTACACACACCTAGTATTTCAACAATTCAGCAGCCGCTAGAAGAAATCGCAGAGACAATTATCAGATTAATATTGGCACAATTAGCTGCAAAAACTAAAATTCCCGATCAACAAATTATCATTCCTGCCAAACTTATTATCAGAAATTAATGCGATAATAATAGTCTAAATAACGATTATTTTAATGTAACAGAATAATTACTATTGATGATGTTTGTTAGAACTATAAATTTTGCTATTATTGAACTACTAAAACGATTTATTAAAACTATCTCGTTAGTTTTGATCCCGAATTAGTGTTAACCAAATGCTGTATGATATCTCTTAAAAAAGTAGCAAAAGCTCGAAGCTTTTTTTTTGGAAGCTTAGTAAAACGTTTTAGTGGTTTTATACTTTTCCATTCCTTGTGCATAATGATATCTCAAAATACCTATTCCCACTATAAACAATAACATAAGTCATCATTCCTAATTGTATAAATAACCTAATCCATAATTAAACAAAAACAGCTAATGAAAATTAATTTACTTAAAACTAAAGGGCTCTTTGCAATTATGTTGCTCAGTGTGCCTGCGTTTTCAATGGAAACCTGGAGTGTCATCCCCAATGGTTTTGTTGAATTAAAAATGCCGTGGCAACCTGCAAAAAAGGCAGGAATTGTTACTGGTACAGTAGTGGATAACTCGAACCAACCTGTACCAGGTGTGGGCGTTAAAAACATTACGAACGGTAAAAGCGCCATTACCGATGCAAATGGTAAGTTTAGAATTGAAACTACAAGTGATAATGATGTTTTAAGATTTACTTACATCGGCTTTGTAGCACAAGATGTTAAAGTGGGTACACAGACAAACTTGAGCGTTAAATTGGTTGAATCTGAAAATACCAAGTTAAGTGAGGTAGTAGTTGTTGGTTATGGTACGCAAACCAGAAACGAAATTACATCTGCTATTACTAAAATTGATACTTCTCAGTTTAGACAAAGTGGATCTAGAAATGCACTAGATTTATTAATTGGTAAAGTTGCCGGTTTACAAATTACCAGAACTGGTGGTACTAACCCTAACTCTGGTGTAGGTGTGCAGCTTCGTGGTGTTACAACCCTTGCCGGAACAGCAACTCCACTAATTATTGTCGATGGTATACCTGGTGGAAATTTAGATTTATTGCAGCAGGATGATATCGAATCATTTAGTGTTTTAAAAGATGGTTCGGCAGCGGCAATTTATGGTACCAGAGCAAATGCCGGTGTAATTATTGTTACTACTAAAAAGGGTAGAAGAGGCCCTTCACGTTTTGATTACAACTCGTTTGTAAGAACAGAAACTTTGGTAAAAAGACCAGATTTTATGACAGCTCAACAATATCGTGAGCGTTTGGCAAGTGGTCAGGTTTCTGGAACAGATTATGGTAGCGACACAGATTATTTCCAAGAGTTAATCAATAAAAATAATGTTTCTCATAACCATAACTTCGCAGTTTCTGGCGGTGGTGAAAGTTCGTTTTATAGAGCTGCGGTAAACTTTAGAGATATACAAGGTTTTGCTAAAGAAAACTCAAGAAAAGAGTATGGTTTACGTTTGAGTTTAACTCAAACTGGTTTAGATAATAGATTAACTGCGCAATTTAATGTGGCGGCTAATTTTAACAATGCCAATTTATTAGGCGGCGGTGGCTGGGAAAATGTGTTGACGAGAAATCCTACAGAATCTTATTATAATCCAGACGGTACTTACAAATTTACTAGAAACATTACTAATGAGATTGCAAGATTGGAGCAAGAAAGAAGTGGAGTACAACAACAAACTTCATCGGTTGATGGTAAACTTGATTTTCTAATTATTCCTGGTTTAAAAGCTTCTGTTTTTGGTGCCCATGTTAGAAACTGGACAATTAACAGTGAATATAGAGATAAAGCTAGTCAGAATTCTGTTGAAAATGCGCAGGCTCCAAACGGTGGTTATGCAGGTAAAAGCACAGGTTTAAATCAAAATTTCAACGTAGAACCTACTTTAGAGTACAATACAATGATTGGTTCTAACCACAAAATTACTGCAGTTGCTGGCTATTTTTACAGATACGAGGTTAATGAAGGCTTTAACGCTAATAATAGAGGTTATTTGAATGATCTTTTTGAAGACAACAACTTAGGTAGCGTGCCAGTTGTATTAAACCGTATCGCTATTGGTAGTTTTAAAAACGATAACACTTTAATTGCTGGTTTTGCAAGAATAAGTTATGCTTTTGGCGATCGCTTTTTTGCTCAAGCAAGTATCCGACGTGAAGGATCATCAAGATTTGGATCGAATAATAAATATGCAACCTTCCCTGCAATTTCAGGTGGTTGGAATGTTAGCCAAGAAAATTTCATGAAAAACGTGAAGTTTGTAAATAATTTAAAAGTTAGATTAGGTTATGGAGAAACTGGTAATACAGGTGGTAATTATGCTTCTTTGGTTACTTTAGGCGGCGGTGGTATCTATTTATTCCCTAGCGGTGAATATTTGCAAACTTATGGTCCAAACAAAAATCCAAATCCAGATTTAAGATGGGAAAAGAAAAAAGAAACCAACTTAGGTATAGACTTTGCCTTATTTAACAACAAATTAACAGGTGCTATTGATTTATATAACAGGGTTGTTCAAGATTTAATTGATAACTATACTTCACCACAACCTCCATTTATAACGAGTCAAATTACTACAAATGTTGGTACCATTTCTGCAAAAGGTATAGAGCTTACATTAGGTTACCAAGCAATTAAAAACAGAAATTTCTCTTGGAACATTGATTTTATAGGTAGTACTACAAGAAATAGATTAGATTCATATTCAAATGATGAGTATGCAAGGGATTTAAGAACTTTTAGCCCAATTGGTGGTTTCGGTGCTTTAGGTGATGCAGTAAGAACTTATGAAGGTAGAAATATTGGTGAGTTTTGGGGTAAAAGATTTGCTGGCTTTACACCTGATGGTAAATGGACCTTCTTTAACCGTAATGGTGATGTAGTTTCAAATGCTCAGATCAATACTTCATCTTTTAGAAATGTTACAGATTTAGCTGTAATAGGTAATGCAATACCTAAATATTATTTGTCATTAACAAATAATTTTACTTATAAAGGTTTCGATTTTAGATTCTTCTTAAGAAGTAAATTAGATTACGACATTTTAAATACTACTGCTTTGTCTTATGGAAATAAAAATGGAGTTACTAATTTAAATTTACTGAATAGTGCTTTTGATAAGTATGCTCAGCTAAACGACACTTATATGTACTCTGATTACTACATTGAGCGTGGTAGCTTTGTTAAACTTGATGAGCTTACCTTGGGTTATACTTTCAAAACCAATATTAAATCAATCAGAACTTTACGAGCATATGTAACTGGTCAGAATTTGGCTACAATTACAGGTTATACAGGTAATGATCCAGATTTTGTTGCGGATACTGGCTTAAATCCAGGTGTGGATTCTAGAAGTCCTTACCCGGCTACAAGACAATTTTTATTCGGTGTTGGTTTTGGCTTTTAATAATTACGAAAATGAAAAGATATAAAAAAATATTGCTTACCTGTCTAATCACTGCTCCCGTTTTTTTAATGAACGGCTGCACCAAATTAGAAGAAAACGTATATGATCAGTTAATTACTGATAATTTTTACAATAATAAAAACGAAGTTTTATCAGCGGTACTTAGACCGTATACACACGCTAATGCTTGGGTTACACCATCTGGTCAAGATGGTTGGTGGCGCCCTGCCGAACTTTCTGCTGATCAATTAGCATGGCCAACAAAAGGTAGACACGGTGAAGATGGAGGTAAATGGAAAAGATTGCATTACCATACTTGGTTAGCAGATGATGGGCCATTGAACAATGCATGGTCATTAATGTTTTGGGGTATGGGTTTATGTAATGATCCTATCGAAAACTTAGAAAAAAGAGATATCTCTAGAATGGGAATTACTCAGGTTGAGAAAGATGCTTATATCGCAGAGCTGAAATTGCTAAGAGCGTTTCACTATCTAAAACTGATGGATCTTTTCGGAAACATTCCTGTGGTAACTCAGGTTGGTATTCCAGCTAAGCCAGCAACTTTACCAAGAAAAGATGTTTTTGCATTTATCGAGAAAGAGATCAAAGAAAATATCGACAAAGCACCTTTGCATTCTAAAGCGATGACGGGTAGAATGAGCCAAGCTGGTGGTTATGCTATGCTTGTTGAATTATATTTGAACGCGGAAGTATGGACAGGTACAGCTCGTTGGGATGATTGTATCGCGGCAGCTGATAAATTAATTAGCGGAGCAGCTGGTGGTCAAAATGGAACAATGCAATTAGATCCAAATATTTTCGACCAGTTTAAATCTACTAATGATTTATCTAGAGAGGCCATTTTTTCTATCGCCTATGAGTTTAGAAATGCAACTTTTGAGCCATCTTGGACTGGAGAATTTTACCACTTTCAACAAGGTTTAATTTATGGTGGTAATAGAAATGGTAACGATGGTGTAGTTGTTGTGCCAGGTGTGTTTACCACTTATGATAACACTGATTTGAGAAAAAGAGGTTGGTTATTAGAAGGCCCGATGGTTAGATTTGATAACGGACAACCAGCCCTAGCAGCAGGAGGTAATGAGTACAGCGGTCAGCAAATTGTCTTTGTAGACAATATTAGAAAAAACAAAACTAATTCTACCGTTTCTAACATGAGTGAAGGTGAAGAGAATAGTGGTGTTAGATTTAACAAATACAAACTAGGTAACCAAATTGCTGGTGTTGTTAATGGTGTTGCTGTACCAATTGACCCGAACTACAACAATACAGATTGGAATATATACCGCTTAACTTGGGTTTATTTTGCAAAAGCCGAAGCCTTAATGCGTAAAGCAGGTAATATTGCTACTGCAGATGCAGTAACTTTAATTAATACTACAAAAAGAAGAGCTTATGCTGCAGCAGATTTTGTTCCTTATACAACTGCTACATTAACAATGGATGAGTTGTTAGCAGAACGTGGTAGAGAGTTCATTTTTGAAGGATTTAGAAGAAACGATTTAATCCGCTTTGGTAAATTTACCACAGCATCATGGTGGGATCATACACCTTCGCAACCTTTCAGAACTTTGTTTCCAATACCTCAAGTACAAAGAACACTTAATATTAATTTAACCCAAAATCCAGGATACCCTCAGTAATGGAAAAAGGTGCTCGAAAGAGCACCTTTTCTTTTGCGTTTAAAACAAAACATGGTTAAAGAATATACTTTAAGTATCGTTTAAGTTACAGTATATTGATCTTTTTAACCTATAAATGTTTTATTATTGAGTTCCTAAAACGTTTTACTAATCTTCTAGCCATTTATTTGTCAGATTGCCATCTTATATGAAAAAAGGTTATTTACTATTCCTGGTTTTTGTTGCTAATTTTTTTAAAATTAGTGCGCAAGATTTAGCACCTGCTTATCCCTTAATTACTCATGATAGTTACTTTAGTATCTGGTCTTTTGGTGGTAAATTAAATGCTAGTTCTACAAAACACTGGACAGGGAAAGAACAAAGTTTGCTAGGGATTTTAAATGTTGATGGCAAGAATTATCGATTTTTAGGAGCTGAGCCAAAAAACTACAAAAATATTTTAGCTACCGCTGAAGATGCACCGTATAGTGTAGTTTACAGTTTAAATCAACCTAATGAAAAAGATTGGTTTAATATAAATTTTAACGACAATGGATGGCAAAAAGGTGTGGCGCCATTTGGTGATGGGGCAAATGTTAATACCAAGTGGACTACAAATGAATTGTATTATCGAAGGAAATTTACAGTTTCAAATTTATCAAGTCATAAAAAATATTTAAAGCTTAATCATGATGACAATGTAGAGGTTTACTTAAACGGTAAACAGATCTACAAAAAAAATGGTTGGGTAAATCAATATGTATATCTGCCAATTGAAGATGGAATACTTAAGAATGGAGAGAACATCTTGAGCATTTATATTAAAAATACGGCGGGTGGCAGATATTTAGATGCAGGTATTGTTGAGGAGCTACCTCAAAACGCGAATGTATTGCTAGCAGAACAAACCAATGTCAAATTTGATGCAACTAAAACAACATATTGGTTTAAATGTGGGCCAATAAATTTAGAGGTAACTTTTACTTCTCCCTTATTGCTAAATGATATTAAGCTTACGTCAACTCCAATTAGTTACATCAATTATGCAGTAAAATCATCAGATGGCAAACCTCATCAAGTTGATTTGTATTTCAGTGCTTCGTCTGATATTGCTGTAAATAACTCAGGTCAAGCTGTTAGTGCAAGTCAGACTAATTCAAATGGCCTAGCAACTCAAAAAGTAGGAACAGTAGCTCAAGAAATTTTAAAAAAGAGTGGCGATGACCTTAGAATTGATTGGGGATATTTTTATGTTTCAGCGCCAGCAGATTTTAACACAAAACAATATATAGCACCACAAAGTGAAAGTTTAACTCATTTTATAAGTAAAAAATATCCTTTAAACAACCAATATCAAAATTCAAAAAGATTAGATCTGGTAACCATTATCCCATTTGGTAAAGTTGATCAAACTGTTGTAGAAAAATATATCCTTTTAGGTTATGACGACATTAAATCTGTTACTTATTTTGGCGAGCAATTGAAACCAGTTTATAGAAGTGATGGCGAGAGTGATTTTATAGATTTGCTTTCTCAAGCCAGCAAAAATTATCAAAATATTAAACTTAAATGCAACACTTTTGATCAAAAATTATATGCAGATGCATTAAATGCGGGTGGGAAAGAATATGCGGATTTATGCAAAATGGCTTACCGCCAAAGTATTGCTGCGCATAAAATTGTATATGCTCCAAATAAAGATCTTCTTTTTCTTTCCAAAGAAAATTTCAGTAATGGATCCATCAACACGGTTGATGTAACCTATCCTTCAGCACCACAATATCTAATTTACAATCCAGAACTTCTAAAAGGAATGTTAAATGGGATTTTCTACTATTCTGAAAGTGGGAAGTGGAAAAAACCTTTTCCTGCTCATGATTTAGGAACTTATCCTTTAGCAAATGGACAAACCTATGGCGAAGATATGCCAGTTGAAGAAGCAGGGAATATGATTATATTGACTGCTGCAATTGCTAAGGCAGAAGGAAATGCAAACTACGCACTAAAACATTGGGATATTTTAATGGTTTGGAGTGATTATTTATTGAAAGAAGGATTTGATCCAGCTAATCAGCTATGTACAGATGATTTTGCCGGTCACTTGGCCAGAAATTCGAATTTATCTGTAAAAGCAATTGTTGCTTTAGGTGCGTATGCGCAAATGGCAGAAACTTTAGGCAAGCGAGAAGAGTCTAAGAAAGTTAAAGATGCTGTTTTAGGTATGGTTAAAAAATGGATGGAACTAGCCAATGATGGCGATCATTATGCTTTAACATTTAATGATAAAAACACTTGGAGCCAGAAATACAACCTGGTTTGGGATAAGCTTTTAAAGTTAAATTTATTTCCACAAGAGGTTTATAAAAAAGAAATTAGTTTTTATTTAACTAAGCAAAATACATACGGCTTACCACTTGATAGTCGTAAAACGTATACAAAATCTGATTGGATTATATGGACAGCTACATTGACGGATAATCAAACAGATTTTCAAGAATTTATAAGTCCAATTCATCGCTTTGCGGCAGAAACGCAAAGTAAGGTGCCTTTAAGCGATTGGCATGAAACTACAAACGGAAAGATGATTGGCTTTCAGGCTAGAAGCGTTGTTGGCGGATATTTTATAAAAATGTTAGCTGATAAATGGGCAACTGCCAATAATAAAAATTTAAATAAATAGCACAATAAGAGAGAATGGAAAACCCTACGGTATTAGGTGTGGATATTGGTGGCTCGCATATAACCGCGGCAATAGTTGATTTAGATAAAGGAATTTTAGTTAAAGATTCTATTAAGAGAAATGATGTTAACTCAAGAAATGATAAAGAAGCAATTTTAACTGCATGGTGTAAAGTAATAAGAAGTGCCAATGGTGGTGCCTTAAACGAAAATAGCAGGATAGGTATAGCTATGCCAGGCCCGTTTGATTACACTAATGGTATTTCGTTAATCAAAGATCAAGATAAGTTTAATTCGCTATTTGGATTAAATATTAAAAAAGAATTGGCAGAGCGATTAAATATATCAGCGGCTAACATCAAGTTTGTTAATGATGCTGCTTCATTTATGTACGGTGAGGCAAATTATGGCGCTGCAAAGGGTTATAGCAATGCTTTAGGCATCACACTAGGTACAGGTTTAGGATCGGCAACTGCTATAAATGGTATTGCTAAGGATGCAGAATTATGGAATTCTAAATTTTTGGGTGGCATTGCCGAAGATTATTTATCAACCAGGTGGTTCTTAAAAAAATATACTGATTTAACCGGTAAAGAAGTTGATGGTGTTAAAAAGTTGGCATCAATGGTAAAAATTGATCCTTATGCAAAACAGGTTTTTAATGAATTTGGAAGAGCATTGGGCCACTTCTTGGCAGATTTTATAAAAAATACTGGTTCAGAAGTTGTGGTTTTAGGAGGTAATATTTCTAAATCATTTGATCTGTTTGGGCCACCACTAATAGAAAATTTAAAAGCTTATCATTTAAATACAGTAATCAAAATAACGAAGTTAAATGAACATGCACAATTGATTGGGGCGGCAAGCCGTTGGAAATCTGTGATAGAAGAATCAAAAATTGTACAGCACTAATAAGTTTAATTATGAAAAGAAGAACATTTATACAAAATACAAGTTTACTAGGAGCTGGAGTTTTAGCTTCGAAATTCTCTTTTGCAGGAACGTCAGATTTTCCGGTGGTTAGGGTAGAGGCTGGTAAACGTCATTTTACTAGCTTAGCAGTAGAAAATGCAATTAAAAAATTTCAAGCTAATGTTGCTGATAAAGAATTAGGATGGCTTTTTGAAAACTGTTTTCCAAATACGCTAGATACCACAGTAACACATGGTTTAAAAGATGGCAAGCCAGATACCTATGTAATAACTGGAGATATTGATGCCATGTGGATGCGAGATAGCTCTGCACAGGTTTGGCCTTACTTACAATTTGCAAATGAAGAGAAAAAGGTAAAAGATTTAATCGCTGGCGTGATCAATCGCCAAACACAATATATTCTTAAAGATCCATATGCCAATGCTTTTTACAATGATGAGCAAAAGGTTGGCGAATGGAAATCTGATAAAACTGCAATGAAACCAGGTGTGCATGAGCGTAAATGGGAAATAGACTCATTATGTTATCCTATTCGCTTAGCTTATCATTATTGGAAAAAAACAGGAGATAAAACACCTTTTGATGCCAATTGGAAAAAATCAATAACATTAATCCATCAAACATTTGTAGAGCAGCAACGCAAAACTAGTAAAGGTCCTTATCGCTTTCAAAGAGCGAGTTTGTATCCTACTGATACCTTATCTATGAATGGATATGGCTTTCCTGTTAAACCGGTAGGGTTAATCTGTTCTTCGTTTAGACCAAGCGATGATGCAACGATTTACCCTTTTTTAATACCATCTAACTTTTTTGCTTTAGGAAGTTTAAAACAAGCTGCAGAAATGGTAACTGTTTTACATAGTGATAAAGTATTGGCAGATAAATTAACTGCTTTGGCGAATGAAGTAGATGCTGCGTTAAAAAAATACGCGATAAAAGATCATCCCGAGTTCGGTAAAATGTTTGCTTTTGAAGTAGACGGTTTTGGAAGTGCTTACATGATGGATGATAGTAATGTGCCTAGTTTGCTCTCTTTGCCATATTTAGGAGCTATAGATGTAAATGATCCAATTTACAAAAACACTAGAAAATTCATCCTTTCAGAAAATAATCCTTTCTTTTTTAAAGGAACTGCTGCAGAGGGAGTAGGAGGGCCGCATATTGGACCCGACATGATTTGGCCAATGGCAATTACCATGCAAGGGTTAACATCTATAAATGATGCAGAAATAAAAAAATGTATCACTATGTTAAAAAATACACACGGTGGAAAAGGATTTATGCATGAAAGTTTCCACAAAGATGATCCTAAAAACTTTACCCGCAGTTGGTTTGCTTGGGCAAATACCTTATTTGGTGAGTTTTTATGGAAGATATATAATGAGAAGCCACATTTGTTAAAATAAAACACAGCCTAAGCTGTAAATAATTCAACTTTAAAGATTTTGAGTAAAACGTTTTATGTTGTAAAGTTGATTACAAAAAAATTAAATGCTCTTCATATAGTTAGTTAGTTAGTTAGTTAGTAAAACGCATGCTTTTTTTAAGGCTTGCGTTTTTACTCAAATTTAAAGCTTGATAAAAACACATATAAATGACCAAGTCAATTTCTATACTCACAACGTTTTTGCTCTTTGCCACTATTATTGTTAAGGCGCAAACAGAAACTATAAAGCGAGATCGTTTCACACTAAATATTACAAACCCATCAGCAATTGATAAAGTTGATGTTAAGACAGCACTAATTGATGCTTTTTTTGATACGTATCCAGCGTTTGCTCGTGCAGATGGATACAGAACCAAACGCGAAGTGAACTTAACAATTAGGTCGGGACTAGATAAAGATATCATTGCTAAAGAAGGTGACGTTTCACTAAGTGCCAATTGGATTAATGGCAATCCTGATAGGATAAAAAGCAAACTTCAGTCGGCACTTTCGGCTAATTGGGTTTCATCAGATACTACAACAAAAAAAGGTTACACTTTAGTATTTGTAAACAAAGACCCAGCTATAGCTCCAGATCTGCAAAATAAACTCACACAAACATTTTTCGCTGTTTATCCCAAATTGGTTAAGGAATATAATAAAAAAGCAAAAAGAGAAGTGTTGTTTGTGGTAGACACTGCTTACAAAGCTGTTGCAGAAGCAAGTGGAGGCCGTATTTTATTTAGTGCAGGGTATATGAAAAAAAATTCGACAGATGTAGATGTGGTAACTCATGAAGGCATGCATGTGGTGCAAGAATATGGCTACGGATCTGGGCCGGTTTGGTTAACCGAAGGCATTGCAGATTATGTAAGATATAAATTCGGGTATGATAATATTGGTTCTAAATGGAGTTTGCCAGCATTTAACGAAAAACAATCTTATAAAAATAGCTATCGTATAACTGCTCGGTTTTTTGTTTGGTTAGAAAACAACGTCAAAAAAGGGATCATAAAAACTTTAGACGACCAATTGCGACGAAAAGTATATACTGAAAACAGCTGGAAAGCTATTACTGGACAAACGTTGGATGAATTATGGTCTAGTTATTCTAAATCGCCAGAAGTAAAATTAACCAATCAAAAAGCGGTATGGAATTAGCATCTTTTATGCCTATCAATCATTATAAACCAAAAAACATGAACAAGTCGATTTTATTTATTTTGTTAATTGTTGCTTTTATAAATGTAAGAGCTCAAGAAACCAAAACTTTTAAGGAAAAAGGATATACCCTAATTTTTAAAAATAACGACGTTAACTTTGATCCAGTATTAGAGAAAAGAATGGTTGAAACCTTTTTTAAAGTTTATCCAGTACTGGCAAATGATTTTAATAAAAAAACAGATAAGGTGGTAACTTTTCATATAGATACAGCTTATAACGGCGTTGCAGCAACTGGAGGAGGTAGAATTGTTTATAACCCAGATTGGTTTAGAAAACACCCTGGTGATATTGACGTAGTAACCCACGAAGTTATGCACGTAGTACAAAATTATGGCAGAGGTGGTGGTCCAGGCTGGTTAACCGAAGGCATTGCAGATTATGTTCGTTACAAATATGGTATTGATAATGCTGGAGCTAAATGGGCCCTGCCTGCATTTAAACCAGAACATAATTATAAAAATGCCTATAGAATTACAGCCCGTTTTTTAAATTGGTTAGAAGTAAATGGCAATAATGGAATTGTTGTTAAATTAGATTCGGCTATGCGAAATCATACTTATAAGGAAAATATTTGGGTTGATTTAACTGGTAAAACAATAGATGAACTATGGGCTGCTTATGCCTCCAATCCCGGTGTTTAAGTAAGAGATTTTAAAATTTAAGAGATATAAAAATTACATAAAATGATTAAAAGAATATTAACCGTAGCATTGGTTTTTGCTGGTTTCGGTTTATCTGCCCAAACCGTAGGTAAACTAACTGATCCAGTGGAGTGGGTAAATCCCCTAATGGGAACTCAATCTAAACCATCATTATCTAATGGAAATACTTACCCAGCTGTGGGTGTGCCTTGGGGAATGAATTTGTGGACTCCGCAAACTGGTAAAATGGGCGATGGTTGGGCTTATACTTATGATGCTGATAAAATTAGAGGCTTTAAACAAACACACCAACCTTCGCCATGGATGAACGACTATGGCGCTTTTGCCATTATGCCTGTTACTGGCAAGTTAAAGTTTACTGAAGATCAAAGAGCAAGTTGGTTTACCCACAAAGCAGAAATTTCTAAACCTTACTATTACAGCGTTTACTTAGCAGATGCAGATGTAACCACAGAAATTACACCAACTGAAAGAGCGGCACAGTTTCGCTTTACCTTTCCTAAAACCGATAGTGCATTTGTAGTAGTAGATGCATTAAACAAAGGTTCTTATATTAAAATTATTCCTTCTGAGCGTAAAATTATCGGTTATACAACTAAATACGCTCGTGGGCCTTTGCCAAAAAACTTTAAAAACTATTTCGTTATCATTTTTGATAAAGATTTTGCTATTTCTAAAACTTGGTCTGGCGCTCAATTGAACAATACAGATTTAGAATTACAAAGTGATCATTCTGGGGCTGTTATTGGTTTTAAAACAACTAAAGGCGAACAAGTGCATGCAAAGGTAGCATCTTCTTTTATCAGCTTTGAACAAGCAGAAATTAGTTTGAATAGAGAAATTGCAAAAGATACTTTTGATGCAACAAAAAATAAAGCAAAAGGCATATGGAATAAAACTTTAGGCAAATTAGCAGTTGAAGGTGGGACTGTAGATCAAACCCGTACATTTTATTCATCATTATATCGTGCAGTTTTCTTCCCTAACAAATTGTATGAGATTGATGCCAATAACAAAATTGTACATTGGAGCCCATACAATGGAAATGTTTTGCCAGGTTATATGTTTGCCGGCACAGGTTTTTGGGATACTTTTAGGGCCTTGTATCCTTTCTTAAATATGGTTTATCCTTCTATTAACAAAGAAATGCAAGAAGGATTAATTAACGATTACAAAGAGGGTGGTTGGTTGCCAGAATGGAGCAGTCCAGGTTATGCAAATATCATGATTGGTAATAACTCTGCCTCTGTAGTAGCTGATGCCTATATTAAAGGTTTACGTGGTTACGATACGGAAATACTTTGGGAAGCTTTAAAACATGGCGCAAATAATGAAGGCCCAATGGAAGCAGTTGGACGTTCTGGCGTTAAATATTATAATGAGTTAGGTTATGTTCCGTTTGATGTAAAAGTTAGAGAAAATGCAGCCAAAACTTTAGAGTATGCTTATGATGATTTTGCAATTTACCAATTTGGTAAAGCACTAGGCAAACCAGCAAGTGAAATTGATATTTATGCAAAACGAAGCATGAATTACAAAAACTTGTTTGACCCAGCGTCTGGTTTAATGAGAGGTAAAAATGCTGATGGAACTTTCCAATCTCCTTTCAGTCCGTTCAAATGGGGCGGCGCATTTACCGAAGGTAACAGTTGGCACTATACATGGTCTGTTTTTCAGGATGTTGCTGGTTTAGCAAAGCTGATGGGTGGAAATGCAAAATTTGTAGAAAAACTTGATTCTGTTTTTTCTATGCCTCCAATTTTTGACGAAAGCGCTTATGGAGGTGTAATTCATGAAATTAGAGAAATGCAAATTGCAAATATGGGGCAGTATGCTCATGGGAATCAACCAATACAACATATGATTTATTTGTATAACTATGGTGGGGCACCATGGAAAACCCAATATTGGGTACGCGAAGCGATGAATAGGTTATATGCAGCCACTCCAGATGGTTACTGTGGCGATGAAGATAACGGGCAAACATCTGCTTGGTATGTATTCTCGGCATTAGGTTTTTATCCGGTTACGCCAGCTACAGATCAATACGTAATTGGCGCACCATTATTTAAAAAGGTAACTTTAACATTAGAAAATGGTAAAACGGTTGTGATTAATGCACCATCAAATAGTGCTGATAATAGATATGTGCAATCATTAAAAGTGAATGGCGCTACTTACGATAAAAATTGGTTAAGTCATTCCGCTTTGCTTAAAGGAGCAGTTTTAGACTTTAACATGTCGGCTACGCCAAATAAAACAAGAGGAACAAACGAGAGTTCATTCCCTTATTCATTTTCAACAGAGAAAAAATAATAAAATGAAAAAGGAGACAAATTTTGTCTCCTTTTTCATTTATAGCTTGCTAGCAATTTCTTCTAGCTTGCTCCTTAGCTCTTCGGGGTTAAACGGTTTGGATACAAAATCGTCAATCCCAGCACTGGTAATTTTGTCTCTAGCATCTAATGCTACTGAGGCTGTAAGCGCTATAATAGGTATATTTGCTTTAGCTTGATCAGGATGCTTTCTGATCTCCGCAGTTGCCTCATAGCCATCCATTAATGGCATGTGTATATCCATCAAAATTAAGTCATAGTCCTTATTGTTAAACGCAGCAACGGCTTCTACGCCATTGCTAGAAAAATCAGGAATTATATCCCATTTAGCCAAAAGCTTTTTCATTAAAAGCGTATTCATTTGGTTATCTTCGGCCACTAAAATAGATAGATTGCTGATGTTCATATTGGAGCTTGATAAACTTGGCGCTAATTTGTTTGTTTCCATTGCAAACCTATGTAACTTATAGTTAATATCAAACATAAATGTTGTGCCAACTCCCTCATCACTAATCGTTGTTATTTTACTTTGATGCAATTCCAATAAATTCTTTACAATAGCTAAACCTAAACCTGTGCCGCCATATTTTCTTGTTGTGCTGCTGGAGGCTTGAGAAAACGACTCAAAAACTATTTCTTGTTTATCTTTAGGGATTCCAATACCTGTATCGCTAATGCAAAATTGGATTTGAATAACATCATCGGTACAATTAATAATTTTTATTTTAACGTTTACACTTCCATTTTCGGTAAATTTTAGTGCATTATCAATTAGATTGATCAAAATTTGAGTAAGCCTAGTAGGGTCTCCAATTACAGCAACATTATTAAGGCTTTCATCTGTATCTAAAACAAATTCTACATTTTTTTCGGCCGCTTTAAAGTTAAAACCTGCAGCAATACTTTTAATTAATTGAATAATTTTAAAGGGTATTTTTTCTAGCGTTATTTTTCCAGATTCAATTTTATTGATATCTAAAACGTCATTTATAAGCGTTAGCAAATTGTTGGCAGAGAATTTTAATAGCGTTAAATTTTCAGATTGATCATCTCGAGGGTTATCCAATAACAGTATATCAGTCATCCCTATGACGCCATTTAAAGGTGTGCGAAGTTCGTGAGATATAGTGGAGAGAAAATAAGTTTTTGCCTTGGCAGATTGCTCAGCTAACAAAATTGCGGTTTTTAATTTTTCATTGAGCAGTTTCTCTTCTGCTTGCTTTTCGTTAAGGCGGTTAATTGTTAGGTTAAAAGCATTAAAAAAATGATATTGCACATAAATAATAAGGAGGAAATTAAATGAGAATACGCTTAAAAAGGCAAATGTATTCGCTTCTTTTGCTCCAACATTTGTCATGGCATCTTTACCGTAAATAACAAAATAGAAAAGCATAAAACTAAGACTAATGGTAGAATAGAAAATGCCCCATTTAGTGCCTAAAAGATAATAGCCCAAAATAATTAAGAGGAGCATCCATTGTAAGGATATAATTTTTACTCCTTGTAAATTAATAAAGGTATTAGTCCCTATTAAAAGTGCCAATAATATGCAACAAAAATGAGCAGCTAACTTCCACCGTGTAGTATTTAATAAAAGCCAAATTAAATAACACTGAAAAAGAGCAATACAAATTGATCTTGTTAAAAGAAAAGTAGAGTTAATTTTTAAATAAAAAGTTGGTAAGGTAATTAAGATGATAAATAGGCTAATTAATAAAGCATTTATTAAAAATTGTGCTCTAACTTTGTTTAGCGGGTCTGGGTCGTTTAAAAACAAAATTTTGAGCTTTTTATTAATGTATTTTAACATAGGGTGAGCGGCTAGGATGTACAAAAATAAGGGCATAGTTAATGAAGCCTCAAGATTATTGTAGGCATTTCATGAACCATTAACGCATTATTTCTGTATAAAGATTGTGTGATTAGATAGGGATGATACAATAGGTTAATTTAACTCTAAATTAATAAATATAAAAGACTGCCATAATTTTTTTATAAATTACAGGGAATTGTATCAATCAATTTATACTCTTGTTGAAAATACTTGTATACGGTTTTACATAATATCTTTTGCAAGCATAAAAGTTTTATTACATTTGTTCAAAATATGGAGTATTAGCTCATTTGGCTAGAGCGCTTCGCTCAGCTTGAAAGGGATGATTGTTTCGGGTAGTAAATACATAAAAGGGGGATTAGCTCATTTGGCTAGAGCGCTTCGCTCGGCTTGAAAGGGATGATTGTTTCTGGTAGTAAATACATAAAAGGGGGATTAGCTCATTTGGCTAGAGCGCTTCGCTGGCAGTGAAGAGGTGATCGGTTCGAATCCGATATTCTCCACCAAGACCCGTAACGTATCTGATAATCAACGATTTAGTAGGTTATCAGATACCTACTCAGCCAAAAGTCAGCCAAATTCGGAAAACATCGAAATTAGGCCAGAAACAGCGGTGGGTAATCCGGCATTCTCCACGAATGCCTGTAAAACATCTGATAATCAGTCTTTTAGACGATTATCAGATGTTAATTTAGTCAGAAGTCAGCCACAATGCTTATCTTTAGATTACATGGCAGCTCCAGAAATACCTTATACTATTCCTAAACTGGTCAAAGGAAAACGGGTCACAACCGTTCCAAAGGGCAGCACATGGGCAAAGGAAGAGGCCAAACAGAACTGGTATGTAGAATTCTTTTTCCATAATGCTGAAACAGATAAAATGGAACGTTTCAGACCGACCAAAAACCTCAATAGGCTCAAAGACCCCAAAGAAAAGCTAAAACAGTTTACCAGATTATGTGATGCTTACAAGATTGCATTAGAGGGCGGATGGAGTCCGATTGATGAAAAGGCGAACGATAGACTGAAAAGGCAGGTATCCTCTCTGACCCTAGAAGCCGCCAAAGATCTTTTTGAAGAATACCATATTGCAAAGGGAACAAGAAAGAAATCCCGTCAATCTTATCTATCAAAGATCAATCAGTTCCTTGCCTATTATGGACCTGATAAAAGGGTAAGTGAAATTTCAGATTATGAAATTACCGAGTTTCTAAACTTCATGGAAAGGAAACGCGAATGGACTGGAGTTACCTATAACAGCTCAAGGATCATCCTTAACAATTATTTCAGGTACCTAAAGATCAACAAATATATCGCTGAAAATCCCGTGACCGATATCGAGACCAGAACAAAAATCCCGACCGAATCGCATCAGGTGTTTTCCGATAAGGACTTTAAGGCTATTATGAAATGGCTGAATGAGCACGACCAGTATTGTCTTTTCTTTGTGAAGATGATATACTATACCTGCATTAGGCCTAAAGAACTGCGATATCTTCAATTGAAGCACATCAATCTTGCTCAGCGTGTGATTACCGTTCCTGCAAGCATTTCCAAGAATAAAAAGTCCTTGCCTGTTAGTATTGATGAAAGCCTGAGCCGTGAACTGAAAGCACTTAAATTATCTTCCCATGAAGACACTGATTATTTACTGGGCTCGACCGAAACGATTATTAGCGAAAAGAGGATAGGGGAAAATACACCTTACAACCGTTTCCAGAAATGCTTAAAGGCCACAAAGCTCGATAAGAAAAACTACACGCTATATTCCTTCAAGCATTTTTCCAATGTAAAGAAATTTAAGGCGGGATGGACGTTGGCCGAAATCTGTGCTGCCAACAGACATGGAAGTCTGGTCGAGACCGAAACTTATCTAAAGGATCTTTTGAAGTTTGTAAAGAACGATAAAACTATCCCGAAAATTTAGACAACGCTATTTTTTGCGTTTTCTTGGTATGCCGAGCAATATTTCCGCGAGAAATTTTTCCGTCAGGTTTTTTTCTTTTTCAAGTGCATCTTTTGGAAAGTGCAGTGCATGTATTTCGTTGATTTTTTTGTTTATGTATTCAATGCGATTAAACCTTTCATCCAGGATATCCAATTTTTGCGAGAGGATGGTGATAAGGTCTGTCAGGCCTTCAATAACTTCCTCAATGCTCTTCTCCCTATCCCCGCAATAGCATTTTTGTGATGCCTCTTGGCATAACGGTTGGGAATCTTCGGCTAACTTGTCAAGGCATTGGGTTTCCATCTCATCTCAATATCTAGCAAAGATTACAATCGTAACTTTACCGATTGGTGGATGAACCGGGTTATAACCCAATGTAATTGAGTTTGACTGTTAATCAGAGGGTCGCTGGTTCGAGCCCAGCAGAGGGAGCTCACAATCAGTGAGTTAGCCCCCACTCCGTCCGAGTGGGGCTTTTTATTTGCACACGATTTGCACACGAATTTGACTAAAAAATTTAATTATTTTGGAGAAAATGATTTTTGGGAATAACTTAGAAAGTTCATTTATCACTTAAAACCTGATGAACTCGTGAAGACGGATGTTATAATGGATCCATATAGACTAGTTAAAATGAGGATGAAATAGTCAATAATCTATAAGTAAAGAAGAGAGTAACGCTTTCTAAAGCTAAAAAAGGATTAAAACTTATTTCTAGAATAAGAATGCTTAAAAGTTAAATAGGAAACTTAGCAAAAATATTCTACCAGGAATAGTATAAGTATTGAAAGTGGTGGTATTTTGTAACTGATTTGAATAAACAAATGTTTTGGTATTCAATATGTTATTAGCCCGTAACTCAATTTCAAATTTCTTCTTATTAAACTGATATCTATTCGAAAGATCAACAAAAGTATAAAATTGCTCTTCTACATTAGACTGTTTAATATTCCCTCTTTCAGACGATAATTTAAAAAAAAGGTTTTTTAGGGGAATGTAATTTACAGCAAACTTATGACTAATCTGTCTGTTAAATAAATCTTTTGATATGTCTACGTTGCTAAACTTACCATTATAATTAAAAGATATTTTATCATTTATTTTAGTCTCGACTCCTAAACCTAAACCTGCAACATTTGTTTTAATGGGGAGAAAGACTCCGTTTTGCAAAATATTCTGTGAAAATGAAGAGAAGAACGGACTTGCAGTTAATGTTGAAGATAGTGGAAACAAATACTTACTAAAATAAGTATAAATAGATATGTTTCGATTATTATTTTCAACTGGTAACATTTCTTGACTTAGGAAGTTTGTATCTGTTGTATTTGAGCTAATTATATTTGATCTTGACAATAATAATTGTAAGTCAACGCTCATGAAGAATAACTTTTCTACTTTGGACATTTTATAGTTCAAATTGGTCATGTGGGCAGTACGTTGATTTTGGATCCCCGAATTTGAAATTAAAGTTCTATAATCGGTTAAAACTAGCCCGCTGAACAAATCGCTCACTTCTCCAAAATCATTGGATAACCTATAAGTCAACTCTACACTTTTCTGAACATCTAATTTATATCTCAAACTAACTTTCGGGGTAGAGAATACTTGAGAATTTGTTGTTTCAACGTTATTGGTTCTTTGCGAGAATTTGGTTGTTTGAAAAAAGATCGGAAGTTCCAAGTCTACTATAAGCTTTTTGCCCGCAATTTGTAAACGGGGTTCGAGGTACGCCTTAGTTTGTCTCCAATAAACGTCATTTAAACCATTAGGAAAATTTACTCTAATAGATGAACCAGATGGCAGGAAAGAAAGAGTAGAGTTATAATTTTGTTGTTGAAAATTCAGTCCTGTTTTAAAGTCTATCATTACACCTTTTATGGGGTATTTGAAAGTTATGTTGTTATTGAAATTCAGGGTTGGTATTGAGACACTTTGTTCTACATTGGAATATGGCATACCGTTATTGAAAATGCTTGCGCTAGGAGCGGGCGTTATTGATAAGATCTCAGGAGCCTTATAAATACTTATTTGGGAGTAAGAGTTTAAAATTAATCCAGAATTCAAGATAGTCATATGATTAATTTCATTAGATAAACTTGCTGGCAAATTTGATAGATTTTGATCTGTGACCCGATTATTGGCAGCGAGGGTAGACCTGCCAATATTTCTGTTAAAGTCAGATTTCAGTGTATTATTCAAATATATATTTTTTTTATTAATATTTAAATTTGCTTGTAAATGTACTAAATCTAATCTGGTCTTTGTAACCTGGGTTTCGTTATAAGAAATCAGGGATTGTGGTAATTGAACAATGGTCTCAGATTCATTTTTTCTAGATTGAGTGTCATTTAGATAAGATACGTTGAACTTGAACTGAATGTCCTCGCCCCATTTTATTAAATTATTGATATTCAATAATGTGACCTTATTGAACAAAAAACGCTCAGAAGGAAGGTTTGGATCGCCAGTGCTTCCAATGGATAATTGATCGACAGGATCTCCAAACATTGTAGGTCTTTCATCATTTGTTTTATGGGAGATTATGTCAGAGGATACATCATTTCCAATGTTGTTGGCTTTTATAGAATTTATTGCTTTAAACTTGTTTTTAAACATCATTAGGTTCAAATCTCCATCGTATTTTTCAGGAGTTCCTAGCGCCGCCTTTGCTTGTCCAAGTAGTTGTACCTTTGAATTATCTTTAAGTTTAAGATTTAAAACTAATTTATCGCTTAGTTCCTTGCCTTGGAGCATCTTAATTGCTTGGTGATTTTGTAATATTTGAATCTTTTCAACTGCAGAAGCTGGTATTGATCTGGTTGCTATATTGTAGCGGTCATCTAAAAGATCGTCACCTTCAATGTAGAAACTAGATATTTGTTTTCCGTTAAAACTTATCTTCCCATTTGCATCAACTTTAATTCCGGGCATCCTTTTTAATACATCGCCTATAACCATATCTTGTTCAGTACTAAATTTTGAAACCAGGTAATCGACAGTATCACCATTCAATGAAATGCCAGATTTCACCTTTGTAATCGAAACCTCTTGTAAATGGTATGCATCTTCTGTTAATTTGAAGTTATAGAAATTTTCGAAACCAGACATTTTTCTTAGAATAGGCTTATACCCTATACAACTTATTCTAAACATTAGGTTTGTTGTATCAGTATTTGCAGGCAATGTTAAGTTGAACCTCCCATTTTCGTCAGTAACGGCATAAGAAATGATTGTTCCACTGCTTCTGATCAAATTTACACTAGCGGAAAAAATATTTTTTGATAGACTATCGGTCACTTTTCCCTCAATCTTTTGGGCTAAACTAATCGTCTGGCTAGTTAATAAAATAAAGGCAATGAATGCAATTTGCCTCATTTAATTGAAGGTAATTCTAAAGGGTTGTTTATAACATTACTAAAGGAAGCCTTAGGTTTTTTAATACTAATTGAGCTAATTTTGCTTCTATCGACATTAGCAAATGGTCCAGTATTTTTACCTGGTCCTACCATCTTAGAGAAAGCTGCAGGATCTGTTCTTTCAAGCTTCTCTAATTTCGCAAACTCTTCTGGGGTAATTTTAATAACATCGTCAGGTAACGTAAGTAAGATATTTTTGCTTCTCACATCACTAAATGATTGAAGTTTAAAACTTACTTCATTTTTAGTATCGTATACCGAAATTATTAGTCCAGGGAGCCCATTGAACTTCCACGGGCCAGTTTGGAAAGGCATGTCTGCGCAGAACCAAGCATTATAGTCTCTGCCACCAAAGACTGTTGTTGCAAGTTGACATTTTAATCCCTTAATAGTTAAGGTATCCCCTTTTATCTGCCAATTCATTTTTGGTAGGCTTTGTTCAATTAAAAAGGGGTTTCCTCCTAAGAGTTGCTTTACAAATAACTTTTTCTCAGCAAGAAACTGAAAGTATTCGCTTGTCGTAACTTGCCTACTTCCAGAAATATTAAAGCTCACTTTATTTGGATCAACAGCGTTTTTCAGCTGTTCTTGAATCTGATTGTCGATCATTGCTTTATCTTTAACTGCATCAGCACTACTGTAAAAACTTGAAGTCTTACTTATGAATAGATTTAATTCTTCTTCATATGGTTTATCCCTTTGTGTAGTGTCTCTTAAATGAATAAAGTTATAAATAGCATGCCCGACAGCGAGCTCTGATTTTTGAGCTAAGCAGATATTGTAATTCAATACTGTTAGAGAAATTAATATAATGATTTTTTTCATATTAGTTAGCTTAGTAGTGGTTGATGTTTAGTGACAAAATAATTTTTATCTAAAATATAAAATAAGATGTCTTATAACAAATTTTTGGCAGCATTTCATAAGCACCTCTTCCTGGTTGGAGATCTTTTTAAATATCTCGGATTTAATTTTAGTTTGATCGGAGACATTAGATAATGATCATTTGCGCTATCTTACGATAAATTTTTAGACAGACGTCTGCAATTTAGGTATACATACTTGTAATGTTCCATAATACCAATTAGATTGTTATTGATATAAGGTCTGATTATATTAATGATTTTTATTAAGTAGATAAATAAAAATAGCTCTTGTCGAATATCTTTTTTTGGAAATACAAATTAAAAAAAATACATTTACTTAGGGTTTTTTGTTGGAAAGCGGGTGTAAAAAAATTATAATTTAACTGATGAATTTAATTAATGCTTTATATGTTTGCTTTAAGTGGTCTTGAAAACATAGAATTCGTTTTAATCAATTTTCTTAGATCCTACAGTGTCAAGGCTAACGAAAAAGAAGTAATTAATGAGCTCCAAATGCATCCTGAGTACGGAAGCTTTCTTTCAATTAGCGATGTACTTAACAGTTTTCAAATTAGAAATTATGCTTTAAATATAAAAGCTCAAGAGCTCGAGAATCTACAATTTCCTTTCATAGCACAAACTAGCGAGAATAATGGTGAATTTGTTATAGTGCATGATATTGTGGGGGTTATTCCAAAAGTGGCCGCATCTTTTTTTGCAAAGTGGCCACATCTTTCGCTCCAAAGTGTTCACTCCATTTCGCCTGAAAGTGTGCATTCGGCTGATTTTAAGGCATTTTGATACGTTGATGATGTCTTCTGGACTCATCGTTCATCCTGCATACTGAAAGTAAATCCAGGCTTCTCTAAACGCTAAAAATGACAGGTCTTTTCTGCTGTCAACTTACCTATATCTATTACTGCAACGTGATGTTGAAATTGAGGTGATCCTGGCCTTTTGCGGAGCAAAAGGAACCTGATGGGAACTGCCGGTTCTGGATCTGGGCAGCGAGATTCTCTTCTGGATGGAAAGGGCCTAAAAAGAAAAAGCCCTCTTCGGGCTGGACAGTTTGGAACGAAACAGGGTGGATACTTTTACTGAAATACACAGTTTCTGCATTATTTAATTTTATCTCTTTCATACCTTCAATTAATTCTATCAGGTAATTTTGGTTGTCAGTTCCATTTGAAAACTCTACGTAGTTAAGTGCCTTTCTTTTCTTAAGAAATGATTTTATCCAAAAAACGTATAAAATTGTAAAAAAGGAAAAGACGAGGAATATATTGATATTGTAAAAAGCTATAAGAATTGCAAATACAAGAAAATTGAGGATAGAAAAGAATACTGACAATGCTGAGCCAGTTAGAAATCTTTCAATTCGCTTCACATCAGATATTCTTTGCACTATATCACCTGTTGTTTTTGAGTCAAAAAAACTGATAGGTAATTTCATTATTTTAATTAGTAAGTCAGTTAAAATAGCTATGTTCACACGAGTACTAATGTGTAAAAGTATCCATGACCGTAAAAAGTCTGCACTTGTAGCGCCAACAAATATTGCAAGTTGTGCAATAAGTATAGCCTGAATAAAGGATATGTCTTTCAAAGCAATTCCAGTGTCAACTATCCATTGAGTTAAAAAAGGCGTCAATAGCTGGAAAATGGTCGAAATACCCAATGCAAGTACAATCTGGGCTAATAATTTTTTATAAGTAAATAGGTATTCTGTGACAAACTTCCAGCTTAGCTTAGGTATTTCATCGTCCATTATTTCAAAGAACTTTTTGGTTGGCTCAAGTAACAGTGCATTTCCTTTATCACTAAAATCTTGAAAAATCCAATTCATTTTTAACTCTTCAGTTGTTAATTTTATATTTCCAACTGCAGGGTCAGATATGTAGAAAGCATTATTTTTTATCTTATAGAGAACCACAAAATGATTTTGTCTCCAGTGGAGGATACATGGTAGGTTAACTTTAGTAAGCTCATTTATAGAAAGTTTTAATGCGACGGCTTCCAACCCAAGTTCATTAGCGGCATCATATAAATCTAGAAAAGTTACACCTGTTGAAGTTATTCCGCAAATTTTTCTTAATTTCAGTATGTTAAGATTTTTACCGTGGTATCTAGCAATAATTTTTAAGCAGGTTGGACCACAATCATTTCGGTCTCTTTGTTTATAGAAGTGTATTCTTTTTTTCAATTTTACAAATTTAGGAACTAAGGAAATCCATCACAGTATACAATTATCAGTAGCTATAGAACTTATAAAAGAAATTTTGTTAATCAGCGTTTTTTAGTTTTATTAGTCCAATATAAAAAAATACGTTGTTAACAAGAAACTTCTAACAACAATATTCAATTATCTTTAATTCACTAGAATTTTTTATCATTACAATTATAGAATATTGTTATGGAAAAATATTTTGGTTTCCACTTTAATCTTTTTCATATCTCCATATTATTTTACTATATTAATATTGCACCTATTTCAAATGGAATTTTTTTATTGGTAGAATGTTTTAGAAACTAGACTCTTGTAATTGTAAATGTGCTGGCTAATGCTTTTTTACATTTAATCAGTTTATGGAATCAAGGCTTTACTTCATGTCAAATCATTACAAGAAAATTATCAAATTGATTAATTTGTAACATTATAATTTAAGGTTATAACCTATATCATACACCTATCAAGAAAATGTAATTTTTCATTTTTGTTATCAAATAATACAAACATCCGGCAATATATTTTAGCCAATCAAAAATGTTAGGAGTATGAAATCTAGCAAACCCATGTTTGCAGCAAGATGTACCAATGCATGCGCATTGGAAATCTTGCCGCCCTTTTGGTCGGAGAATTACTCGGAACTCGTAATTCTAAAAGTAATGAGAAATGTCAAAGAAAAAGACCAGCGAAGATGAACTTTTAAAGCATAACCTAATCATTCGGGTAAACGACGGGCTTCATCAAAAGCTGAATAAACTATTAGTTGAAAGCGACTGCCAGAGCCTGGCCGAGGTGGCTAGGAAAATCCTGACCAGCCAAAAGATCAACTGCTTTTACAGAGATGCTAGCATGAACGGACCGATGGAAGAAATGGCGCTGATCCGAAAAGAGCTGAAGTCGATTGGGGTAAATATTAATCAACAGACCCGCTACTTTAATGCCTGTAAAACCGATGCCGAAAAGAAGTTTCATAGTGACCAGACTTTAATACTATTTATCAAAGTCGAGGTGAAAGTTGAAAGGCTCTTCGAGCTCATTTCCAAACTGGCGGAAAAATGGTTGCAAAAATAAAATTTGGTAAAAGCATGCGGGGGATTTTGATCTACAATGAGACCAAAGTGGAAAAGAAAGAGGCTACTATTATTTTGGCCAGTGGGTTTGCCGTCGACATCGACAAGTTGAACCTAGACCAAAAAATCCAACGCTTTAAAAACCTCACCGATCTTAACCCGACTATTAAAACCAATGCGATGCACATCAGCCTAAATTTTGATGCCTCCGACAAATTTGACCCAGGAAAGGTACAGCAAATTGCCCAGACCTATATGGAGCAGATCGGTTTCGGCGAACAACCGTTCATCGCCTATCAGCACCTTGATGCCGCCCATCCCCATATCCATATCGCAACCACCCTAATGCAGAAAGACGGCAAACGGAAATACACCCATAATATGGGCAGGCTTGTTTCCGAGCCAGCAAGAAAAGCCATCGAACAAGAGTTTGACCTCATTAAAGCCGAGGGAAGAAAACAGAGCAATAACCTAACTATTATGCCTGCAGTTTATGGGCAGAAGCCTACCAAACAGGTCATTGGTTCCATTGTGCTATCGGTGAGACAGAATTATGCATTTACATCGCTTGCCGAATTCAACGCCATACTCGGCCAGTTCAATATCAGGGCAGATAGGGGAAATGAAGAGACGGCCATGTTTGAAAAAAAGGGATTGCTGTATTCGGTGCTTGATGAAAAACGAAATCCAATTGGCGTACCGATCAAAGCGAGCAGTTTTTATGATCAGCCAACGCTAAAGAATTTGGAGAAGGATTTTCAGGCAGGTATGGAAAAGAGGAAGCCATTGAGAGAAAACCTGAAGAAAAGAATCGATTGGGTATTGCAGAAATACAATACCCTTACCAGAAATACGCTGGTGAACGAGCTTGCCAAACAACAGATCGGGCTAGTGTTTCGGCAGAACGAAAATGGAATGATATATGGGTTGACCTTTGTCGATCATAGGCTCAAAACCGTTTTCAATGGTAGTGATCTTGGGAAGGATTATAGTGCGAGGGCGATCACTGAAAAGTTTGAAGCTCAAGACCAGATCAGGACCTATCTCAAGCCGAACCAGCCAAACCATTTCCTCGGAAACCCGCTGGAACCTTTACTCGAAAAGGCGGAATACGATCCGCCAACAGTCCTCGGTAAAAAGAAGAAAAAGAAAAAAGCTAACCAACAGAACTTATAAAAATGAATACAGGCGAAGACATACAGGGGCTACGGAAGATCATTGATTTTACTAGACTCATCAGTTTATTTATTCTATCTATCCATTTCTATTTGTGCTGTTACCGGGCGTTTGCCAGTTGGGGACTGACTGCAAGCGTTACCGATGGGATCATCGAGAACATATCCAGAACGGGACTGTTTACCGGAATGTGGCGGGCAAAGTTTGCCTGTTTGTTGTTGCTACTTATTTCCCTTATCGGGGTACAGGGCAAAAAAGATGAGAAGATTGAAATCAGAAGTATTGTTGCTTTTTCGCTGACAGGTTTGCTATTGTATTTTATTGCCGTGCTTGTGTTTTATTTGCCAGCAGGTTCTTTGGTCATTGCGGTCTGTTATATGGGTATCACTTTGGTTGGTTATATGCTAATCCTGACCGGGGGAGGACAGTTAAGTAGGTTGATAAAAGAAAAATTGAACAAGGATATTTTCAATGAGGAAAACGAAACCTTTCCGCAGGAAGAAAGGTTGCTGGAAAATGAATATTCCATCAACCTACCTGCCAGATATAGATTGGGAAAACAGGTAAGAGATAGTTTTATCAATGTGATCAATCCATTTCGCGGGCTGTTGATTGCAGGAACACCCGGAGCTGGAAAGAGTTATTTTGTGATTAGGCACATCATTGACCAGCATATCAAAAAGGGGTTTTCGATGTTTCTGTATGATTTCAAGTTTGACGACCTGAGTAAACTGGCCTACAACAAACTGCTGATATATGCCAAGAATTATCCGATCAAGCCAAAATTCTTTGTGATCAATTTTGATGATCTGAACCGTACCCACAGGTGCAATCCATTGCATCCAGAAAGCATGGAAGATATTACCGATGCAACCGAAGCCTCACGCACGATCATGATGGGGCTGAACCGTGACTGGATCAAAAAGCAGGGTGATTTCTTTGTCGAATCTCCTATCAACTTTTTAACGGCCTGTATCTGGTATCTGAGAAAATATGAAAATGGGAAATACTGTACGCTTCCCCATGTGATCGAATTGATGCAGTCGGACTATGATCAGCTATTTGCGGTGCTGGAAACCCAGGATGAAATCAAGGTACTCATGAACCCGTTTATTTCTGCCTATCAGAGGGATGCGATGCCGCAACTGGAAGGACAGATCGCCTCGGCCAAGATCGGGCTTGCAAGGTTGGCATCACCTCAACTTTATTACGTGTTGAGCGGAAATGATTTTACGCTTGATGTAAATAACCCACAGGAACCAAAAATCATCTGTGTCGGTAACAATCCGCAGAAATTGCAGGTGTATGGAGCAGTGCTTTCATTATATATTTCCACGATGATAAAACTGGTCAACAGGAAAGGGCAGCTGAAAAATAGTCTGATCTTTGATGAGTTTCCGACGATCTATTTCAACAATATGGATAGCTTGATAGCTACCGCCAGGAGCAACAAGGTTTCCACAGCTTTAGCGGTTCAGGATTTCAGTCAGCTCAAAAAGGATTATGGCGCAGAACAGGCGGATGTGATTACGGGAATTGTTGGGAATGTGATCAGTGGCCAGGTGACAGGTTCAACAGCAAAGACATTATCGGAGAATTTCGGAAAGATTTCCCAGCAGAAGGACAGCATGAGTATCAACAGCTCGGATACTTCGATCACCAAGGCCACCCAAATGGATTATGCCATTCCTGCTAGCAAGATTGCAACACTTTCCTCGGGGGAATTTGTGGGCGTTGTCGCTGATAATCCAGAGCAGAAAATCAAGCTTAAGATGTTCCATTGCGAAATACAGAATGACCATAAGGAGATTGCCAAGGAGGAAGCTGGTTACAAGGAAATTCCAGTTATTAAAAGTGTTTCAACTGAAGATGTGACGGCAAATTATAACAGGATCAAGGAGGAGGTTGCTGATTTGTTGATGGAGGAACTTAAGAAATTAAATCTAAATAGCGCGAAAAGCGGTAACCTTTCGACGGAGAAGGAAGCAGGCTCACAAAATCAAAGAGCAGTTTCTTTCTAATATTGGAAAGTGAACTTCTGGTATAATTACAGCGGGATGGTAAAACAGAAAGTCGAGCCAATGCCCGCCTTGCTTTCCACCCAGATCTCTCCTGAGTGTCTGCGGATGATTTCAGCGCTGATGAAAAGCCCAAGTCCAAGACCTGAGTATTCTTCGGGACTGACCTGGTAGTAACGGTCGAACAGCAGCGGTATCTTATCAGGGGAAATTCCCGGACCCTTATCGGTAACCGATAGCTGGGCCATATTTCCAACTGTCTTAAGCTCGACCATAATTTCTCCGGAATCCGTCGCATATTTGATGGCATTATTCAACAGGTTGATGATTACCCTGCCGACGCGTTCCGCGTCCACATTCACCCATACCTCCAGTTGCCCTGAAAGCAGGACTTCTGCAGAGGGATGGGAATGGTTGACCTGTTCGATGCATTCCCTGGCGATCTGATAGAGATTGACCCTGGTTTTTTTCAGCGCCAGCTGCTGCTGGTATGTTTTCCCTGCATTGAGCAGGTCCTCTATAAGTGTCACAATTTTTTCCAGGCTGCTATTGGCTTTTGAGATCATGGTCTGCGTAGAGGGGGGTAGTTGATCTCTTGTTTTGTCCAAAATCTGTAGGTAGGCCTTCAAACTGGTGATGGGTGTTTTGAGTTCATGGCTTGCTATACTGATGAAGTCGTCCTTATGTCCTTCGATGAGTTTATCGATGGTGATATCCTTGATCACTCCCAGCACCTTCGCCGGTATTCCATCGGAATCCTTTTCGACCGTACCCAGAAAGTTTATCCATTTTATCGGGCCTCCAGCGTTTTTTAGGCGAACTTGAAGATCAATATGTTCGCCATTCATAAGCAGTCCTGCAGCACGGTTGAATCCTTCCAGGTCTTCCTCGAGTATATGGGAAGCATATCTTTCCATATCCCAGGTTTTCTGGTGGGTGGGATAGCCGAAGATCTCATCATGACCCTGCGACCGAAAGACCGACTGGTTTTTCAAGTCCAGTTCCCATACCGCTGCCTTTGAATATCTCAAGGCCCTGGATAGCCTGGTTTCTGACTGCTGGAAATCCTTTAGTGATGTAATGTCATCCAGGACGGTAAATCCAAAGGTTTCCCCTTCATCTTTATATAGTATAGTGGTCACCTTTACCCATACCAGAGACCTATCCTTATGGTATAGGCATGCCTCCAATGTAAAAAAGGGTACCTTTTTGGCCCAAAGCTCGTGCTGAAGTTGCAGCCAGTGATCCTGATATTCCTCACATGCATATTCTAGTATTTTTGTACCCTCCATTTCCCTGGCGCTGTATCCCAATAATTTGACAAGAGCGTGGTTTACCTTTAAGATGGTCAGATCCGAGCCGATCACTTTGCTTGCGGTGCTGGTAAGGTCAAATATGGTCTGGAACTTATTGTCGCAATCTAGGAACTTGCGCTCAAAGTCGGTGGCACTGTTTTCGTTTTTCATGGCAATTACCCGGGATATGTAGTGTAACATATTCGGATAGAGAATGTTTGAGGGCCGGGCGTAATGGGTCAACCATAGAATGTATTCCATTTGCCATCAACAGAGCCGAAGGTAAGCCTATCGGTCAAAAATAGGGTGATCTGGGCAGTGTCTTAAACAATCAATGACTGATGGTTCTCCAGTTGTTTGCTTTAGGGCAGGTGGGTGGCGGGCTTCATTGATTACCTTTATGCAAGTGGGAGGCTGAACCAAAAGGTAGTGCCCATTCCAAGTTGGCTTTCTACGCCAATCTCCCCGCCATTGGATTTGACGATATCAGCGCTGATGTAAAGTCCAAGACCAAGACCGGATATCTGCTTTCTGGAATCATAGGTGCCGAAACGTTCAAACAGGTTTGGCAGGCGTTGGGGCGCAATGCCAGGTCCGAGGTCGGTGATGCGCACGACAGCCATATCATCTTTTTGTGAGATCGAGATCTCCAGTTTGTCTTTTCCAGAGGCGTACTTTATGGCGTTGTCAATCAGCTTGCCCATGGCCTGGTAAATCTGTTTGGGGTCGGCGTGAACGGTCGTTGGTTCCCCAGAAATGTTAGGCATGTTCACATCCATCTGATAGAGTTCCTCGCAACATGTGGTAATGGCCTGGTGGATATCGAAATCGGTTTTCTCGGGTGTCGACATACCTTTGCTCAGCCTTGTGGCAGTCAACATGTCTTCGACCATTCCGTTAAGCTTTTCAAGGCTGGTGGCTGCTTTGTGTAAAAGATGGGGTAGGTGAGATGATTGTGGGCCGGATAGGCTGCGTTTGATCAGCTGTAGATAGGCCTTAAGGGAGGTTATCGGCGTGCGCAGTTCGTGGGAAGCGATACCGATGAATTCATCCTTTTGCGATAGCAGAAACCGCAGGTGGTCAGCTTTTTCCATATTGGTTCTTCTGAGTTCGACCTGTTCCATGGCAACCTTTGCCAGTTCAGCAAGGATGTCGATCTGGTGCTCGGTCAGCTTCCGTGGCTGTTTGTCCACTAGGCACATCGTGCCGATGATATGCCCATCTGGGGTTATGATCGGTGCTCCGGCATAGAACCTTAGGGCAAATTCACCATGAACAGCTGGATGTTTGTCCAGCATCGGCTCCTTCAGCGCATCCTCAACTACCAAAACCCTAGGCTCAAGTATGGCAAGGGCACATAGGCTGTCACCTCGGTCCACAAGTCCGACCTCTCCAAGGCCTATATTGGCTATCATAAATTCATGATCAGCATCAAGAAAGGAGATATGGGCCATGGGGACCTGAAAGATCGTGCTGGCCAGTTTGACGATATTGTCAAAGGCAGCCTGATTGGGCGCACCGAATATCCTGTAGCGCTCCAGCGCTGCGATACGCTGGCTGTCTCCGCTTGGAATGATGTTGACGGGAAATGAATTTTTCATCTGTGGTGATTGCCTAGTGCATAAATGTAATGAAAAGGTTTCGTTAATTGAACTCGACTCCTTGATGGATGCTTAATGGATTATTTTTTGATCTCCTAGTCGATCAGCAAGGTATTTTTCTGGTAGTGACTAGTGTTTTTTTTCCATGATGCCATAGTTTTATTTTTTGACCTTCAGCGATGCACTTACGAAGCCCTGCTGAATATATCCCCGGTCTAATTTGGAGTGCTGTAGCAATTTCGGAGAAACTGTACTGAAATTCCTAAAGCATGAGAAGGGGATGGGTGGCTGCTTTTCGAAGGTATCACCCCGAAGCGGATTAAACGCTTTTGTCCAATAGATAAGGTTTTTTTGTATTAGTGATGATCGACCTGAGGCGGGTGAGTTTCTTTCCCAGGTGTCTTGCAAACTTTTGGTCGGAGATCAAGCCAGTGTGCCCAGCGATCTTACATAGTTGGCCCAATATCGGATACACAGCCGCAGTTTCAACCGGAAGTTTATTGGTACTGCCAATACATGCGAAGTAAGCCATCATTAACGCTACTATCCCATTCATCCATCCAGAGAGGAATTTCAGTCGTAAAATGCCTCAGGACCTTTGCATGCACACTTTGATGGGAAGTGGAAGGAATGCTTTTGGTTAAATCTCCGGCAAACGCTTCAATTATTTCTTTATAAAACGGAAAATAATATTATATTTACATCGAGAGCGTTAAATTAAATGGGATTATGACTTAGGTTGTAATCCCGTTTTCTTTTTAGACTCCTTTAATATTTGTGTTCAATTCGACATTATCTATTAATGGGAGCAAGATGGATTCCTGCTTTATTATAAGGTTGCTTAAAGTCAATGCTATGAATAAAATTATTATCGCTGATGATTCTGTGGAAAATGCGGATGTGATGGAACTGATTCTGAGGTCAGAGGGTTACCAGACCAAAGTTTTAACAAATGGCGAAAACCTTATTGGGGAGGTAGAGACCTATAAACCGGAAGTTGTAATTTTAGATGTTCATTTAGGTAAATTTGATGGAAGGGAATTAGCAAGGAAGATAAGGAGTATTGAGGATTTGAAAGAGATCAAATTGGTACTTGTCTCGGCAGGTGTGACACCAAAAATGGCCGATGAAATATCATCTGATTATTGTGATGCATTTATCATGAAACCATTTGATTTGGAAGATTTACTTGAGACGGTTCGTAGGCTTTCAAGTTAATATTTTTGTTTATAGCATGTTTGGTTAAAAGCACTGATTTAATCTTAATTGGTAAAAGGAACATAAAACCTGCCTTCTGTTACATTGACTGTTTTACCCGTAATTGGATCTTTGCCGGTAAAAAAGGAAACTTCCAGCTATTATTTCCTTCTGGGAAATATCAGGTTTTAAAATTATACGATTTTAACTCATCGGAACCTGCTTAAATCCCTCAGCAAGTCCCAACTTCCTGTAGCTCGTGCAAAAGGCGCTGGAAAATAAATAGGAAGGGATAATTGTTTCAGACAATAATGGACAATCACTAGGCACATATCTCAACCCAATCGCTGGGGTATTCAGCTTGACTTCCAGATAAGCTATTTAGAGATCTTGCTTCAGCTGCATTCCCTAAGCGGATACCTTGTTAAAATCATTTTTTAATCATCAATTATCCTACAAAGTTAGCCCGCAGCTCCCACACGGGGTCGCTTTGCCAAGGTAGTATCTTAAAAATGGGTTTCCCGCCTCGGCGGGATCCCTCCGCATTTTTAAGATCTCCACCTTGCCCTTAGTGGGCGCTGCGGGCTGATGGGGTACCATAATTAATTTTTAAACCTTAAAATCTGGTAATTATGGAAAAGTCATTCAATCCTACCTCAAAGTTTCAGTGTGCTGAGATCAATGTAAGTTACAGGCCCAATTTCAGGGCAGCTGATAGGCCTAGGATCTCCACTTCAAAAGATGCGTTCGATGTGCTTATTGGGTCTTGGGATCTAGATAGGATCGAGCTTCAGGAGCAGTTCAAGATCGTTCTTGTGAATAGGGCCAACAGGGTGATCGGGATCTTTGAGGTATCCTCGGGCGGTATGTCCGGAACGCTAGCTGATCCCAAGCTGATCTTTGCCACTGCATTGAAGTGCTGCGCCTGCGGGATCATCCTTGCACATAACCATCCTTCGGGAAACCTGAAGCCCAGTAATGCCGATATCGCTTTGACTAGAAAGCTTAAGGCTGCATCTTGTCTTCTTGATATTGAGCTGCATGATCATCTGATCGTTAGTGCTGAGGGTTACTTGTCGCTTGCAGAGGAGGGGTGATCTAAGGGGTAACCCCCCTTTTTTTGTGCTTCCTTTCGCTCTTTTTCGGACTGCAAAAACCCTTTGCTTGGATAGCTAACTTACTTGAATTAAATGATAAAATCTGAGTTTGTTTATTATTATTATTATTATTTCGTTGTTTTCCAGTAAGGTTGCGATTTGAATAGGATGGTTTATTATGAGCCGGTGGGCCTGTCCCACAATTAACAATGTCTATTCATTTAAGCAGCTGTTTCAAAATAACGCTCAGTTACCTTGATAATTCTTGAGTTGTTGCATAACAATTGATCAATATTGGTTTCTTTTATTTACATCTGGGAAGCCAACATCGGTAAATAACAGATCAGTGGTAAGATGAATTTTGTTTTTACAATTGTTTTTACAAGAAAAATAAAAGGTTGTGCAAAACAGCTTAAGCACAAAATCGCTTTCGTCTAGTTGCGAATGATAACTTGTTTTTTGATGATCTCCTTATCTCCTTCCGTCCGTAGATGAAGAAAATAAGTGTCTGATTTTAAGTTTCGGGTGTCTAACTCGACCTTGAAATTCTTACTTCTCCCTTTAAGTATCACATTGCTTCTTGCATCATACAACCAGTAATCATATTCCTTTATTTTGCTTTTTTCGGTTGGAGATGCCTTCTCCATTTTACCTTGATCTGGAGCAATGAATAAATTGCTGCCGACAGCGGGATTAGGGTAAATTACCATATTCCGCAAGAAACTGCAATAACGTTCCACCTCAACTGGTCCCAGGCTCACAGTCGATCCACAAGCTAAGTCAATTTCTGCCCGAACGGTATGCATGCCGCAAGATAAATTACCATCATAGTAGCTTTCACTCGTCTCGTTTGTTATAGACTCATCAAGGTACCATCTAATGGAATTATAGCCAAAGTCTATGCCTGTGATAGTTGCTGATAAAGGCTCACTTCCATACATTGGGTTAACGGCAATACTGATAGGTTTTTGGTAAGGTTGGTAGACGAACTGGGCGACTACAGTGTTATTATAACTTTTAAATTCACATGTTATAAGGCCTGATAAACCAGTTAAGCCAATAGAATTACTTGTTGTCGATAAGGTTTGTCCTTGTCCATTAATTGACAAGTCGCCATCTACCCTCCATATGAAATTTGCTCCATTTGGTACGTTAATCTCTGCAACGCCCTCTCCGCATATGCCATTTCCAACTAAAGAGGCTGTAATACTTGCAGGCACCAATTGTTTTATTACCGGTGTTTGGGAGCAACTGGTATTTATGGTTCCTACAAGTTGCGCAAACTGATTATTATTAGAAGGAATAGCAACACCTACCGGATTGGCAGTTGATGACCCATTAATTGTGTAAGGGCTTGTTACTTCCCAATTTACTGTCGCCCCAGAAGGAAGTGAAGACATAGAAAATGTAGTGTTACTACCAGACTGAAATGGGCCAGATATATTGAAATTCGTCTGGCATATTTTTGGACAATCGAATGTGGGATTCTGCCACTGCAGTAGCCAATTTGAATTTAATTGTGTATATGAGATGTGAAGTTGATTTTCCGCTGGAGAATAATAGTTCTTTATACCTGAATTGGTGTTACAGTTTGTAGTGTTACATAAACTGCTGGTCAAATTTTGCCATGGATTTGCGATTGCAAGAGAACTTACGGTTGGTACAAAGCAGAACCTTGGTTGAAGTACACGAGCTGGTATACCTGAGAAAAATTCTGGTAGACTATTGGTAATAACAGTTGCATCCAAACCGAATTCGTTCATGTCATACAATCCTCCAGGTGCATTGTCCAATGGCAACATGCCTGCAACCGAATTTACCCGCGTTTTGATTATATAGCTGTTTGAGTTTATAAGCCATAAAAGTTTTCTTTTGATGTACATATCACCTCGATAAAGTTCACTGATACCTTGCTGAACCGAATTAATTCTAAAATCCAAGTTTAGGGATGACCTAGTCGAAAAAATGCTGAGCGGAAATTGAATCAGTAAATTGCGTACATTAACGTTGCCTCCATACACCACTATCGGCGTAATTGGTGCTGCTATTGACATTGCTGCAGATTTCCATAACGGTCCGAAATATGTCATTGAAGTATCCCCAATTAACTCAAATATTCTGCTGTTTGATGGAAATACCAGGCTTCCATCACAAGCTCCATTGCTGAGAGTTAGATTTTTGCTATTTACAGGCCAGCCCATGTTATTAAGCTCCGTGTAAAAAGTATTATGCGTGGCATTATCTGCCGTTAGGGTATAGTTTGAAGGATTTAGGTTGTAGCGCTGTATTAACATTTGCTTGGCAGCAGGTGAATTGAAATCATCCTCTGCATCTGCAAGATCAGGAAACATATCAACCCATTTTATATAGGGGAAATCCGAGGAACCACTTATAATCTGAAAAGATGCCAAATGTTGTACAGCAGCTTGCGCGCCAACAGGTACATTTGCACCATGGTGTGGGGTGTCATGACTAATGAAAAGGCGAGTTTCGTGCAGTACGCTATTAAGTTCCATATCTCTTAAGGCATAGCGGGTTACCAAACCACCCATACTTAACCCAATAATCACATTCTCTTGGCGAACTCCATTATAATTTCTCTTTTCGGTGTTGACATATTCAATCACGCGCTCCAATAAAAAGGCATTTCGCTGAATGTAATCAGTGGCATCTCCAAAGTTTACGAAAATTAAATCATATTCGTTTATATCATCTAAGCCTTGGTTTAAGGTAATTGCCTGGATTGGGTTTGTATTACGATCTAAACTGATACTGGTTACAAAATTCCCAAATCCATAGCTGTTGTCCATATCGAAGCCTTCGACGACAATCAATGGCTTGCGGATGTTGCCAGTTGTATTATTAAGTGCCAATTGAACCGTTATATCTCCTGTAGCATTTACACCTTGGTAAGCTTTGATGGCATCGATTGTTGTATTTGTGGATGTTCTTCCACCTCCAAATCGATATGCTTGATTTTTCACTTTTTGCGTACCTAAGGTTCGTAATTGTTCTTGGTTATCATCTGGGTAGGGATAAACCAAAACTTTTGTGTGTGCATAGCTGACCGTAGAATCTGAATATGTAATTCGAATAGAAATTTAGACGAAACCAGCTTGAGTAAAGTTGACATTAAAGGGTGAATTAAATGTAACCCCCTGATAAGAACCCGTCTCGCCTATATCTATGGCAATGCTACTGAGTGTTTTTCCAGTATTGCTAAAAAACATTTTAGGCCTAAATATTATGCTATTGCTCCCCAAAACTGCGGCTTGACGTAATGGCGCTACCGCAAATATCTGGTTGTTCTGGTATGGACTTTGACTTCTGCCGGGAACATCAAACATTTGGTCATTGCTTACAGTAATTAAGTTAGCACTCAAAGCATCCTCACGCACACTCTGGTAATTGTAATGCAAAACGGCAAAAGTAATTGGCAGGTTTAAGGGAATATAATTTATTACTCTTTTGTTGATCGTGTCCAAATATAACATATTAGAATTGGAATTTATCTGGGAACTATATAAGCTTGCGTATAACAATCTCCACTCTTGAAGACCAACGTAATTGCTGTCTGCAAGAAATGAGCCGTTATAATTGCCAAGGTTTAAGAACTCAATTCCGTAATCCCTCATTAACCCTGTGGAAATCTGACTTTTGTCCAAGTGTTGGAACATGTAATTTGATTTTCCGTAGAAAGTGGTAGTATCCTGTTGAGCGTTTGCAACAGAAACAAAAAAAAAGAAGATTAACAGAAGAGCAGTTAATTTTTTCATAAATATAAAAAATTTGGGTTAATTGTATTGAATGTCAAACCTACCTTCTGTAATCTTTAGATTACCGCATTTCTCGGTTGGAACATCAAACCAGAAAGTGCCAGAAATTATCTTATTGATTTTGTCAATTTTGGTAAATAAAACCTCACCATCACTTGATTTGGATCGATTGGTGTTATTACCTGATGAATTTTGACAAACCTTATCTGTTATATATAAAGCAAATTGGTTTGATGGATCATTTAATTTGAAACTAGTATTGCTTCCAGGTTTATTTATTTGAATTTCAAATATCTCATAATTATTATCATACTTGGTGCCCCTGAAGGATATCAAATCTTCATTAACTCCACCTACAATATCACCAGTTTTTTTAGACGATATCCAATTCACTCCATTAAGCTTACAAGCAAAGACCATTGCCCCAGTCTGCGAAAATTTTGGTAAGCCATCTGGGTCCAATGTTTCTTTTTTACATTTCATCCCTGAAAATAGCAGAATACCAGATACCAAAACTATAGGAAAGAGCCTTAACGATTTCATGATTATTGTTAACTTATAGTTAAAGCTAATAAAATTTTATTTGGAAACCCAAAGCTTTTCTCATTTAGTCAAGATTGAAAAGCCAGGGAGCATAATTATATTAACAATTTGATTGAGGATTTTTAGTTCAATGTAACTAGTTGATTTCTAGGTTAAGTTCGTTGACCTTCAAAAGGAAGTTTTTATTTACGGCATATGAAATTTCAGGATGTTTTTTTAAAATCCATCAATTAATAATTATTTTACTTTAAAGTCAAAAATTCAATTCCATCACATTCTGGCTAATTCATAATGATATGACACATGCCATGCTTGACTAAATTCGTTTGTCAGAAAGCATTTTTTTCAATCAATTATCCTACAAAGTTAGCCCGCAGCGCCCACATGGGTTCGCTTCGCCAAGGTAGTATCTGAAAAATGGGTTTCCCGCCTCGGCGGGATCCCTCCACATTTTTAAGATCTCCACCTTGCCCTTAGTGGTCGCTGCGGGCTGATCGGGTACCATAATTAATTTTTAAACCTTAAAATCTGGTAATTATGGAAAAGTCATTCAACCCCACCTGAAAGTTTCATTGTGCTGAGATCAATGTAAGTTACAGGCCCAAGTTCAGGGCAACTGATCGGCCTAGGATTGCCACTTCAAAGGATGCGTTCGATGTGCTTATTGGGTCTTGGGATTTGGATAGGATCGAGCTTCAGGAGCAGTTCAAGATCATTCTTGTGAACAGGGCCAATAGGGTGATCGGGATCTTTGAGGTATCCTCGGGCGGTATATCCGGCACGCTGGCAGATCCCAAGCTGATCTTTGCTACGGCATTGAAGTGCTGCGCCTGTGGGATCATCCTTGCCCATAACCATCCTTCAGGAAACCTGAAGCCCAGTAGTGCCGATATCGCTTTGACGAGAAAGCTCAAGGCTGCATCTTGTCTTCTTGATATCGAGCTGCATGATCATCTGATCGTTAGTGCCGAGGGTTATCTGTCGCTTGCAGAGGAGGGGGTAATCTAAGGGGGAAACCCCTTTTTTTTGCTTTTTCCCTGCGCTCTTTTTCGGCCTGCAAAAAACCCTTCGCGCAGAATCAATTGGCGGGAATGATGCCAATATGAAGATAAGTTGCCGTGAAATTTAAATATATGGTGTAATAAATTGGAATGTGGATGTAGGAATGTTTGGAAAAATCCGTATTATGCATTCGAAAAAAAATTTATAACTTTTAAATTCCGCTCTCATTGATACCAGAAAACATTACCAAGGAACATGTTCTGCAGGCATTGCAGGACATCGATAAAAATGGATTACGTTACGTTCTAGGTAAATCTAACGGCTATGACCTGAACTATAACGGGAACAAGTACCCTCCAAAGCATGTGGTTGTTGTGGCAAACGAGCATGCCAATGGGGAGTTGCTCTCTCATAGAGAGCTGACCACCACAATGGCACAAAAATTTTTGAAAACCCTTGGTCCCGAATTTCAGATCGAGCAGAAAACTGTTGACCCCATCAGAAAGATGGTGGAAAAATATAAGGAAGACCTGATAGAAAAAGGTCTTTCCGAAGAGATCTACAAGTGGCGAATGCTGAGCGAACTAAAGGGGATGCCTGACACAGATGCCGTGGATTTCAAAACCGAGATGGAAGCATTCAATTATGGCAATCTGGTCTATTACAACAATGACCGGGTGAGAAAGCATATTCTGATCGAGCATCCAGATCAATACCGCCAGGCGTTCAGGATTTTGTTTGATGAAACTGTAGACCTGTATGAACGAATCCTTTCCTTTCAGGAGCAGATTCTATCTACCTACCGCTCGATGGGCCAGGACATGGGACACCATCATGACGAGCGGTCCATAGCTACCTTCCTGACGGTCAAGTATCCTGGGACCTATACCTTTTATAAAAATTCGTTTTATCGGAAATATTGTCTGCTAATTGGTCAGAAGCCCAAAAAGAAGAATGAAAAGTATATCCATTATTTAGGTCTGGTAGCAGACTTTGTACGAGATTATATCCAGCCCGATGAGGAGCTGCTGGAGCTGGTTTCAAATCAGCTGCCAGAGGATATCTATAAAGATGATAGCCATAAGCTATTAGCGCAGGATATTCTGTTCAAGATGCTGGACAAGAATGACGTGACCTTTACGGGTGTGATCGATAACCTCAGGGAGGCAATGTCCGAGCAGGAAAGCATTCTGAAGGATTTCATTTTAATGGAGGGGAGATTCATGGATAAGGGCATGGTCAATCCAAAGGATAGTTTTGTATGGATTGAGGATGCTCTAGGGAAGATTGGCACCCACCAGGCGCATTATGAAGTTTCTATAAGGAGTAGGGGGAAATATAAGAACTGCTTCTTTGTAGACCTGCATTTTGAGGGGCCTGACAAATTTAGCTTTTACCAGTTGATTGGGGATGGTCTGCCTGATAGTCTTGAATGGATAAAATGGCATAAAGCCCAAAGTATCGGAACTAAGGTGGGACTGCAGCCAAAGGACAATGATCTGATCGAAAAAATAATGGACCAGTTGGTCTATCTTGAAAATAACATGGGTGAGCGTATTCGTGCGATCATCCCAATAGCCAATAACCAGATGGATGATAACGGCCAAAAAAACACAGCTCAGGAACTAAATCAAATACTTTATGGACCTCCAGGAACGGGCAAGACCTACCATACCATAGATAAGGCACTGCAGATCATCGACAACGCGTTTTATACTGCAAACATTGCAAATAGAAATGTACTTACAAAGAGGTTCAAGGATCTGCTGATAAAGGATTTTGATGATACCAGTGGTCAGATTGCCTTTTGTACCTTCCACCAGAGTTTGGCCTATGAAGATTTCATCGAGGGCATCAAGCCAGTAGCGCCTAGAGGTACTGAGGATGCGGTAAACTACCGCGTTGCTGATGGCATTTTCAAAAAGCTCTGTATCCAGGCGGCAAAGACCAAGTCCGTGTCGGGCTTTGAGGATTCTTATAAGAGGTTTATCGAAGAGGTTGTAGAGAATGAGAATACCCTGGTCCTTCGAACTCCAACAAGGGACAAGCCATTCAATATCAGGATCAATTCCAACCATAACGTGGTATCCATTCCACAGACCACAAATGCGACCGAAATGGTGGTCACCAAAAAAATGGTAATGCATTATATGATGGAAGGTATCATCGATGACTGGAGTTCCTATACCATAGCCATCAGCAGGTATATTGCGGAACATTACCCATTTAGCGTTTCAGGCCAAGATAATGCCACCAAAAAATATGTACTGATCATCGACGAGATCAATAGGGGAAATGTTTCCCAGATTTTCGGGGAGCTGATCACCCTTATAGAGGATAATAAGAGAGCCGGTGAAAAGGAGGAGTTGGAGATTATTTTGCCATACTCCGCTCAGCCCTTCACGGTTCCAAAGAACCTCTACCTGATCGGTACGATGAATACAGCCGACCGTAGTGTTGAGGCGCTGGATACCGCATTGAGACGCAGGTTCAGTTTTCAGGAGATGCCATCCAGACCAGAATTGCTCACCCCTCAGCGATTGGTCTGGCAGCTATGGTGGGAACATGAGGATAAGCCTTGGAACAATAGTGATTTTTTGGAGAAGGAGCAAAGCCTCTATCATCTGCTTGATGCTTCGGAGCTGTTAGCCATGAACGAAAACCAAAAAGAGGAGTATTGGAAAAAAATGAAGGATGGTGCGGATGAAACCATCTTTGACTTCACTTTCTCCAATGCATTTGACATGAAAGGTTTCCTTGAAAAGATTAATGCACGGCTGGAAAAGCTGCTGTCATCAGATCATTCAATCGGTCATTCCTACCTGATGGGTGTCTATTCAAAATTGGACCTTAAGCAGGTGATCTACAGGAAAATCATTCCGCTTTTACAGGAATATTTCTACGGGGACCTTGGCAAGATAGGGCTTGCGCTGGGAGCTGGGTTTATCAGGGTTAAAAACCAGGTTGACAAGGATCTTTTTGCTTACTTTGATTATGATAGTGATGGACTGAACGATAAGGAGGTGTACGAAATCCTGGATTATCGTATGAAGGATTCCTTTGAGATCATTGTCAACGGCAGAAAGATGAAGGTTGACTTTGACAGGGCGGTAGATCTTTTGATGGGCAAGAAAATTGCTGCCGATGAATAGGCGGACCATCACAGTGTTCGAATATGAAACGCTAAGGTCATCTGCGAGCCCAGAGGATGGGCTTGGCCCATCGGAGCTGGAAGCGCTTCAGCGCCATAGCGGAGAAGATGGAGTGCCGTATTATTCACTGATTCATAAGGGGGTCAAGTTCTGTGAATATGTGGGGGTGATCCAAGTGGGTAACCTTACTATTGAGGTCCTGCCCAAGATTGATAGGGGTGGAAAAGATAAGTGGAAAAAGATATTGGTGGATATGCTCAAAAAGGTCGGGCATCTGGATGTGGCAGCTTCCAGTGAGACCAGTCTTAAAATTAAGCGGAACAGTATTTTGGATCTTTATCTGGAGTCTTTTTTGGACCATGTCCAGCTTATCCTGCACAGGGGGCTGCTGAAGAAGTACAGGAAGGTCGAGGCAAATTCGATCGCCCTTAAGGGTAAGCTCATCTTTCAAAAACATATTGCTGCCAACACGGTTCACAAAGAGCGCTTTTTTGTGAAGTATACCATCTTTGATTCTGAGCATTTGCTAAATCAGCTGCTTTATAAAACCCTATTGCTTATCAGAACGGTAAATGCCAACCAGGCACTGACCAGTATGGTAAATGCGCTGCTGCTGAACTTTCCGGAAATGGCGGACTTGAGGGTATCTGAGGCTATTTTCGATAAAATAGTGTATTCGCGGAAAAATGAACATTATAGAAAGGCCATGATGATTTCCAGGTTGCTGCTGTTGAACTATTTTCCCGACATCAATGGCGGGAAAAATCAGGTGGTTGCCATCATGTTCGATATGAACCTTCTTTGGGAACGGTTTGTATACCAGAGTTTAAAGAAATATATTTTCGATGGGCAGGTTCAGGCGCAGTCAAGTAAGCCTTATTGGAAACTTTCAGGCAGGAGGCCTGTTGGCCTTAAGCCTGATGTTGTGATCCTAAAGGATGGGGTGAAATATGTGCTGGATACCAAATGGAAGCTGCCAGGCGGAAACAGGCCATCCCATGGTGATCTCCAGCAGATGTATGCCTATACAAAGTATTTCGGTTCGGATCATACGATCCTCTGTTATCCAGGATCCGATGATGATTTCATTGATGGATATTTCCATAATGAGGATGTTTCGGTTGACCAACATTACCGGTGCTCTGTGATCAGGCTGAAGTTTGATATGGACAGGTATTCCAATCAAAATTTTATTTCCAATTGGCAGATGGAGATTGCAGACAGGATCAACAATTATTGCCAGCGACGTCTGATAGAGCCGTTAGTTTGAGGGTTTGGGTAGGTTTGGGCAATAGCGAATGGTGGATCATAATACTTTAAACCTCCGTATTTAAAATGCGCGTGCATTAGGAGTAAACCGGATGCTTTTGAATAATTATTCTCCTGTTCCTCACAGATAATGCCAGTCACAGGTGATAAACCTGCTAAGTTGATGTTTGGGTAGCATTGTTCAGGAATTATAGATAGCTACTAAGGTTCGATATTCATAATTGTACATTAACAGTTGTCCAATCGCTCTTGCTAAATATATATATATAGAAAATATTTATAGATGTGATATCATTAAGCTACTTTACCGAAATGTCTATCCCAATCTTTCTTAATCTCATCGAGAGAAGCCTGCGTGATTTCGGTACTGCGAAACTTATTTATAGATTTTAAAAAAATATTTGCTTTTCCAAGTTTCCCCGTATCAATGTCACACTCCTCCATGAAGTTACTTCCTTCTTCTACGCTTAGCTCATTGTTTTCTCTGTATTTTTCTTCAATATCTTCAAGGATACCTAGTTGTATAAAGCCGATGTTGCGGAAGAATATATTTTTTAGATTATTCATTACCTCGATGGAGATTTCAGATGAATATAGGGTTTCCTCAATAACCTTAACAGCGTTGAAGGCCGCCATCGCAAACTGTGCAATGGAGATGTCATTCTCACTGTAAATAGTCATTGCCTCGCAGTTTGCTTTCCTAATAGCGGTTTTTCTCTGATCTTCAGGTGTTTCATCAAATGGGCCAAAGATCACCTTATTTTTCGCAGAATCCAGAAAGAATATCGCCTCATATCCATTATAGAGTCTCCCTCCTCTGGTAATGTTAAGATTTTCTACCGCCTTTTCATATCTCTCTAACTGATTATATATAATGTTGGTGATCCGATTAACTGAAAATTCATTTCTAGTTTGTGCCATTTCTTCCCGTTGGAATCCAAGCTCTTTTCGCTGCATAAGTATGGTTAGCACAAGACCTACAACAGTAACGCCCGAAAATAGCGCATTCAACGCGCCGTATGTGTCTCCGAATGTTCCGCTTTTCTGCCAGTCATTCATAAAGGCATTTACAAGGAATGGAAAAGATATTGAAATTAATAATAGCCCTAATCCTGTGAAGAAGGCTATTTTGTAATAATTATCTTTTGGTGTTGGTTTTTTAGTCATGAGTTTTTATTTGGTTGATTTAATTTTTTTTAACCGTAAGCATCTCTTTCTTAAGTTAATATGTAATAACATAATTTCTTAAAAATTTAATTTAGCTTTCTGAAGATCTTGGCAATGATTTGAAGGGGATAGTGTTAATCACTTAATCAACAATTATTTATCTATTTTCGAGGAGAGTTTCAGAGCTATTGGTATTGAAAACAAATATGAAACTACTTGTCAACTTTAGGGGCTGTTCCCATTTTGAATGCAAGAAATTGTCTTGTCAGATTTTCTAAATCTTGAGTTTCCCCCCTTTCAATCCAGCGTGCCTCAGAAGATAATTGTTCATCTGTAAACATTTTCTTGATTTGTTTAACCAACAGACCAACATCGGTCGAGAGTTCTATTATTTCGTATGATGATTTCCTCAAGTTTTTCAGATAAATGAAATCATTAGTGGATTTGCGTTCGTTCTCAACAAATAAATTTAATATATCAATAAACGCCGTTTCATCTTCATTCAAAACTTTTTTCAGATAATCTTGAGACTCCTCAAAGTCAATATTTGTCCATACATTCCATAAGTATTTAGAATATAGAGGGTAGGACTTGAATATTGATAAGGGTTTGGCTAGTGCAACAATTCTTTTTATAGCTAACTTTCTGAACAAATTTGATCTGGACGCCTTCGTCCGCAATAATGATCTTTTATCATTTTCCCATTCTTCAATCATGTTTGTTAAAAAATCAATATCGTATGACGCCTCAATAATCACTTTTCCATATTCTTCTTGATGCTCTTCTTCTGTTGACAATAGAATTTCATTAATTATCTCTACCGCGAGCTTACTCATAGTTCCTATTTCAAAAGTTCCTTCATGCCCATTTCCTGTAAAATAATCGCCATGTTTTGCCATAAAGCAGCAAAAGCTAATTTTGTCTATATCTGTACATTGTGGGGCAACAACTGATATTTTGGAAAGAAGAGTATTCATTGAATATAACTCGACTAAATTCTTGACACGGAGAAATGCATCTGTTTTTTTATCAAGTGTTATCAATAAGTCTTTGACTTCAAGATCTGATAAATCGCCAATAATGACCGCGTAAGTAAAGTATCGTTCAAAGTAGTGAGGAGAGGTTATACACTGGTTTTTATAGTATATCTTATCATTAGTGTAAAAATTTTCCTCTCCCCGTAATATAGGAAATAAGGTCTTCAATAATTGTATCGCCCCATTTTCATCGTTGGTAGTATCTTTCAGCAAATATAGTTTTTGATTTATGAACTCTGTTATTGAACCATCTGGGTCATTCAGTTGACGATTACCTAGAAAGAGATCCGCATTGTATCTAACAAAATTATAATACGCCGGATAGAAAATCTTTATCGCTTCAATGATCATAAGATCAACAATGTTGACCTCTCCGTTAAGTAACGGAATTGAAAATGAAAGCGTATTCGAGTATCTTGTAGCTACCCTCGGTGTGTTCATTCTTGCTAATATTCCAAATTTATATGCGTCAAGAAATCTATCCATTTCATATTCATGTAACTGGATACTGTTATCGCTTAAATGCTTTTTTATCTGGTCAAGGGAAAATTTCTGAATGATTTCTGGTCTTACCATTGGAAGACGCAAAGGCACTTGGATAATCTTTTCTAGGAAGTTCTGTCCAGATATAATAGTTCCATCTCCAAAGCGCTCGCCCAAAGCTGCGGCCACCATTCTTTCGTCAAAAGAAAGAACATAACTAGTGTTAGAAAAATCAGCAGTCAGTTTTACAATCCGAAATATGGCATGGATTTCTTCTTTGTCCAAACGATCTATGTCATCGATCATGATTGTAATTCTTTTGCCTGAAGCCTCAATAAGTTTATTTGTTCTTGCCTTTAACTGTTCAGTGTCAGTCAAATCCAAAACACCACCTGCTTTTTCGATAGTTTGACCGATATTTCCCATGACAGGTATTTCAAAACTTACTAAGCTTCCATATTTCTTGAGTAATTCACCTACCTTTTCCTTATTATTTTTGAGTTTGACATCAATGGAATTTGCCAATTGGTAAAAGAATTGTGTTAATAACGTTTGTTCATCTTTATATCGCCATGGATTGAATTTCATCACTACGTGAGCTTTTTCTTTGACGAGCTCCTCGGCTATAAAGTTTAGTACAGATGTTTTGCCCTCACCCCAAGAGCCATAAATTCCAATGACGATACAGGATGATACATTTCTGTTAATTATAGTTTCGGCAATTCTTTTGGAAAAATTAAATCTCTGAAATCTATCTTGATTCTGCGTTTCTACTGGTAAGTCTGGGGAGTAGTTAGTTTGGGTCATTTTTGAGATATATTGATAACGTAATTTAATTGTAATGCAAAATAATGATAATCCTATAGTCGCCAAATTAAATCGGATTTATCATCGTGTTAATGTTGCCTATGTTTACAATATGCTATGTGTTTTCATAAATTCATTACCTATGCTCAAAAGAGCTGCTAGGGAGTAGTGGCAATGTGATTAGAATTTCCCAATGAAAAAAAATATGGTCTAAATATTAAGCACTGGTAAATTTATAATTGATTAAGAGTTTCATCAATTTTTTTTGCAAGTCCTGAACATCCGCTTTTGAAATGCTCTCCTTTATAATTTTTTAGTGATTATAATCAGTTATCGGTCGAATTAGTATAATTAAGAGTATAATTAAAACATTTGGTTATATTCAAGTTTTTTCTCCCATCTAGACAATATTATTCCATAGCTCTGTTCAAATCGACTTCCAACTGGTCAATGTCTGACCATTGAATACAGTTTTTAGGAGTTTGTTTGTTGTGATCAATTAATGCATCCAATAAATGTTTTACAGTCTTAAATTTTTCTTCATCTTCGGACAAGGTAAGGATGGCATTGTATGGTTTTTCCTTTGAAACCTCCATGTCAAAGTAGGCCTTTTCGAAGTCTGGTAGAGATGCCAATAATCTCACATTCGTTCCATTAGGTTTATCCGATACAGCTTTTAGGATATTGTAATTATTACCCCAGGCAGGGTTTCCCTTACCAGCTTTGGTTTTTGGTATGTCACTGTCGTGCAAAACCGAATAGCTGGCGCCAAAATGGTTCAAAATTTTCACTAATGAAACTATCGTGGCCTTTCCCCTTGCTCTTATGATATGCAGGTCCTTATATTCCTCTAAATGTTTGGATTTGATGTAGTTGAATGCAGTGTATTCTGTATCACCTTCGACAACTACTACTTTACCTCCAAATAAAAATTCTGCAACGTATGGATCACACATATTTAAGAGTTTGATGTTTTCCTTGTCCCCTTCGTCGAGTTTGGCTTTGTCTGGGCGGAAAATAGTGGTTCCTTCCACATCACCATTGCCATTTCTTTCTACTCTGACAATTGTTGTGTTATCTCTCGAAAAGTCAATAAAGATCGGGGAGTGCGTAGTTACCATTACCTGCCAATTACCAAACGCAGGTAAGTCGTAAAGTACTTTACATGCTTCCCTGATAGCGTTCGGGTGTAGGCATATTTCAGGTTCGTCAATCAGTAATATATGTGGACGGGTGGGAATATCTCCATCGACTTTTGGTCTGGTAGTCTCTGATATATATTTCAGCGCTGTCCATAGCAAAGTTCTTCGTGCCCCACTTCCTTGCTTGTCAATTGTACTCATGTATCCATCCATCGGACCCATCAATAGATCAGAAGTCCATTTGAATAGAACGGACTCTGATTTTTTGTCAGGCTGAGCATCAAAACTGATCTTATAATTTGGAAAGACTTTATCAATAAGCGAACTCAGCTCATCATTTGCAGAGTCTATTTGTCCTCTTGTATCTTTTATTACTTTAGCCTGTACAACTTCTATTGATTCTAGCATTTGATGATATTCATTCTTCTGCTGGTCGGTCTTCATCTGGCTAACCTTCTCCAAAATCCCAGCCATCAGTAGTTTTTTGATAGCTTCAGCCTGATCTTCCGGTTTACTAAAAGCATCTACCTTATGGGGTTCAGGTCTTCTGGTATTAGCAACTCCTGCGGGGCCAAAAGGCGCTTTTGAAGCATGCCAGTCTCCCGTTGTAACATCCCATCCTCGTCTAACCGGTGAGCCCACGCTATTCCATGTCCATTTTTCTCGGACGAGTAGTTCGCCTTGTTCGGTTGTCTCTACCCAATTTTTTCCAACACGTTCTTCGAAGACGACTGTATGAAGTTCAATCTCGGGAAGGTTATCTGGGTCTATTATTTTGTTGGGAAAATCATCCTGGTTTATCTTTGCCTCATTTGAGCCTTCAGACATAACAAGTTCATATGCTCTGAGGAGTGAACTTTTACCTGCATTGTTAGGACCTACTAATACTACAATATCATTGAGGTCTATATGGACTGCTTTAGATCCTATGCACCTGAAATTTTTTACGATTAGTTTTACCAACCGAGGGTTTTTCATGGTTGAAATGACCTCTATCTCATCATTGCTTACAGGTGCTTTTACAGTTTTAATTTCTTTGGTCTTTCCCATTGGGATAATATTTTAATTTTGGCAAGCTAAGGAATATTTTAGATTGGTAATTACGGGAAACCGTAATTACATATGATTTTCTTAGATGATACTTTTTTGTCAAAAGAAAGATAATTAAATAACGTTCAATTTTTTTGTAGTTAAAACCCAGATATGGGTGGTATCTGAACTGCATTGTATTTTTTGGTTTTATGCAATGTTGAAAGTTTATATTAATTGGATTTTCTAAGTATAGCTAAATCGACTATATTAGTCAATTATATGAAATTGAGAGTTGCATCATTTTTTAGCGGAATAGGTGGTTTCGACTTGGGTTTGGAAAATGCTGGGATGAAAGTTGTTTTTCAATCAGAAATAAACAAGTTTTGTCAAAAAGTGCTTAAAAAACACTGGCCTAATGTAAAATTGAATACCGATATTAATAGTTTAAATGTTAAAGAAATTCCTAATGCAGATATATGGTGTGGTGGTTTCCCATGTCAGGATTTATCTTTAGCAAATCAGGGTAAAAGAAAGGGTTTAAAAGGTGAAAGAAGTGGATTGTTTTATAGATTCTCTGAGCTCCTCAGAGATAGACGACCTAAATGGATCATTCTTGAGAATGTTCCGGGATTACTCAATAGCGACCAGGGGGAGGATTTCAGAATACTCATATCAACCTTGGATGAACTCGGGTATGGCATTTCGTGGAGAATTTTTGATGCTAAATACTTTGGAACACCACAGCGACGACGAAGAGTCTACATTGTCGGAAGTCTTGGAAGCCTCAAGTCCAGCGAGGTACTTTTTGAGTCCGAAGCAACTGAAATCGCTCCTAAATCGGGCATGGGAAAGAGGGACGAATCTTCCGGAGGATTATCAAAAGGCTCTGGAAACTCAACTGTCTATTCTATCCAACATGCTGGAATCGGAAGGAAGCCATCTGCAGGGCCACAAGCTAAAGGATTCAGAAATGATGGAGAAACTTATACCCTTGATTCAAGAGGAAGTTCAGATGCTGTATGTTCGACGAATGATGCCTTCGGAATACGAAAAACTGCAGGGCTTTCCGGAACAATGGACTCGAATAGATACAGATCAGTAGGTAATGCGGTAGCTGTACCCATTATAGAATGGATCGGGGAAAGAATCATTGCTGTAGAGAAGTTAGGTCTCTAAGTGTTTTTATGTATTTCTCCGTTTAAAAGGTTGAAAAAACCCTGAAACATTTTAGGGTGTGGCTTACCAACAGCTATTAAGGTTTGAACGAAAGTAATGTAGTTTGTAAAAATTGTTCGACTTTCATCAATTTTAAAGTGGAGTATAGATGAGTTGGGTTCTGAAATTTCGTTAAAGCCGATTATAGCCAAAGTCCAATTATTTTCTTTCAAATCAACTAAATTTGCATATTTAACTCGTTTCCATAGGTAATCATAAAGCAAATTACCAACACAGAAGACCATACCGCCACCAGTAAGTTGAGCAATATTTCCTTTAATCAAAAATTGTTCTTGTTGCCTTCTCCAAGCATTGGTAACTATTGGAGCTGCTTTAACAAATTTTGCTAATTGTTCATTTGTGCGAAGCGGATCATTTTCCCATTCATGAACATGCCTTGTAATTGCTCCTGTACTTGACGTCTCACCACCACCTTGCATTTCTAGTATCACATTTTTTTGACCGCTACTCCTTCCGCGGTTTCCTATGTTTTTCATTATATAATCTGCATGGTAGCTTGAGCCATCAATAACTGGAATGTTTTCCTCTTGACGTATTGCAATGTCTTGGGGAAGTACATCGTCTCCGTAGATACATTTTGCAACTTCGAAAAGTAATTCTTTTTGATAAGGCAAAAGCTCGATTCTTTTTGTCGCACACAACCTATGTCTACAAACAATCCATGATTCGCCATTAGTTTGCGTCACAGTGCATATAGGTTTTTTACTTTCTTTTAGCTTAACACAAGTATCCTTCATAAATGGACAGTTCTGTTCTCCAGTAACTGGCATTATCTTATTAGGATTTCCTACGGTTTTTTGACCAAAATATTCTGCAACTCTAACTGGCATAATTAAACGAAAAAGTCTTTGATTTCAATTTTTAGGGCCTTTGCTAATTTATAAATTACTTCAAGTGATACATTTCGTTCACCTTTCTCGATACTTGGAATGTAAGTTCTATCTAATTCAGCTAAGTTGGCCAATTTCTCTTGGGATAATGCTTGGTCTAACCTCAACCTTTTAAGCTGTTGACCAAACTTTACTTTAATGTCCATTTCCAAAGATTGATTTATGTTGTTTATGATACAACGGACAATTGTCTACAGGTAGGTGCATTTCATGTATTTCTTAGAAATCATTTATAAACTTTCAACTTTTGATAAATAGTATTTAACATAAAAAAAATGACCTAGCATTGTTAAAAAAAGCTTTTCAATCGGCTTCAGCGTTTACTAAAAAATTCTGTCTGAAGATTCTTCACAAGACAAAAGAGTTAAAAAAGTTAACTAATTGTGAGTAACATCAAATCAGTTACCCATGCCTTTTCAATTGTAACATAAAACAAGCAAGTCTTCGACATCTTTATTGTTTTATTTTATAATTTAATTAAAAGGCCTAAATTATTTTTTTCTTATAGGTTGGATATCTATAAGCTGCAGGTCCTTTTTTAAGGATATTGATCCATCTTTTTTGATTTTATGAACTTTTTTGAAGGTTAATATGACAAGATCGTGAATAGGAGTTTCAGATGGGACAAGTTCCTTTACCGGTACATCCAAAACTTTGGCAATTAAACTTAAATGACGGATGCTATATTTAGCTCTTTCTGTTAAAGTCTCAACTTTTGAAACAAATCCATCTGCTAGTTTGATTCTTTGAGATAGCTGTAACTGAGTCAAGCCTTTGCTCATTCTTATTTCCCTGATATTCTTGATTATTAGATAATCTAATTCAGATATCTCAACATACACAATATCTTTGGATTTAGTTGCCATTTTGCCAACGCAATTGACATATATAAAAAAAAATTATCAACTCCACTTGTGGATTTGAAAAATTGTCATTATATTAGACTTATTATTATAAAAAATTATAACTATTGTAAAAAAGAACTAAAAAAAATTAATTCATTAAAATGAATTGAGGTAATACTGAAAGAACTTGTGGTGAAAAGTAGGACGTTCGAACACGAGAAGTAGGGAAAACTCAATTCCTATACTATCTTTGCATAGTATCAGGATTTGGGTCGCCTGCTTATTCTGTGTTCGGCCGCTTTCGAGCGGTGGTGGTCCTACACCTTCACTACGGGATATGCATCAAGGTGGCCCAAATCTTTATGCTTTCTTTTGGTTAAAATTTTTAACCGTGGAAAGACAACTTAAAACAATTACTGAAAATACGCTAGTTTTTCCAAAGGAAGAAGTAAGCGGTTTTGGTGGTTTTTTATTTCCTCTAGAACCAATCTTTACCAGAAAACAATTATATGCACTGATCATCAAGTCTCCGGTTTGATTCCGATATAGGCGGGTGGCGGCATATTCGTTTAGGTGGTTAATAGTTTTTTTATGTCTTGCTTCTGCTTGGGCAGGGGCGTGCCGCCCGCTTTTTTTCTTTTCTTTTCTTTTTTGTTTGCTGTTGCTTCTATTTTTTGCTGTTCCCTGTCCGTGAGGATTTTGTTGGGGATTGGGGGATGGTTTAACTGATTTTAATGATGAAAAAAATAACGATTTTATGCGTATGGGCATTGCTTTGCCTGAATTTTTGTGCGGTGGGGCAGGAGCAGGTTTCGCTGTCCGGTGGGCTGAAGGTGGGTGATTTTGTGGGGGAGGATTTCTGGAGGATTCAGCACAGGGTCTATTCGGATGGGAAGGTGGTGGAAAGGAGCCTGGGGGAACATAGGGGCAGGCTTCTGGTGCTTGATTTCTGGGCGAGCTGGTGCGGTTCGTGCATCGGGAATTTTGATAAGATGATTGCTCTTCAGGGGCAGTTTGCTGGCAAGGTGAAGATACTTCCTGTGACCTATGAGGATAAGTCGGGCTTTGGAGAGTTCATGAAGGGGGTGAACGGAGGTAAGATAGAGGTGCTGGGCTCTATTATAGAGGACCGGTCGTTGAGGCTGCTTTTTCCGCATCGGCTTATTCCGCATTATGTGTGGATCGGTTCGGATGGGAAGGTGGTGGCAATGACCTCGGGTGAGGATTTCTCGGCAGCTGGTATTGCCCAGGCGATTGCTGGCGAGGTGGTCGTGGCTGCAAGCAAGGTGGATAGGGATGTGGAGCGTCCGCTGTTTTCCGCGGATGACCTGGTGATGGACAGCCTGCTGTATTATTCGGTTTTGACTAGGGGAAGGCTGGAAGGAACGGGTAGCTCGAAGGTGGCCAGAAGATCCGGCGGGGTGGTTAGGGGATACCTTTTTACCAACCATTCGATGGAGTGGCTGTACGGGGTGTGTTTCAGGGGGCTTGATGCGACCTATAGTGCAAACAGGCTGGATGTGCAGCTGACAAGCAGCGAGGGGTTTTCTGCTACCGGTTCTGATCCGAATTCAACTGACTGGTTCAAAAGAAACGCCTATTGCCTAGATCTGATCGTGCCCAAGGATAGGGCGGGGATGCTGTACAGCGATATGCTGGATGCGCTGAACAGGTATGGGCCCTATCTGGGGGTGGTTGAGCCGGTGGTTTCCCGGTGCCTGGTGCTGGTGCGAAAGGGGGATGAAGGAGCCTTTGGTTACAGCGGTGGGGAATTTCTGAACCGCAGGGACGAGGGCAGCTGGGAGATGAACAGGGTTCCGATGGGATTTCTGGTGGGAAGGCTCAACGAGGAGGATAAGATGGGCATGCGGATTTTGGATGAAACCGGATATGCCGGGCAGATCAGTATCAAACTTTCTGGGGACCTTGGAAACCTTCAGGTGCTCAACAGTGAACTTTCTAGGTATGGACTGAAGCTGGTTAAGGCCAAAAGGCCGATCAACACATTTGTAATCAAAGATAAACCGATAAGATAATGAAGAAGATTTACGAGTATATAATTATGGTGCGGGGGAAAAGGGTGGTGTGGGATCTGATTGGCAGAACTGGGTCAAGGATGATGCTGGTTGCTGGTTTTTTGCTGTTTATGTTTCTGGATGCTGCCGGTCAGCAGTTTTCCGGGGTGGTCAGGGACTCTCAGACCAGGGAGCCTCTGGCAGGGGTCTCGCTTACCTCGGTGAAAACCGGGCGGGTGTTTTCAAGTGGTGAGAACGGCAGGTTCTCTTTTTCCCGTACGGCAGGTGATACGCTTATGGTGAGTTTTTTGGGCTATAGGACCAGGCGGGTTACCGTGGGAGAGGTTTCTTTGCTGGAGATCCTGCTTGAGACTGATCAGAGCTTACTGGGTGAGGTGAACATCTATACCGGATACCAAAAGATCCCCAGGGAAAGGGCTACGGGCAGCTTCACACTTATAGATGAGAAGCTTTTCAGCCAGCAGGTGGGTACCACCATTCTGGACCGGTTGCCCAATATTGCGGTTGGGGTGAGCCTTGACCGGCGTACGGTGACCCCTTCGCTTTCGGTCAGGGGACTGAGTACGATGCAGGGGCCGAGGTCTCCGCTGATCATCCTTGACAATTTTCCCTATCAGGGCAGCCTGGAGAATTTGAACCCGAATGAGGTGGAAAGCATCTCTATTCTGAAGGATGCCGCCGCGGTTTCCATTTGGGGAGCAAGGGCTGGCAATGGGGTGATCGTGATCACCTCCAAAAAGGCCAAGTTCAACCAGGGACTTAATTTTTCGCTGACCAGTAACTTTACTGTTGGCGCCGAGCCTGATCTTTTCAGGATCAAGCAGATTTCCTCAGCTGAGCTGATAGACGTCGAGCAGATGCTTTTTGCTGCGGGCAAGTACGAGGTCACCAATGCGGCAGGGGCTCAGTTCCCGGTGACCCCAGTTGTGGCGCTGCTTCGAGGTAGGTCTGCGGGCCAGGTGTCCGATGCCTTTGTGTCCCAGCAGCTGGGGGAGTGGGCAAACCAGGATGTGCGAGATGAGTTTGCAAGGTATTTCTATAGGCCGCTCTTCAATCAGCAATATGCATTTACGGTGAGCGGTGGCAGCGAGAAGCTGGCATTCAGGGGAAGCGTGGGTTATGATAGGAACCAGAATGAGCTTGGAGCGGGTTTCAGCAGGCTGAATACGAACCTATTTACCTCGTTCAGGCCGCTGAAGGGCCTGGAGATTTCCTCGAACGTATTTCTGACCAGTAGTGGCAGCAGCCTGGGAAGGCCAGCTTATGGGGAGGTGACGATGGCAGGGGGGAATATTCCGGTGTATACCCGGTTCGCAGATGCTGCGGGAAACCCGGTGCCATTGGCCAAGAACTACTCTCTTGGTTATCTGCAGACCGCTGGTAACGGCAGGCTTCTGGACTGGAGGTACTATCCGTTGAACGATCACAACTTCCGCTCGGTTGATACCGAAAGCCTTGATGTGATGGGAAACCTGAACGCAAGCTACAGGATGGACTGGGGGCTGGGGGTCTCGTTGCTATATAGGGTCAAGACCCAGGTCTCCGACCAGCAGACGATCAACGGGGTGGAAAGCTTTTTTGCAAGGGATCTGATCAACAGCTTCTCGCAAATCGATCCTCAGACTGGGGTGGTGAGCTACCGGGTTCCAAATGGCGGGGTCATAGACAGGCGGGCAAACCGCCAGCCCAGCCAGAACCTTAGGGGGCAGCTGGATTTTTCAAGGGACTTTGGCGATCACGGGGTGGCGGCACTTCTGGGGGCGGAGTTCAGCGAGGATGTGAACAGTTCAAACCAGTACCGCTCCTACGGCTATGACTCTGAGGTGCTGACTACAGCCCCGGTTGACTACGTGAACCGCTATCCCAACTTTGCCTCCGGCGCCTTGGGGTTGATTCCCGACAACAGTTCCACGGTATCTCTTGTGAACAGGTTCGTATCCTCGTTTTTCAATGCCAGCTACAGCTACAAGAAAAGGTATACCTTTTCTGTGAGCGCTAGGAAGGATGGTTCTAACCTATTTGGGGTACTGCCCAACAACAGGTTCAATCCGCTGGGTTCGCTGGGGCTTTCATGGGATATATCTGGGGAACCATTTTTCAAAAAAGGGGTACTCAGCTATCTTAGGGTCAGGAGCACCTTTGGTTACAGTGGCAATACCGACCAGAACCGCACGGCCTATCCGACCTTGTTCTACAGGGGACAGTCGAGCTTTACCATGACCCCTCACGCCACCCTGTTCAGTTATGCCAATCCCGAGCTGAAATGGGAAAAGGTGGCGATGTTCAATGCGGCGGTGGATTTTGCGATACGTGGAGATAGGCTGAAGGGCAGTGTGGAATATTACCGGAAAAACGCAACCGACCTTTTCGGTAGCGCGCAGGTGGATTATACAGGTGGTGCCGGTGGCACGATCACCAAGAACGTTGCCTCGATGGTGGGAAACGGCATGGACGTGGAGCTGCAGTCGGTTAACCTCACGGGAAGCTTGGGCTGGAGCACCCAGCTCAACCTTGCCCTGAATACCACCAGGGTGACCGCTTTCTATTCCAATGCGGTCTATGGAAACAGGTTCGTCTCTGGGACCACCCCTTCGATGACCGGCTGGGTGGGTAGGCCCCTTTACTCGGTATATTCCTACAGGTGGGAAGGGCTGGATCCAAAGACGGGAGCTCCGCTGGGTGTTGTGAATGGGCAGGTAAGCAGCGACTACACCGCCATCACCGGTACGGGAACCCTGCTGGAGGATCTGGTATACCACGGCTCTGCCATGCCCAGGTGGTTTGGCAACCTCGGGAATAACTTCACTTACGGTGGCCTTTCGCTGTCTGTGGCGCTGAACTATAAACTCGGTTATTATTTCCGCAAACAGTCGATCGATTACAACAGCCTATATAATTCCCGGGCCGGGCATTCGGACTATTCGCTGAGGTGGCAGAAGCCTGGCGATGAGCTGACGACCCAGGTACCCGCTGCTGCCTACCCTGTGGTTTCCGGTAGGGACACCTTTTACGCCGGTGCATCGGTGAACGTGGTACGTGGGGATCATTTGAGGCTGCAGTATGTGACCCTGAACTACCGCTTGGGTAAAAAGGAGGCTGCATGGCTGCCGTTCAGGGTGTTGAACGTTTATGCCAATGCGAACAATCTGGGGCTTTTGTGGACGGCCAATAAAAACGGTATTGATCCGGACTATCCAGAATCGAGTATCCCATTGACCAGGAATATCGCTATCGGCCTCAGGGCGGAGTTTTAAATTTTTTCGACCTAAAGCTTATTTTATGAAAACTACAAACTATAACTATCTTTTGGTGCTGCTTGTGATGCTGGCAGCCATGGCCTGCGGCTGCAAGAAGTTCCTTGATGAAAAACCGACAAAGAACCAGGTCATTCCCTCCAAGCTGAAGGATGCCCAGGCGCTGTTGGACTATTCGATTACCGTCAACCAGACCGATCTGATGTCGGGGGAGGTTTCAGCGGATGACTACTCGGTTACCGATGCCAGGTTTGCCGCGCTTACCGAGCAGATGGGAAGGATGTACACCTGGCAGAAGGGGAACCTGTATGACCCGGTCATCAACGAATGGAAGCGGATGTATGATATGATCCATGTGGCCAATATGGCCCTGGAGACCTTGCAGGGTATTCCACGCAGCTCCGAAAATGGAGTCCAGTGGGATCAGATCAGGGGACAGGCGCTATACCTGCGTGCCCATTTCTATTTCCAGGGGGCACAGGTCTGGTGCCTGGGCTATGACCCGGCAACTGCGGGCCAGCAGGCTGGTCTTCCCTTGAGGCTGAACACCAACTTCAACGAGGTTTCTGTGAGGTCTACGGTAGCCCAGACCTATGGGTTGATCGTGCAGGACCTGAATGAGGCGGTGGCACTGTTGCCTGCCGTGGCCGTTGCTCCGACCAGGCCCTCAAGGCAGGCTGCCCACGGTATGCTTGCAAGGGTGTATCTTTCCATGGGGGAGTTTGCCAAGGCTGGAGAGCAGGCGGCGCTCTGCCTTTCGATGCCCCATCAGCTGATTGATTTCAACAGCCTTGTTCCAACCGCGGCCTTTCCCATCAGGCAGCTCAGCAGCGAGGTGATCTACCAGAGTAGGGCTGTTAGCCTTTCTGCTGTAAGCAATGCAACGGCTATGATCTCTAGGGAGCTTTATAACACCTATCAGTCCAATGATCTTAGAAGGGCTGTGTTCTTCAGAGCCAATACCGATGGTTCATATGGTTTCAAGGGAAGCTATGAGGGCTCCTCGAACTATTTTACAGGGCTGGCGGCAGACGAGGTTTACCTGATCGGGGCCGAGTGCAAGGCCCGGGAGAACAAGATAGCTGAGGCGATGGAGCTTTTAAGGATTTTGATGGTCAAGCGTTTCCGTATCGATCCGCTGACAAGGCAATCCACCTATGTAGTCCCCCAGATCTCCGGTCAGCAGCAGGCGATCGAGCTTGTGCTGCTGGAAAGAAGAAAGGAGCTTTTGATGAGGGCTTTGAGATGGATGGATATCAAAAGGCTGAACGTACAGGGGGCAAATATCGGGATCACGAGGACGGTTAATGGTACGGTTTACCAGCTTGAGCCCGGAAGCAGGAGGTTTGCCATGAGTATACCGGATGACGTGATAGAGATTTCAGGTATGGCTCAGAACGATTAGTGGACGATCAGACATTGCGTTATATTACATTGGGATCTCTGTTGCCACCTGGAATTTTTAAAAAAAACTTATTTTCAGCATTAACCTTTTGAGATGGCTTTCTACCAGTTGGGGAACAAATCTGCCAGCAAGGCTAGCGACCTATCAGTGGATAATGTCCATCTTGGTTTTGGAGGTCAACACACAATTGGTTTGTAAACCTTAACGGTTATTGGGCGGGAGGAGCGCTGACAGACATCTAAGGGAAGACCTAGAGCAAGATTTAGTGCCCGTCCATTTTTTATTTGAACTAGAATACTATTTTATGCCTGCACATCTCAACGCCGATGAATATACCTACTTCATCGGTACCGATATTTCGAAGAACAAACTTGACCATGCGGTCTATAAAGGCAGGACATTGCTTTTCCATCAAGTGATCAAAAACGATGTGGCGGAGATCAACGCTTTTATGGAGAAAGTGAAAAAGATCCGGAACTTTGCGATGTACAGGGCGGTGTTCGTGATGGAAAATACTGGCTTTTACGGCAACCATTATATGGAGGTGCTCAGTGGGATGAAGGCGAATATTGTAGTCGAGGATGCTGGACATATCAAAAATTCGCTTGGACTGATCCGTGGAAAGAACGACAAAATTGATTCCATGCGGATTGCCGAATTTGCCTATAAGTGCAGGGAGGATTTGAGGCTGTGGATTCCAAAACGGCAGATCATGTTGGAACTTGCCAATCTGGCCACCCTGCGTTCAAGGCTAATGAGTGTGCGGGAAGCGATTGCCGAACCTCTAAAAGAGCAACAGCAGTTCATCAAGGCAGGAATTGCTGGAACGGCCAACCAGTTATGCCAGCGCAGCATCGATTCGGTCAAGGCTGATATAGCTGATGTTGACAAGGCAATATCAAGGCTTGTTGCACAAGATAAACGATTATCGAGGATATTTGCACAGATAGTTTCGGTTCCATGTATTGGTCCGGTGACCGCCTTACAGATTTTGATCAGTACCAATGAATTTCGTGACATCAGGTGCCCAAAGAAGTTTGCCTGTTATGCCGGGATTGCACCGTTTGGAAAGCAGTCCGGTACCATGACCTCGAGGGCAAGGGTATCACATATGGCCAACAAGAAGATGAAATCGCTTTTACATATCTGTGCGGTATCCGCACTCAGGGTAAAATGGGAGATTGCCGACTATTATATCAAAAAGACCAGGGATGAGGGCAAGCACAAGATGCTTGTGCTAAATGCTGTTCGGAATAAACTCATTTTGCGTGTTTTTGCCTGTGTGCTCCAGGATAGGTTCTATGAGGAAAATTACATTCGGAGCGGTGTTCCGGAATTCTTCGAGATTCCCTCCCGAGTGATTAGGGTTGAATAGGTACTGTTTTGGGACAAATTGTGCATCATAGCATCATAGATTTTTATGAACGTTGGTTTAAAGGCTTGAGCCCGTAAGTGTGAGGTTTGCCGTGTGCATACCGGATGAGGTGACAGAGATTTACGGGATGGGACAGAACGATTAAAAAAAGAACAAAAGCAGCCTGGTCTTAAGAAGACAATCAGTTGAAAATGTATGATTGAATGTAAGGGAATTGAATTAAGCTAAAAATGGTGCCGCTTGGAGGGCGGCACCATTGCCTTAGTTTTCGCGTTTGCTTACCGCATCGGCAGCAATTGCCGCATCGTTAGGGAAAGTGGCAAGGTAAGACGCCAGATCCGGGGTGCCGGGGTTCTGGTTGTCGAATTCTACCACGCATGGCAATACTTCATCTCCCGGACATGATGGAGCTGGGATACTCGAGAGCATTTCATAGGAAGAGGGATTGTCGGCATTGGCAAGTGGCTCCCCGGTTTTGAAGTGCCACTGCTCGATGGTCAGTTTCTGGTTTGTGGTAAAGGCGCTGAAAGAGAAGGCAAAGGCGGCTACCATTAGCCCCAATGCGAATTTTTTGATGTTGTTCATTTTTTTTGATTTTTAATTTTAAAATTTCGGTTGTCTTTGAGCCGGATGGCAAGGATGGCCAGGGCGATAAAGCCCAGGTTGAACCAAAGGTGCTGGTTCCAGCTCAGTTTTTCGATGGCGCCACCGCAGTTGCAGGGCAGCTTTGATGCCCATAACAGCATGCTGGCGATGTACAGGGTGAATAGGCACATCATAAGGATGAACAGATAAAGGCCCAATCGTTGGGTTCTGGGCACAATCAGCAGTAGGGCAATCAGTAGCTCGGTGATGGGTACCGACCAGCTGAGCATAAGGGCATGATCTCCTATATGGGCAATAGCCGCTAGGCCCCTGTAAAACCTGTCATGGTCCTGCAGTTTGGCATATGCTGTATAGGCGCATAGAAATATACAGCTTGCGGTAATGCCCTGGATCAGGATCTCTCTGGTCGGCCAGCTGAGCTTTGTGCTTGCCTTGTTTTGTGGTTGTTGCATCGCATTTGGTTTTGTTGCCATCTGTTGGTTCTGGTGGAGTACACCACCGCGGGCATTAGCCTGCTGGATTTTTGCTTGTTCTTTGTCACTTCCTCCTTTCTTTTGCTTCTGCCAAGTTCAGCATGATCCGGAGGTTTTCAGCCTTGCCACAGCATCGAAATAAAGTTGTTGCAGCAAACTGTGTTTCAGGAATTCCAAATCCGGATGAAATGGCTGTAGTTCAGGTGGAGATAATTGGCCAGGTCCTTTTTCTTCAGATAGGGAAGCGGCTTTCTGAAAATAGAGCGGAAGGTTTCAAGGCGTTCGTTTACAGGGAGTTCCAAAAGGCGCATGCGAAGGGTGATCCGCTGCTCGTACTGTTCAAGTACGCTCTCGTAGATGGTCTTAAGTTCGGGATAATTGCCATAAAGGGATTGCAGTGCTTCCCAGTCCCAGTGGATCAGCAGCGTTGGCTGGCATGCTTTCAGGAAATTTGGCTGGTTATGCCTGCCGGTGCTAAGGGCCTGCAGCTCATCGAGAAAGTTGATGATCGAAGGGGTCTTGCGCTCGGCGGGATCATATTCGGTGATCAGCCCAGCGAGGATAATGGCTAGGCTTCCATGTCTTCGGATGAAAGTTTCCCCCTGTTTCAGATGGGTAAGCTTTGAGCTTTCCAGGATTTTTTCCCAGGCCTGCGGCCGAAGTGCCCCGAATTGTTGGAGCCTTGCTTTCAGCGGCTGGTAGTCAGGCATGTTCAAGGGTCTTGTTTTTTGGTTTGCAATGGTATGGGTTTCTTGATCGGTCGGGCTAACGGGCCGTGAAGCAGTAATCATCAGGTCCGGAATTTTGTTTCCAAATGATTGTTGCGGCATTTCTTACGGCCAAGTCTGGAAGGTCCAATGGAATTTACAACGTACGGGAATTCCAGATTTAGTGTCTGCTGAATATAGATAGCCCTATCAGCTAGCGCCGCCTGATAGGGCTATGTCCGGTTAGCTTATGAACTGCGGTAGTAGATCTCTATCCACAATTCCCCGGTGACCGCAAAGCTGCCGTCATCTGGGGCTGTTACCCTAAAATTGCTCTTGGGCTCGATCACCTTGCCTACCTTGTGTTCGTCATCCTCCTCCTGGTTCTTGGAAAGGACAATGTCAAGGCGGTTGGCCACCGCAAATGCGGTCTGGCTTCCAAGGAAGTTGGCAGCTTTTGGGTTGATCTCAGATAGGAACCTGAGTTGCTTTTCGGTCAGTTCGAAGTGATCATCCATCCAGCCGCTGAAGTTTTCCTGGATCTGATCGGCCTGGAGCTGTAGGGAGTTGTCGTCTAGCTGATAGAACTGTTGCTGCAGGGCAGCAAACCCCGCTTGGGTGAAGGGTTGTTTTTCCATAATGATATGTATTTTGGTTAATAATTGGTCAGGGCATTCCCCTGACCTTCGTTTAGGTAGGGCCAAACTAAAACTCCAAAAAGACCAAAACAAGGCATTTGGGGGTTGATTCGACAAGCGATGGGAAAAACCTTTGACCAACGATAATTTTTTTCTTTAAAGGAAAATCATCGGCCAAACGCAATGGCAAGATGTTTGTAAATGACTATCTATGCATGAGCGTTGTTTAACAATCGATTTTTCTTTTTTGACCAAATTTGTGCGCTATGAAAATCAGTTATGTTTCACGTTTGCCAAGGATGTTGATTGCCGTATTGATCGGTGTTTTGATGGTTTACGTCAGTGAGCTCAAGGATTGGGCCACCCTTCATGAGCATAGGGGCTATCCGCGTGCCCTAGCCATCAGCGTTTCCATCTCACTGGTTTTGGGTGAGATTATTCACTGGCTTACCGTTTGGCTTGACCGTTGGGCTGGATGGTTTGAAAGGCCTATTTTGCGTACGGTTTTACAGTTTGGTCTTGGGATTATTCTGCCTCTGGTGATGGCCTTGGCTGCGATGTTCATCTTTTATGACAGTAATGGATATACATTTTCTCAGACCACCTACCTCGATCAGGTGATTGTTCCGGTTGGGCTTTTGCTGCTGGTAACCAATCTTTATTATTTCGGTCAGGTACTTTTCGCCGATAGGCAGCTGGCTATTGGCAGGAAACTTGAGCTGGAGAACCTGGAACGCGGGCGCAGGGAGAAATTTCAGGCAGAGCAGGCAGCCAAAGCAGAGGTGTTGAGGCTGGCCAGGCTGAAATTCAAGCTTACTTCCAACCAGGAGATCAAAGAGATCATGATGATCGTATCGATAAACAGGGACCTTTTTCTCTATACCCATCTGACTTCAAGACAGCCATGGACCACCACTATCAGGGATACGATCGCCCTTCTTCCCAAAGATGAATTCTTCCAGATCAGTAAATCATGTATCATCTCAAGGGATAATATCATCTGCGCATACCAGGGAAGCTCCAGCACAATCGAGCTGGAGCTTAAGTTCCCCAGTGGCGGGTTTGCGACGGTTAGCCAAAGGACCGTGCCGAATTTTATCATCTGGTATGACCAGCCTATTTTTCCGCCCAGGGCGGACCAGAGAATTTCACCGGAGCTGGATTAGTTCGGGATCTATGCCCAGGTATTCGGCCAGTTCGTTTTTGGTGATCAGTTGGTGTTTCTTTTTGTTGAGTATGATCTTCAGGTCATGTAACAGCTTCTGCGCATAGCGGTGTCCCAGGCCGGTGATCTTCATCACATCGGTGGGAAAAACACATATTCTTTCCATCTTGTTGAGTTTTTTACTGCAACAATGCCGGCGCATAGCATGCCGATTGGCATGGACCTGTTTTACAGCAGGTTAATAGCTACAAGTTAGTAAATCCTATTCAATATTCAAAATGTACAGAGCGCATAGAACGCATATTGCGAACATTCTTCCTGTTTGTTCGTTTTGGCATCTTTTAACATATCAATAGGTAATCATGAACCCAATAGCGCACCAATGAAAACGGTTTTCAGCTGAGCTGGCTAGGTTTGAGGGTGATATGATTTATTTGGGGTTTGTCCGTATATCGGGATGGCCTGTACCTAATCTAAAAAATATGGAAAAGAGATTTCAGGAGCTTTTGGTAAAGCTGGAAAAAAAGTTGGAGACTTTCAGTGCCCTTGGTATTATGGACAGGATGCGGGCTGAGGTGAGTGAAGTCAGATCTACTTTGGAGCTGTTGGCGCTGATGGTAAAAAACGATGGGTTTGCGGATCAGCCCTCGGAGATTGCGTTTTTTAAACTTGTCAAGCCCAGATTTTATGCCCTAATCATTCTTTCGGTCGAAAATTACAATTTCCATTCGGCTAGACCCCCTGGTAAGGGTAAGAAGCAGAGAGTTTATCTACAGCTACAGCTGGAATACATATTCAGGCAGTTTTCCCAGTATGGTTTTATGTATGAGTATTATAGGACTGGCGCAACAGAACTGGATGAGCTGTATTTTTTGCGGGGAGCATCATTTACAGGGCTGGTGGGCGCCGACCTGCCTCCGCTTGACCCTAGTTTTTCAACGGTGGGCGATTACCTTTTTTCCAAGTTTATCGCCCTTGAAAGGTTCCGCGAGATATTGTTAGGGGAACTGGGGCATCCGGTAGTGAGTTCCCGGGTAGCTGTAATCAGCAGAAAAGGCAAGGAGCTGAAGTGGACCGGTGATGTTTCCAATCTGATCGAAGTGCTCTATGGACTTTCGGAGACCAGACAGCTCAATGGCGGGCAGATCGATATCTCCGATTTAGTGAATGTCTTTGAGCAGGTCTTCCATGTGAACCTTTCCAACTATTTCCAGCGCTTTGCCAAGATCAAGCAGCGCAAGCTGGTTTCAAAAACCAAGTTTCTGGAGGAAATGGTGGCTGCTGTGGCCAAGCGCATTGATGATGCCGATGCGTACGTGCCCTCTTGGGCAAAGTGATCTTTTAGTTATGATATTGGTAGACAAATGATTATCTTCGTATAGCTCCTTCGGGGAATTGAAAAAACATCAGTTTTCTTGAATAAAAAGTAATCTAAATTGACCTCATAATGAAAACAATCCAAATTCTGGCAATAGTACTGCTGAGCAGTCTTGCCCAGGCCGTAAGGGCCCAAAAAATTATCGAATCGCAGGCGTTTGACAAAATGATCCGCAATGATATCACCTACGCCATCTCTGGAGAGAGTACGCCGATAACTGGTATCAAGCTTGATATATCCAAGCCCGAGGGAACCCTTTCAGGAATGTTTCCAATCAAGAATAAAAAATTATTGTTTGATCTAGTAAGTTTTGAATTCAAGGGAGGGGTAACCGATAAAAGCTTCAGTCTGCTTAAGGGAAATTTTGTGGCCAATTCGGCCTTTGAGTTCAAGCCATCATTCCACTTTTTTTTCTGGGGTAGTGCGTTATATGGTGCCAAGTCCGAAAATAGGGACAAAGTGGCAATTGTAAAGGTAAAAAACGCTCTTGCTGAGGCAGAGATTAATAGGATTTTGGATACTGCCTATGTGGTGACCCTGCTTTATAACCATCACCTAGAGGTCTTGGGAAAACCAAAGCCAGTTCCTGGGAAAGTAAAAGGGTCGCTTGCCGATCACCAGGGGATTGCCGCTGCGCTTATACCAATAATAATGAATGCTCCGAAAATGGTTATCTTACCTGGTGCAACATTACAAACAACGTTAGCTAACCTTCCACAGGCCAAAATTGACATCAGCTATAGGCTTGACCCCGCCTACATCGCCGACCAGGTGGATAGGATTGTTACCTCGAGCTATTATGACAAGGTGGTCACCCTTTACAAGAAGTATGAGAAACGGCTCCCTAATCTTCCCGAAGAAGAACTGGATATGCAGATCATTAATGCCAGCGGGGTGTGGACACAAAAAAGGTATTATTGGCTAAGCCTTTCACCAGTTCTCAGGACCGATAAGGCAAATGAATACCATACCAAATTCGGCGCCTTGGACTCCCTTTATTTCAAGCCGGGTTTCCGGTGGTCTTATGGGGGAAGTGCGACTTTGAACAGATATTGGGTTACGCCGGGTAAGTCCGCTGTGCTGGCAAGGGGTACCTTGGCATTGTTGAAGACCAATAACCTGAATAACCTTACCCCTTTTAATTATGAGACCAGGACACCATTTTTCCAATATGGTTCGGCTGTCACCCAGAAAAGCAAGACTGGGGCAGCCTACAACAATTCAGACATCACCTCTGGGATTGAAACGAAATTTACATTGGAGTTCTATTACCTTCCACTGAAAACCTTTTCTCCGGGCTTGTACCTTGCTGCAGATGTGGCAGGAAGCGAACTTTACAAACTGCCTACGGTGATTGCAAGGGCAGACGATACATTCAGGGCCGGGGTTGAGGGAGGGGTGGTCTTCAACATCAACAACAGGGAAAAGGATAAAAGCCTGCTCTCGGTCATTCCTTATTTCCGATATGAGGATCTGACCGATAAGGTGCGGACCCCGATTAAGACTGGAATTGCAGAAACCCAGAAGGATTTTCAGGACCGAAATATGTTCTTTGGTATCAAGGTGGCTGTTCCCATTAACTTGCCCAAGTTAAACAATTGATGTGAAGGCATTTTACTTTCTTCTCTTAGGGTAAATGCATCTGATCTTGATCTTATTTGAATTATAAGCCGTTGGTTCACCAACGGCTTTTTTATTTTACAGATATGTAGCGATCAGGTTTGCTGCTGACCAATTTTTTGGGGTTATGTCCAGGGTTATATACCGCTATTATTTTTTGATCTGATGAGCTTTGTGATGTGCTAAGGGCAATTGGGCGCTTAGAAAAATCTATAGGATATGTTACAGCAATTTACCTGGGGGCAGTTTCTACTCGCCTCCTTCGTACTGAGTTTTTTATGGTACTGCTTTGTGCTTTTGGTTTTTTACCGAAAGGAAGTCTTGGATCTTCTTGGACATGGGGCATCTGGCCCTTTGCCTCATCGGTGGGAAAAGGGGGTAGAGAATCTGCGGGATGGTGATGATGAGGTCTTTGATGGTAATGATGGTCTAGTTGAGGACTCCTTGATGGGCGCCTCGGCGATGCCAGAAGGGATGAAGGTGGTTGGAATGGGGCAGCTGTCCTTTGCAGTGGGTGCAGGAGCTGAGGATAGGTATGATCAGGTGGGGATGGTGGCCGATGTGATCCAAGAGCTCAAGGGAATTTTTGCCAGGCTGGAATCCCAAGGGGGCTCAAAGGATGATTTCTTTGGGATGCTGGAAAAGGTAAAGGAGGATTACGGGCAGATCGGGGCACATCCCAGTGTGGCTGCGATCAATGGGTTCATCGCAGCCCATGTGCCCTTCGATCTTTCTGCAGGCGAGCTGGAAAATCTTTGGTGTTAGTTTTTTTGATTGTTAAACAAGTTTTTATGAAAAGGTTGAAGGATAAAAAAGAGTTGGTGTTTGTATTTTCGGTGGCCGCACTTTGCAGTGCTTTGGTGCTTTTGTGCGGAGTTTGTTTTGGTCAGGATGGCAACGCGGGGATACAGGAGGCGACCAATAAGGTGAAGGGTTATTTTGATACGGGCTGCGATCTGATGTATGCCATTGGTGCAGTTGTCGGGATAATCGGGGCGGTGAAGGTGTTCAACAAGTGGAATGCTGGAGAGCCTGATACCAATAAGGTGGCTGCCGCCTGGTTTGGGTCCTGCATTTTCCTTGTTGTGGTGGCGACGGTTTTGAAATCGTTCTTTGGAATCTAGTTGGGGGTGTTTGGTTATGGCTAGTGTATACAGGATAAATAAGGGGGTTTCTAAGCCCATTGTATTTAAGGGACTAAAGGCGCAGTACATTGCCTACCTGGCAGTTGGGCTGGTGTTTCTGTTGGTGCTTTTTGCAGCACTTTATATTGCGGGACTTTCGATATTTGTGGTATTGCCCCTGATACTTTCTTTGGGTTCGGGACTGTTCTTTACGGTGTTCCGTCTATCCCATCGCTTTGGTGAACATGGGCTGATGAAATATTTTGCCAAACGTGGGTTGCCACGTTATATACGCTTCAGTTCCCGTAGGATTTTTATTTCGCTGAAGGGAGGTGGAAATGAAAGAGGCTAAGGATTTGCTGCCGATCTATAAGATTGAGCATAACTGCATTTTGTCTAGACAGGGAGATATTACCGCCGGGTTCAAGGTTTCCTTGCCTGAGATATTTACACTTTCGGATAGGGATTATGAAAGTTACCACCAGGCGTGGGTGAAGGCGATCAAGTTGCTTCCCCAGCACAGCGTTTTCCATAAGCAGGACTGGTTCTGTGCGGGCAAGTTTGCAGCTGATTTTGGTAATGGCCGTGATAGTTTTTTGTCCAGGTCTTCTGAGCGGTTCTTTAACGAGCGGGAATGTTTGGACCATTCGTGCTACATCTTTTTGACCAAGAAACCCCTTGGTAGGAAACTGTCTTCTTCGGTGTATAGCAATGTGCTGCGCAAGAGTATTGCCCCTGCGCAGGTGATCAGTAAACGTCTTACTTCGGATTTTCTGGATTCTGTAGGACAGTTTGTTCGGGTGATGGAGGATTCCGGTTTTGTTTCCCTGCATCGTCTTTCGGATGATGAACTAGCGGGTACGGCAAATTTGCCAGGGGTAATGGAACGTTACTGTTTCCTTTTGGAAGAGGGACAGGCTTCGGTTATTAGAGATATCCATCTTCGGGATGAGATCAGGGTTGGTGATAAGGCGCTTGAACTCTATACACTTTCTGATGTGGAAGACCTGCCTGCATTGTGTGGTTCTAGGATTAATTATGATAAGTACTCAACCGAACGGACTAAGTTTTCTGTTGGGTTTGCCTCTCCCCTTGGGCAGCTGTTGCCATGTAACCATATCCTCAACCAGTATGTTTTTTTGGGGGATTCCTCAGCTACGCTGAAAAGGCTTGAAGCGAAGAAACTGCGTTTGCAATCTTTGTCTGGCTACTCTAGGGAGAATGCGATCTCTAGGGATTCAGTGAACGATTTTTTAAACGAGGCAATTGCTTCGGGCAGGCTTCCGGTAAAGGCGCATTTTAATGTTTTGGCGTGGAGTGATGATGCGGCTGGGCGGGCAGATCTTCGGAACTTAGTTTCTTCTGCTATGGCGCAGCTTGATGCGGTAGCCAAACAGGAGACCGATGGGCAGGCGCAGATCTGGTTTGCGGGATTGCCCGGCAATGAGGCGGACTTTCCGATGAACGACACCTTTGATACTTTCTTGGAACAGGCGACATGCTTTTTTAACATGGAAAGTAATTATAGAAGTTCGGTTTCTCCTTTTGGGATTCGTTTGGGTGACAGGCTTTCTGGTCGTCCGGTGCATGTAGATATTTCCGATGAACCGATCAGTTTGGGTTTTGCGACCAATCGCAACAAGTTCATCTTGGGGCCATCGGGTTCGGGTAAGTCCTTTTTTACCAACCACATGGTGCGCAGCTACTATGAGCAGGGAGCGCATGTGGTGCTGGTTGATGTGGGCCACAGTTATAAGGGATTGTGCGATCTGGTGGATGGCTATTATTTTACCTACTCGCAGGAGAATCCGATTGCTTTTAATCCTTTCTATCTTTCTATTGGTGATGTGATGGATACCGAAAAAAAGGAAAGTATCAAAACGCTTTTGCTGGCGCTATGGAAAAAGGATGATGAGAATTTTAGGCGCTCGGAATATGTGGCTTTAAGCAATGCGTTGACCTTGTACTTTGAGCATCTTGATTCCCGTTCGGACATCTTTCCCTGCTTTAATACCTTTTATGAATTCCTGCAAACTGAGTACCAGTCGGTGCTCGATCATTCAAAGGTAAAGGAGAAGGATTTTGACATGGCGGGGTTTCTGTATGTGCTTTCTCCGTATTACCGTGGTGGTGAGTTTGATTATCTGCTCAATGCTACCGAAAATCTGGATCTATTGAATGAGCGCTTTATCGTGTTCGAATTGGACCAGGTGAAGGATCATCCTATTCTGTTTCCAGTCATAACGCTCATCATTATGGAGGTATTTATTTCCAAGATGCGGAAACTAAAAGGTGTACGCAAGGTGATTTTGTTGGAGGAAGCGTGGAAGGCGATTGCCAAGGAGGGAATGGCGGAATACATCAAATATCTGTTCAAAACCGTGCGTAAGCATTTCGGTGAAGCGATCGTGGTTACCCAAGAGGTAGAGGATATCATTTCCTCTCCCATTGTAAAGCAGGCAATCATCAATAACTCCGACTGTAAAATCCTATTGGACCAGAGCAAATACCAGAACAAGTTCGATCAGATTCAGGAACTGCTTGGTTTGACTGAAAAGGAAAAGGCGCAGATCCTTTCGATGAACAAGGCAAACGATCCAAAGCGGAAATACAAGGAGGTGTTTATCTCTATTGGTGGTCAGGTCTCCAAGGTCTATCGTACTGAAGTGTCATTGGAGGAGTATCTGGCCTATACCACAGAAGAGCGGGAAAAGGTGCAGGTACACGAGTATGCAAGGCGATACGGCTCGATCCAAAAAGGGATTGCGGTACTGGCAAATGAGTTAAGGACGAAATCAAAATAACTATGAAAAATTTATTGGTAATCATCGGTATGATGCTGTTGGGCTATGCTATGTTGTTTGGCTGCTCATCGGACGAGGTTCGGGATTTTATGCCCGGGACTTACGTGAATTCTGCTGGCGGCGAATTTTCCGTGGCAAGTGATACGCTTGCTATAGAACTGTTGGAGGGCAATAATTATGTCATCCATCGCAGGACTGGGTTCAATTTGGTAACTGATGGAAAGCTTGGAAAACGCGAGTACGAGGTCGAGAAGTGGACTGCGGTTTATAGTTCTGATACCCATGTTCTGACCGAGACAAAAAAGGGGAAATTGATTTCATTTTTTCCAGATCGTGGTTCGCTGAGTGTGGGCCGAAGGGTCTACAAAAAGATAGACTGACAACAAAAAATTAACGTGAAAAAAATCAAAAAAATTGAAATGAAAATATTTAGGAAGATGAAAACCCCTCTAGGGCTCTTCATCGCCATTAAAAACAAACTTAAAACGATGAAAAAATTTATGGTCATACTCCCCTTGAGTACCATGACGCTGTTTGTCGCATTGCCCGTTGGGGCAAATGCACAGGTAGCGGTACTTGAAGTGATCAAGGCGGGAGTAAAAAAGGTAATCAAGGCGATGGACCTTAAAGTCCAGCGCCTGCAGAACGAAACGATCTGGCTGCAGAATGCGCAGAAGGTCTTGGAAAACCAGCTTTCTAAGCTGAAGCTGACGGAGATTTCCGATTGGACTCAGAAGCAGAAGGAACTCTATTCGAAGTATTACGAAGAGCTTTGGAAAGTGAAATCTGCCATTGTCTACTATAAGCGGCTGAAGGACCTTTCAGCTAGGCAGCTGGATATCGTGGATGAATACCGCTGGGCCTGGAACCTGTTTGGTAAGAGCGGCCACTTTTCGGTGGATGAACTTTCCTCGATGGAAAAGGTGTATTCGGGGATACTGACCGAGAGCGTCAAAAATGTTGACCAGATCTTGGTGGTGGTGAATTCCTTCAAGACCCAGATGAGCGATGCGGCCAGGCTGGAACTGATTTCCGAGGCGGCAAAGGAAATGGAGCGTAACTGGTCGGACCTGAAAAGGTTCAATAGGGAAAATAGTCTAATAAGTATCCAGCGTGCCAAATCGGTAGATGAAGCCGCTAAACTAAGGGAGCTGTATGGGATCGAGGATTAAGATATGGGTTGTGGCAGTGTGCCTTGTTTTTATTTCTGGTCTTTCTTATGGACAAACCTATGCGGAGTTTTTTAGGCAGAAGAAAACGCAGGAAAAATACCTGTTGAAACAGCTCGCCTACTTGAAACTCTATGCAGGTTACCTGAAAAAAGGATACGATGTGGTCTCTGGTGGACTGGGTACGATCAAGGGTTTTACCTCTGGTGAGTTCGGATTGCACGAGGCGTTCTTTGTTTCGCTTGCGCTGGTCAATCCGCTGATCAAAAATGATTATAGGGTAATGGAGATTGCTTTGATGCAGGGCAAGATTTCCAAGGCTTTTGTGTTGATGGGTCGCCTTGATGTGGGCAGTTCCAATCTAGCTTATATCCGCTCGGTTCGTGACGGGGTGATTGAAGAGTGCAACAAGGATCTGGATGAACTACTGCTAGTGGTTTCGGCTTCTAGTTTAGAGATCAGTGACCAGGAGCGGCTTTCTCGGCTGGGAAAGGTGCACAGCTCGATGTCGGAAAAACTGGAATTTGTTTCTGGGTTCTATTTGGAAGTTTCTTCCATTGTGCAGTCTGGTCGGGATAGCAGAAGTGAGGTTTTAAGATTAAGGAGGTTATATGAAAAGAATTAGAAATTTTGGCGTTTTTTCGGCTTTGCTCTTTCTGCTGTTTGGTAATGTTTGCCTAGCGCAGTCTTCGGAGGCAACGCAGCTATTGCTGAACGTAGAGAAGTTATCACAGCTGAAGAACATCCTGACCGATATGAAAAAGGGATATACCATTGTGTCCAATGGTTACCGCTCGGTAAAAGATATTGCGGAAGGGAATTTCTCTCTGCACGAGGTGTTCCTGGATGGGCTGATGCTGGTATCGCCGGAAGTGAAAAAATATGCAAGGGTGGCGGACATTATTACCTATCAGAAAAACATTGTCTCAGAGTATAAGCGGGCCTTAAAAGCTTTTCGCTCGGCAGATGTGTTTTCCCCTGATGAGCTTCAATATGTGGGGCTGGTCTATGAAAACCTGTTTGATCAGAGTTTGCAGAACTTGGAGGATCTGACGATGGTGATTACCTCTTCCAAGCTCCGGATGAGCGATGATGAAAGGCTTCGGGCAATTGACCGGATATTTTTGGATACCCAGGACAAACTGATGTTCCTGCGGAACTTCAATTCAGAAGCCAATATGCTATTGCTCCAGAAGAAACAGCAGAAAAAGGAGTTTGGGCAGCTCAAGGGCCTTCACTGATTTTAAACTAGAAATTATGGATAGAAAGATTTTATGGAGCGCCTTTTTGGTGCTGATAGGGATGGTATTGCCGCTGGTTTCCTTTGGGCAGGGTGTTTCGGAGTCGCTACGAGGCATGCAGCCCGTGCTGGACAAGGTGTATTCGGAGATGATGCCGCTCTGTAGTAGGCTTATCGATGTGGGGCGCGCCCTTGCTGGATTTGGTGCGCTTTGGTATATCGGCTCGCGGGTGTGGCAGCAGATTGCTCGGGCCGAGTCGATCGACTTTTATCCTTTGCTTAGGCCATTTGCCTTGGGGCTGGCGATCCTGATGTTTCCAGGCGTGATCTCTATGATGAACGGGGTTTTGCAACCGACGGTTTCGGCGACTGGAGCAATGGTAAAGGATTCCAATAAGGCGATCGAAAGATTGCTTGCTGCAAAGGAAGCGGCGCTGAAGAAGACCAAAAAGTGGCAGGTCTATGTTGGGGAGTCGGGCGAGGGTGATAGAGAGAAGTGGTATAAGTACAGACATCCGAAAGATCCAAATGGTGATGATGAAGGGTTTTTGGACGGGATTGCCAATGACATGAGTTTTTACATGGAAAAGCAGCAGTATAATTTTGAGAACTCAATCAAAAAGTGGATGAGCCAGGTGCTGGAGGTATTGTATTCGGCAGCTTCGCTCTGCATCAATGTGGTACGGACCTTTATGCTGATCGTCATGGCGATCCTTGGGCCGCTTGTTTTCGGCTTTGCGGTGTTTGACGGGTTCCAACAGACCTTGACGGTATGGATTGCTAGGTATGTGAACATATTTCTTTGGCTTCCCATTGCCAATATCTTCGGGAGCATTTTGGGTAAGATCCAGGAAAATATGCTGCGACTGGAGTGTGCCCTGAACTAATTACTGGCTGAATACAGTGATTAGATGCTTTGTGAATGATGAGGGTGGGCCCCTCGAAA
>NZ_JBWKZK010000007.1:0-8948 GCF_059424425.1 Pedobacter sp. GW456-11-11-14-TSB4
TACCAGAACAATTGGGACGGTAAATATAATGGACAAGATTTAGCTGAATCGGCTTACTTCTACATTATTGATATGGGTAATGGAATTGGTTTAATCAGAGGAACGGTTAATATCATTAGAGACAATAAATAAAGTTAGGGACTAACATCAGCAATGATTTAAGTTTAATTCAGGTAAGTTATTTAAGGTTTACCTGAACTAACTTTCATTTACTTCATGCAATTCTAACGGGAAAAAATCAAATAATAATGAAAAAGATAATAACAATGTCTGTTTTGCTAGTTATAAGTTCTCTAGCATTCGGTCAACTAAACCCTATGGGCAGCATCTATTACCAAAACCAATATTTAGCAAACCCTGCAATGGCGGGTTTAGCAAAGGGTTGGGAATTAAATGCGGCTTATAAATCTCAGTGGAGTGCAATCGATGGAGCTCCAAATACACAAATTGTTAGCGCTGCCTATGGCTCTGAAAATAACAAGTTAGGCCTTGGCTTAATGTTGTTTAATGACAAAGCAGGTATCGTGAATACAACAAGTTTAAAAGCTACTTATGCTTATCACCTTCCATTAAATACTGGAACTACCTTTTTGGATTTTGGCTTGTCTGTTGGCTTATTAGATGAATGGGCAAATAGGAGCGAGGTTGTTGGTGATTTTACTGATATAGCGATAGGTAATTTTAATGCTCGTAAAGTTTACTTAGATGCAGATTTTGGTTTTGCTATACGTAGTAAAGGACTTACCTTTCAAGGTGCTGTACCAAATTTAAAAAGATTCTTAGATAGGGATATTAAAAGGAATATCGCTGATCGTTCGTTGTTTTTAATGGCACTATCTTATAAGTTTTATAGTGAAAAGAGTAATGTGCCTACTATAGAGCCTAAAATAGCGTACAGGGCAATAGAAAATTATAAAAATATAATTGATGCCGGCGTAAACGTTGCTTTTGGAACGGATAAAATAATGTTGAGCAGTATTTATCATAGTTCTGGGAGTGTAACTTTTGGGGCAGGTACTACTTACAAAAGTAAATTGGCAATTTTAGCTCAGTACACAACCAATACAGATGATTTATCATCATATTCAAATGGAGAAGCAGAGATTGCTTTAAGATACAATTTTAAATAAGTTAACTTCTGCAGATGACTATTTTAATTGCTGATGATGAACAAATTATTCGTTTTGGCTTAAAATTAGTTATCAAAAGTTTGTGGCCAAAGGCTATTATCAATGAAGCAGAAACTTTAAATGATGCTGTAGTTTTGCTTTCAGAATTTACTTATGATTTGGTAACCCTTGATATTGATATGCCGGGAGGAGAGGGGCTTGAGGATTTAATTAGATTCATGCTTCAAGAAACAAAAGTGATTATTTTTTCAGGTTGTGACAGAGCCAGCTCAAGGTTGCACAGTTTAAAAGAAGCAGGTGTTGATCAGTTTATTTTTAAAGATGCATCAATAGAGGAAATTAAACAAAAATTATTGAAAAATTTTGAAGATGGAGATAGCGAAACTTACATCTAGTATTTAATATTTACTTGATTATTGTCTAAGCCATCATTATTAATTTAATGGTGGCTTTTTTTTGTTAACGGATTTTACAAATCGAATAAATCAAAAGAGTAATACTTTTTAGTAACAGATTTATCAGTATTGATAATAAAAATTACTATGCATGCAGAATAATTTTTAAAATCCGTTGTAGTACAAATTATAATTTATTAGATTTGAGAAACAGCAATTTCGCAATTAATTATTTGCTGTGCTACAACCAAATATTAAAACCTTTAACCAATGGCGACCAGTATTACAAGAGTATTCGATCTATTAAAACATAATCTCGAAAATTTTCCGAAAGATGAGTTTGTAAGCGGTAAAGTAAATGGAAAGTGGAACAAATACAGTACAAAAGCTTTTTGTGAAGAGGTTGATGCATTAAGTAAAGGTTTAACCACAAAAGGTGTAGTAAAAGGTTCAAGAGTAGCGGTAATGTCGGCAAATAGACCCGAGTGGAATATTTGCGATTATGCAATTATGCAGTTAGGAGCATATCAAATTCCACTTTATCCTACTTTAGCAGAGCATGATATTAAATTTATTATCGAAAATGCAGAAATAACAATTGTATTTGTTGGCGATGAAACCCTTTTCAAGAAATTAACTGAGGTTAATAAAACTTTAGCTAACCCGGTTGCAATCTATACATTTAACAAAGTTGATGGGGCTTTGCATTGGCTCGAATTGGTTGAGGTTGGTAAAACTGTTGAGGTAGATTTAGAGCAGCACAGAGCTTCAGTTTCTGCCGATGATATTTTAACTATTATTTATACATCTGGTACTACTGGCACACCAAAAGGAGTGGTGCTTACACATAACAATTTAGTAAATAATTTTATAAAATCATCTGTTTTGCTACCTCCAGGCTTAGAAAAAGCACTTAGCTTTTTGCCTTTGTCGCACATATTTGAGCGAATGATTTCCTATCTATATGCTTATGGTAATGTTTCTGTTTATTATGCAGAAAGCATGGAAACCATCGTAGCTGATATTCAGGAAGTAAAACCGAATGCTTTTTCTACGGTTCCGCGTTTGTTAGAAAAAGTGTACGATAAAATAATGGAAAAGGGCAAAGATTTAAAAGGAATAAAAAGAGGTATTTTCTTTTGGTCTTTGGCGTTAGCCGAAAAATATGACCATAGCAATGGTTGGTGGTACAATTTTAAATTATCAATTGCCAGAAAATTAGTATTTAAGAAATGGCAAGAAGCATTAGGTGGCAATATTATAGTAATTGTTTCAGGTGGAGCGGCTTTAAATCCTAGGTTAAATCGCATATTTTGGGCAGCTGATATGCCAGTTTTTGAAGGTTACGGGTTAACGGAAACATCGCCAGTAATTACAGTAAATCATTTTGCGGCAACCATGTTTGGTACCGTTGGTGCTGCAATAGATGGTGTAGAAATTAAAATCGCCGAAGACGGCGAGATTTTAGCACGTGGCCACAACATTATGAAAGGTTATTACAAACGTGATGATTTAACAGCAGAATGTATAGATCAAGATGGATGGTTTCATACAGGTGACATAGGACAAATTTTAGAGGGGAAATTCTTAAAAATTACAGATCGTAAAAAAGAGATTTTTAAAACTGGAGGTGGAAAATACATCGCCCCGCAGATGCTAGAAAACAAGTACAAAGAATCGCCAATGATAGAACAAATTATGGTTTTAGGTGAGAATATGAAATTCCCAGCTGCATTAATTGTACCTACTTTTCCAGCGTTAAAAGCTTGGTGCCAACACAAAGGCATAAATTACACCAACAATGATGAAATGTGTAAAAACGAGCAGGTTATCGAAAAATATAATCAGATTATTGTTACATTAGGTGCCGAGTTTGGTAAATGGGAACAAGTTAAGCGCTTTGCGTTACTGCCAAAAGAATTTAGTATTGATGGAGGAGAACTAACTCCGAAATTGAGCTTAAAGAGAAAAAACATTTTAGAAAAAAATAAAGCCATAATTGATAAAATTTATAAAGATGCAGAAAACCACAAAGGATAAAATTTATTACAGTAGTTTAATTGGTTTTTTATTTGCCTGCAGCCTATTTTTTAGTTGTGCAGGCAAGCATTTAGGTAAGAACAATAGTGGTGAGTATAAAAACGGGATGGTGGTTTCGGCAAGTGAAATAGCTTCTCAGGTTGGTGTAGACATTCTAAAAAAAGGTGGTAATGCTGTAGATGCTGCCGTTGCAGTTCAATTTGCTTTAGCCGTTGTATACCCAAATGCAGGTAATTTAGGCGGTGGTGGTTTTATGGTTTATCGTTCTGCCAAAGGCGAAACAAGTACTTTAGATTTTAGGGAAAAAGCGGCTTCTGCTGCTCATAGAGATATGTATTTAGATGCAGCTGGCAATCCGATAGTGGAAAAAAGTTTGTACGGACAATTGGCTGCAGGTGTACCAGGTTCTGTGGCAGGTATGGAAGAAGCGCATCAAAAATATGGAAAATTAAAATGGGAAGATTTAGTGATGCCTGCAGTAAATATTGCAGCCAATGGTTTTAAAGTAACACTTAGACAAGCCAATGAATTAAACGGTTTAAAAAACAGATTTACAAAATTAAATCCGCTAGGTACAGCTTTAGTAAAAGATGCAAAATGGGTAGAAGGAGATGTTTTAACGCAAACAGAATTAGCCAATACATTAAGGGCAATAGCTAAAGAAGGTAGAAAAGGTTTTTATGAAGGTGCAGTTGCAGATTCAATCGTTGCAGAAATGAAAAGAGGCGGAGGAATTATTTCGAAACAAGATTTAATTGCTTATAAAGCGATTTGGAGAAAACCAATAGAAGGTAAATATAGAGGTTATGATGTAGTTACCATGCCTCCACCATCAAGCGGTGGTATTGCATTAATTCAATTACTTAAATCTGTAGAACCTTTCCCATTAACGAAATGGGGTTTCAATTCAGATTCTACAGTACAGGTAATGGTAGAGGCCGAAAGAAGAGTATATGCAGATAGAGCTGCACATTTAGGTGACCCAGATTTTTATAAAGTGCCACAACAAAAATTAGTTGATGATGCTTACGTAAAACAAAGAATGAGCACTTTTAGCTGGCAAGCTGCAAGTACCAGCGCATCTGTCGGTGCTGGCGAAATTGCTCCAGCCGAGCATGAAGAAACCACTCATTTTTCTATTGTTGATAGAGATGGAAATGCTGTTGCTATAACCACCACGCTTAATGGTTCTTATGGAGCGGGTGTAGTTGTAAAAGGGGCTGGATTTTTGTTGAATAATGAAATGGATGATTTTTCGGTTAAACCTGGTGCACCTAATATGTATGGTTTAGTTGGAGGCGAAGCCAATGCTATTGCTCCTGGCAAAAGAATGTTAAGCTCTATGACGCCCGCTATTATCTCAAAAGACGGTAACTTATATCTGGTAGTTGGTACACCTGGGGGTTCAACCATTATCACCTCGGTTTTTCAAACCATTTTAAACGTGATAGATTTTGATATGTCTATGCAAAATGCAGTTAATGCTAAAAAGTTCCATCACCAATGGTTGCCAGATGAGGTAATGATTGAAGATAAAGCACTTGATAGTTTAACTAAAGAGAAATTAAAAGCCAAAGGCTATAAATTGGTTCCTCGTGGTGCAATTGGCAGAGTAGATGCCATTTTAAAAACCAAATGGGGCACTTATCAAGGAGGTGCTGATCCAAGGGGCGATGATAAGGCAATTGGTTGGTAGGTTAATCAAACAATAAAATTGAAGAGGCTGCTGCGCTGAGGAAAGTCTTAGCACATTTTCTATAAATGATTTGGGAAAAATTATGGAATTTAATTTGTCTCGATTTAGACTTGTAATAGAACCTTATCATGCATTAAATTATTTACTTGAAATAGGAACCACAAAAGTTTTCTAAGAATAAGGTAACTTTTATTTTGCAATGGCTTAAAATAAATTTTGATGATTATTAGCTACTTTCATCAAAAATAATCATCAGCTATGCTTAAATTTTGTTCCCTTTTCATTTTGCTTTTTGTTTTTAACAATACTTTTGCTCAAAACGAGGCAAGTATAGTTAGTCCGCTGATTAATCAATATCAAGCTGATGAAAACATGCTTAACCGAAAATATGCTTTAAAACGTTCGGATGAATATTTTAAGCGAATGGAAACTTTTTATACTGCTTGGTTAACAAAATTAAAATCCTTCCCTTTCCAGAAGTTATCTGTTAATGAAAGAGTTGATTACATTTTGCTTAAGCGAGATATTAATGTTGATGCAAGATCACACCAAGAGAACTATTCTGAATTTAAGAACACCAGCTTCTCGGTTCCTTTCGCTCCTGTAATAATTGATTTTGAGCAAAAGCGAAGGATAGGTAAACAACAGGACGGAGAAGCGTCTGCTAAAAATTTTAAGCAGTTAATTCGCGACATCAATACTGCAAAAGAAAATTTTTCAAATCAACAATTAATTATCAATCCTGTTCAGGCCAATTGGGCTCTGCAAACAGTGAATCAGTATATCTCTGTTTTTACTGAGGCTTACAAATTTTACGATGGTTACGATCCACAATTTACAGTTGCAACCAAATCTGTTTATCCTGATGTATTAGCTGCCTTGAAAGATTATGCTACAGCATTGGGTAAAACAGCTAAACTTTCTACAGCAAAAGATGATGGAAGTGGAATTATTGGAAATCCCATCGGTAGAAAAGCTTTTTTAAATTTACTTAACGATGAAATGATTGCTTACACGCCTGAGCTAATTGAAGCCATCGCTTTGCGTGAGTTTGCTTGGTGTGATACTGAGATGATTAAAGCTTCGCAACAAATGGGTTTTGGTAACGATTGGAAAAAAGCATTAGAAAAAGTTAAAAATGCCTACCCTGAGTTGGGTAAGCAACCTGAGTTGGTTTACGAATTGGCAAATGAAGCCATCAACTTTGTTGAGCAAAACAAATTATTAGATGTTCCAGAATTAGCAAAGGAAGGTTGGAGAATGAGAATGCTTACTCCGCAAGAGCAACAATTTGCGCCGTTCTTTTTAGGAGGGGAATCTGTTTTAATTGCCTACCCAACAGAAGACATGACTGAGGCTGCCAAACTAATGACCTTAAGAGGTAACAACAAACACTTTTCAAGAGCAGTAGTTTTTCACGAATTGATACCAGGCCATAATTTGCAATATTTTATGCAAAGCAGATATAAACCTTATCGCAGAGGGTTTGGTACGCCATTTTGGACAGAAGGTTGGTCGTTATATTGGGAGATGTTACTTTGGGATAAAAATTTTGCTAAAACACCAGAAGATAAAATAGGGATGTTGTTTTGGCGCATGCATCGCTGTGCCCGAATTATTTTTTCTATGAATTACCATTTAGGCAAATGGACACCACAGCAATGCATTGATTTTTTGGTAGATAGAGTTGGTTTCGAAAGGGCAAATGCCGAAGCAGAAGTTCGTCGCTCTTTTACTGGTGGCTATGGTCCACTTTATCAAATCGGTTACATGTTAGGTGGCTTGCAATTTAGAGCACTTCACAGAGAATTAGTAGGTAGTGGCAAAATGAGCAACATCCAATTTCACGATCGCATTTTAAAAGAAAATAACATGCCAGTTGAAATGGTAAGGGCAATACTCACCAATCAAAGTTTGACAGAGAATTTTAATACAAAATGGAAATTTGCCGGAGTACTAAATTAATCGTCAAACAAAAAAACAAAATACTTGTTTCACGCGGCTACAACACTTTTTAGAATAAATTGTATAGCAAACTAAACACTTTTAACATTCTTTAACACTCTTATATAGTGTAATTTTTGCGTTAAATATTTGAAAACAAAGGTTTTAACATCTATTTTATTGCATTGATATTTGGTGGTATTAGTTTTGAATATTGAGCTTACAAATAACACTAACGCTTATTTTGTAAATTTAATATTATGAAACTTAGAATTTTAAACTTTTTACCAGTTGCCTTAGCTGGTTTATTTATTGGAGGTACAGCTTCAGCACAAACAACAACGTCTTCAGAGCCAATGAGAACTTGGTCAATAGGTGTTAACGCTGGTACTTTAGCAGGTATCTCTCCACTTGGTGGTCAAAATGATTTTTCTAATTGGAAAAATACTTTCGGTTACGGATTATACATTAAAAAACAAATCACACCAAATTTCTCTATACGTTTAGATGGCAATAGAGGTAATGTAAAAGGCGATAACACTGAAACTTTTTACAACGGTTTGCCTAACACTAGTCCAGTTAGCGCTTATTCTACAGATTTAAATTACTCGGCAAGCTTAAGTGCTGTTGCTAATTTATTTAACTGGAGCATGTTTAAACAACAAAACAACGCACAATTGTATGCTTCTGCTGGTGGTGGTTTCGTAAACTTCACACCAACAATTACTAGGGGCAACGCAACTACAGAGTTAGCTACCGAAAACAGAATGATTATTCCAGTAGGTTTAGGTGCTAAATTCCGTTTATCTGAGGCAATTAATTTAGATTTAGGTTGGACAATCAGTTTTGTAGATAACGATCAATTTGATGGTTATGCAAGAGGATCTAACGACAAATACAATTATGCATATGCAGGTTTAGAATTTGCTTTAGGTAAAGGTAAGCAACTAGCTTTCTTTAGTCCAACTGCTGCAACATACGATGAGGCAATTGCTGCTAAAAATGCTGCTAATGCTTTAAAATCTGATTTAGATGCTCAAAAAGCAGAAAATGCTAAATTACGTACAGAAATGAACGATTTGTTGAAAGATACAGATGGTGATGGTGTTGCCGATAAATTAGATAAATGTGCTGGTACACCTGCAGGAACTGTTGTAGACGGTTCAGGCTGTCCTTTAAAAGTACCTGCTCCACAAGTTACTGAGCGTGTTATTGTAACAGAAGCAGATCGTGCAGTTGTTGCTGATGCAATTAAAAACTTAGAATTCGATTTAGGTAAATCAACAATCCGTTCTAAATCTTACGCTACTTTAAACAGAGTTGCAGCTTTATTAATGGAGAAAAACTTTAGCTTAAAATTAGCTGGTCATACAGATAATACAGGTTCAGACGCTTTAAACTTACGTTTATCTAAAGATAGAGCAGAATCAGTAAAAGCTTATTTAGTATCTCAAGGTGCAAATGCAAGCAGAATTGAGGCAACAGGTTATGGCGAAGCACAACCAATTGCAACTAACAATACTGCAGCTGGCCGTCAACAAAATAGAAGAGTAGAATTTACTTTATACTAGTAGATACTTTTTAAAAATAAAAGAAGCGTTCCGAGTAATCGGGGCGCTTTTTTTATATTGATTTGTTGCCCAAAGCACAGCGAAGAATCTCAGAGATAAGTCCTAAAGTTGCTTAGAAAAACAATGCCATCACGCTTCGGGTATTTCAGTCCTTCTTTCCATTTTACTACGG
>NZ_JBWKZK010000007.1:9043-82947 GCF_059424425.1 Pedobacter sp. GW456-11-11-14-TSB4
TACGGGTAACCACAAGGGTTACCACTACGTGCCCACGTCAATAAGGTTTATGTTACAAAGCCAGTGGTTCTTTTGGCAATTTGCGAGCCCTCATAGTAGCTCAAGTTTATTCATAACCCCTATTCACGTGAAATTCCTTTTTAAAGTCATCCTGATCGCAGGGAAGGATTTCTTTATCTTACCTTAAAACAGATCAGAAAAACAATGCCATCACGCTTCGGGTATTTCAGTCCTTCTTTCCATTTTACTACGGGGTAACCACAAGGGTTACCACTACGTGCCCACGTCAATAAGGTTTATGTTACAAAGCCAGTGGTTCTTTTGGCAATTGGCAACCCCTCATAGTAGCATAAATTTTATTCCTAGCCCTGATTAACGCGAAAATCCTTTTACCATTCCCCTTTAGGGGCTCTTGGGGTAAAAGATTGAAGCAAAAGCAGGAACAAACTTTAAGCTTTGCTTCCAAATTGCGCTCCAAAAATCAAGAATTATAGGTTATTTAACCGCTACATCTTACTCCACTCGCTTTTAAATCCTACTCAATTTTTTTTAAAAATATTTTCATTTTGTACTTGCATACTAAAATCTAATTCTATAAATTTGTTATGCAAGCATAGCAATTAATGAAGCAGAAAGAAACAGTAGATTATTTTTTAAAGGTTGTTTGGCAAAATGTATCCAACACTTATAACCAAATTGCAGGTGGCTTTGGTATTACCCAGGCCATTGGCTATGTTTTAATAAATATTGAGGCAGATGGTACAGCTGTTTCGGCATTGGCAGCTTTACTTGGCGTTAAGGCTACTAGTTTATCGCGTATGCTTAACAACATGGAAGAGCTGGGCTTAATTTACAGAGAAACAGCTACCGGAGATAAACGCTCGGTAAAGGTTTTTTTAACCGCTTTCGGAATTGAAAAAAGAAAATTAGCGAGTAACGTAGTGATAAAGTTTAATGAATATTTAAACGAAAAACTAAGTACCAAAGAAAAAGAACAATTGATAACAACCTTAGATAAAGTAAACCAGTTAACATTGGCTTATACACCTAAAAAAGATCATGATGAACAAAAGAATAAATAAAGTAGTAGTATTAGGCTCTGGTATTATGGGCTCACGTATTGCTTGCCACTTTGCCAATATTGGTGTAGAGGTATTGCTTTTAGATATTGCTCCAAAAGAATTAACCCCTGATGAACAGGCCAAAGGTTTAGCTTTAATGCATCCAAATGTTAAAAACCGCATTGTAAACACAGCTTTGCAAACAGCGGTTAAAACTAATCCTTCTCCAATTTATTCGCAAAGTGTTTTAAAGCGTATTAGCACAGGTAATTTTGAAGATGATATGTCTAAAATTGCCAACTACGATTGGATTATTGAGGTTGTAGTTGAAAATTTAGGTATCAAGCAAAAAGTATTTGAGCAAGTTGAGCAATTCCGTAAGCCTGGTACTTTAGTTACTTCAAACACCTCGGGTATTCCGATACACATGATGGCTGGAGGTAGAAGTGAGGATTTTAAGGCTCACTTTTGCGGAACGCACTTTTTTAATCCGCCTCGTTATTTAAGGTTGTTAGAAATTATCCCGACACCGCATACCAAACCAGAGTTGGTTGATTTTTTAATGCATTATGGTGATAAATTTTTAGGTAAAACAACTGTTTTATGTAAAGATACGCCTGCATTTATTGCGAACAGAGTTGGTGTTTATTCTATTATGGCTTTGTTGCACTTGGTAGAAAAAATGGACTTAACCGTAGAGGAGGTAGATAAATTTACTGGTCCGGCTTTAGGCAGGCCAAAATCTGCAACTTTTAGAACTACAGATGTGGTTGGTTTAGATACCATGATTAAAGTTTCTAAAGGCTTGTATGATAACTGCCCTGAAGATAAAGCTCACGATTTGTTTAAACTTCCAGCATATGTTCAAAAAATGGAAGCCAACAATTGGTTAGGCGATAAAACTAAACAAGGTTTCTACAAAAAAACAAAATCTGCCGAAGGCAAAACAGAAATATTGGCGCTTGATTTAAAAACGCTAGAATATCGCCCACAGCAAAAGGTAAAATCTGCTACTTTAGAAATGACTAAAACCATTGATAAAGTTGCGGATAGAATGAAAGTTTTTGCTACTGGTAAAGATAAGGCTGCGGAACTTTTTAGGGCCTCATTTTTCGGTTTGTTCGAATATGTTTCAGATCGTATTCCAGAAATTTCTGATGAACTATATCGCATAGATGATGCAATGAGAGCTGGCTTTGGATGGGAATTAGGTCCGTTTGAAGTTTGGGATGCCGTTGGTATCCAAGCTTCGCTTGATGGAATGAAACAATTAGGGCACACGCCAGCTGCATGGGTAACTGAAATGTTGGCTGCGGGAAATACTTCATTTTATAAAGTAGAAAATGGCGTTAAAAAATATTACGATATCCCATCAAAAAGCTATAAAGCAATTCCAGGAGCTGATGAATTTATCATTTTAGATAATTTAAGAGCCAATAAAGTAATTTGGAAAAATGCAGGAGCCTCAATTATTGATTTAGGCGATGGCATTATCAATGTAGAATTCCATTCTAAAATGAATACCATTGGCGGAGATACTTTAACCGCGATAAACAAAGCCATTGATATGGCTGAGAAAGATTACAGAGGCGTTGTAATTGGAAATGATGGAGCTAACTTTTCGGCAGGTGCCAACGTAGGGATGATTTTTATGATGGCTGTAGAGCAAGAATGGGAAGAACTAAATATGGCAGTCCGTATGTTCCAAAATACCTCAATGCGTATCCGTTATTCATCAATTCCGGTTGTAGTTGCGCCACATAACTTAACCTTAGGTGGTGGTTGCGAGTTTAGCTTACATGCCGATTTTGTGCAGTTAAATGCAGAAACTTACATGGGTTTGGTAGAGTTTGGCGTAGGTGTTATTCCAGGTGGTGGCGGAAGTAAAGAATTTGCTTTACGTGCTTCTGACGAATTTAAAGCAGATCAGATCGTACAAAATGCAATGAAAGAACGCTTTTTAACCATTGGTATGGCTAAAGTAAGTACATCGGCTATAGAAGCATTAGAATTAGGTTATCTACAAAAAGATAAATTTGCTATTAGTATGAACAGGAGCCGTTTAATTGCAGATGCAAAAGCCAAAGCGATTGAATTGGCTGATGCAGGTTACACTAAGCCGGTTCAACGAAAAGATATCAAAGTGTTGGGTAAACAAGGTTTAGGCATTGTATATGCCGGAGCAAACACCATGTATTCTGGTAATTACATCTCAGAACATGATAAAAAAATCTCTGAAAAATTAGGTTGGGTGATGTGTGGTGGAGATTTATCATCGCCAACAGAAGTTACTGAGCAATATTTATTGGATTTAGAGAGAGAGGCCTTTTTATCGCTTTGCGGAGAGAGAAAAACACTCGAAAGAATACAGAGCATAGTAACCAAAGGGAAACCGTTGAGGAATTAAAAGTTTAAGTATCGAGATATGAGTATCAAGTATCAAGATATGAGTATCAAGTATCAAGATATGAGTATCAAGTATCAAGATGGAAATCAAATAAACTAGTTAAAAATTAAGCTTGTGCAAGTGTCTCGATACTTGATACTCGCTACTAGATACTAATAAAAATGGAAGCATATATAATAGCAGGACTTAGAACAGCAGTAGGTAAAGCGCCACGTGGTGTGTTTCGTTTTACAAGAGCTGATGAATTGGCGGCAAACGTAATTAGAGAGTTGGTGGCTTCGGTTCCTAATTTGGATAAGGAGCAAATTGATGATGTAATTGTTGGTAATGCAACTCCAGAGGCAGAGCAGGGCTTAAACATAGCTCGTATGATTTCGCTGATGGGCTTGGATACTGATAAAGTACCTGGAGTAACCATTAACCGTTACTGCGCATCTGGCTTAGATACTATTGCTACAGCTGTAGCCAAAATTAAGGCGGGCATGGCCGATTGTATTGTGGCTGGTGGTGTTGAGGTAATGTCTGGGATGCCATTTGGCGGATGGAAGTTAGTTCCAAATCCGGAGGTTGCTAAAACTAATCCAGATTGGTACTGGGGAATGGGCTTAACCGCAGAGGCCGTTGCTAAAGAATACAATGTAAATAGAGAAGATCAAGATGAATTCTCATTTCAGTCGCACCAAAAAGCAATAGAAGCCATTAATAACGGGCATTTAAAAGCAGGAGTTTTACCAATTACGGTAAACGAAAACTATTTAGATGGCAATATGAAAAAGCAAACTCGCTCTTTTGTTGTAGATACTGATGAAGGACCGAGAGCTGATACTACTGTTGCGGCATTAGCTAAATTGAAGCCAGTTTTTGCGGCAAATGGTGTAATTACTGCTGGTAATTCATCTCAAACATCAGACGGAGCCGCATTTGTTTTAGTGGTTTCTGAAAAGAAAATGAAAGAGTTAGGTGCTGAGCCAATTGCTCGTTTGGTAAGTTATGGTGTTGCAGGTGTGCCACCACGCATTATGGGAATTGGGCCAATTGAAGCCATTCCAAAAGCCTTAAAACAAGCAGCTTTAAAACAAGATGATATTGATTTAATTGAGTTGAATGAAGCTTTTGCTTCTCAATCATTAGCCATTATCAGAACATTAGGCTTAGACCAAAGCAAAATTAACGTAAACGGTGGTGCAATCGCCTTAGGTCATCCACTTGGCTGTACCGGAGCCAAGTTATCTGTACAAATTTTTAACGAACTAAAGAGACAGAATAAAAAATATGGTATGGTAACCATGTGCGTAGGTACAGGGCAAGGAGCAGCTGGGATATTTGAGGTTTTTTAGTTATTAGATGTGGGGATAAAGATATGAGTATCAAGATATGAGTATCAAGTATCAAGAGTAGGATTACAATCAAGAATGACTAGATAATTGATAATCTCTATTCGCTAATAAAAATGAGTATCAAGTATCAAGACGCATTGAGATAAAAAATAAATGAAAATTAAGAGTGTCTTTATACTTGATACTCGCCACTAAATACTTTTATATATGCACAATTTTAAAGATTTGAAAGTTTGGCAGAAAGCAATTGACTTAGGTGTAGATGTATATAAAGCAATGTTACAACTCCCTAGTGATGAAAAATTTGGACTTGTTTCTCAAATGAAAAGATGCTCAGTTTCCATACCGTCAAACATTGCTGAAGGCTCGGGTAGGGGAAGTAACCCTCAATTCAAGCATTTTTTGAACATAAGTCAGGGTTCTGCTTTTGAATTAGAAACTCAACTTATCATTTCAAATAAATTAGAACTGTTAGATAATGATTTGACCGAAAAATTGGTTAATCAGACAACTGAAGTTCAAAAAATGATTTATTCCTTAGAACGTAAAATTAATTAGAAATTAACCCAAGCGATTCAGGGTTTCTTGAGACTTATGTCTTGATACTTGATACTCGCTACTTGATACTTAGAAAAATGAAAAAAACAATTAAAGGTGGCGAGTTCTTAATAACTGAAACCACATATCAGGATGTGTTTATTCCTGAAGAGTTTGATGAAGAGCAACAAATGATTGCGCAAACTTGTCGTGATTTTTTAACGCAAGAAATTAATCCAATTTTAGATCGAATTGATACACAAGAAGAAGGTTTAATGCCTAGCTTGATGGACAAAGCGGGTGAACTGGGAATTCTTGGTGTTTCTATTCCTGAAGAATTTGGAGGTTTCGGCAAAAACTTTAACACTTCAATGTTAGTAGCCGATGTTTGCGGTGCTGGTCACTCATTTGCAGTTGCACTTTCTGCACATACAGGCATCGGTACTTTACCAATTCTATATTATGGAAATGCAGAACAAAAAGCAAAGTATATTCCAAAGTTGGGAACTGGCGAATGGAAAGCTTCGTACTGCTTAACTGAGCCAAATTCTGGTTCTGATGCCAACTCTGGTAAAACAAAAGCAAAACTTACAGAAGATGGAAAGCATTATGTAATCAATGGGCAAAAAATGTGGATTACCAATGGTGGTTTCGCAGATATTTTTATCGTTTTTGCAAAAATTGATGATGATAAAAACCTTACTGCATTTATTGTAGAAAAGGATTTTGGTGGCATTACCATGAACCCTGAAGAACACAAAATGGGGATTAAAGGTTCATCAACTCGTCAGGTGTTTTTCAACGATTGCCATGTGCCAGTTGAAAATATGCTCTCTGACAGAGAAAATGGATTTAAAATCGCGGTAAACATTTTAAATATTGGTCGTATAAAATTATCTGCTGCGGCAATTGGTGGTAGTAGAGAGGTTTTAAATCAAGCGATAAATTACGCCAATGAGCGTATTCAGTTTGATAGGCCAATTTCTAAATATGGTGCAATTAGATTTAAAATCGCCGAGATGGCAGCAAAAATTTATGCTGTAGAATCTGCAAATTATAGAGCTGGACAAAACATTGATGATGCATATGATGAGTTAGTTGCTGGTGGTATGGATGAAGGTAAAGCAAAATTAAAATCTACCGAGCAATTTGCTGTTGAATGCGCTATTCTTAAAGTTTGGGGTTCAGAAGTTTTAGATTACGTTACTGATGAAGGCGTTCAAATTTATGGTGGTATGGGTTTCTCGGCTGATGCACCAATGGATAGAGCTTATCGTGATGCACGTATAAACAGAATTTTTGAAGGTACAAACGAAATCAACAGACTATTGACAGTTGATATGATGTTGAAACGAGCGATGAAAGGTGAGCTAGATTTGATGACCCCTGCAACAGCAGTTGCTAATGAATTAATGTCGATACCTGATTTTGGGGAAGAAGATACTACACTTTTTGCTGCTGAGAAAAAAATCATCCAAAATTTAAAGAAAGCAACGTTAATGGTAGCTGGTGCTGCGGTACAAAAATTAATGATGAGCCTTTCTAAAGAGCAAGAAATTTTAATGAACATCGCCGATATGGCAAGTTATGTTTACATCGCCGAGTCAGCTTTGCTGAGAACAGAAAAATTAGTTTCACTTCGTGGAGAAGAAGCTTGCAAAGGGCAAATTGACATGATGAAAATTTATTTTGTTGAAGCTGTTGATGGCACCAATAAAGCTGGTAAAGAAGCCTTATGGGCATTTGCCGAAGGTGATGAACAACGTATGATGTTAGTTGGCCTACGTAGATTCACTAAAATGGATCCATTTAATGTAAAACAAGCTCGCCAAAATGTAGCACAACAGGTTATCGAAGCGAATAAATATATTTTCTAAAAAGCTGAAAGACTAAAGCTGAAAGACTAAAGCTGAAAGACTAAAGCTAAAAGACTAAAGCTAAGATTGTATGAAGTACAACTTAGTTTTAGTCTTTTTTTGCATTATGCTAACTATCTATGTGCTTTAGTCTTTGGTCTTTCGGCTTTGGACTCTTTTAATTGTTAAATTTGGTTAAAAATTGCGCCATCGGTTATAAAAGCTTATTTTTGTGCAATTATGTTAAAAACCAGATTTTTATTAGGTCTTTTTTTAATTGTGGGAGCTTTCGCTTCATGTAAAAAAGACAGCTATGATGCAGAAGAACAAGCTAAAAAAGATGATGCGCTAATTGTTGATTTTATTGCAAAAAATAGCATTGTTGCTGTTAAACACAGTTCAGGATTGTATTATCAAACTTTAACTCCTGCAGCATCTGGTGAAAATAACTTCAACGGATCTACTAATGTAACAGTTAACTACGAAGGTAAATTGTTAAACGGAACTAGTTTTGATAAAGGTACGAATGTAACTTTTCCACTTGGTAATCTTATCCAAGGTTGGCAAATAGGCATCCCGTTGGTAAAAAAGGGCGGTAGAATTAGATTATTAGTACCATCTACCTTAGCTTATAAAAATACCTCACCAGGAGCTGGAATACCAGAAAATGCTGTTTTAGATTTTACTATTGATTTACTTAGTGCACAATAATATGCAAATGCTTAAAAAATATACACTTTATTACTTTGCCTTATTGGGTATAATGATTCTTTTTAACTCATGTGAAAAAGAGTATGAATCTATAGAGAGTGTAGATGATGCAAAAATTCAGGCTTATTTAAAGCAGAATAATTTAACAATGACTAAAGATCCAACTGGATTTTATTACCAAGTATTAGAGCCAGGTACTGGAAACGTTGTACTAAATAAAGATTCTATATTTTTTACCTTAAGTGGGCAGTCGTTAAGTGGTGTAAGTTATTTTGCTACTTCTAAGTATACTGCTGAGGCAACCTATTTAGGTTATGTGTCTCCAGATTCTTATAGACTTGCGTTGCAGGGTATTAAAAGAGGTGGTAAGGTTCGTGTAATATTGCCATCTCATTTAGCTTATGGTAAAAATGGTACTGCTGCCGTCCCATCTAACGAAATTATATCATCAGTTATTAGCGTTTATCCAGAAGCTTCACAAATAGCTATAGATGACAGGTTTATTAGGGAGTTTGTTGCCGAAAAGGCTATACCAAATGTAGTGAAGTCACCTAGTAGAGTTTATTATCAAGTTTTAACACCGGGCACTGGCACGGTAGTTAATGCAACATCAACCATTACTGCAAAATACACAGGAAGATTTCTTAATGGATCTATTTTTGATCAATCGGGAACTGATGCCGTCTTGCTAGGACAACTTAATCGGTTAGTTAAAGGTTATGGTGTTTTGGTTGGGATGCAAAAAGGAGCTAAAGTAAGAATATTTATTCCTTCGGATTTAGGGTATGGCGTAAGTGGAAGTATAGATAACTCTACAGGAACCTATGTGATACCACCAAATGCAATTTTGGATTTTGATATAGAATTGACTGATGTAACCAATTAAAGATTTTAAAACCCCATCTTCAAAAAAGATGGGGTTTTTTATGCCAAAGCTCTTTTAAATTCTTTTAAAATTCGATCTCTCGCAAAAGTGTGCTCAACTATTGGTACTGGTAAAATTGCTTTCTTGTATTCAGGAGCATATTTAAAAACATATTCCATTTTCGGATCAAATTTTTTGAGCTGTAATTCGGGGTTAAAAACTCTAAAATAAGGAGCAGCATCATTACCAGATCCGCAAGCCCATTGCCAGCCACCAACATTACTGGCCAATTCATAATCTAATAGTTTGTCCGCAAAATAAGCTTCTCCCCAACGCCAATCTATCAGCAAATGTTTGCACAAAAAGCTGGCTACAACCATACGCACTCGGTTGTGCATAAATCCAGTTTCATTTAATTGCCGCATGCCTGCATCAACAATAGGATATCCTGTTTTGCCTTTGCACCAAGCTTTAAATTCTTGTTCGTTATTTCTCCACTTAATGTTGTCATAAGCTGGCTTAAATGCTTTATTCACAATGTGAGGAAAGTGCCAAAGTATCATCATGTAAAAATCTCGCCAAGCTAATTCTGCCAACCATTTATCTGCCTTATGTTCAATCGCTTTTTTAGCAGCTTCTCTAATGCTAACAGTTCCGAACCTTAAGTGTAAACCAATACGTGTTGTAGCTTCTGCTGCCGGATAATCTCTCTTTTTACTGTAGCTATCCAGTTTTTTTTCAAAGTTTAATACCGGAAAATGTTGGGTTGATTTCTCAAATCCCATCTCATTTAATGAAGGGATCACTAACTTTTTGGTACGATAAAAATTGCTGAAATATTTTTCTGTTGGATAAGCTTTTACGAAAAAATCATTGAGTTTGCTATGCCAAATTTTATAATAGGGTGTAAAAACTGTATAGGGTTTTCCGTCTGCCTTTACAACTTCGTCTTTTTCAAAAATTACTTGATCTTTAAAACTATGAAATGTAATTTCTTCACTCCTTAAAAATTCGGCCAAGGCATCATCTCTTTCTTTTGCATAAGGCTCGTAATCATGATTTGTGTACACAGCTTTAACATTGTATTCTTTCAAAACTGCCTCCCAAGCCCTTTCTGGAGTATCGTATTTTACAAGTAAAGCACATTTATGAGTAGCTAATTGCTCTTCAATTTCTGTGATAGTTTGGTAGATGAAAGTTACCCTAGCATCGTCTTTACTTTCTAACTTGTCTAAAATGTTTTTATCGAATATAAAAAGAGGCAACACAGGATATGGGCCTTTAAGGGCATGATAAAGAGCGGCATTGTCTGTTAATCTTAAATCTCTCCTAAACCATAAAATACTCACCCCTAAATCCTCTGAAGGGGACTTTTTTATTTCGCCTTTTTTATCTTGTTTCATATATAAAATTTGGTTTTACACCCTTTTAGGGCTTGGAGGTGTAAATTGATTGTAATGCATCATCAAGGTTGGTAAATGCGAATTTATATCCTGTATTTAAGATTTTTTTAGATAAAGTATTGTTACTCATTAATGGTAAAATACTCATCTCTCCTAGCAAAGCATTTAATGCAAATTTAGGTACATTAATTGGCCAAACAGGTCTGTTTAGTTGTTTTGCAAGTGCTTTAGTAAGCAGTTTGTTGGTAACCGGAAACGGAGCACAAGCATTGTATGCTCCAATCATTTTTTCATCCTCAACAGCTTTAATAAAAATACCTAAAATATCATCTAGGTGTATCCAAGGCATCCATTGTTTACCAGAACCTAATGGCGCTCCAACAAAAAACTTTACTGGTTTTTCCATTGCAGCTAATGCTCCACCTTCTTTACTCAAAATTAAGCCAATCCTAATTTTCGCAACGCGGATATTCATAGCTAAACCTGCATCAACAGCATTTTCCCATTGAACGCAACAATCTGAAAGAAAATCATTTCCACTAGCACTTTCTTCTGTTAAGATTTCATCGCCCCTGTTTCCATAAAAACCAACAGCAGAGGCAGATACAAAAGATTTTATTGGAGAATTTGTATCCTTGATGGTTTTGTAAAGCAATTGCGTAGAAAGAACTCTGCTCTCAATTATTTGCTTTTTCCTTTCAGCTGTCCATCTTTTATCAGCAATACCTTCACCAGCTAAATGAATAATGGCATCAACTCCATTCAGACAATTAGCATCAATTTCTTGCTTATAAACATCCCAGATAAATGTTTTTACGTCTTTAATGTTGTTGTTTTTCCTGCTAAGGATAACAATTTCATGTCCTAATTGCTGTAATGCTGGTATAAGTTTTCTACCTACCAATCCAGTTGCTCCTGTAATTAAAATTTTTTGTGGCATTATGTTTTAACCAATAAAATGATAGATAGTTTTGATTGAAGCAAGATAGTAATTTGCTTAATAATTACGAGGCTAAACAAATTGAAGGCGCTTAACAGTTGGCAAAGAGGATTATTTGAGTGAAATTTTACATCTAATTGATTTATGATTATACTATTTAGAAATATTTAATATATTAAAAGATAAATGTGTTAACCGTATGTAAAATATTGTACGATCAATCGTGCCTGTAAATAAAAATACGGATATTGCATGTCCATATAAATGTATTCCTTCATGAGCAAAAAGATTTTGGTTTGGTTTAGAAATGATCTCCGTTTGCATGATAATGAAATGCTGGTAGAGGCTATTGCCAAATCTGAAGAAATTTTGCCCGTTTTCTGTTTTGATCCACGCCAGTTTGAAACTACTTCCTACCACACTTGTAAAACCGGATCTGTTAGAGCAAAGTTTTTAATAGAAAGCGTAAACGGATTGAGGCAATCATTACAAAAATTAGGTGGCGATTTATTGATCGTAAATGGCAAACCAGAAGAGATTTTGCCAGATTTAGTTACTAAATATGAGATTTCTGAGGTTTATCACCACAGAGAAGTAGCTAGCGAAGAAACGGCTATATCAACCCAAGTTGAAGATTTACTTTGGAAACAAAAGGTGAATTTGAAACATTTTATTGGGCACACACTTTACAATAAGGAGGATTTACCTTTTCCGATTAAAGATATACCAGATGTTTTTGCTCAGTTTAAAAAGAAAACTGAACGCGATGCAATTGTTAAACCTTGTTTCTTAACCCCACAACAAATTAATTTCGTTAATGTTGAGGAGTGGGGCGACTTACCTACACTACAAGATCTTTTCGAAAATGTTAAAGGAACTGAGCTGAGTGAACAAACGGAAATTATTGGTGGAGAAACCGAGGCCTTAACTCACTTGCATGATTTTTTACATACGGGAGAAGGAATTGCATTATCGAACACAACGCTTAAAAAAAACACGATAGTTTCTAAACTTTCTGCTTGGTTGGCTTTGGGTTGTTTATCACCACGTGAGGTATATTGGAAAATGAAGGAGGCTGAGGCTAGTTATGGGCTAAAACCTTATTTCAATCAGATTGTGTTGGGCTTGTTATGGAGGGATTATTTCCGTTTCATGTTTAAGAAATACCGCAACACATTTTTTAAATCTAAAGGTTTTAGTCTTCAGCCAATAAAAAAATCCGATTTGAATATCGATTTATTAAATGCTTGGAAAAGTGGAAATACCGAACAGCCATTGGTTAATTCGCTAATGATAGAGCTGAACACAACTGGTTATCTCATTAATTCTGCCCGACAGCTAGTTGCTGCTTATTTGGTTTACGAGCTAAATGTGAGTTGGGTTTACGGTGCTGCCTATTTCGAAGAAAAACTAATTGATTATGCGCCTGCAAGTAATTGGGGTAATTGGGCAAATTTAGCTGGAGTAGGTAATGATGCTCGCCTAACTGCCAGTTTTGATTTTCAAAAACTTATTAAAATTGTAGATCCAAAAGGGGTTTACACCCAAGAACTGAGAGCTTAAAAGTAACTGTTCGTTCCATTATATCGATCTGTTATTATCATTTCTCAATCATTATAATTTTAATACCCAACAATCTCCCTAAAAAAGCGTTTTTTATTTGATTTTATCTTCAAGATTATTCCCATTTCTTAAGGTAAAATCCTAATTTTGCAATACTTATCGTAAAAAAACAAAATGGATAACTTATCTTATCTCAATGGCGCAAACGCCGAATACATAGAATCTTTATACCAAAGCTATTTGGCAGATCCAAATTCAGTAGAATTTGGCTGGCAAAAATTTTTTGAAGGCTTTGATTTTGGAAGAGGTGCCGATGCTTCAAATGTGGGTGGTGAAGCCCCTGAACATTTTTTAAAAGAAATTAGCGTTTTAAATCTGATTACAGGTTATCGTCAACGTGGTCATTTGTTTACCAAAACAAATCCTGTTAGAGAAAGACGTAAGCATATGCCTACGCTTGATATCGAAAACTTTGGTTTATCAAAAGCAGATTTAGACACTGTTTTTAATTCTGCAATTGAAACTGGTATTGGTGCTCCAGCAAAATTAAAAGATATTATCGCTTTTCTAGAGCAAACCTATTGCGTGTCTATAGGTGCTGAGTATTTATATGTACGTACGCCAGAAGTTTTAAAATGGATACAGCAGAAAATGGAAAGCGAACGCAATACGCCTAAATTTTCTATTGAAGAGAAAAAACGTATCCTTAGCAAATTAAACCAAGCTGTTAGTTTTGAGAACTTTTTAGGGACTAAATTTTTAGGACAGAAACGTTTCTCATTAGAAGGAGCAGAAGCCTTAATTCCTGCTTTAGACTCGGTAATTGAAAAAGGATCTGAGTTAGGTATTGAAGAGTTTGTGATTGGAATGGCACACCGTGGTCGTTTAAATGTTTTGGCAAACATCATGCAAAAAACCTATAAAGATATTTTTGCGGAGTTTGAAGGCAAGGGTTACAGTGCTGAGTCACCTTTTGGTGGCGATGTGAAGTATCACTTAGGTTACTCAACAGATATTACCACAAATGCTGGTAAAAACGTGCACTTGAGTTTATGCCCAAATCCATCTCACTTAGAAACAGTAAATGGAGTTGTAGAAGGTATGTCTCGCTCAAAAATTGATTTTAAATATGGTGGCGACAATAACCGTTTAGCGCCAATTTTAATTCATGGTGATGCATCTGTAGCTGGTCAAGGTATTGTTTACGAAGTAATTCAGATGGCTGGTTTAGAAGGTTATAAAACAGGTGGTACAATTCACTTGGTTATTAACAATCAAATTGGTTTTACTACAAATTATAAAGATGCCCGTTCTAGTACTTATTGTACTGATATTGCAAAAGTTACGTTATCGCCAGTTTTTCACGTAAACGGAGATGATGTTGAAGCTTTAGTTTTTGCTATTAATTTAGCAATGGAATATCGTCAGAAGTATAAAAATGATGTGTTTATTGATATTTTATGCTACCGCAGATTTGGGCATAACGAGGCAGATGAGCCTAAATTTACCCAGCCATTGTTGTACAAAGCGATAGAGAAACATGCCAATCCAAGAGATATTTATATCGATAAATTAACTAAAACCGGAGAGTTAGAAGCTGGTTTAGCTAAGGAAATGGAAAAAGAGTTTAAAGGATTGTTGCAAGATCGTTTAAACGAAGCAAAGGAATTAACATCAACTTACAGTGAAGTTAAATTTGGTGGTGCATGGGCAGATATGCGATTGGCTACTGAAAAAGATTTTGAGACTTCGCCAAATACCTCTGTTAAAAAGGAGACTTTATTAGAAGTTGCAAAACGTATTTCTACTTTACCAAAAGATAAAAAGTTCTTCAAAAAAATTGAAAAATTATTTGATGAACGGAATAAGATGGCTACATCAACCCATGTTTTTGATTGGGCAATGGGCGAGCAATTGGCTTACGGCACTTTATTGGCCGAAGGTAAGAGAGTTCGTTTGAGCGGTCAGGATGTTAAAAGAGGTACTTTCTCACATCGCCATGCGGTATTAACTTTAGAGGATAGTGAGGAAGAGTACACACCTTTAGCAAATGTTTCAGAGCAACAAGCACAATTTGATATCTACAATTCTCATTTATCAGAATATGGGGTTTTAGGTTTTGAGTATGGTTATGCCATGGCAAATCCTAATGCTTTAACCATTTGGGAAGCACAATTCGGAGATTTCTTTAATGGAGCTCAAATTGTTGTAGATCAATATATTGCAAGTTCAGAAACTAAATGGCAAAGAGCAAACGGCTTGGTGATGTTGTTGCCACATGGTTACGAAGGTCAAGGCCCAGAGCATTCGTCAGCACGTATTGAGCGTTTTATGGAGCTTTGCGCAGAGTACAATATGCAAATTACCAACTGTACAACTCCTGCTAACTTTTTCCATGCATTACGTCGTCAGTTTAAACGTGATTTCCGTAAACCATTAGTCGTGTTTAGTCCGAAAAGTTTATTGCGCCATCCGCTTTGCGTAAGTCCGTTAAAAGATTTTACCGAAAGTAAATTCCAGGAAGTAATAGATGATACTAATGTTAAAACAGCTGATGTTAAACGTGTGTTGTTTTGCAGTGGGAAAATTTACTACGACTTACTAGAAGGTAAAAAAGCAGATAACAATGTTGATGTAGCAATTGTTCGTGTAGAACAGTTGTATCCAACACCTGTTGATCAAATGGAAGCGATTTGCAAAAAATATAAAAATGCAAATGAAGTTTTTTGGGTGCAAGAAGAGCCTGAGAATATGGGCGCTTGGCCATATTTGCTACGCAGATTAAGAAAAACTGCTTTGAGCCATATTGATGTGATTTCTAGAAAAGAAAGTGCTAGTACGGCTACAGGGTATGCTAAGCAGCATACAAATCAACAAGCTTATATCATTGCTAAAGCTTTTGAAACATCACCACAGCCTGAAGTAAAAGAAAAAGTTAAAAAAACAGCTCAAAAAATGGCAAAGGTTGATTAATACCTGAGTTATCATTTTTACATTTGAACAAAAGAATATTATAAATTATGAGTTTAGAAATTAAAGTACCGCCAGTTGGCGAATCGATTACAGAAGTAGTTTTATCTCGTTGGGTTAAAAACGATGGAGATTTTGTTGAAATGGACGAAATTATTGCTGAGTTAGAATCAGACAAAGCTACGTTCGAATTGACAGCAGAAAAAGCAGGTACTTTAAAAACGGTAGCAAGCGAAGGTGATACTTTAGCTATTGGTGCAGTTGTATGTTCAATTGAAGAAGGTGGTGAGAAGTCAGAAAGTCCGAAGTCAGAAAGTCCGAAAGCTGAAGAAAAATCAGCAGCTCCTGCTGAAGATAAAGCTAATGCTCCAGTTGCCGAAAAATCTGGAGATAGCTACGCTTCAGGAACACCATCTCCATCGGCTGCAAAAATTTTGGCAGAAAAAGGTGTTGATGCCGGTGCTGTAAAAGGTACAGGTGTTGATGGCAGAATTACTAAAGATGATGCAAATAATGCTCAAGCTGCAAAACCTGCTGCTAAAGCTGAAGCTCCAAAAGCTGCAGCAGTTCCTGCAGTTGCGGGTGCTAGAAATGAGCGTAGAGAAAAAATGTCGCCATTGCGTAAAACAGTTGCTAAGCGTTTAGTTGCTGTTAAAAATGAAACAGCAATGTTAACTACTTTTAATGAGGTTAACATGAAACCAATTATGGATCTAAGAGCTAAATACAAAGATCAGTTTAAAGAAAAATTTGGTGTTGGCTTAGGTTTCATGAGTTTCTTTACCAAAGCAGTTTGTGAAGCCGCTAAAGACTTTCCTGCGGTTAATGCTCGTATTGAAGGTGAAGAAGTTGTTTACAACGACTTTGTTGACGTTTCTATCGCAGTTTCTGCTCCTAAAGGACTGGTTGTGCCAATTATTAGAAATGCAGAAAGCATGAGTTTGGCTCAGATTGAAAAAACTGTTATTGAATTGGCTACTAAAGCAAGAGATAGCAAATTAACAATTGATGAAATGACTGGCGGAACATTTACCATTACTAATGGTGGTGTTTTTGGTTCGATGATGTCAACTCCAATCATCAATGCTCCTCAATCTGCAATTTTAGGAATGCACAACATTATTGAGCGCCCTATTGCTGAGAACAAAGAAGTAGTAATTCGTCCGATGATGTATGTAGCTTTATCTTATGATCACAGAATTATCGACGGACGTGAGTCTGTTGGTTTCTTGGTACGTGTTAAACAATTATTAGAAGATCCAGCTAGATTGTTGTTGGGAGTATAGTCGATAGCCGTCAAGCTGAACTTGTTTCAGTATTTGTTATTCATAGAGAAAAAACCTTGTCAGTTTTAAACAGACAAGGTTTTTTTATTTTGTTATCCTCTTTTTCAGTGCGTGATACGAGGAAATTTTAATTCGCGAGCTTTTAGTTATATAGAATAATTATTTCATCTTTCCACTCCGATCAATCGGGCCAAGCTCTCGCAATTACAGTAATAATAAGGTTCTTTGTTTAGTTTCTGTTACTTATTCCTCGATTATAACAAATTTTGATACTTTCGCTAAACACAACAAATTAAAACCAAATGAGAAAATTTTTCCTATTTAGCTTATTCTTTTGCTTAATATCTTCATCACTTTTTTCACAAACTGTTAATCAAAACAGTGGTTGGCTTTTCTTTTTAAAGAGCACTAAATTGAATGAAAAATGGGGTTTGCATTTGGATGTACAAGTACGTTCTGCGGATGATTACGGCTATGTTCGTAATGTTTTAATTAGACCCGGATTAACTTATTTTATAAATAAAAAAAGCAATGTTACTACAGGTTATTTATTGGCTACTACAAAAAGTCAATTTGAAAATTTGCCAGATGTAAATACAATAGAGCATCGCATTTGGGAACAATATATCATCGCTCATAAATTAGGGAGCGGAACTTTAAGTCATCGGTTTAGATTGGAGCAACGTTTTATTGGCCAGCCAATTGGCGATGATATTTTTTCGCAGCGTATTCGTTACTTCTTTAGATTTGTACAGCCTTTACAAAAACAAGAAGAGGCATTTACGAAAGGAGTATTTGTAGCTTTGCAAAATGAAACTTTCTTCAACCTTCAAAATAAAGATCAACTAAACGGAAGTTTTTACGATCAAAATAGAGTTTATTTAGCTGCAGGTTATCGTTTCTCTAAAAAGTTTGATATAGAGGCTGGATATTTAAACCAAGCCATAAACGGCAGGGCAAATAACACGGTTAATCATGTAGCTCAGTTGGCTTTCTATACCAGGTTTTAAACAGGTATTACCAATTGAGCTAATAACCTTTAATTAAATAGTTGAGCTGGATAAAGAAGAATTCTAAAATTAAGCTGCGACTATATTCTCAGCAACTTCTTCTGCAGAAATATCACTGTGTGATGCGTCTAAAATGCATTCGCCATCTTTAATTAATAACACCTGTGGCGATTCGTGATGAACCTGAAAAAGTTCTGCTATTTGCGCAGAAATATCTCTGTGAGCTATTAAATCTAAAAAATAAAGTGAAGTGTTTTCAGGAATAGCGTCCCAATCAGATTCGAAGCCTCTTTTGGCCATTAAGCTCACCGAGCAGCGAGTACTGTGTTTAAAAATAACACTGTAGCCATTGTCTTTTTTTATATCGTTTAACTGATTAATATCAGTAAGGTTTGTCCATTGCATATTATCTTCTTCTTTTTCCCTCTGGGTAAGAGCTATAAGCAGGGCAAAGACGAGATGAGCAAGATTCTAATACTGCGATAGCGCAGAATACAAATAACAATAGAATAGCTACTTTTTTCATCGATTTTATTTTGTTTATAGCTCTAAATTACAAATTTTATTGAATAACACGTAAGCCTAAGAAATTGTTGCAGAAAATTCTGCCATTTTTAAAGCCGTTATCGCAGCTTCGTCTCCTTTGTTGCCATGTTTACCACCAGCTCTATCTATCGCTTGTTGCTCATCGTTGGTGGTTAAAACACCAAAAATTACAGGCTTACTATATTTAATGCCAACATTTGTAATGCCGTTAGCAACCGCTTCACAAATAAAATCAAAATGTTTGGTGTCACCTTGTATCACACAGCCTAGGCAAATTACCGCATCAACATCTGATTTTTTATGTAGAATAATTTCTGCTGCGCCTGGTAATTCAAAACTTCCTGGTACCGGAAAAGAACTGATGTTTTCTTCCTTTACACCATGCTTTATTAAAGTGTCATAGGCGCCTTGGTAAAGTGCCCCGGTAATATTTGCATTCCATTCTGCAACTGCAATTGCGAATTTAAAATTTTCGCCATTTGGTATAGTAGTATGCGAAAAATCAGATAGATTTTTAAGATGTGAAGCCATGTTACAAAGGTAATTCTATTGTTGAAATGTTGGGTTTTTTAAAGTTGAAATGTTGTCATAAAACAAAAAAGACCTTGCAAAAGCAAAGTCTTAATCATCCGCAATGCGGAAAAATTATTTTACCTGAGCTTGTGCTCTTGCAATATACTCGTCAATCATAGCAGCTTCTTGGCTTTCTGGATATTGAGTTTTAATTTTTGTATAGGCTTCTTCTGCAGATTTAAAATCTTTTTGGGTTTCGTAAACCAAACCTAGTTTTTTAAGAAACATTGGAGAAGTAAATTTATTACTCGCTTTATCTGCTGCTTTTTTATAGTAGGTAGCTGCTTGACTAAAATCTTTCAATTCGCTATAAGCATCACCTAATAAACCTAATGCTAAAGGATCAGCTACTGGACTTCCAGTTGCAGAATATTTACCTAAAGCCTCAGTTGCTTTTTTATACTCGCCTTTGCGTAAATAAATACCGCCCAAATAAAGGTTTGCCAAGTTAGCAGATTTTGTATTTTCATATTCATCAGCAATTTTTTCTAAGCCTGGGTAGTTAGCTTCTCCATTAATGGCTTTATTAGCTAATGAATCTACACCTACATATTGTTCTGCTTTAAACATTGCTGCAGCAGCCTCATTTGCACGGTTTGGCAAGTATGAATAGAAATAATACACCGCAATTGCTGCTAATGCAAGTATCGCAACGCCTATAAATAATAAGCTTTTGCCATTCTCTTCAAAAAAACCACCTTTTCTTACTGTTTGCGTTACTGTTGTATCTGTTGTAGACATTTATATTAAAAATTGAGAATGCAAAAATACGTTTTTCATTCAAAGTATCAACTCCTTTTTTAAGTATTTAATCAGCAGTGTGTTTACTCTAGTTCAATTAGTGTTTTAACTAGGCAAAAACCATTCGCTAAACGCATATATTCTGTATATTTGAAATTCAATTATGTGGTTAAAAAACATCACCCTTTTAAACTTTAAAAACTATTCGTCTGCAGAACTTCGCTTTGCTAAAACTGTGAATGCCTTTGTTGGTAATAATGGTGCTGGTAAAACCAATTTATTAGATGCTATACATTATTTGTGCTTATGTAAAAGCTATTTTAACCCAATAGATAGTCAGCAGATAAAGGCGAATGAAGATCTTTTTTTAATACAAGGTGATTTTGATAGGCAAGACAAGAACGAGAAAATAACTTGCGGATTGAAGCGTAATCAGAAAAAGCAATTCAAGAGGAACAAGAAAGAGTACGATAAATTAGCTCATCATATTGGTCTTTTTCCTTTAGTGATGATATCGCCATACGATGTAAATTTGATAATGGATGGGAGTGAAGAACGGAGGAAATTTATAGATAACGTAATTTCACAAACAGATGCTAGTTACCTAGATGAACTGATTGTTTACAACAAACATTTATTAAATAGAAATTCGTTACTAAAGCAAATTGCAGTTACAAGAAAGCTTGATGTTACGCTATTACAAATATTGGATGAGCAATTGATTGCTTCTGGAAATAAGATTTTTGCAAAACGTAAGCAGTTTTTGCTAGATTTTATTCCGCTATTTAATCAGCATTATAGCTTTATTACCGAAGATGCAGAGCAGGTTTCTTTAAATTATCAATCGCAGTTAAACGAACAAAAATTTGAAGACTTGCTAAACCAATCAATTGAGAAAGATAGGATTTTAGAGCGCACTACTACAGGCATCCATAAAGATGAATTGCTATTTGCCATTGGCGATATGCCTTTAAAGAAGTTCGGTTCGCAGGGGCAACAGAAATCTTTTTTAATTGCTTTAAAACTGGCTCAGTATAGTTATTTGCAAAAGTTTAGATCGTTTAAACCTTTATTATTACTGGATGATATCTTTGATAAATTAGATGATCATCGCGTTAGAAAATTAATGGAGATGGTTTCACATCATGATTTTGGGCAAATATTTATCACTGATACAGGAAGAGAAAGGGTACAATCTGTTTTTAAAGAAATAAATGTGGAGGTAACCTTGTTTGAGGTAGAAAATGGAATGATTAAACATGCGTAAACCGAATGACATCACCCTAAAAGAGGCAATTACAAAAATGCTATCTGTTTATCGTTTGCGTGGCAAATATGATGAAACCGGTGTGGTATCACATTGGCCCGAGTTAATGGGCACTGCAGTTGCTAACCGTACTACTCAAATTTACGTAAGCAACGGTAAATTGTTCGTGAGGATAGAATCTTCCGTTATCAAAAACGAACTGCTAATGGTTAGAACTGGCATTATCGACAAACTTAATGAAAGAGCTGGTGCAAAAGTGATTAGCGAAATAGTGTTTCTATAAATAGCGAAGATTAAATCAAGCTTTGCTTAATAAAAATCTTCGCTAAACTATTTATAAACGGCTATTTTTTGCCGCCAAAAACTTTAGAGATTAACCAAATAATCAAGGCCAGTACAATTACAACTATAATTACGCCCGACCAAACGCCTGCTTTAAAAATTCCTTCAACTAAATCACAACTGGTTAAAGTTGTACAAACTAAGGCAATTGCTGCCAATGGGATATATCTTTTCATAACAATTCTGTTTAATTTTTTAAATAAACAGCCTAAATCACGAATAGTTTGAAATAAAAAAGTCTGCTCTAGTGAACAGACTTTTTGGTATAAGTATTTTAGCTATTTTTTAGTTTACTTTGATTAACTCCACTTCAAAAATCAATGTGCTGTAAGGAGGGATCTGACCAGCATCTCTACTTCCATATGCTAATTCATAAGGCACAAAGAAACGATATTTTGATCCTTCAGTCATCAGCTGTAAACCTTCTGTCCAGCCACTTATCACTTGGTTTAAACCGAAAGATGTAGGTTCTCCTCTTTTATATGAACTGTCAAATTCAGTTCCATTAAGTAGCATTCCCTTATAATTTACAGTAACTCTATCTTCAGCCGAAGCTGGTTTTGCACCAGTGCCTTGGGTTAAAACTTCATATTGTAGTCCGCTTGCAGTGGTTTTAATACCAGATTTGGTTTTGTTTGCAGCTAAAAAGTCTTTACCCTCTTTAATCTGAGGTTCAAATTTTTTCATTTGTTCCGCCTCGCGTACTTTGCTAAAACTCGCAAACAGACTGTTTACGGCTTGTTGGCATTGCGCTTCTGTTAATAACGGATTTGTTTTAGCAAAAGCATCTTTTAAACCTTTGTTAAACAGCTCGTAATTTAAGGTATTCATTCCGCCAGATTTAAAGCTGCTGGCTACATTTATACCCAAGGCGTAACTAGCAGAATCAAGTTTATTATTGAATAACTTAGCTTTAACTACTGGTTTAGTAGCGGTTTTCGTAGCAGTAATAGGCTTTTTAACAGTTGTAGTTTTTTTTGCTGCAGTTTGCGCATTAGCATTAATGGCAAATAGCGTTACAACCGATGCAATGATTATTTTTTTCATTATTAAAATTTAAAGGCGAAATATAAGCAAAAAATAAGCACCTTAAATAAATGAGGTGCTTATCAATAATTCAAAAGCAGATTTACTTAGAAACGCTCATCAGCTTTAAAGAAGAAATCTCCTTCGATTTGAGCATTCTCATCAGAATCAGAACCGTGTACAGCATTTGCATCAATAGATTTTGCATATTTCTGACGGATAGTGCCTTCAGCAGCCTCAGCTGGATTAGTTGCACCAATTAAATTTCTGAAATCTTCAATTGCATTGTCTTTTTCTAAAATAGCAGCAACGATTGGCCCAGAAGACATAAAGCTCACTAAGTCACCATAAAACGGGCGAGATTTGTGTACTTCATAAAACTTTCCAGCAGTTTCTTCTGTTAGTTTGGTGTATTTTAAAGCAATGATTTTAAAACCAGCGCTTGTGATGTCATTTATGATTGCGCCAATGTGCCCGTTAGCTACAGCATCAGGCTTAATCATGGTAAATGTTCTATTTGTACTCATTTGGGTTAAATTGAATTTTTTGCAAAAATACAATTCTTTAACTTAATATTAAAGCTAATCCAATAAAAGCTATCTATTATACCTAAAATTATTAGCTTTGCAGGCGAAAAATTATGATATCACTTTCAGAATTAAAAACTTTACTGGCAACACCACAGAAAATTGTCATTACAACTCATCATAAACCAGATGGCGATGCGATGGGTTCATCTTTAGGTTTATATGCATTTTTAATTCAAAAAGGGCATCATGTTACGGTTATTACCCCTACAGATTATCCTGATTTTTTACATTGGTTACCAAACAATAGCAACGTTGTTATTTATACCGAAGATGTAGAAAAGTCGGTTAATTTAGTAAATGAAGCTAGTTTAATTTTCTGCTGTGACTTTAATACATTGAGTAGAATTAATGATTTAGGTGAGCACATTCGCAATGCGGGAGGTTTAAAAGTGATGATTGACCATCATTTAGATCCCGAAGACTTTGATGATTACCGCCATTGGGATATTAATGCTTGCGCTGCTGCTCAGTTAGTTTACGATTTTATTGTAAATGTTTTGGGTGAGGGAGAACTCGTTAAAAAAGATGTGGCAACCTGTTTATATACAGGTATCATGACAGATTCTGGTTCTTTCCGTTTTCCATCAGCAACCTCAAATGTTTATCGCATTGCGGCAGATTTGATAGATTTAGGTGCAGAACATTGGAGAATTCATCAGTTGGTATATGATAACGCATCAGAAAACCGTTTACGTTTCTTAGGACATTGTTTATCTAACAAATTAGAAATTTTAAGAGATTATAATGTAGCTATCATTACAGTAAATGCCGACGAACTGAAACAATACGATATTGCTACTGGAGATACAGAAGGGATTGTTAATTATGCATTGTCAATTAATGGAATTAAATTAGCCGCTTTTATTATAGAAAGAACTGATAAAGTTAAATTATCTTTGCGCTCAACTGGAGATTTTCCGGCAAATGAGATTTGTAAAAAATATTTCAGTGGCGGTGGTCACAGAAATGCAGCCGGTGGTGCTTCTGATAAGAATTTAGCAGATACGATTGCCGATTTTAAATCCATTTTACCTGAATATAAAACACAATTATTACAATAAAAATAAAATGAGAGGTAGCTCTCAATCAAACAAAAAAATAGAAAATGAAAAAAAGTTTAGTAATTCTTTTAGCAGCTACCTTAGGTTTAGCAGCTTGTAATCAAGAGAAAAAAGGTGCTGGTGGTTTATTATATACTATCCACAAATCAGAAAACAAAGAGAAAATTAAAGAAGGCGACATCATTAAAATGAATTTGATTGTTAAAAATGATAAAGATTCGGTTTTCTTTAGTTCATACGACAATGAGATGCCACAAATATTTATGGCACAGAAAAAAATGTATGCTGGAGACCAAAATGATGCGTTGGCATTACTAGGTGAAGGTGATAGCGCAACTTTCAAAATCAATTTAGATACACTTGAAAAATACACTAAACAACCAAAAGCTGAGCAATTTAAAAATGATAAATTTCAAACTTTTGTAGTTAAAATAGAGAAAGTATTTAAAAAGAATGCAGGTGAAGTAGATTCAGCATTCCAAAAAAGAGCTAATGATTTTTTCCAAGCAGATTTTAAAACCACAATGGATAAAATTAAAACTGGTGAAGATGCTAAACTTAAAAAATATATCGATGACAAAGATTTAAAAACTAAAGTTTCTGCAAGTGGCTTACATTACGTCATTACTGCTCCGGGCTCTGCAGAAAGACCAGCTTTGGGCGATACTGTTGAGATTAACTATACTGGTAGCTTAACTAAAAAAGGTCAAGACGGTAAATACAAAGTTTTTGATACCAGCGATGCTAAAATTGCAAAGGAAAGCGGTTTAGATAAAATGCAAATGGGTAGAACTTATGGTCCAACCAAAATGGTTTACGGACAAACTGTACCTGGTTTTACAGAAGCTATTTCTTTAGTAGGTGTTGGTGGTAAAGCTACTGTAATTATGCCTTCTAAATTAGGTTATGGAGAACAAGGTAATCCTCAAGCTGGTATTGGTCCATATTCGCCAATAGCTTTTGATATTGAAATTGTTAAAATTATCAAAGGAACAACTCCTCCGCCTGCACCAGTGCAACCATAATATATAAGATTTATAAAAGCCCTGCTTGGTAACGAGCAGGGTTTTTTTATGCAACACGATTTACATCAATAAACAAATAAAAAATACCTTTGCATATGCTGTTAACTGACACCCACACTCACCTTTATTACGAAACCGATACAGAAAAGCAAAATTTATTAATGGAACGTTGTTTTGCATTTGATGTTAAGCGACTTTTTTTGCCAAATGTTGATGTGAAATCTATAGCCATGATTGATGATTTGGTGTCAAAATATCCTGAGCATTGTTTTGCAATGGCAGGTTTACACCCATGCGATGTAAAAGAAGATTATGAAGCGCAGTTAGCTGAAATTTATAAAAGCATAGCCGATAGAAAAATTTTTGCCATAGGCGAGATAGGAATTGATTTATATTGGGATAAATCTACTTTAAGCATACAGCAAGATGCGTTTAAAAAACAAATAGCTTGGGCCAAAGATTTGGGTTTGCCCATAGTTATTCACTGCCGTGAAGCTTTTAATGAAGTTTTTGAAGTTTTAGATTCTGAAAAGGACGAGAGACTAAGAGGTATATTTCATTGTTTTACAGGAGATATTGGGCAAGCTAAAAGGGCAATTGATTTAAACTTTTATTTAGGAATAGGTGGTGTTGTAACCTATAAAAAAGCTGGTTTAGATTTGGTTTTAGCCGATATTCCTCTAGCTAATATTGTTTTAGAAACAGACTCTCCTTACTTAGCCCCAGTTCCTTATCGTGGTAAACCTAATGAAAGTAGTTATCTAATTCATATCGCCCAAAAGGTAGCAGATATTTATAGTTTAACTTTGGAAGAAGTAGCAGAAGTAACAACTGAAAATTCGAGGAAGGTTTTTGGTGTTTAAGGTTTTCTTCTTATTTTTTTGGCTATTCTTAAAGTTATCTAGTAAAATCTATCACTTAACCTCACCCTATGAAAGTTGGTGGTTTTCGTTAAGGCATTGCATCCCTCTCCTTCAAGAGAGGGAAAGTTGAGGCAGCTCTACAGCTTTACGCAGAGTTCATTAAATCCCTCTCTTTAAGGAGAGGGAAAGCAGAAAAGAAGTAAATGTACAGAATGTTGTAAGGGTGAGGTAAATATCTAATATTAGCACTCTTCAGTTCTTTGCGGTTGATTGCACACTTATTTCCTTATATCTCAAAGTTAAAAAACTTATCTTTGTTACGTATGACAAAAATTCTAATCATTTATACTGGCGGTACAATTGGGATGGTAAATGATGCCAAAACGGGCACACTTATTCCCTTTGATTTTGAACAAATTCAAGAAAATGTTCCTGAATTGGCCCGTTTAGATTATCAATTATCTGTGCATTCTTTCGATCCTATCTTAGATTCATCCAATATGAATCCAGAAATTTGGGCAGAGTTAGCAGAATTAATCAAAGATAAATATGATGAATTTGACGGATTTGTAATCTTGCATGGTTCAGACACCATGTCGTTTACTGCAGCAGCTTTAAGTTTTATGCTTCAAAACTTAGCAAAGCCAGTGGTTTTAACAGGTTCTCAATTGCCAATTGGCGAGATTAGAACAGATGCTAAAGAGAATCTGATTACTGCTTTAGAAATTGCAGCTACCAAAAAAGATGGTAAAGCAATGGTGCCCGAAGTTTGTGTATATTTCGATTATCAGCTTTTTAGAGGTAATCGATCAATCAAAAACAACTCCGAAAAATTTGAGGCTTTTTCATCTCCAAATTATCCCATTTTGGCAGAAGCAGGCGTGAATTTAGATTTTTTTCCAAACTATATTTTACCAACTCCAACTCAGCCATTTCAAATTCATACACAGTTTAATGCCAATATTGGGGTGCTTAAAATATACCCAGGTATTACAGAAAATGCAGTAAAGGCGATTACAGAATCAGCAGTTAGCGCAATTGTTTTAGAAGCATTTGGTTCTGGCAATACTACCACTGCAGCATGGTTCATCAATTGCTTACAAACTGCAATATCAAAAGGCAAAATCATTGTAGATATTTCACAATGCAAAGGTGGTTCTGTACAATTAGGTATGTATGAAACCAGTAGAAAACTACAGCAAATGGGTGTGTTAAGTGGTTACGATATGACTTTTGAAGCCACAGTAACTAAGCTGATGTATTTAATGGGTTTAGGTATTTCAAAAGATCAAATCAGCAAACAAATGGAAATTGCTATTGCCGGAGAGCTGACAAGTTAGGGAATTGGTTCAATTGTTCATTAATTCAATTGTTCATTCGTTCAATTGTTCTTATATCAATCTCACATCTCACATCTCATATCTCACTTCTCACATCTCAATCCAACATCTCAATAAAGTAAAATTGCTGCAATTATGACTACAATCATTCTGCTATAAAAATTTATAATCTTATTTTTGTTGATTAAGTCTTGATACAACATACTCGCATCTTGATACTTGATACTCACTACTTGATACCAAAGGATGAAAATAGAACAAATATATACAGGTTGCCTTGCAGAAGCTGCTTATTACATAGAAAGTAACGGAGAAGCCGCGATTATTGATCCGCTCAGAGAAGTTGGACCATATATTAAAAAAGCGGAGCAAAGCAGTGCGAAAATCAAATATATTTTCGAAACTCATTTTCATGCCGATTTTGTATCTGGTCATGTAGATTTGGCAGAAAAATCTGGTGCTACAATTGTTTACGGCCCAACTGCTCAAACAACTTTCAAATCGCATATTGCAGTAGATGGAGAGGAGTTTAAAATTGGCAATCTTACCATCAAAACCTTACATACCCCTGGTCACACATTAGAATCTACCACTTATTTGTTGTTCGATGAAAATGGTAAACCACATTGTATCTTTAGTGGCGACACCCTTTTTATTGGAGATGTTGGCCGACCAGATTTAGCGCAAAAAGGTGAATTAACGATGAATGATCTGGCAGGAATACTTTATGATTCGCTGCACAGTAAAATCATGAATTTGCCAGATGAAGTAATAGTTTATCCTGGTCATGGTGCAGGTTCGGCATGTGGTAAAAGTATGAGTAAAGAAACTTTCGATACACTTGGTCACCAAAAAGAAGTTAATTATGCGTTAAAAGCAACTTCAAAAGAGCAATTTATAAAAGAAGTTACCGATGGTATTTTGCCACCGCCACAATATTTTGCCAAAAACGCAGCTCTAAATAAAGGTGGTTATACCAATATGGATCAGGTTTATCAGCAGGGTTTGCAAGCACGTTCGCCTCAGGCTTTTGAAGATATTGCCAACCAAACTGGAGCCTTAGTTTTAGATACCAGAGATCCTCAACAATTTGCAAAAGCATTTGTGCCAAATTCAATTAATATCGGTTTAAATGGCCAATTTGCACCTTGGGTGGGCGCTTTAATTACAGATCTAAAGCAAGAGATTTTATTAATTACCGACGAGGGAAAAGCAGAAGAAACCATTACGCGTTTGGCTCGTGTAGGTTACGATAATACAATTGGTTATTTAGCTGGCGGATTAGAAGCCTGGGAAAAAGCAGGTAAGGAAACAGATAATATTACTTCCATAACGGCAAGTGAATTCGAAAAAGCAGTAAATGATCAGCCAACTATCCATGCCTTAGATGTGCGCAAGCCTGGAGAATACGAAGCCGAACATTTAGAAAATACCCTAACCCGGCCTTTAGATTACATTAACGATTGGACACCAAAGTTAAAACCTCAAGAAACCTATTACATTCACTGCGCTGGTGGTTACCGCTCAATGATTGCCGCTTCTATTTTAAAAGCTCGTGGCATAGAAAATGTAATTGACATCGCAGGCGGTTATGGCGCAATTAAAGAAACAAATTTAAAACGCACCGATTTCGCTTGTCCGAGTAAGGCAATGAAGGTGTAATTTTTGTAGAAAAACATTGTAAGTTATGCTTGGCAAATTCAGCCCTGCTTTACGCTTTATTTCGGGGTAGCCACAAGGGCAACCCCTACATGTTCGCTACAATCAGGTTTATCATTTAAAGCAACAATAAATTGGCAAAAATCTTCCCCTCAAATTCGCAATATGATGTACTAATTATTGGTGCTGGTCCAATTGGTTTGGCTTGTGCAATTGAAGCTCAAGATGCAGGTTTAAGTTATCTAATTGTAGAGAAAGGCCCTTTGGTAAACAGTTTATACCATTACCCGGTATTCATGACCTTCTTTTCTACTTCTCAAAAACTAGAAATTGGAGGGGTTCCATTTGTGAGCATCAGCAACAAACCAAACCGTAATGAAGCCTTAGAATATTATCGCAGAGTGGCCGAAAAATTTCAATTGAACATTAATTTATTTGAAGAGGTTAAGCAGCTTACACAGCTATCTGCAAATGACTTCGAAATTGAAACTGCTAAAAAAACATATCAGGCAAAAAATGTAATTATTGCTACTGGTTTTTACGATGTGCCAGTAATGATGAACATACCCGGCGAAGAATTGCCAAAAGTGAGACATTATTACCAAGATCCGCATTTGTATGCTTTTAGTAAAGTGGTGGTTATTGGGGCTAACAATTCAGCAATTGACGTGGCTTTAGAAACTTACAGAAAAGGTGCTGATGTTACTTTGGTTATTCGTGGTAGCGAAATTGGTTCTTATGTTAAATATTGGGTTAGGCCAGATATTGAGAACAGAATAAAAGAAGGCGAGATTAAAGCCTATTTCAATAGTGAAGTTTTAACTATTAGCGATAGCGAGGTTCAAATTCAAACACCTGAGGGAAGCATTTCTATTGAGAATGATTTCGTTTTAGCGATGACAGGTTATCAACCTAATTTCGCTCTGCTTAAAAAGTTGGGAGTAGAGTTAGATGAAAATCAATCGCCTGTGCACAACCCAGCAACGATGGAAACCAATAAAAAAGGTTTGTACTTAGCTGGAGTAGTTTGTGGCGGCATGGATACACATAAATGGTTTATCGAAAACTCTAGGGTACATGCAGAGCAGATTGTTAAGCATATAACAGTGAGTTTTGAGGGAGTTAATAAGTTATAAGCATTTAAATGCACTATAAATTTAAGGCAGTAACTCTGCTAACTTTTTTCTTAATGCTTCACCTGATAAATTTTTGGCAATGATTATTCCTTTATCATCAATAAGATAACTAGTTGGAAATGAATTTACGCCATAAATAACCACAGCTTCATTTCTATTCCCTTTTAAATCACTTACGTTTTCCCATGGCAGTTGGTCGTCATTAATAGCTTTTAGCCATTGTTCCTTATTATTGTCTGCTGCTACACCTAAAATTTCAAAACCTTTACTTTTATATTCATTGTAAGTTTTAACAAGATTTGGGTTCTCCTCTCTACATGGGCCACACCATGACCCCCAAAACTCCAATAAAATATATTTTGCCTTTATAGCTGATAATTTAACTTTCTTGCCTTGCGTGTTTGTTTGCTCAAAATCTGCAAATTTATTTCCGAGTTTAATTTCTTGATTTAAAATAAGATATTCATTAATTCCCTTTCCAAATGACGACAATTTTTGCGCTTTGGTTAAGTTCTGATATAACTCTTTTGTCTTTTCTTTTCCCCATGTGGAGGCATAAACATATAAAATATTGGTAGCGAAAAAAGAGTTTGGATTGTTTGCTACATAATCTTGATATATATCTTGTTCTTTAGATCTAAATGCTTTTAATTTATCCCAAACATCTATTGTTTCTTTACCTTTTTGTCCTTTTAATAAACTGCTTAAGCTATCTTGCAATTGAATTAAACTATTCAACTTTGATTTAAAATTTTCAGCCTCAGTTTGAGTAATGGAGCCTTTTATAATTGCTTTTTTGAATTCTCCAGCTCGTAAATTAATAGTCATTTCTTTGGGTTCAACCCATAGAGTGGTATAGTTTTCATAATTTTCCGTATATAATATCATTTCCACAGCATCGTCATCAATATTTCCTTGAAGCAAAAATTTGCCATTTAAAATTAAAGAAGAGTCTATTTTTACATCTGATGTACCTTTTCTTACGAATATCCATTTACTATCCTTTATACCAATCGTAGTTCCATTGATTTTAAACTTTTGAGCAGATGCTGTGAAAAATGGATAAATGAATAAAAAAAATATAACAGTCTTTAAAAACAAATTTTTCATTTTTATTATCTTGATAAAGTATAAATTTTAATAATATGATAGGTACTTGAAATCCGTAAGCAAGTAACTGTAAATTTAGAAATTTTTTCCTATCGGCTGGTGTCTCCACCAGCCGAAACTACGCAACTATACACAATATATTTGTGTTGAGATAATGCCAGTAGCCGTATTTTTAAGGTCTTCGACTACGCTCAGACTGACAAGAACTGCAGCTACCCCAAAACATGATGCGCTAAGACATTTTGCACCTCATAAACATTTACCGATTTATTAAATTTCTTTTTGATGCTCGGCATGGTTTCACTAGAAATCCAGATTTTAAGTTCAGCTTCTAAATCAAAGGTACCTGCGGTTTCTACACTAAATTTCGAAATGCTTTTGTAAGCAACTGAAAGATATTCAGTTTTACTGCCTGTTAAACCTTGTACGTCAATTAAAATTAAACGCTTGTTGGTAAAGATAAAAGTATCTCTAATCAGCTTAAACCCTAACTCAATTTCTTCGCCTACAATTAATAGCTGACCATAATTTTTCTTTAATTCTTCTGGGCTTACTGCACCTGCATTACCCATTAACGATGAAAATATTCCCATTTTTTTGATTTTTTTAAACCACTAAGGCACAATTACGCAAAGGGCCAATGTTCTATTTAATTTTTGTTTTTTGCACTTACTTTGTTATATAAACCCGACAGCAACGAAAATCTTTTTTGTCATCTGAGCTTGTCGAAGGACAAAAAAATTGTAGTGTATGGCGGGACTGATTTTGCCAAGAACTACTGAAGAACTTTTTCTAATCATTCATTTTTTAAACCGCAAAGAAACAAAGTACGCAAAATGATGTTCTTTCCGCTTTGGTCTTTAGTCTTTTACCTTTAGTCTTCCTGCAATAAACCCATCCATCGCTTTTTGTGCGCCAATTATATCTTTGGAGGTAATGGCTGAGCCCAAAACATGGTTGGCAACATTTGCTAAGGCAACTTTTTGTTTTTGAGCTGTAGGCGTACCCAATTCATCAAACATTTTAAGCATTGCATCTACACGTACCACAGGATCTTGCTCGGTTTCGTTTTTATAATAGTACAACATTAAAACAGGTTGTTTTACTTGTGCAAACAATTCTGGTGTCATTGCAGTTTCTAGCAATTCTTCTAGCTCAACCAATGATTCTAACCTATAGTTGGTGTACCAAAACTTTTTATAAGCTGCGGCTCTTCCATCAACTTTACGTTCATCGGCACCAACAACTTTACGTGCAATTTGTAAACCCCATGGATCATTTAGCATCCAAGCGTTTTTATCATTAATGGCAATATTTGGCGATAATAAAACCAAACTGTTAATTTCTGGGTAAGTTGCCGCCAGTTGCAAAGCCAAAGTGCCGCCGGTAGAGGTGCCCATTAAAATTACCTTTTTGCCCAATTTTTTGCCTATTGCATAAGCTTCTTGGGCCGATTGCCAAAGTCGATCTGCAGTAAAATATTGCATTGGTGCAATGGTGTCAATCCCATGATCGGCCAATCGGGCCAGATATAAATTTGCATTTAATGCTTTTGCTAGGTATTGGTGAGCCGGATTACCTTCTTCTTTTGAAGCCGAAAAACCATGTAAATAAACAATGGCATATTCAGTTTGAGTTTGGTTGGTGCTATCTGCCCAAATAACTTCGGCATTATTGCCCGGCTTTATTTTGTGCTTAGCTTCCTGTTGATCAATATAAGCTGTTAGGTTTGCTAACTCTGCAACTTTAGGCAGTTCTTTTTGGTAAATTGGAGCATTTGGTTTTGGTCCAACTAGGTATACAATTGCCAATGCAAAGGCTATTGTAACCAGAATGTATAAGAATTTTTTCACGTTAATTAATTTGATTAAAAATACGCTTTTAATAAGTAAGTTTGCAAACACATTTTTTAAGCCGAATGCCCGGAATAAATCAGATTAAACAGCCCATTGCCGCCGAGATAGATGCTTTTGAAGTAAAATTCAAAGATACTATGCGTAGCGATGCCCCATTGTTAAATCGAATAACTCATTATATTGTTAAAAGAAAAGGTAAACAAATGCGACCAATGTTCGTGTTTTTTGCTGCAAAGCTGTGTGGTGGCATTATCGAATCTACTCATAGAGGAGCTGCTTTAGTAGAGTTATTGCATACGGCAACTTTGGTACATGATGATGTGGTAGATAATGCTTACGAAAGACGTGGCTTTTTTAGCATTAATGCCTTATGGAAAAATAAGATAGCGGTTTTAGTAGGCGATTATTTACTGGCCAAAGGATTATTATTGTCGGTAAACAATAGCGAGTTTGCTTTGTTAAAGATTGTGTCTACGGCAGTGCAGCAAATGAGCGAAGGCGAACTTTTACAAATTGAAAAAGTACGCCGAATGGACATTAGCGAAGAGTTATATTTTGAAGTTATACGACAAAAAACAGCTTCGTTAATTGCTTCTTGTTGCGCTTGCGGCGCTGCTTCTGCAGGAGCAGATGAAGAGACGATTGAAATAATGCGATTATTTGGCGAAAAAGTAGGGATCGCTTTTCAAATTAAAGATGATACTTTTGATTTTGGTACCGATGATGTTGGCAAACCGTTGGGTATTGATATTAAAGAGAAGAAAGTTACGCTTCCGCTAATTTATGCCTTAAATAATGCAGAAAAGCCAGAGCGCAAGAGGATCATTAATTTGGTTAAAAATCATAATGACGATCCAAAAAAAATACAAGAGGTTATAGATTTCGTAAATAGTAAAAACGGAGTGCAATATGCTAACGAAAAGATGTTAGCCTATCAGAAGGAGGCTTTTGATATTTTGTATCAGTTTGAAGAAAGCGATGCCAGAACTGGATTAGAACAATTAGTTAGATATACAACAGAACGTAAAAAATAATGTCGAGCGAACTCTTATTTATAGGCGGTTTTTTAGTCTTTATTGTGCTTATTTTAGCCTTAGACTTGGGTTTGTTTAGTAAAAAAGACCATGTTATAAGCTTAAAGCAAGCTGGGATCATGAGCTTTATTATGGTAACGTTAGCGCTTGGTTTCTATTTTTTGTTGATAACCGAAGGACAGCAATTACATGGCATTGATAGTTATGCTAAATTGCAGCAAATTGTTAAAGCTCATAAACATGCCATAACTTTAGTTCCTGGAGATTTTGATGCAAGTTTAAAAATATACAATCAAAATCTTGGGATTGAGTTTTTAACTGGATATGTAATTGAATACGCTCTTTCGGTTGATAATATTTTTGTAATCGTATTGATTTTTTCAGCTTTTGCTGTTCCAGAAAAATACTATCACAGGGTTTTATTTTGGGGGATTTTAGGCGCAATCATCATGCGCTTTATCTTCATTTTTGCTGGCGCTGCTTTAATTAATCAATTCTCTTGGATCTTATATGTGTTCGGTGCTTTCTTAATTTTTACAGGTGTAAAAATGTTTTTCTCAAACGATGAAGACGATAAAATAGACACTGAAAAGCATCCCGTAGTTAAATTTGCTTCTAAATTTTTTGCTATCCATCCAAAGTACGAAGGCAATAATTTTTTCCATAAAATTAACGGCAAAAGGTTTATTACACCCTTATTTTTGGTATTGCTTATTGTAGAATTTACAGATTTAATTTTTGCAGTAGATTCAATCCCCGCTATTTTTGCGGTAACTAAAGATGCTTACATCGTATTCTTCTCTAATATTTTTGCCATTATGGGCTTAAGATCAATGTTCTTTTTATTGATCAATATCATTCATAAATTCCATTACCTTAAAACTGGCTTGGCATTTTTACTAACCTTTATAGGAGTTAAAATGTTGGCTCACCATTACCTTAAATTATGGGGATTTACTACCGAGCATTCGTTGTTTATCATTCTGTTTATCTTAACAGCTAGTGTGGTGGCATCGTTAGTATTTCCTAAAAAGAAGGCGCATAGTTGAGTCAGTGTTGTGGCGGTCGTCATATCGACGGAGCATAGTGACGAGATATCTTTAATAAAAGAACTAGTTTGTGAATTGGTTACAATCTTTTAATTTCTAATAGTGAATTTTATAAGAAAGAGATTTCTCCTCGCAAAAAACTTGTTCGAAATCACGCAAGGCAGTTTAGATTGTAAAAATTCAAATAACTAACTGTAAATTTATTTAAAAACCTTATTTTTCATCAAATTTAATATTGATGAAGAATTTTCTATTTCTGGCATTAGCTAGTTTTTCTATATCTGTTGCGGCGCAAGATAATTTCGCTCCTGTTTTTAAACAAATCAATACAGAAGTACAAACTAACTCTAAAGCATACGGTACATTAAAAAATGCAACCGAAACAATCGGTCATCGTTTAACAGGTTCTGCAAATGGTGCAAAAGCCGAAGAATATGCCTTTAACTTATTAAAATCTTATGGCTGTGATGTTAAATATCAACCTTTTGAAGTAGAGAGTTGGGATAGAAAAACCATATCTGTTAAAATTGGAAGCAATAGCAATGATTTAGCCCCTGTTAAAGCAGTTACTCTTGCACATTCGCCTGTTAAGGCAAATGTTACTGCGCCAATAATTGACGCTGGCAATGGACTAGAAGCTGATTATGCTGCAATAGGTGATAAAGTTAAAGGTAAAATAGCCCTGATTTATTTAGGTGTATTGCCAGGCTCACCAAAAGGAACTTCATCTTTGCATCGTCCAGAAAAAACGGCTATAGCAACAAAATACGGGGCAGTCGGAGTAATTATCATCAATACTGTTAAAAATGGGGTATTACTTACAGGTACTGCTTCAGTTACAGGTAAGTTAATTCCAATTCCGGCCGTTTGTATTGGTTTAGAAAATGGAATGGCCCTTAAAGAAAGATTAAAAACGGTTAGTCAGATTGCAACTATTGATATGACTAATTTTTCTGGCTTAATTAAAGCTAGAAATGTAATTGCAACATTCAAGGGCACTCAATTTCCTAATGAGAAAGTTGTGGTTGGCGGGCATTTAGATAGCTGGGATTTGGCAACTGGTGCAATTGACAATGGAATAGGCTCTTTTGCCGTTTTAGATATGGCTCGTACTTTTAAAAAGTTAGGGGTTAAACCTAAACGCACTGTAGAGTTTGTTCTTTTTATGGGCGAAGAACAAGGCTTATTAGGTTCTAAAGCTTATGTAAATCAGGCAAAAAAAGATGGTACGCTTAATCAGGTTAGTTTTATGCTTAACTATGATATGACTAATGATCCGAAAGGTTTTAATACCTCTAGAGAAGAGTTAGAGCAATTGTTTACAAGTTGGGGAGCGGAAGTTGCGAAATTAGATAGCGGCTTTACCAATCTATTTTTAGCTGGAGCAAGCTTGCATAGCGATCATCAACCATTTTTATTAGAAGGTGTACCAACTGGTGGCGGCGCTGGTGGCAAATTGCCAAACAATTCTGGTCCTTATTACCACTCTGATGGTGATGTTTTTAAACTTGTAGATGAGCAAGGCTTAAAAAACACAGTTAGAAACGGTGCAATTTTAGCCTATGCTTTGGCCAATACTGCAAAAATTCCGGTTACCAAACAAACAGAAGAAAAGTTAGAAGCCTTTTTAATTGAACAAAGACTAAAAGAGCCACTAAAAATTGCTGGCGAATGGAGATGGAAGGACTAAGATGTTGTAAAGTTGTAGAGTTGAAATGTTGCGAGATTAACATTCCAACTTATAACACTCCAACATTTTTAACTTAACTATTAATATAATTTTCCAGTTGTGATATCGTTTGTTTTTGATCGGCAATGATGAATTTTACCACATCTCCGATTGAAACCATGCCAACTGCTTTATCTTCGGCAACAACAGGTAGGTGCCTAATGTGCTTATCTGTCATAATTTCCATGCAAAGTTCAATACTATCTTTCGGGTCAATGGTAATAGGATTCGCTGTCATTGCCTCGCTAATTGGGGTTTCCATCGAAGTCTTACCTTGCAAAACAATTTTCCGGGCGTAATCTCTTTCGGTAAATATGCCCAGTAATTGTTCGTTTTCCATAATTAACAAAGCACTAATATTTTTTTCGGTCATTAATTTAAGGGCGTCTAAAACCGAAGTGCTTTGGCTTACGCTAAAAATTTGAACTGGTTTTGTATTTAAAATCTGCTGAACTGTTTTCATAGTTATTTGTTTATTAGCTACTTAAAGCTAACTAAAATAATTTCAAATACAAATTGTTGTTTTTTCAGATTTTAGAAGTTTAATTTTTCGAAAATGAACGTTCAGCTATTTATTGGTTCTACAGTCCTGCTTTCGCTTATAGTCCTTACAAGCCTGCGGCTTAAAGGAGCTATTTAGCTCAATCAGGTTTAGCAACAAATTTTAGTGCAATAACAGCAATAACAACGATAAAGGTTTATGAAACTGTGCAGCTTTACATAATAGCATAAGCAGAACTTTTCTAAACCCGATTGAAGTGGATGCCGATTTTTCATCGGCAGAAGCGAAAAGCGGGACAATTGTTTCCTAAGAGATACTGAATTTGCTTTTCGAAAAAAATCGATTTAAATATGGATAATTTTCTTCTGCTGATCTTTCCAGTCTTGATACCTTTCTAATTCTTTAGCCACTTTTTTGTATACCATGCCTAAAATAAAGGCATCATCTAAAAAGCCTAAGCCCACAATAAAATCTGGTATAATATCTAAAGGCGATATAAAATACAGTAAACCAGCCATTACAGCAATTATAGAGCTCTTCGGAATGTCGGTATAGGTGCCATTAACGTAATCTTTTGCCAGCGCAAAAAATAACTGTATTTGGTCCCAAACGTTAGTTAATGAGGCTTTGTTTTCAGTAGCTTTTTTAATGGCTTCTTGAATTTTTGTTGACGTTTTGCCTTTATCGTTTATTAAGGTGCTTGCTTTTTTGGTAAAAGCATCAAAGCTAGATTTTAATTGATCGAAATTCATAGGTTAGGTTTAATAATGGCTAACAATAAGTATACCTAAACTACAATAACTCTAAAATTTCATCTACATATTGTCTGTCATTGGCTAAACGTGGTACTTTATGTTGGCCTCCTAGTTTGCCTCTGTTTTTAAGCCAATTGTAAAAAGTATTTACTGGTGCATTATGTACTTTTGGCCTTCGTAAAGCCATGTCTTTAAAACGTTTGGCATCATAATCTGAGTTAATTTCTCGTAAGGTTTGGTCCATTACATCAACAAAATGCTCGAAATTATTAGGCTGTTGCTCAAATTCGATAATCCACTCATGTCCTCCCGCTTCTTCTCCTTTAAAGTAAATCGGACAAGCAGTGTAGTCTTTTATTTTAGCTTCGGTAGTTGCACAAGCCTTAATCAGTGCATTTTCTGCATTGTCAATAATCAATTCTTCTCCAAAAGCGTTTATAAAATGTTTGGTTCTGCCTGTAATTTTTATCCTAAAAGGAGATAATGACCTAAATTGAATAGTGTCGCCAATCATGTAACGCCATAAACCAGCATTGGTAGATATAATAATTGCATAGTTTTTATGCAATTGAACTTGTTCTAGGGTTAAAGTTTGCGGGTTTTCGTCATCTAAGTTCTCTATTGGTAAAAATTCATAGAAAATACCATAATCTAACATTAGCAAAAGCTCTTCAGAATTATCCTGATCTTGTATGCCAAAAAAACCTTCTGATGCATTATAAGTTTCTAAATAATACATATTTGGCGAGGGAATGAGCTCCTTGAATTGTTCACGGTAAGGCGCAAAATTAACCGCACCATGAAAATACAATTCTAAGTTTGGCCAAACTTCTAATAAATTCTTTTTACCGGTAATTTCTAGAACTTTTTTGGCTAAAACTATAGTCCACGTTGGTACACCCGAAATATTGGTTACGTTTTCTTTAATGGTGGCCTCGGCCATTCTATCCATTTTTTCTTCGTAATTATCCATTAATGCAATGGAGATATCTGGCGTACGGTAATACTCTGCCCACATGGGTAAATTTTTAATCAGCACTGCTGATAAATCTCCATAGTGAATATCTTCGCAAAGCTGATTAATTTGGTGGCTACCGCCTAAAACTAAGCCTTTACCCGTAAACATTTGGGTTTGTGGTTGATTATTGCAGTAAATAGAAATCATGTCTTTACCGCCTTTAAAATGGCATTCTTCTAAAGCTTCTGGAGAAACTGGAATAAACTTACTTCTATCGCTTGTAGTGCCCGATGATTTGGCGAACCATCTAATATCCGAAGGCCATAAAATATTTTGCTCGCCCTTAAGCATTCGCTCTATGTATGGCTTTAAGGTATCATAATTTTGAATAGGAACACGTTCCTTAAACTGACCAACAGTTAAGATCGATTTATAATCATATTTTTTGCCCCATTCGGTACCAGCTGCACTAGAAATTAAGCTGTGTAACCATTCTTCTTGTACGTCTAGAGGATATTTAATAAAAAGCTCAATCTGATGAATGCGCTTTTTCATGTACCAAGTAAAAATTGAATTTACAATTGCCATTAGTTGAGGTGATTTTTATAAATTTTTTCTACGTAGTACAAAGTTTGATCCCAGATATACTTTACGAACCATTTCATTAGAGGCAAGTACTTCTGGCGTTCCAGATTCTAATATTTTGCCCTCGAACAATAGATAAGCTCTATCTGTAATTGATAAGGTTTCTTGCACATTATGGTCGGTTATAAGGATGCCAATATTTTTCTTTTTGAGCTTAGCTACAATGGTTTGTATTTCTTCAACAGCAATCGGATCTACACCAGCAAAAGGCTCATCTAGTAAAATAAAGTTAGGGTTTGCAGCCAAGGCACGGGCAATTTCCGTTCTACGGCGCTCGCCACCAGAAAGTAAATCGCCACGATTTTTTCTCACTTTATGTAAGCTAAACTCATTAATTAACTCTTCTAATTTTTCATGACGTTCTTCTTTGCTAAGCTTTGTCATTTCTAAAATTGCCATAATGTTATCTTCTACAGTAAGCTTTCTAAAAACGCTAGCTTCTTGTGCCAAATAGCCAATTCCTTTTTGTGCTCTCCTAAACATTGGATCTTTGGTAATGTCCAATCCATCTAAAAGGATAGTGCCTTCATTAGGTTTGATCAAGCCTACAATCATGTAAAAAGAGGTTGTTTTACCAGCACCATTTGGGCCAAGTAAACCAACAATTTCTCCCTGACTAACTTCAAAAGATACATCATTTACAACAGTGCGTTGTTTATATTTTTTAACCAGATTTTCGGCCTTTAATATCATTTAGATTTTACGATTTACGATTTACGATTTACGATTTGCATCATCATCTTCAATCTCTTTTTATTCCTTTTATATTTAGTTGCAAACGCTTTTTGTCTTTCCACACATTTTCTTCTATCGTATAACAAACATCAAATGTTTGGTTTGGTTCTAATATACTTTCAAATTCGGCTAAACCAAATGCAATGCATTCAAAAATAGCTGAATTTTGTTGTTTTATGCTCAATTTTAAATGTTTTGCACCAACAATTTGAGCGTTACTAACTAAAGATACTCCTTTACTTACAAAAACAGGTGCCATATTCTGCGGTCCGAATGGAGCCATTTGCAATAAAATTCTATAAAATTTAGCATCAATTTGCGCTAAATTAAGCTCACAATCAATATTTATTTCGGGGATTAATAAATTGTCGCTGATGGTAGCAGAAACTACTTGTTCAAATTTATCTGAAAATAAAGTTAAATTTTCTGGCTTAATGGTTAAGCCAGCGGCATATTTATGCCCTCCAAATTGTATCAACAAATCACTACAAGAAAGTAGTGCTTCATATAAATCATATCCAGCTACAGAACGAGCAGAGCCGGTATAATTACCATTCGATTCTGTTAATACAATAGTTGGGCGATAGTAGGTTTCTGTTAAACGAGAAGCAACAATGCCAATTACACCTTTATTCCAATCATTCTGATAAACAACAGTTGTTTTGCGGTTCATTAAATCTTCGCTCTGCTCAATTAAATGCAAAGCCTCAGCAGTAATATTCTGATCAAATGATCGGCGTTCGGTATTTTGGCCATTAATAAAAGTACTTTGTTCGTCAGCTAAAATAACTTCATCACTCAGCAACATTTTTACAGCATCTTTTGCATCTCCCATCCGCCCTGCAGCATTGATGCGTGGCGCTAATAAAAACACAACATCGGTAATGCTGTAATTTTCTGTTTTGCCAGAAATTTGCATTAAAGCTTTTAAACCACAGCATGGGTTGGTATTCAACTTTGTTAAACCAAAATGTGCCATTACCCTGTTCTCATCTACAATAGGAACAATATCTGCGGCAATGCTTACCATGCATAAATCTAAATATTGCTCGTACAATTCATCGGGTAAATCATTGGCTTGGCAGTATGCTTGGGCTAATTTAAGTCCAATACCACATCCAGAAAGTTCTTTAAAAGGATATTGGCAATCGCCTCTTTTTGGATCCAAAACTGCAACGGCTGCTGGCAAGGTTTCTCCAGGTAAATGGTGGTCGCATATAATAAAATCTACGCCTAAATTGTTGGCACGCTCAATTTTATCAACCGATCTAATACCGCAATCTAAAGCTATAATTAAAGTGAAGCCATTTTCTGCTGCAAAATCAATTCCTGTTGTAGAAATGCCATAACCCTCTTTGTGCCTATCTGGTATGTAATAGGCAATTTCGCTGGTAAACTGACTAAAGAAGCTGTAGGTTAATGCCACAGCGGTTGTGCCATCTACATCATAATCGCCATAAATCATAATTCTCTCACTATTTTGCAGTGCAAGTGTAATTCTGTTGATGGCTTGTTCCATATCCTTCATTAAAAAAGGATCATGTAATTGCGTTAATGTTGGCCTAAAAAAGTAGCGGGCATCTTCAAAATTAGTAATGCCACGTTGTACCAAAACCTGCGCTAAACAGGTGTCAATATTTAGTTCATTGGCTAAATTTTCACTAATTTCTTTTGCACCTTGCTCTGCTAGAGCCCATCTTTTTTCCATTTAGCAAATTTGTATTTATTTGGTTTGGTAAATGCCTGATACCCATATTTTAAATCAGGATAGCTATATTTGCAGTACCGTTCGTAAATATATCATTTAATTTCTTTTCAAAAAAATAGCCCATGTCTTTGCAAGTTTACACATTACACGAAGGTTCATACTCAGTAGATGCTACTAAAAAATTCATACCTTTTGATCCATCAATACACCAAGCAAAAGACAGACCCGCTTCACTTTTTATACATGTGCAGCCATTTTTAATTAAGCTAAACAACAGTTTAATTTTACTAGATACAGGTTTAGGTTATAGCGATGAAGAAGGTAGATTACACTTACACGAAAACATTAAAAAAGCTGGTTTCGATCCGGCGGATGTAGAGTTAGTTTTAATGTCTCACTTACATTTTGATCATTCTGGTGGGATGGTGCATAATGTAAACGGTAAAATGGAATTGAGTTTTCCAAACGCAACTTACGTAATGCAAAGAGGGGAGTGGGAAACCGCATTTTCAAGCACCTCATCATCTTACCATACCGATATTTTCGATTTTATACAACGCAACGCACAAATTAAACTGATAGAAGGTAATGGAAATTTAACGCCAGAAATTGGTTACGAGTTAACAGGAGCACATTGCCCATATCATCAAGTGTTTTTAATAAGTGATGAAGAAGAAAAGGTATTTTTTGGTGGTGATGTTTTGCCAGAACCAGAAGAACTGATTAGAAAATTTATTGCCAAATACGATTTTGATGGTCGTAAAGCAATGGAGTTAAGAGAAGAGTTTGGGCAAAAAGCAGCCGAAGAAAACTGGAAATGTTTATTCTATCATTCTAAATCTAAATCGCAAGCGTATGTGGCAATAGATGGAGATCGATTTAAGATTAGCTAAAACTTAAGTTCTTTTAATAATTCAACCAATCGCTCCATAGATAAGGGCTTAGATATGAAGCCTTTAACATTACTGTAACTTTTTGTCTTTTCAATGTCGTTTTCATATACCGACGAAGACAAGATGTATAAATCGATTGCTTGCTGTATGCCAAGTGTTTCATAAGCTTCTACAAACTCCCAACCATTCATAACTGGCATATTGATATCAATTAAAATCAAATCTGGTAGCGGGTTGCCGGCTGCTAAGGTTTCCTTTAAAAAGTCAATAGCTAGCTGACCGTTACTTCTGGCAGTCATATCTATATTGTAGCCAGTTTTCTCTACAATTTTTTTGATGATGAAAATATTAATATCGTCGTCATCAATAACCAGTAAATTGATCTTTTTATCTAACATTTGTTTGTGTGTGTATGCAATTGTTATTTGCTAACGCGGTTAAAGGTAGATATTGACATTCGTAATAGCAACATAATTTATAAACAAAAGCCCCGCTCATTAGTAAAACGAGCGGGGCTTTAGAGGTTTTCATTAAATAAAACCTTATTTTTTAGCTACTAATTTTACGCCAATAGTAAATTCATCGTAAATAAAATTGTCACCTAAGTCAGAAAACAATGATTTAGACTTGTATTTTACACCGAATTTGGTTCTATCAATTGTAATTTTTTCTGCAGTAGCAGTTACTGTATTATCTGCACCCCAAACAACAGTAGCCGGAAATGTAACAGATTGTGTAACACCTTTAATAGTTAAATCACCAGTAATATTTAAGTTAGCACCGTTTCCAGCTACTTTTTTGATTACAAAGTTAGCAGCAGGAAATTGCTCTACACCAAAAAAGTCATCAGCCTTTAAGTGTTTATCTAAACCTGCATTTGGTTTTGTACCGCCATCCATAGTTTTAATGGTAGTCATGTTAGCAATAAATCCACCTTGGGTTAATTTTTTGCCATTAAAACCTAAAGTTCCAGAAGTTAAGTTTACAAAACCGCTGTGAGAACCAGAAAATTTCTTGCCTTCCCAAGTAATGGTAGATTTTGTTACGTCTACATTATATACATCAGCCTTTGGTGCAAAAGCAAAAAAAGCAAAACTAGCAACAACTGCTAGCAAAAACGTTAAAGAGAATTTTGATTTCATTTTAATATTAATTTAATTTTTTGATAAAGGTATTTATTTTTTGCGGATGACATCTTATCCTATGTTAAGAATTAAAAAAATCAAAAAGGTTTAATTTGAAAAGCGATGGCAGGAACATTATTTAGTGTTAGCCCTGCTTTTTATTTCAAGTCCTCTCCCGATTAAAATCGGGATCCGGGCTTTTCATTTCAATCAGGTTTAAAGCAGTTTTTGCAGTGGTTTTTGGGTTAGTTTGGCTCCGTGCAACTGTTAATAATAGCAGCGCCTTAATGATGTAAACCTTGGCGAAGCGGCATCCCTTAATTTTAGCTATGAAATAGCTCAAATTAAGGATACAGCAAAGCAAAGGACTGTATTTACATCTGTGCGATTTATTTGCTTTTCAATTTATTTATTGCCCAATCATATATTTATAACAAGCTAAAACGATGAACATTTTTTTTCTAAACTTCAATAAGTATCTTTAGCAGATCATACCAATATAAATAATTATGAAAGTTATATCCCTATTGTCTATTGTTGCGCTTTTGTTCTCGTGTTCGCCAAAAATTCAGGCTACAAAAACCGATAATGTTAACGGTAATATTAAAACCGGTGCAGATCAAACTGAACTTTATTTGCCTTTGTTAAAGGGTAAAAGAGTGGCTGTTTTGGCTAATCAAACTTCAATTATTGGTAAAACGCATTTAGTAGATAGTTTACAGAAACTAGGAATTAATATTGTTAAAGTATTTGGTCCGGAGCATGGTTTTAGAGGTAACGCTAGTGCAGGTGCAAAAATAGCCGATGAAAAAGATGAGCGAACAGGTATTCCTATCATTTCATTATATGGTAAAAAGAATAAACCAAGCAAAGAAGATTTAGCTGATGTAGATATTTTAATTTACGATTTGCAGGATGTTGGCGTTCGTTTTTATACCAATATTAACGCTTTAGCAAGGTTAATGGAAGCTTGTGAAGCTAGTAAAAAGCAATTGTTAATTTTAGATCGCCCCAACCCAAATGGTTACTTAATTGATGGGCCAATATTAGACATGAAGTACAAATCTGGTATTGGGATGTTTCCCATTCCAATGTCGCATGGTTTAACAGTTGGCGAATTTGCGCAAATGGTAAATGGCGAAGGTTGGCTAACCAATAAAGTTAAGGCAGACTTAAAAATTATTAAGGTGGCAAACTACAACCACGATATGCGTTATGTGTTGCCGGTGGCACCTTCACCTAATTTAAATACAGAACAATCTATTTTACTTTACCCAAGTGTGTGTATGTTCGAGGGTGTTTATGTAAATCATGGTAGAGGAACATATAATCCTTTTACGGTATTAGGCAGTCCGGCTTACAAAGGTATTTACAGTTTTAGCTTTACCCCAAAAAGCATCAAAGGCATGGCAGAGTCGCCAATTTTTATGGATGAAGTTTGTTACGGCATAGACTTGCGTAATTACGATACTGAGCTTTTAAGAAAAAGCAAAAAAATTAATTTTGAGTGGATAAAAGAGTTATACAAAAAGCACCCACAAAAAGAGAAGTTTTTCGAATCGAAGTTTAGCAACCAAATGAACAACATCGAAATACAAATTGGCCGTGGTGATTTTAGACAACAAATTATTGATGATGTGCCTATCGAAACCATAAGAGCTGGTTGGGAGCCAGGTTTAAAGGCGTATAAAGAGATGAGAAAGAAGTACGTGCTGTATCCTTAAATAGGTATACACTTATTGCGGAATTTACTTATGAAAGTCGCGTCATTGCTACGAAGGTGGGAATTTTAATGGATTAGCTATTTAGTGCACAATTCGCATTGCGATGCCCAGTGAAGCTGAGCATGACGATTGACTAATCTAAAGCCATGGTTCGTATCTTGAAGAAACGAAACAAGGCAAGTAATTCGTGTTAAGGGATTTAGGTAATTGTTAGGTTGGATGAGTTGAATCTTTGCTTATCCTATTCTCAATTTGGCTGCATCTTTCCAAAGGTAGTTGGGTAGGGGTTCTTGTAATTCCCATTTAATGTTCATAGGTTTTGCACCATAATAATCTTTTAATTTTGCTTTGCCAACGAACACATATCCCATTGCATTTCCAAATTCATCTTCGTTTTTCTCTCTTACAAACAAGAGGATTTTTTTGTGATTAGCTTCATGGTTGATGTAAGATATTCCTTTGCCAGTATGAGGTGCCGCAGAATTTTGACTTTGCCAATGAAATAGCATTTCGTCGATGGCGTAATCATCATACATGGTTGTTGGAGAGAAATTCTCTTCAGATTTGACGAGGTTAATGAAAAGTAATTCTGTGTTCAATTTTTTATTTTCGGCAACACCTTCTCTACTTGGTGATTTTCTTTCAAATGTACTCAAGCTAAAAGCCGCTAAAACTTGATCTCTAGTATATCTCGAATGTACTTTCAAAGGTTGATTATAAGGTAAAGGAATGTCCAATTCTTTAAAATCAATTCTGTCGATGAGTAATTCTAAAACTTCAATAATTTCATCAACCAACACTTTATTTAAACCAATTTCTCGCACACTACTTTCTAAAGAATTAAATCCGCCAGCATTGTACCATACATCATAATGTAACATCAAAAGCATCTTTGTTTCCTTTTCATCAAATTCATGAATAGAAACTTGAAAATTTCTTTCCGCCAAACTTAGAATAAACTGAAAATAGCTACTTGAGGCCGACGATAGCCATTTATTTCCAATAGCACTAACAATTTGCTTTTCGTTAGTCTGTTCAAAATTTTCAAATCTGCCTGCCTCTTGACAAAGTCTTTTCCATCCACCTCGTTTATAAATTGTCTGTAATGGTATATTATGAAATTCTACAAAATTCTTTAAACTAAGTTCTAATGTGGTTTGATGCTGAAAATTCTGAATTTTCTTTATCAATTGATTTCGATTTAGAGATGTTGCGGCAGTAATATTTTCTATTATGGTTTGCTTAGCCTTTTTCTCCAGAATAATTGAACACCCTAATGGCAAATGGGGAAAGTTGTCTTCGATTTCTTTTTTAACTGTTGTAGCGGTTTTGCCGATTAGAGCTCTAAACTTATTTTCGAAATTATATTCAGGCCTTGAATTGCCAACAAAATCTAATACAGTTAAGCATTCTTTGTTGTCAGCAAAACGCAAGCCACGGCCAAGCTGCTGTAGAAAAATAGTCAAACTTTCAGTAGGTCTCAGAAACAATACAGTATCTATTTCAGGTATATCTACACCTTCATTAAAAATATCAACGACGAATAAATAATTGATTTCTTTTTTCAATAATTTGCTTCTTACTTCATTTCTATTCTCATTATTTGCGCTTGTTAAGAAATCAGCATTTAGTCCTGCTAAACTAAATTTTTCAGCCATAAACTTGGCATGTTCCATGGTTACGCAAAATCCTAAGGCACATACATCATTAATATCTTTTGTATATTTATCTAATGCATCAATAATCTCTCTAACTCTTCTATTGTTTGCTGTATAAAGTGAATTCAATTCACTAGCTACATATCTTCCTTTATCCCAAGTAACTTTAGATAAATCAATACTATCTGTAATGCCGAAATATTGAAAAGGAGAAAGCAGTTTTCTATTCAGTGCTTCGGGCAATCTAATTTCAGCAGCAATTCTATGATGAAAATCTTCCTGAATGTCTCCACCATCCATTCTTTCTGGAGTTGCTGTTAGTCCAAGTAAAACTTTAGGTTTAAAATAATTGATAATATTACGATAGCTACCAGCTGTCAAATGATGACACTCATCAATAACAATATAGTCGTAAAATTCGGGCGATTGATTTAATTCTTGAAGCCGGTTGTTTAGGGTTTGAACAGATGCGAAAACATATTCAAAATTGTCTGGAATAAAACCATCAACCCATAGCTCTCCAAAATTATTGTCTTTTAAAATTCCTCTAAAAGCAGTTAAAGACTGGGTCAAAATTTCCTTTCTATGTGCTAAGAAAAGAAGTTTGGCACTTTTGTTTTGTTGTTTAAATCGTTTGTAATCGAAGGCGGAAATTATTGTCTTTCCTGTGCCTGTTGCAGCTACAACAAGATTTCTGGTTCGATTATGCAAAGTGCGTTCTACTTCTAATTTTTCTAATATTTCTAATTGAAAAGGGAAAGGCTTAATTTCAAAAAAGGAAATATTTAAATCGCCAATTTTATTCGTACGGCCTTGATTTAAAGAATTGATTAATTTGTCTTTGTGTAAATTGTCATCAAAAATTTCAAAGTCATCGCTTTGCCAATAAGAATCGAATGTTTTTTGAAATTTATCAATAATGTGGCTGACTTCTTTGGTTGTTATTTTCAAGTTCCATTCTAAACCATCAGTTAATGCAGAACGTGAGAAATTTGATGAACCAATGTATCCTGTGTGGAAACCTGTTTTTCTTTTAAATAGGTATGCTTTAGCATGAAGTCTTTCGTTACCTGAATTATAAGATATTTTGACTTTTGTATTTTCAAGATTTGATAAAATTTGGATCGCTTTATAATCCGAGGCTCCCATATATGTAGTAGTGATTACTCTTAGTTGGCCGCCTCTTTTGGTAAATTCTTTTAACTCTCTTTCTAAAATAATTATCCCTTTGAATTTAATAAAAGAGACCAATAAATCTATTTGGTTAGATGATAAAATTTCCTTTTTAAGTTCACTTTCCAAAGATAAACCTGTATTTCCTCCTGTAAATAATTCACTATGTGTTAGCCTCGTGTAAGGCGTTATCTCTTTTAGGTGAAGATTAAAATCCGCAAAATGAGCGTCAACTTTTGAAAAAACAGCTTTCAAAATTTCACCTTCAATGTCGATTAAATCATTCGTAAAATCTTCTTTGTTTAATTCTTGCTTTAAAAATAAGATGATTTTATTGGCGATTTCAATCTGAATTTCAATCTGATTGTCTCCGCTAACTGTTTTTAGAGCCGTTTTTATAGTTTGTCCGAGATGTTTTGAAAGAATGGTGGCAGCTTCTTCTTTGTCTATGGTAGCCTTGTTAACATAAAAAGTATTTTGATTAACTTCTTCAAGTTTTAAGGAAACAAGTTTGGTAACCAGTTCTTCGTAAATTCCTTCGTTCATAAGGTTAAGTATTCTTTTAAAATTGGCAAGTCAGCTTCTGCCCAATCTAAATCAATTAGTTCTTCTTTTTTTAGCCAAAGATACTTTTTATGCTCAGCTAAGTTTATGTCTCCCTTTTTAAATTGAGCGATAAAAGGTATAAGCTCAATTGAGAGATTTGGATATTGAAATTTTGATGGTGTCAATCGCGAAACTAAATTAATCTCTAAGTCTAATTCCTCCTTAATTTCTCTTAATATACAATCTTCTTCTGTTTCACCAAGTTCAATTTTTCCTCCGGGAAATTCCCATTTTAAAGGGAATTTCATTTTTTCACCTCGTTGAACTACAAGTGTTTTATTGTTATGAGATATAATTGCACAAGTTACACGAATAGGATTGTAAGGCATAGATTTTAAGTGTTAAAGGCTAAGATAGTTATTTTCATTCATCATAGTTAAGGTTTCCCGTAAAGCGCTTATTTCTTAATTTAAGCACAGTTTTTTATTATCTAAACCCGATGGCAGCGGATATACTTTTTGTTATTGCCTAAGTTTTTAAATGTAGATGCTTCGACAAGCTCAGCATGACAGCAATATAAAGCAGCGACAACAAAAAGATAGTAGCGGACAGCGGGACGAACATTAAAATGAAATGCTGCGGTTGCTTTTCTAAAAAAAATGAGAAATTCATCTTTAGAGATTCCTCGCACACTCGGAATGACAAATTTATGAGATCCTTCTCGGCGCTCTGGATGACAAACTATGGGAATGACAACCCTTCGACTACCAGCCACGGCTGACAAGCGCTCAGGATGACAGGCAAAAAAAATAGCCCGAAATTTAATTCGAGCTATTAGTGTTTTTAAGTAAGAGGCTTGACAAAACAGATTGCCACATCGTGCCTCCTCGCAATGACGCGTTATTTGTTATGCCATTGCTTCTTCTTCCATGTAACTTTCGATAGGTGGACAAGCGCAAATTAATGCTCTATCACCATGGCTATCATTTACTCTACCTACCGACGGCCAGAATTTGAAGGCTGCTACATATGGTAAAGGGAAAGCTGCAGTTTGGCGACTGTAACCATGTTCCCAATCGTTAGCCGTTACAACAGCTGCCGTATGTGGTGCATTTTTTAAAGGGTTATCTGCTCTGTCTAAACTTCCGTTTTCTATTTCGGTAATTTCATGTCTGATGGCACTTAAAGCATCGCAGAAACGATCTAACTCATGCTTAGGCTCGCTTTCTGTTGGCTCTACCATTAATGTACCTGCCACTGGGAAAGATACCGTTGGTGCGTGGAAACCATAATCCATTAAACGTTTAGCAATATCTACCACTTCGATACCGAAGTTTTTAAAGCTGCGACAATCTAAAATCATTTCGTGTGCACAACGACCTTGAGCGCCAGAATACAACACGGGGTAGTGCGCTTCTAAACGAGCTTTCATGTAATTTGCATTTAAAATGGCGTATTTGGTAGCATCTGTTAAACCTTCACCGCCCATCATAGCGATGTAAGCGTGAGAGATAATTAAGATGGATGCAGAACCCCAAGGTGCAGAAGAAACTGCTGGAATTGATTTTTCGTTATTGATGTTAACCACAGCGTGACCTGGCAAATATTTAACCAAATGTGCAGCTACCCCAATTGGACCCATGCCTGGACCACCTCCGCCATGCGGAATACAGAATGTTTTATGTAAGTTTAAGTGGCAAACATCGGCGCCAATATTAGCCGGACTAGTTAAGCCTACTTGAGCGTTCATGTTGGCGCCATCCATGTAAACTTGTCCGCCGTGTTGGTGTATAGTTTCGCAAATCTCGATGATGCTTTCTTCGAACACGCCGTGAGTTGATGGGTAAGTTACCATTAAACACGAAAGGTTTTCTGCATGCTCGGCAGCTTTTGCTTTTAAATCTTCAACATCAATATTTCCGTTTTCTAAAGATTTAACAACAACAATCTTCATACCGGCCATTGCCGCAGAAGCTGGGTTTGTACCATGTGCCGAAGCAGGAATTAAAGCGATGTGACGATGAAAATCGCCACGATCTTGGTGATAAGCACGGATCACCATTAAACCTGCGTATTCGCCTTGTGCGCCAGCATTTGGCTGCAAACTCATGGCGGCAAAGCCAGTAATTTCACTTAACCATTTGTCTAACTCATCAAAAATAGTGTAATAACCTAACACTTGATCAGCAGGTGCAAATGGGTGTAATTTACCAAATTCTGGCCAGGTAACTGGGATCATTTCGCTAGTTGCGTTTAGCTTCATGGTACATGAACCTAAGGCAATCATAGAGTGGCAAAGCGAAAGATCTTTGGTTTCTAATGATTTAATGTAACGCAACATTTCATGTTCAGAATGGTGCGAATTGAAAACTGGGTGCGTTAAATAAGCAGAAGTACGTTGTGAACTTGCTGCAATGGTAGTTTGTACATTTTCAGCAATGGTTAAATTATCTGCTGAGATGCCTTTAACTTTAGAGAAAATACGAACCAATAATTTCACATCTTCGTAAGTTGTGGTTTCATCAAGAGAGATGTTTACCAAATTACCATTATAATTTAGGTTGATGTTATTGTCTAAACACTCTTTGTGGATAGAACCTGTTAAATCACCTAAATCTACTTGAATGGTATCGAAATATGATTTGCTTAGCACGTTATAACCAGCTTGAGTTAAGCTCTCGGCCAAAGTAACGGTTAAACCATGGGTGCGTTCTGAAATTAACTTTAACCCTTTTGGGCCGTGGTAGGCAGCATAAAAGCCAGCCATTATAGCCAATAATGCTTGTGCAGTACAAATGTTAGAGGTGGCTTTGTCTCTACGAATGTGTTGCTCGCGAGTTTGCAAAGCCATACGTAAAGCGTAATTATTATTGCTATCGATGGTTACACCAATGATACGACCAGGGATAGAGCGTTTGTACTCTTCTTTGGTTGCAAAAAATGCAGCATGAGGGCCGCCAAAACCCATCGGGATACCGAAACGTTGCGTTGTACCCACTACTACGTCAGCTCCCCATTCGCCCGGAGGAGTTAATAAAGTTAAGCTCAATAAATCAGCTGCAACAGTTAATTTAATATTTTGGGTGTGCAAAGCTTCCGCAAATGCGGTATAATCAAACACTTCGCCATTACCTGCCGGATACTGAACAATTGCGCCGAAAAACTCATCAGTTGCAGTAAATTCTTGGTGATTACCAATAACCAATTCGATGCCGAAAGGATTGGCACGTGTTTTTAATATATCTATGGTTTGTGCGAAAACTAATTCAGACACAAAATATTTAGTAGCTTTTTGATTTTTACGCAAGCTATATTGCATAAACATCGCTTCCGCCGCTGCGGTACCTTCATCTAATAAAGATGCATTGGCAATTTCCATTCCGGTTAAATCGATAACCATAGTTTGGAAATTTAACAAAGCCTGCAAGCGACCTTGAGCAATTTCTGCTTGGTAAGGCGTGTACTGCGTATACCAACCTGGATTTTCCATCACGTTACGCAAAATTACACCTGGCGTATGGGTATCATAATAACCTTGCCCGATGTAAGATTTGTAAACCTTGTTTAATGATGCTGTTTGCTTTAAACCACTTAGGTATTCTACTTCAGATTTTGCCTTTGGTAAGTTTAGAGGCTGTTTTAATCTGATAGAAGCCGGAACCGTTTGCTCAATCAGCTCGTCGATAGAATTTACGCCAATGGTTTGTAGCATAGCCGCTGTATCTTCGCTGTTTGGCGCAATGTGGCGGTCTTGAAAATCTTCCTGGTAATGGATATTTAAACTCATGCAGTTGATAAAAATAAGTTGCCGCAAAGTTAAGAAATCTGCAACTATTTTTTGCTATAGAATTGATTGTCCAATCGTCATATTTTGGTGGTAAAAGGAGGATAAAAGACGATGATTTTGGTAGGAATTTTGATTTGTTTAACCGCAAAGATACGAAGAAAGCAAAATGGGTGTTTTGTTGTTATTTTATTGTTGCAAAGTTTGAAAGTTGGAGTGTTGTAAAGTTGTTGCCGAGAACGAGGATAAACCAACAACAAAAAACTAAAACGATGGAAGACTAAAATGACTTTTCCCTAAACCCTAAACCCTAAACTTTCCATCCTTCTTCCATCCATCCTTCCTTACTTATTCACTTTCCAACCCTCTTCTTTATCTAATTTTAGTCGGTATGTTTTGGTAATAAAATCGCTATTCTCGTCGCTATCTTTTTGAAATGGAGCAAAAACAGTATTTACTTTTTTAAGAGAAACGGTAACTTTTGCATTTTTATCGTTAACACGAGAAAAGTTAACTGGTTTTTCGCTTGAGAGCTCATAGTTAACAACTTTAACGGTAGCCTTATCGTTATCTTGTTTTAGAACCAAATCGCTGGCTTTATCGGTCAATTTAATCAAATAAACGAAGCTGCTATCTTTTGATAAAAATTTCTTTTTGCTCTCTTGTAAGGTTAAAGTGATAAAACCTTCGTTGGCTAAAGTTTTATATTTTTCTAACTCGCCCATTTCCTTTCGGCTATTAAAGGTGATTTCGCCAAATTCAAATTTATCCGTTTTATATTCTGGGTTTCCTTTTAAGTAAGTTACAATCACATCAGAAGCTTCTGCCTCACTAATGGTTGCTACGTTTTTGCAAGCGCCAAAGGCGATGGTTATTAAAGCGATAAATATATATGTGTATTTTTTCATGTTTAACATTTATGTTTTAATGAAGGATTCTTTTAATCCTTAACTTTTTTAAAGATATTCCCCTTTTTTATATTTTCCAAATTAGGAAGAATTAAGGCGCTTAAGATAATGAAAACGCCTAACCAACGCCAAATGTTTACATCTTCGTGTAAAACCAAACTGCTCATCATAACTGCAACTGGTAATTCGGCACTGCTTAAAATAGAACTTAATGTTAAACCAATTTTAGGAATGCCTGATGCAAAACAAAGTGGAGGAATAAAAGTGCCAAATATGGCTAAAATAATTCCCCATTTTAATAAACTTCCGCCTAAAGCACCATTGATTAAAAAAGTAGGAGGTAGGCAGATAAAAATTAAGATACAGGCTCCGGTTATCATCAAAGCACTCTTTTTTAAAGGTGGATAATCATTACCCAGTTTGCCGTTTAACATTAAAAAAATGGCATAACACAAAGCTGCTAACATGCCAAATAGTATGCCTTCTAAATTAATAGGTTCATTACTGCTTTCTGTAAAGCCACTGGCTAAAACTGTTCCCCCTAAAATAATAAACACCGCTAAAATTTGCATTTTGCTTGGCTTCTTTTTATAGATAAAAAGCTCTAATAAAACGCTAATCCATACAAATTGCATTAATAAAATAATGGCTAATGAGGCTGGTACTAATTTTACACATTGATAATAAAACATGCTTACCAAGCCTGTAAACGTGCCAGCGGCCAAGAGTTTAAACCAATGTGTTTTAGATTTAGGGTAAACTTTTTTGCCAATTTTAGTCTCGATGAAATAAAATAGCCACAATAAAATAGCCCCAAAAAAGGCTTGTGTGCCTGTTACATCGCTTAGCGAATAACCATCGGCGTAAGCCAATTTTACAAAAGTAGAGAGAATGCCAAAACTGCAGGCACCGAATAACACAAGAAGAATTCCTTTGAGCATAACCCCTTAATCCCCTGAAGGGGAAATTAGTTTAATTGAATCGTTTATTTTTTACTGTCTCCGCCAAGGCGGATATTTAGGGATTTAATTGTCTTAAATAAAGTTGTACCGTATTTTCCAAACCATAATATAACGCATCGCTAATTAAGGCATGGCCGATAGAAACTTCTATTAAATTCGGGATATTTTGGGCGAAATATTTTAGGTTATCTAAATCTAAGTCGTGACCAGCGTTTAAACCTAATCCCAATTCATTTGCTTTTTTTGCCGCCGCGATGTAAGGTGCAATTGCGGCATCCTTATCTTTATGGAAATCACTTGCATAAGCTTCGGTATACAATTCAATTCGATCTGTACCTGTTGCTAATGCACCTTCTACCATTTCAATTACTGGGTCTACGAATATCGAAACTCTTATGCCTTCATTTTTAAAAAGTGAAACCATTTCTTTTAAATATACTTGCTCTTTTATGGTGTCCCAACCATGGTTTGAGGTTATCTGACCTAAAACATCAGGTACTAAAGTAACTTGTGCAGGTTTATTTGCTAAAACAAGGTCGATGAATTTTTGCTCTTTGCAATTGCCTTCGATGTTAAATTCAGTTGCAATTACCGCCTTTAAATCAAAGGTATCTTGGTAGCGGATGTGTCTCTCATCAGGACGAGGATGTACAGTAATACCTTGTGCACCAAAACGTTCGCAATCTAATGCTACCTTAACTAAATCGGGATTATTGCCACCGCGACTGTTGCGTAAAGTTGCAATTTTATTAATGTTGACTGATAATTTTGTCATAGTGCAAAGATACGGAATTAAGAGCGAAGGCAAAAGGCTTAAAGGGTGAAGGTTTAAAGCCTGAAATTTCAATCATTAAGCTTATGAGCCTAGATAGGTTAGGTAGTTTAGTTTGAGATAATAAACTCTTTTTCGCTGTGCAAAATCAACACACTTTGTGTTTAACTATTAATTCTTAGCAGGAATAAGTTCAATTTTTTTAGCTTTAAAACGCCCGTCAACAATCTCTCCAGTTACTTTCGCAGTGTTAATTACATTACAAAAACCATGTTTTTCATCATGTGCATCACCAAAATCATCGATGCCTTTTCCGTCAACAAAATAAGGTTTGCCATCAATTTTAACAGCTAAATCACAGCTTTTGCCAGTCATTTTAAACTTACATTCTCCACAAGCAATTTCTACAATTTTATCTTTAATAACAGTTAATTGTTGAGTTTGCGGTTTTTGATTAGTGGTTTGTGCGTTTGCAGAAAACCCAATAAATGCTATTAAAATACTGAAAACTAGATTTTTCATAAAAATGGATATAAACCACAAAAATAAACATAATTATTACGAAAATATGAATTCAGATTAAAGCGCATAAGACTTTTTTTTTGATTAAAATTGTAAACTCAAATTCCTATTAGTTGAAAGAAACAAATCTCTATAAATTACTCATTGGCCTAATGGCAATAGTTAGTATTGTGCCGTTGTTTGGTGGTATAATGGAGAATGATTCTGCACTATATGCTTCTATCTCTAAAACCATGGCGCTCAATAACGATTGGTTTAATCTTTACGTTAGAGGTAATGATTGGTTAGATAAGCCCCACTTAACCTTTTGGTTTGCGGCATTGTCATTTAAAGTTTTCGGAATAAATGCGTTTGCCTATAAATTGCCTTCGTTTTTGTTTGGATTATTAGGTGCGTACTACACTTATAAATTTGGCAAACGACTTTACAACGAGAAAATAGGCTTGTCAAGTGCATTAATTTTTATAAGTGCTTTGCATGTAATTGTTTCTACTTTTGATGTTAGGGCAGAAATATATATCTGTACCTTTACATTAGGCGCTATTTATCATTACTATAGAGCTCATGAGGGTTCATTTTGGCATATTGTTTTAGGTTCGCTTTTCGCTGCCTGCGCAATTATGATTAAAGGAATTTTTGTGCTAATTCCTATATTTTTAGGTTTTGTTGGCTACTGGATTTTCACCAAACAATACAGCCAACTCAGTAAACCAAAATGGTATCTGGCTATTATTTTAGTTTTATTATTCATCACCCCAGAATTATATAGTCTATACATTCAGTTCGACCTGCATCCAGAAAAGTTGGTATTTGGCAAAACAGAAGTATCGGGCTTAAAATTTTTCTTTTGGGATAGCCAGTTCGGAAGGTTTTTTAATACCGGGCCAATAAAAGGTAGCGGAGATATTTCCTTTTTTCTTCATACCACACTTTGGGCGTTTTTACCTTGGTCTATCTTGTTTTATGCAGGCGTTGCCAATCTTTTTAAAAAAGTCACAAATGCCAAACTACCTAAAGCAACGATGATCATTTGGGCAAGTGCATTTTTTACATTTTTGCTTTTTTCGTTTTCTAAATTTCAGTTACCGCATTATATCATTATCATATTTCCACAATTTGCTATAATAACTGCGGTGTACTTAGATAGCTTAACAGTAAAGGCTCAAAGCGTATTTTCAATTATTCAAAATTGTGTTTTTGTAATTATAGTTATATTGCTGGCAGGCTTAGCAGTTTACTTTAATGTAGATTACAAATACATTGGTGTTGCTATATTGTTTATCATTTTGGCTTGGGCGTTTGTGTTATTTAAGGGAGATTTTCGAGAAAAAATCGTTGCCAGAAGTGTTTTTGCCTCAGTTGCATTGATGGTTTTTCTTTCCGTTTTCTTTTATCCTTCGTTATTAAAATACCAATCTGGAATGAATGCTGGCAATTGGTTAAGCAAAAATATGCCAGATGCCAAGCCCGCAGTATTAATGCATTTAGATGCTTACACTTTTGATTTTTATGCACCCACAGCTCCTTTGTATTTTAACAATTACGATGATTTAGAGCGTTATCAGCCTAAAAACAGTTTAGTAATTTATACACCCGAAACAGAGTTGAAAGTGCTACAGGAAAAATATCAAACTGTTGTTTTAAGAACCTTCGAATACTATCGGGTTACCAGATTAAAGCCAAAATTTTTAAACTCAAAAACCAGAGCGCAGGTTTTAGAAAAATTTGTGCTCGTAAAAATTAATTAAGATGGATTGGTTGTTTCGGATCGTAAAATTTGGTTTAACTGGGCTTTTGGGAATGGTAATAGATTTCGGTGCGACCTGGTTTTTTAAGGAAAAAGTAAAAATCAATAAATATGTGGCCAATGCAATTGGCTTTACTTTGGCAGTTTGTAACAACTATCTTATTAACCGCATCTGGACTTTCGAAAGTGCCGCTACAGATTGGGCTACTGAAGGAAGTAAATTTATTTTGGTAAGCTTAATTGGTTTAGGTTTAAATAGTTTAATTCTCTACCTATTCCACCAACGTAAAAACGGAATTAATTTTTATGTGGCTAAATGCTTTGCCATCTTAATTGTATTTGTGTGGAATTTCTTGGCAAATAGCTTTTATACTTTTTCTTAATTTGTTTGCTTCATTATAGTTTTTGTGGTAATTGCGCCGTTTAGCGTAAAAGATCTAATCGCTAAAATTCTTATCCTGTGGACACAAATATTAAGGTGTTGTGCGCTCTATGCCGCGGGGCATTTTACTTTTGAAGCATCAAAAGTAAACAAAAATGCTTGTCGATCCCTCTATGTGCCTTTTCACTGGCGAACGCTCATCAAAAAAACAGCGGCACTTCGTTTTGTTCGTTTGGGGTAAATTAAAGTGTTTGCAAACCCGAACACAAAACCACTGCGTTTAAGGTTTGGTAGTGCTATTTTTTCTAATGCACTCCTGTTTTTTTGATTTTTCTGGCACTGGGGATTGACGGTCGTACTTAGGTTTACACAGCAACATATGAATCGAGCCTAGCAAATTGCCAAATACGATGAGTAAAAAGGTTTGTCCGCATTACAGGAGGTTAGGGACAGGGTGATGAAAGTTAACCCTAAACGTATCTTAAACCTTCAAACTAAATTTCCTTATTGAGCTTAGGTTATATTTAAACAGCTGCTTTGTTTTAGGTTACAGAACTATAAATACCATAGCATCAGTGTTTTATGTAAAATAAACCTGATTGAAGTGGAAAGTTTTTGCGGTAATACCTTACACTATTCCACTTACATTCTTAAAAACTTGGAACAAAAAGCAGGGCTACATTTGCCAAACGCTACTAACATTGTTTTTCAAAAAATAATTTATGTGCCTATAAAAGACTTAAATATGGTTGCACAGAAAAATCAATGCATAAAAAAAGAGATGTACAAAACGTACATCTCTTTCAAAAATCTCACGACTGAGATTGCTTCGATCCTCGCAATGACGCGAAAGATATTAGTATCTGTAAGTATCTGGTTTAAAAGGACCTTCTACAGCTACACCGATATAATCTGCTTGGTGCTGATCTAAAACATCTAACTCTACACCAATTTTTTCTAAGTGTAAACGAGCAACTTTTTCGTCTAAGTGTTTAGGTAACACATAAACTTTGTTTTCGTATTTACCAGGGTTAGTCCACAATTCTAATTGAGCTAAAGTTTGGTTAGTAAACGATGCACTCATTACAAAACTTGGGTGACCAGTAGCGCAACCTAAGTTAACCAATCTACCTTCGGCTAAAACGATAACGTCTTTACCTTCAATTGTATATTTATCAACTTGTGGTTTAATTTCTACTTTAGTATCGCCGTAAGCGCTATTTAACCAAGCCATGTCAATCTCATTGTCGAAGTGACCAATGTTACAAACAATAGCTTTGTCTTTTAATGCTCTAAAGTGTTTTTCGCGAACAATATCACAGTTACCTGTAGTAGTAACAACGATATCAGCTTCCTGAATTGCAGTGTCTAAACGTTTAACTTCGTAACCTTCCATTGCAGCTTGTAAAGCACAAATTGGATCAATTTCTGTTACAATAACACGTACACCTTGCGAGCGTAAAGATTCTGCAGAACCTTTACCCACATCGCCGTAACCACAAACAACAGCAACTTTACCAGCCATCATTACATCAGTAGCTCTTCTAATTGCGTCTACTAATGATTCGCGACAACCGTATTTGTTATCGAATTTAGATTTTGTTACCGAATCGTTAACGTTAATTGCAGGTAAATGCAAAGTTCCGTTTTTCATTCTTTCGTACAAACGGTGTACGCCTGTAGTGGTTTCTTCAGATAAACCTTTAATAGCTGCAATTAGCTCTGGGTATTTATCAAAAACCATATTAGTTAAATCGCCACCATCATCTAAAATCATGTTTAAAGGTTGGCGGTCTTCACCGAAGTGTAAAGTTTGCTCAATACACCAATCAAAATCAGCTTCGTTTAAGCCTTTCCAAGCATAAACCTGAATACCAGCAGCAGCAATTGCAGCAGCGGCATGATCTTGTGTTGAGAAAATGTTGCATGACGACCAAGTTACCTCAGCACCCAATTCTACCAAAGTTTCAATTAAAACTGCGGTTTGGATAGTCATGTGCAAACAACCCGCAATACGAGCGCCTGCTAAAGGTTTAGATGGTCCGAATTCTTTTCTAAGTGACATTAAGCCAGGCATTTCTGCTTCGGCTAGTCCGATTTCTTTGCGGCCCCATTCTGCCAGTGAAATGTCCTTAACTTTGTAAGGAACATAAAGAGTCTCTACTGATGACATATTTTTTGTTTTTAATTTAGTGCAAAGTTACGGCATAGCTTTGTGAAACCCAAACTTATAGCATTGGTTGTGTTTTTGTATTGTAAATTTCCTTTAGAAAAAAAAATGTCAGTAGCTTTTGGCTTCTGTAGCCCTGCTAACCGCTTTATTTCGCTGCGCTACATGTTCGCTAATATCAGGTTTATGAAACAAAGTTTGTGCATCAAAAGCAAAAAGCATAAATTTAGCCAAGCAATGAAAATAAAAGTTTTAGGTATATTGTTGATACTGGCTTCTAATACAGAAGGATTATTCCACTGGCTAAAACATCATTTAATTACTTGTCCGTTTAAATCGCTAACAGGTATAGATTGCCCAGGTTGTGGTATACAGCGTTCTATTGTAGCTTTGCTACAAGGAGATTTTTCGTCTTCTTTTAAGTTATATCCTGCTACAATTCCCATCATCGGTTTATTCGCTTTTACCATTATTCATCTCAAATTTGAAGTAAAAAACGGTGCGTTTTTTATAAAAATGCTTTATATTGCTGTCACTTTAATTATTGTAAGCAACTACATCTATAAAATGTTAACCAATCAACTAATTTAAAAACAATGTCTGAAGAACAAATCCCACAAGAAAACCCACAACAAAACAATCCTTTTCAACAACAAAATCCTTTTCCTCCGCAAAATGGAGGTATGGGTTTTAATGGCATGCAACAACCTCTACCTAACGCAACTATTGTGTTAATTTTAGGTATTTTGTCTATATTAACCTGTTGTTGTTATGGGGTAATTGGTTTAATATTGGCAATAGTTGCCTTAGTATTAAGCAAAAAAGATAGAGCACTTTACGCATTAAGTATGGGCTCGTATACAGAGGGTTCATTTAAAAATTTAAATGCAGGCCGCGTTTGTGCAATAATCGGATTGATTTTAAATATCATTTATTTATTGATCTGTATTGTTTTTATTGCCATGTTCGGTTTTGCGGCATTGTCAGATCAAGAGGCAATGAGAGAAGCATTACAAAATTTGCAATAAGCAAAATTGTTAATTTAAAAGCGGGTTGATGTTCATTTATCAACCCGTTTTTTTTGTGGCTGTAAGTCAGTATATTGTTATTTTATTTTTGCTAAAATATAAGCAGATTAGATTTGTTATCTTTGTACTTTAATTTAAAAAAGAAAAAGAGATGTATCCAGAATATTTAGTAGAACCAATGCGTGCTGAGTTAACAAACGTTGGTTTTGAAGAATTAAAATCGGCTGAAGCGGTTGATAGTGCAATTAAAAGTGAAGGTACTGTATTTGTTGTAGTAAACTCTGTTTGTGGTTGCGCAGCAGCAAATGCTCGTCCGGCGGCTAAATTGGCAGCTTCTAATGCTAAACACCCAGATAAATTAGTTACTGTTTTTGCAGGTATGGAAAAAGATGCTGTTGATAGAGCAAGAGGTTATATGATGCCTTTTCCTCCTTCTTCACCGTCAATGGCTTTGTTTAAAGATGGTAAATTAGTTCATATGATTGAGCGTCATCAAATTGAAGGCCGACCAGCGCAAATGATTGCCGATAGTTTAATTGGTGCTTTTGAGCAGTATTGTTAGGCTAGGAGTACACAGATAAAGGTAATTACACCAATTTATTGACTGTTATTTAAAACCCATCTTGTTAAGCAGGATGGGTTTTTTGTTATCATATTTCTACTATCGGCTGGTGTCTCACCTGCCGTAACTTTGAAGTAATTATGGGTGTGGTCGGTAAGATACCCGACCATTAGGAAAAATGCATTACGATGCCCAGTCGAGCTGAGCATGACGATACGCCTAAATTTGTCTATCGGCTGGTGTCTCACCTGCCGAAATTTTGGAGTAATAATAAGTATGGTCGGCAAGACACCGACCATTAGGAAAGGCTTATGGGTTAGATGAAAATTAGGAGTGGCGCTTCGACTACGCTCAGCGTGACAATCTCTAATGGTTTGTTTTTCTTCTATATCAGTGAGTATATTGCTTCTTTGTTAATTCGCTAGAACGGAGCATACTTTAATAGTAGCGAAAAACTTTTTGTTAATAAACCCGATGGCACGAAAAGCCCCCAATTCTTCATTGGGGCTTGTAGGAACAGCGGGGCAGGACCTATCCCAAGATTTACTGAAGTATCTTTTCAAATACGAAAACATTTTATAACGCAATGATTTGCTTGTCACATATCGGTTAGTTGACAATACAGAAACTTTGGAGTATTTAAAGGATGGTTGGTGAAACACTGAACACTCGGAAAATTTTATTGAGTTTGGTGATCAATTATCAAAAGTCTTTGTTCAATAATTTCTCTAGCTCGCCAAAAGAAACATTCATTCTTACTCTGCCTTGTTTTGCGTAGGCAATCTCGCCAGTTTCTTCTGATATGATTACTGCTACTGCATCAGTAGTTTCAGAAACCCCGATACCGGCTCTATGGCGTAGGCCAAATTGAGGTGGTAATTTATCATTATCCGTTAAAGGTAAAATGCAGCTTGCGCTTTTAATTTTGTTTTCGGCAATTACAACGGCTCCATCATGCAGCGGACTGTATTTCTGAAAGATGCTTTCTAATAAGCGTTTTGATATTTTTGAGTCGATTAACTCGCAACTGTTGCTAAAAAGTTCGTCGTCGTAAAACTTTACGAATACAATTAAAGCGCCGGTTCTAGATTTTTTCATGCTTTTGCAAGCATCAATAATGGGTTTAATTCTAATTAAATTATCTCGTTCTAAATCTTTACTGCCAAATAAATAACCCCACCAAGCTTTGTTTTTTTGTAAAAATGTGTTTTTGCCTAAATGCAATAAAAATCGCCTAATTTCTGGCTGAAATATGATAATGAGCGCCATGATACCAACACTCATAAATTTATTGATGATGGTAGAGAGCAAATCCATGTTTAAACTTTTTACCAAGTGGTAAAAAAGAAAAATAATGAGCATGCCTAGCAATAAGTTTACCGCTAGGGTATTTCTTATTAAACTATACACATAATAAATAAGGATGGCTACAACTAAGATGTCGATTATGCTAACCCAGGTAATTTTTTCTAGAAGGAAATCAATATCAAAGTTTTTCATTGAGCCTAAGTTAGTTATTTAGATGGTTGAAATCAATTTTAGGAGAGGTATTGATTGAAAAAGGAGTGTTTTTTTTAAGAATTTGTTTAAAAATTAGCCAATCTCACTTTTTCTGATAGTTTAATACATTCAATTGCGGCTTTAACATCATGTACCCTTAAAATTGACGCTCCTTTTTGTAAGGCAATTGTGTTTAAAACGCTAGTTCCATTTAAAGCATCCTCATTTTTAATGTTTAATACTTTTGTAACCATAGATTTTCTTGAAAAGCCTACTAAAATAGGCAGATCGAAAATATTAAGGCATGTTAGTTGTTGTAAAAGCTCGTAATTATGTTCAATTGTTTTGGCGAAGCCAAAACCTGGGTCGATAATGATGTCTTTTACACCCAATTTTTTTAGTGCAGCAATTTTTTCAGTGAAATAATTAATCACTTCTAATGTAACATTTTCATATTTGGGTTCAATTTGCATTGTTTGTGGAGTGCCTTTCATGTGCATCATAATGTAAGGTACATCGAGTTTGGCAACGGTATCAAACATCGCATGATCTAAACTTCCGCCAGAAATATCATTTATTAAATGTGCTCCGGCAGTGATGCATTCTTCGGCTACTTTTGCCCTAAAAGTATCTATAGAAATTAATGTTTCAGGAAATTCTTTGGCAATAGCTTTAATAATTGGAATAGAGCGGCTTAGCTCTTCATCTACACTAATATCGGTAGCGCCAGGTCTTGATGAGTATGCACCAACGTCTATAAAAGTGGCTCCTTCATTTACAAAGTTCTCCGTCCTTCTTAATGCCTCATCTATATCACTTATTCTGCTTTTTTGGTAAAAAGAATCGGGAGTTACATTTAAGATGGCCATTACGCTTGGCGAACTTAAATCTACCAGTTTGCCTTTACAATTTAGTGTTACTTTTCGGTTTAAAAATGTATCTTTAGCCATCATTTAATACAAAAATAGGCATTAAAATGTCTTTAAACTAAATATTTTAATTGTTTTGGCAGTAAATACATCTCACGAATACGATAGCGTAATAACGGTTTGCAAATCGCTTTTTTTAAAGAAAACCAAAGATTATGGAACGGCTTGGCGCATCTTAAGGCCATCGTCTATAACCGATCAGATTTTTATTAAAGCGCAACGCATTAGAACTTTAGAAGAGAAAAAAGTTTCTAAAGTAGGAGAGGATATTACATCTGAATATATTGGTATTGTGAATTACTGTGTAATTGCCATGTTGCAACTAGATTTAAGCGATAGCGACCCGAATGAATTGGAAGTTGAGCTCGTTGAAAATTTATTTGATCAAAGAGTTAATGAAACTAAAGAATTGATGTTTGCTAAAAACCACGATTACGGTGAAGCTTGGCGAGATATGCGTATCAGTTCATTAACAGATTTGATTTTGATGAAAATATTAAGGGTAAAACAAATTGAAGATAATTTGGGTCATACAGTAGTTTCTGAGGGTGTAAAAGCTAATTATCAGGATATGTTAAACTATTCGGTTTTTGCTTTGATTAAACTTGGGGTAAAATAAAAAATACATCAACCACTAAGAAACAAAGATCCGCAAAGATTTTTTAGCTTAAAAACATTTTTATAGCTTAAATATAAATGTCTCAAATCTCACATCTCAAATCTCACATCTCATCATGCAAAAAATAGTTTTAAATTTCTCAAGATGGTTTGTTGGTTTATTGTTCATTTTTTCTGGATTAATTAAAGCCAATGATCCGCTAGGTTTTGGCTATAAGCTGCAAGAGTATTTTGAGGTTTTTCATATTTCGTTTCTAAACGATTGGGCTACAGGTATTGCCATCATTTTATGTGTTTTAGAAATCGTTCTCGGCGCATTATTGTTATTTGGCTTTTGGATTAAGCAAGTAACCAAAGGATTATTGGCTATCATTATTTTCTTTACGTTTTTAACTTTTGTATCTGCTGCTTTTAAAGTGGTTACCTCTTGTGGTTGTTTTGGAGATGCCATACCGCTAACACCGTGGCAATCTTTTGGCAAAGATTTGGTATTGTTGGTAATGATTGTTTATCTATTTATTCATAGAGGTAAAATTCATCCGGTTACTACAAAGCCTGGCGTACAAAGTGGGCTATTTGCTGCAGTTTTTTCTGCGTCTTTATTTTTTGGAACTTTTACCTATAACTATTTGCCAATTGTAGATTTTTTGCCTTATAAAGTAGGCTCGAGCATTCCAGAAAACATGAAAATCCCGGCAGGTGCTGCACAAGATGAATACTTAATCATGTATGAGCTTAAAAACAAAAAAACTGCAGAGACTAAAACCATGAGTGATAAAGATTACCTAAAAGAGGAGATCTGGAAGGATGAGAATTGGGAAATTGTTGGTACACCAGATAAAAAACTGATTAAAAAAGGTTATGATGTGAAAATTAAGGATTTAATGATTGCGGATGCCTCTGGAACAGATTACACCAAAGAATTAATAGAAAATCCGTATTATAATTTAGTTGTAGTGGCTTATGATTTGAAACACACAGATGAAAATGCCATTGGTGAGATTAATGCATTAGCTTTGAATGCTGCAGAACAGTTTAATATTCGCACTGTTTTGTTAACCTCAAATTCTGCTCAAGATGCAGCTGCCTTCAGCAAAAAAATGAAATTATTTACAGAGGTTTTTTATGCAGATGCCGTGCCGTTAAAAAGCATGGTAAGGGCAAATCCGGGAGTTTTATTATTAAAAAATGGAGTTATTATTGATAAATGGCATTACCATGGTTTGCCATCTTTTGATGAATTGACGGAAGATTATTTTAGCAAATAATGGGAATTTACGCACTTAGAAAATTAATATATGGCTTTGCGGTTATGGCAGGCGTAATTTTAGTTGTTTTTGTGTTGTTTAATATTTTACCTGGTGATCCGGCTCGGATGACAATGGGGCAGCGTTCTGATGTGCAATCTTTAGATGCGGTGCGTAAAGAGTTTGGCTTAGATCGCTCTAAGCCCATTCAGTTTTTCTTATACATTAATGACTTATCTCCAATTAGTGTTCATCCCAACTTGGCAGAAAATCAAGAAAAATATCAATACCAAGAGCTTTTTGCCATTGGCGATGATGTAGTTGTTTTAAAGGTTCCTTACCTCAGAAGATCGTATCAAACCAAACGAGATGTCACAACCATTCTTTCTGAAACAGTGCCCAATACTTTTGTATTGGCATTAACAGCTATGATTTTCGCTACCCTAATTGGCGTTTTTTTAGGGGTAATTTCAGCAGTTCATCAAGGTACATGGATAGATAATGCCGCAAATACTTTCGCAATTTTGGGTATATCGGCACCCTCATTTTTTGCAGGGATTATTATTGCTTGGTTATTTGGTTTTGTATTGGCAGATTACACTGGTTTAAATATGAGCGGCAGTTTGTATAGTTATGATCCTTTTAAAGGAGAAATTATTACCTGGCGAAATTTATGGTTGCCGATGATCACTTTAGGTTTACGGCCACTAGCCATTATTGTACAATTAACTCGCAGTGCGATGTTAGATGTATTGGCACAAGATTACATTCGTACGGCAAGAGCAAAAGGATTAAGCAGAAATGCAATTATCTATAAACATGCATTAAAAAATGCTTTAAATCCGGTAATAACAGCGGTATCTGGTTGGTTTGCATCGCTTTTAGCGGGCTCATTTTTTGTGGAATACATTTTTGGCTACAATGGATTGGGAAGAACTACGGTTACCGCTTTAGAGATGTCGGATTTTCCGGTAGTAATGGGTTCTATTTTATTTATTGCCTTTGTGTTTGTGGTGGTAAATATTTTAGTCGATTTGCTCTATGCGTGGGTAGATCCGAGGGTAAAACTTTCGTAGACTTGAGTAATGAGATTTGGGACAAAGTTTGCCAGCAATAGAATAATTTTTCAATAGATAATATATTAAAATGAAAGTTTTCCTAATAGGATTTATGGGCTGTGGTAAAAGCACTAAAGCCAAGCAATTGGCTAATCGTTTAGAGTGCCCAGTAATTGATTTAGATGCTGAAATTGTAAAAAGTCAAGAAATGTCTATCGCCGAATACTTTGAGAAAAATGGCGAGGCTGCTTTTAGACAATTAGAAAGTAAGACACTAAAGACATTTAGTTATCCGGCTACTTGTATTGTAGCCACTGGTGGCGGGTTGCCATGCTTTTTCGATAATATGGAATGGATGAATGCGAACGGAAAAACCATTTATTTGGAAATGACACCGCCTCAATTGGTATCACGCTTACACAATAGAGAAAAAAGGCCGCTTCTTAAAGGAATGGATGATGAACAATTATTGGCTTTTATTGAAATGAAATTAGGTGAAAGAAATCCGTTTTATAACCAAGCACAAATTGTAATTAATGCCTTTGATTTAGATCCAGAGATTTTGGAAGAACGATTGAAAAATAATGCGTAAAGATTCGACTTATGTTGATAAATCTAAATAGACAAGGGGGTTGAATGTTAACTTATAAGAAAAATATACATTAAAAATTATTTAGCGTAAATAGCCCATTTTCTTCTGCTTTTTAATTTCCATAGCTGTTTCATACTAAATAGGCTAGTTTTTATCAGGTGAAGTAAATGTTTGAACTATACTTCATCTATACTTCATCCATACTTCATCTATGCTTCATCTGTACTTGAGCTATGCTTGATCTCCTGAGGTCTTGAAAAATTTTAACTTATGGTTAATATAAATCGAGAACTCAAGAGCGAATTTTTTATGAGGCACATCTCGTTTTTAACCTTAAAGACATGATTAGCTGAAGTCAATTCCTTATTTTTGCCGCTCATAATACTGAGATGAATATAAACCGAGCCCAACTTAAGGACATTAAAGAACTTGAAGCACTAGTGAACTCTGCCTATCGTGGCGAAGACTCAAAAAAAGGATGGACTACTGAGGCTGAAATTCTTGATGGCATTAGGGTAGATGAAGAAGCTTTGAAAATACTTGTAGACAAACTGGAAGTAACTATCCTAAAGCTTAATGACATTAGCGATAAAATTATTGGTACTGTTTGTTTGGAGGTAAAATCTCATGAGCTTTATCTTGGTATGTTTGCCGTATCACCTCTTGATCAGGGCAAAGGGATTGGCAAGGCACTTTTATTGGCTGCAGAAAATCATGCTCTTCAAAATAACTGCAAAAAGATTGTTATATCGGTGATTAGCACTCGAGTTGAACTGATTGAATGGTACAGGCGTCATGGCTATGTGAGTACTGGAAATTCTATCTCATTTGATGAAATAGAAGGTAGGTTTGGTGAGCCAAAAGTTTCAGCAATTAGCCTAATAGAAATGGAGAAAGTACTTGTATTTGATGAAAAAAAAGGTTTGCTGCAATAATTCTCAATTAGGGAAAATTCTGTATTTAAGGATACAGTATAATGCTCTAAATCCATCTTTAAGTCCGATTTTCTTACCCTCTGCATAGGTTCTGCCGTAATAGGAAACACCAACTTCATATATTCTTATTTTTGGAATCGCTGCAATTTTGGCAACTATTTCTGGTTCGATGCCAAAACGCCTTTCTTTTAACTGCAAGGTTTTGAGGATGGCGGTATTGAATACCTTATAACCGCATTCAACGTCCGTAAGGTTTAGGTTAGTCATCACATTACTCAACAGGGTGATGAGTTTGTTTCCCATAGAATGCCAAAAGAACAATACTCTATGAGGTCGGTTACTTATAAATCTTGAGCCCAATACTACGTCGGCTACGCCTTCAAAAAATGGGGTGAGTAAAAGTGGGTAGTCATTAGGATGATATTCTAGATCGGCGTCTTGGATCAAAAGCAAGGTGCCGGTCGCTATTGCAATTCCTTTTCTGATGGAGCCGCCCTTGCCCAGGTTTTTTGGGTTAGAGCGTAATTTGATCTGGTACCCGCTATGACTATCTATGTATGCTTGAACGAGTTTAACGGAATTATCACTGGAGCAGTCATCAACTATAATAATCTCCAGTTGTACGGGATGCTGGAATTTGACATCGGCGATTCGGTCCAATACCTGAATTATAGTTTGCTGTTCGTTGTAAAGTGGGATGATGATAGAGAGTGTTGTCATATGCTATTTGCCTGTTTGGTATCGCTGCATGTACGAATTTGCCTTTTGGTCGTCGCCCATGTTGTGGTAGGTAACTGCGATATAATAGAGTGCAGTTCGCTGGTTTGGGTTAATTTCTAGCGCCTTCTGAAAGGCATTGATTGCCGTGCTGAAATTTCCATTAGCCGCCAGCGCATTACCATAGTTCATCCAGAGTTCTGCATTATCTGGGTAGGCTACGGTTCCTTGCGCAAAGGCCTCAGCGGCTGCAGCGTAATCCTTGGCGAGGAAATAGGATTCGCCTATCCTTGCGTGGGAGTTTCCATTATATACTTTGTTTGCTAGTGCCTCCTTATAATGCAAAACGGCGCTGTCGAGTTGTTTAAGTTTAACATAAGTATCGGCAAGGTTGAGTTTCATTTCATCAGTGGGTTTTTCGGCCAGCGCCTTTTTGATCCAATTGCTAGCCATGATATAATTTTGTTGGTGGTAGCTAGCAATTCCAAGGTTGCCTTTTACTTCAGTGTTTTTAGGGTCTAAACTATGGGCTAAGGTTAAAATTTCGAAGGCTTTGGTTAGGCTGTCTTTATTTGCAGAAATGGCTATATTTAATAGGCTTGTACCGTAATTGTATTGTGCCCTTGCGCTTGCCGGCACATGTTTAGCATGGGTTGCAAAAAGGGTATCGTTATCTTTCCAGGCTTTGTTGGCAGAAAAAGTTAACATAAAAAGAATAGCTGCTATGGCCATCAGTACTACACCTGGTATTCCTGCCTTTCTAGTATTTAATTGCTGGCCCTGTTCATAAACAAAATAACATCCAGCGATTAGTATACCCAGCAGCGGAGTAAACATGAAACGGTCTGCGGTTGTTGCCCCAATAGTTAAGGCAATATTGCTTGTCAGAAATGAGGTGATGAAGAAAAAAAGCAGTCCAAAACTGATGAATGGTTTGCGTTTGAAATAAAATATGGCAACGGCAAGTAGTGCTATTAGCGCTATTAAGGCCAACCAAAAATCTGCACTTGCCAAATTGGAGCATGGGATTTGAGGGTAGGAATAGTCGTAAGAGAGATCATTTGGGTAAAAAACATGTAATAAGTTTCTGCCTAAGATGGTAATAGCCGTCAGTTTTTGTGAGACCCAGTCTGGACATGCCAGCAGCGAATTATCTTGATAGCTGTACAGTATTGCAGGCGAGCGGTTGATCACGGCGGTTCTTATTACCAACCACACTAGCGTTACCCCGATCAATGGCAGGGTATGCCTAAATGCGATCCCTAATTTTTGTTTTTTGATCTGCACAAAAAGCAGTATCCAAACGGGTACAAAGGCAATGGCACCTTCTTTAGATAATAGGGCAAGAAAAAGAAATATACAACTCTGCCAGTTAACTGTTTCTTTCTTTAGCAGTTGGTTGCTCGCCAGTACAAAGAAAAGAAAGGCTAGCAGTTCATCAAGGCTTTTGATATTGGCTACTACTTCTGTGTGCAGCGGATGGAGGGCAAATAGCAGCGAGATACAAAATGGTAGCCACTTATTCAATCCTGAAAATAGTGTTGTCAGCAACCTGAATAAAGCAAATATAGTTGCTGTATAAGTAAGGATTTGGATGGCATGATAAAGTTTAGAATTACCAGGCGCAATAGCCCACTCTGTGGCAAAAACAATTAATGAAAGTGGGCGATAGAGGCCGCTGCCGGTTTCCCAATAACCCTTCCAGTAAAATGTGGTAAATATATCGTTAAAACCTGCAAAGCCCTGTTGTACAAACCTATTTTTGGTAATCACTGCCTCATCGTCAAGTACAAATCCGTGGCTAAGAGTGTTGGCATACACCAGAAGGCAGCTGGCTAATAAAAGGTAGGGTAGATAATTTACGTAGGTAATTTCCTGTTCTAAAGTGTTTTTGTTGAGGGTATTTTTCACTATTATTTTAGCAATTAATGATCATCCTTTTCCTCAAAATTAAATTTAATATTTATAAGTTAAACTATATTTTAGCCATGGTGGTGAAAAGACGATGAGTAGATATCACGAGTAGATAAAATATTTAATTTTATAGATGTAATTTCTTCAGGAATAATGGCTGTATAGGCGGCAACGTATAAATTAAAACGTTATTGCTTATTGTTTTAAAAATCGTACTCTTAAAAGGAGTAAAATATTCAATATTTGTTTGAACACTTAAATTTTTGTAGTAGTTTTGAAGTGAAACCTTTAAGTGTTTATTTCAATAGCGGCTTGTAATTAAACTGTTTAACTTGTTTAAATTCCATTTCCTCTACTAAATTTATTGCTTTATCGACTTTCAGAAAAACCTTAGAATTCAATATTTATTTTAGGGGAATGAAATTAAGTAAAAAACTTTTGACTAAAAGTGCAAAGCATTAAAGTCTAAGTTTAAATTTTTAAAGACTTTATATGGTTAAACATTTACTTTACTATTGCACTCCTTCCACATAATTATTTGCAGCACTGTTTTGTCAGGCATTGTTCAAGGTGAACTATCCTATTGAAATTAGTGATTGCAATAGCTAAACCAATAAAATACTCATTTTAATCTTATTATCAGCTCTAATCATACCCTCTATTATGAATGCTCTACAATCTATTAAAAAACTGCTATTAGCATTTTTTGTGTTCGCTGTTTTTGCAATTTACTTTCCAAAAAATGCTCAGGCTCAAGTTACAGAAACATTTGAAGCTGCAACAGCCGGCAATGCATTTTTTACCACCAATGGAAAAACATTTAATTTAGCAAGTAATTACCAGATTTTTACGGTAGTTAATTTGCCTGGTTTTGGCTATAATGGTACCAATAGATTTATACAAGTTAACGATGGTGCTGCAGCTCAATCTATGGGGCAAATAGGCACTATAACTGCCGCCTCAGCTGGTGCTTTTAAGTTAAATAGTCTTTTCATTTATTTAACTGGAGATGCAGCACAGAATCCTGGAGTTACTGTTAATGGTGCTGCTGGTGCTGTAACCTTTGTAGGGAAACTAGGAGGCATTACGCAGTTTACGGTTGTAAAAAATACTGCAGGTAATAATATAGGATTTGCATTTCCAGGTAATGGTTTTATATCAATTAATTTTGCAACCGAAGGGGGGGCAGATAATACCAATGTTGTTATCGATCAGCTTGAGGTTCAATTGAGCAGTAATTACGATTATTTTGCGATAGACAATTTCACATTCACTGATGCACCTGCGTGTACACCGCCAACAATCACTGCAAACCCGGTTAACAGGTCGATCTGTAATGGGGCGACTACAACATTTACGACATCAGCTACGGGTGCTACTAGCTTTAAATGGCAGGTAGATGTAAACCAATCTGGCACCTATACGGATCTTGGTAATACAGGGCCATATTCTGGTGTTACTACAACTACCCTTACTGTTACCGGTGCAACTTCTATTCTTAATGGTTACCGCTACCGAGCCGTTGCGATTAATGGTTCTGCAAGTTGCGTTACCAATAGCAATTATGGTATATTAAACGTTTCAAATATAACAACATCTGGGGCACAGTCGAATGTTGCTTGCAATGGAGGTTCAACAGGTGTTGCTGCAGTAAACCCATCAGGGGGAATTGGGTCTTATACTTATTCATGGTCGCCAAGTGGTGGCACAGGAAGTATTGCAACTGGCTTATCGGCTGGAAGTTATACTGTTACTGTTACTGATGCAATTGGATGTACAGCTCAAAGGACATTTACTATTACCCAGCCTCCGGTGCTGAATGGCTCAACGGTTGTTACAAACATTGCCTGTAATGGTGGTACAACAGGTGCCATCAACCTTACGCCATCTGGCGGAACACCTCCCTATACATTTGCATGGGCTGGAGGACCAACTACCGAAGACAGGACAGGCCTTGCAGCTGGAACCTACAGTGTAGTCATTACCGATGCAAATAACTGTACAAGAACAGTAAATGCGACAATTACCCAGCCTGCCTCGTCCGTTTCGGGAACGACGGTTGTAACGAATGTTTCATGCAACGGCGGCTCAAATGGGGCGATCAATCTTACGCCAACGGGCGGGACAGCTCCGTATACCTTTAACTGGGGCGGTGGAGTAACCACAGAGGACAGAACTGGCAGAACTGCCGGAACCTATACTGTTGTGATAACCGACGCGAACGGCTGTACTGGAACTGTAAA
>NZ_JBWKZK010000008.1:0-79676 GCF_059424425.1 Pedobacter sp. GW456-11-11-14-TSB4
GGTGGCGGATCTGCCAATCCAATAACCTTTGCCAGCTCGAACACAGCTGTTGCGACCATCTCTGGCTCAACGGTTACCATTGTAGGAGCTGGAACGGCTACAATTACAGCTTCACAGGCAGGCAATGCAAATTACAATTCGGCAACTGCTGTAGATCAGCTATTGACGGTTGGCAAGGCAACTGCTACGATTACCCTGAGCGGACTTTCGCAGGGCTATGACGGAACGGCCAAAGCTGTAACCGCTGTTACTGTTCCGGCAGGCCTTTCAGGTGTTTCTGTTACCTATGCTGGCAGTTCTACTGCTCCATCTGCTGCTGGTACCTATGCGGTAGTGGCCAGTCTAACCAATCCGAACTATACCGCTGCTGCTGCAACGGGCAGTCTTGTGATCGGCAGACAGGATCAGACCATCGCCTTCGGCGCTTTGGGCAACAAAACATTTGGCGATGCTCCTTTTGCCCTAACGGCAACAGGTGGCGGATCTGCCAATCCAATAACCTTTGCCAGCTCGAACACAGCTGTTGCGACCATCTCTGGCTCAACGGTTACCATTGTAGGAGCTGGAACGACTACAATTACAGCTTCACAGGCAGGCAATGCAAATTACAATTCGGCAACTGCTGTAGATCAGCTACTGACGGTTGCAAGTCAGGGACAAAACATCACATTTGCTACCCTTAGTGGCAGAACCTATGGTGATGCCCCTGTAACACTTAGTGCTACAGGTGGAGCTTCGGGCAATCCGGTAACGTATGTCAGCTCAAATACTGCTGTTGCCACGATTTCGGGGAACACCTTGACAATTGTTGGCGCGGGAAGTACCAATATCACTGCTAGCCAGTTGGGCAATACAAATTATGGCGCTGCGATAGCAGTTACCCAACCATTGAATGTTGTTCAGAAACCGATTTCTGGAACTTTTGTCGTGGCTGCTAAAAATTACGACGGCAATGTTACCGCAACTATTACCTCACGCTCATTAACAGGCGTATTGACTGCAGACCTAGCCAACGTAACATTATCGGGTGGCACGGCAACATTTGCATCATCTACCGTAGGTGTAGCTAAGTCAGTTTCTGGAACAGGAATGAGCTTAACAGGCAGCAGAGCGAGTAATTATAGTTTGACAGGGGTCACCAATCCAACAGGAGATATTGTTCCTAAGGTACTTACACTAACAGCAGATGCCAAGGCAAAAACATATGGCGATAGCGATCCAGCGTTGACCTATGTAGTTGCTACAGGTGGACTGATCGGTAGCGATGCTGTTACTGGAAACCTGACAAGAAACCCAGGCAATACAGCTGGAAATTATCCGATAACAATCGGCACATTGACAGCTGGAGCAAATTACAACATCAATTATGTTGGTGCCAACTTGGTTATCAACAGGAAGGCATTAATTATAACAGCAGATAACAAAGATAAATTTGTGGGAACGGCTAATCCGGCACTTACCGTAAGCTATTCAGGATTTGTAACTGGAGAAACCTCTAGTGTATTGACTTCTCAACCCGTATTAGCTACCACCGCAGTAACAGCTAGTCCGATAGGTAACTATCCTATTACGGCCAGTGGAGCTGCAAGTACAAATTATGCAATCAGTTATGTTGCCGGAGTATTGAATGTTAGACCTGGTACACCATCGAGCATTAGCTTGGCGGCTATAGCACTGTTAGAGAATCAGCCAGCTGGAACTTCGGCCGGTACTTTCTCTTCGGTTTCGGCAGATCCATCAGCTACATTTACATATACGTTGGTGTCGGGGACAGGATCTACTGACAATGGTTTGTTCACTATTTCGGGCAACCAGTTAAGAACGGCAGGAACTTTGGACTATGAAACTAAAAATAGCTTCAGCGTACTTGTAAGGTCTACAACTCAGTATGGACAATTTTTGGATCAGGTGTTTACCATAAACTTAGGCGATGTGAATGAGGTGCCAACTTTGGCGGCAATCGCAGACCAAACCATTTGTTATACAACTGCTGCTCAGAATATTTCGCTTACAGGTATCTCAGCAGGCCCAGAGACTTCGCAAACTACAACAATTGCAGTAACTAGCAATAACCCTTCACTTTTCCAAAACCTTTCGGTTACTAAGAACGGAACAACTGGAATTTTGAATTATAGTGCTAGGGCAGGTGCATCTGGCACTGCACTAGTTACGGTTACCCTAAGTGACAATGGTGGCACTACAAATGGAGGTGTGGACATAGTGACCAGGACATTTAGGGTTACCATCAATGCACTACCTAACTTAGAGATTGTAAGCGACAAAGGAATTTCGGTGAGCAAAGGCGAGACTCTTAGGTTAACTGCATCTGGAGGAAGTACATATGTTTGGTCTACCGCAGCCGGTATAATTAGTGGGCAAAATACTGCTGTGTTAACTGTACGCCCAAGTGTAAAAACTACCTACACAGTAACAGCAACCAGTACTGCTGGTTGCAGCCAGACTTCGAGTATTACGATCGACGTAGCATCTGACTTTATCAAACTGAATGTCACTAATATAATGAGCCCGAATGGTGATGGGTTTAATGATAAGTGGATTGTTGAGAATATCGACCTTTATCCAAACAATTCTGTGAGGATATTCGACAAATCGGGACGTACAATCTATGAGAAAAAAGGTTATGACAATAGCTGGGAAGGAACACTAAAAGGTGTTGCCTTGGCAGAAGATACGTACTATTACATTATCGACTTCGGGCCAGGTTTTAGAACATTGAAGGGCTTTATTACCATATTAAACAGTAAATAGAAATTACTTAGCGGGTGGCGATTTTAAACCACCCGCTTAAAAAATACACCATGAGATACATGATGAAAAACAAGAAAATTGGGCTAAGGTTTGTTGCCTTTATGCTTTTGGGGTTAACAGGAGGAAGGGTTTCAGCCCAGTTAAATCCGCCCGCGGCGCAATACTATGTGAACCAGTATATCGCCAATCCTGCATTTGCGGGAGCAGTAAAAGGTTCAGCATTTAACGGTAGCTATAGGGCATTGTGGACGAGTATACCTGGTGCACCTGTATCGCAGAACCTGACAGCAGAATATGGTTTTGAGAAAGTAGGCATTGGAATGAGTCTATTTAACGAGAAATCTGGTCTTTTGGGACGAACTCGTGTAGTGGCCACCTATGCTTATCATCTGCCACTTTCAGAAACTCAAACGCTGCACTTCGGAGTATCTGGTGGTTTTATGAACCAACGGTTGGATAACGGGAGCGTTAAGGGTAGCACTGTAGATCCGATGATTGGGATGTACAATACCCGAAAAACCTATATAGATGGTGACCTTGGGGTTGCCTACACCAGCGGCAAACTGACAGCTCAGTTCGCTCTGCCAAATCTGAAAACCCTGTTCGACAGGAATGAGATTGCATTTGCTGATCAGGCTAGTTATTATGCCGCACTATCTTACAGGATTAATATTGGCTCTGGTATGGATGAGGTTGCTGTAGAACCCAAGGCTGCATTGCGTGGTGTAACAGGTAACGATGATGTTTGGGATGCAGGCGTGCAGGTAGGTATTGCAGAACGTCAGGTATTTTTTACTGGAATTTACCACAGCACCGAAAGTTTTACTGCGGGGCTTGGGATGGATTTTAGAAAGAAGTACTTAGTTAGTGCACTCTACACTTCACAGACGGCTAAACTTAACGGTTATGCTAACGGGGGATTTGAGTTGAACCTTCGATTGCTATTGCCAAGGTAGCTGTAAAATTGGATGACTATAATTTAGGGGGTAAAATTGCAAGTTATCGTTTTATTACACTTTTCTTTCCTTAAGCCATTTCATATTATTTTGCGTTTTTACTATAGATGCCATTACCATTGCTCGAGATTTTTGCACAATGGTAATGGCATATTTTATTGGTATAAAGCAAACTCCATTTGTATTGAGGTGAAATCTTTTTTGATATCATCTATATATATTATTCTCTTATAAGGAAAGAGTTTGGGCAAATGCAATTAAATGTAGTGATACATTTGAACATCGAAATAACATTAATTTTGCCGATAACAGCTAGTCAGGTGTGCATATTTTAAACGACAAATAGCAAAAACTATTCGCCCTCTTGTTCAAACTGTTCTTCGATGTATTTGATTTTCGTTTTGCCGTGTGGAGTTGGGTCGCCGTAATCGTTAATATTTACAAAAACAATTTTATCAATTGTTAAAATACTTTTTCGGGTTATTTTATTTCTAACCTCACAACACATGGTGATGGATGTTGTGCCAAAAGCAGTAGCGGTGATACCCATTTCAATAATATCTCCTAATTTGCCCGAGCTAACAAAATTTATTTCAGACATATACTTAGTTACCACCTTTGGGTTTTCTAGTTGGACTATGGCATAAATTGCTGCTTCTTCATCAATCCATTTTAATAAACTACCTCCAAATAATCCTCCATTTGGGTTAAGATCTTCTGGTTTAATCCATTTACGCGTGTGAAAATTCATTTTTTTTGTTTTATGCTAAGTTAAGGATTTGAATTTGCCCGATATTCATATGAATATCAAACTAATTTTTCTCTCGTCTCGAAACACCATTAAATCCAACCACAGAATCTGGAAGTTCTGTTAAATTAATCTCTCTATTTTCGCTTGGTATGAATGTTTTGTAGCTAAATTTTTTGTAATCCTTAACAGGAATATTGATGATGGTGTAGGCTCTTTTTGCAGCAGTGGTATCACCAATTAATTGTCTTGGTCCATCACCTATACAGCCTGTGTTTAAAAACCTTATTCCATTTTCTTTTGCGGGATAATAAGCATGCTGATGCCCGCTTATGTAGAGATCCAAATAATTCTCTTTTAAGAAGGTCGTTATTTTATTTGTTCGTGCTAAAACTTCACCTGGTTTATTTTTACTGGCAACAATGGCATAAATTGGCAGATGGCCCAATAAAATTCTCAGTTTTGCTTTTTTCGCTTTAGCAGAACTTAATTGCTTTTGCATCCAATTAAAAACTTCATCATTAATATTTGCTCCAGCAGCATCCCAACTGATAAAAAACACATCGTTTTTAACATAACTATAATAAAATGGATAATTGGCTTGGTCAGCAAAAGCTAAGTTTAAATCATCTCTGTTTTTTAACCAAAATTGTTTCGCTGTATTTCTATCTTTCAAAAAATTAGGTGACGCATCATGATTGCCAACTGTAAAACCAAAAGGAATTTTCATCGCTTTTATTGGTGAAAGAATTTGCTGGTCAAAACTCATCCACATACTGTCTAAGTTTTGTTGTGTTAAAGTAGCTTTCTGACCAGCAACCATATCTCCTGCACATAATATCATATCAGGTTTAATTGCTTTTAACTCGTTTAATGTTGCGGCAACATCTGGGTTATAGCTTGTAGCACCATAACCTGCATTTAAATCACTAATTACAGCAATTTTAAAATATTTACCTTTCTCCGTTTTTGAGATTGGTTTTGAATCTCCCAGCAATGATATTGAGGCAATTAATAAACCAATCGGGAAAGCAAAAGACAATAATCTTAAATTCATTATTTTAGTGCATTCAAATAATCTTGTGTTTGTTTCTCAACCGCTAAAGTTGCTACTTTTATGGTAGATCCGACTCTAGTTGTTTTAGGCTCAACTGCCATGCTATTAATTGTGGCTAAAGCATCAACATAATATTTACCCCAAACTTCTATAATGTGTTTTTCATCTTTTAAAGGTTTGCCATCAGCTATTGCTTTTTTGCTCAATTCGAACTCTGTATTAAGGCGTTTTAATGCATCGCTTTTAACCTGATTTACTGTCGTAGATGCAGTGTTTTCATCTGCTGTTATTAAAGTATAAGCAGCCGTTAATGCACTTACGCCAACATTTTTCATAGTTGTTGGGCTAACCTTATCAATTCTATCATTATCTGTATGATAAAAAACATCTGTAAAATGCCACATCAATAAACCCGGAATTTGGTTTTTTAAAAATGGCGTATGGTCGCTACCTCCTTCAAACGGATTAAAATTTACAGTCCAGTTGGCAAATTTGCCTTGCGTTTTACAAATGTTCATGATAAAATCATTGTAATAATGCGGAAAAAGATCCTTTTCACTCACATCACCTGCGCCCCATTCGCTATGTTTATCTTCGCCTCTGGTCCAAATTGCAGAAGGATCAGGCATTTTTTCTATTAAAAACGTTCCTCCAGTTTTTTTGGTGTCTTCGCCAACCATATCTAAACTCATTCCCCATAAAATACCTGTAGCTCTTTCTTTATCATCGCTAATGTACCTTCCGGTACTTACAATTTCATCTCCCCATAAAAAAGTTAAAGTACGTTTAGGTTTTAATTTACCAGTTGTTACCAAGTTAGCTGTAACTCTAGCCATTTCTGCTAATGTGCCTACACCTGTAGCATTGTCGTTTGCACCCGGCTCTTGCACATGCGCACTGTACACAAAACGTTCATTGGGTTTTACATTTCCTTTAACATTAGCAACAATGGTTAACTCTTCTGCTTGGTAAATTTTGGTTTCGATATTAACTTTTAATTCAACTTTTCCTTTTAGGCAAGCATCCTTTAACTTTTCTTTAACCGCGTAAGATAGTAGCAGAGACCAAATGCCTGCATTGGGTTGCATTGAGCTAAATGAGATAGAAGTTTGATGTATTTCTGGTTGATTATATTTTGGCAACGAATAACCCATCACGCCAATTGCACCTTCTTTTGCGGCAACGGTAAGTAACCTGCCAGCTGCATTTTCTACAAAAACTATTTTCCCTTTTAGGTCTTTTCCCTCTAAATCTGCTGCAGTTCCTTTGCCTACAAAAACAACTTCTGCAGTAACACCACCCGCTGTTGTAGATGGGCAATTGATTGGGATCATATTGCGGTTGGTTTTGTAGGTTATTAATGGCAAGGTTTCGCCAACAATAGTTACACTTGCATCAACAGGTTCCCAAGTGTTGCGTTTCATTGGGCGTTTTTCAATTCGGTAGGTTAACGGCGCTTCAAATTCATTGGCTTTTTCGGCAACGTAACCTGCTTTCTTTAAAATGTCTTCCACATAGTGGATGCTGGCATTAAAACCTGTATTACCTGGTACGCGAAAATATTTTTCTACAAAAGCGGTGGTTGCAAATGCATTTTCTTGATTAAAATTAGTTCTGGTAAGTTTAAAATAATTATCAATTTGCGATTGCGAGAAACTCTGATTTGATAATAATATAAAGGCAAAAATTAAAATTCTTTTCATGTGCTGATTAAAAATGGGAAGTTAGCAAGATATCAGCAATAATTATAAGTTAGCATCATAATTCTTCAATTGGCTTACCATTTGCGTAAATAGGTGTGCACACCTGATGAAAATTATCGATTTAAATTGGTAAAAAACCGGGTGGGATGTTTAAGAAAAAAATAAGAAGAGCAACAGGAGTGTAGATAATATTATCGCAAATTTCCCTTAGCTCTTTCTTCACGCAACAGTTTTGCTAAATCAATTTTTGGGTTGCTTAAAATGATAATTCTTGTGCCGTTTTCTCTAGCAAATTGATTTTCTATTTTGGCTACTTCGTTTATATTTTCAAAGAGCGATAGGTCTCTTTTATTGCCTAAATTTTTAGCTGTTTTTACTCTTATTACCGTTTTAATTGCATCATCTAAGTTTACCCATTTGTCATAATCGGTATTGAAGCAATCTGCTTTTAAGCCACTTGTTTTAGTGTAGTAATTGATGGCTCCGGCTTGTCCGTAATTATCACAAATGATTAAAGTATTGGCTTTATCTGTTAGGCTATTGTAAACCGAATCTGTTTTAGAAGCTAATTCTCTCCAGCCCAACATGTCTGCAAAATCTTGAGATATGGGATGCTTTTTTCCATCTTCCCAGGTATGACTGCTAAAAGGCAGGTTTTGCTGAGCAAACTGAGCGTATTTTTCTGGTGTGTAAATTGGCAAGGCTACTTCAATTAATGGATAGGTGAAGAGCAAAATGATAACAATAGCTACATATCTGAAGTAAAATTTCCAATCTTTTTGAAGCAATTCGCTCAGGTAAACTGAACCAAAAGCAAATAGAATAGGGTATAAGCCAATTGCGTAATAAGCTTTTGCTTTTAGTAATAGAAAAATGATGATGGTAAAAATATAGGTGTAAAAGAATAACCTCAATGGTTTGAAAGGAGTGTGTCTGAAAAATGAAATGAAAGCTGCAATTAAAATAAATATCGACCCGATAAAAAATAGAATTTGCTCTTTTAAAAAGTCAAATCTACTCACATGAATGAGTTGGGTTTCGGCCAGTTCTTTCATGTGTTTTAAAACTGGAAAATCGTTCTCAATTTGCCAGATGATATTCGGACTAATTATAGCGAGAGCCAGAACTACACTAAAGTAAAACTCTGGTTTGATAAATATTTTTTTCTGGTGAGAAATTAATATTGAAGGTATCAATCCTAAAATACAGATGGTGATGTTGTATTTATTCAAAAATCCGATCGCAAAGCTGAGTGCTAAAAAATAAAGCCATTTAGCTTTTTCTGTTTGCAGGTAACGAAGTAAAGTATAATAAACCAATGTCCAACATAAAACATCTAGAGAGTTAGGTTGGTACAAAATATTTAGCCTTAATAAAACTGAGCAAAGTAAGCCAGTAGCAGCTAAAATGCAGGCAAATAGGCTGCCTTTTAAGCATTCAACAGTTTTCCAAACGACTACAATAGTTAGCGCACCAAATAAAGCAGGAAAAAACTTAACCCAAAATATTGAATTTCCTAATTGTAAAATTAACCACGATATCCATGAAGTGACTGGAGGGACTGAATGAAAACCCCAAGCCAAATGTTTGGCTTGGTCTAAGTGCAGAAATTCATCACGATGTAGTTCATATACTGGATTTACGAGAAAATACTGTAAAACCATTTTTATGATCACAAAAAGAAATAAAATGAGGGTTCCTTTTTTCACATCGCGACTTGATTGTTATCTTTTACCAGCTCTTTTCTCTAATTCTTCAATTGGCATGTTCATCATTCTACCTACAGGATCTTTTCCTCGGTAAGTAATTACCTTTAAAACTTTAGCATCAATGGGTGGTACAAGTGGGGTAGTGTATTTAGGGTAAAAGCGATCTGGAAATGAATTATCAAAACTGTAATAAATATCTAAACCCTCAACTTCTGTAGTCAGCGTAACCAATAAGTTTCTATCCGCACTGCGTTTTACTGCAAAAATAGGATCGTAAACACTTGGCGCATATTTGGTTTCTGCTACATCCAAACGTTTAAAATGTTGCTCAGTACGTGCAAAAAAGTTAGTCCAGTTTTTCTTTTCTTTAGGGCTCCAAACCGATTCGGCGATAGCAAAACCACGTGGCCAAGTCATGTACTCTGCTTGGCGTATGTTATAAATTTGCTCTGTCCACAGGTTCGCTTGTCCGCCTTTAATAAATTTTGGGTCAACACCTGCCGGGATAGGATCAAACTCGTAAGATTTGCTTAAACGCAATGATGCATAAACTTTAGGCTCTGTGATGGCGTCTGCCTGCATGTAATCTATGTACGCATATTGGGTAGGGCTCATTACTACTTCATGGCCAGCTAATGCCGCTTCTTTGCCGTATTTCATATCTCTCCAACTCATAACCGCAGCATTTTGAGAAACACCACCTTCTAAAACTTCATCCCAGGCCATAAATTTTTTACCTTTAGCCGTAATAATTTGTTCTACCCTTTTGGTAAAATAAGCTTGCACTTGTGGAATGGTTTTTAAGCCTTCGCGTTTCATCAGTTCTTTGATCTGGTCATTTTTCTCCCAATAATTACGTGCCACTTCATCGCCACCTACATGGATGTAAGGAAATGGAAATAACTGTGCAATTTGTGAAAATACAGTATCTAAAAATACGTAAACCTTTTCGTTAGCCGGACAAAGTGTATTGTCTACCAAACCTAGAGGAGGTGCGCCACGGCTCCAATCCATAATTTTTTCGCCGCTGCGTACTTTGTAATTTATCGCTTCTGGCGTGCATGATAACTCTGGGTATGAGGCAATTGCCGCTAAGCTATGTCCAGGAACATCAATTTCTGGCATAATATCTACAAAACGCTCTTTGGCATAGGTAACCAATTCTTTAATATCTTCTTGTGTATAAAAACCGCCATAATTGCGTGGTTCATCAGCTTTTGGAGGAATAAAATCACCAAATGTGCCAACTCTTTTTACGTTCCAAGCACCAACTTCGGTTAATTTTGGTAAACCTTTAATTTCAATTCTCCAACCTTCATCATCAGATAAGTGCAAGTGTAAAAGATTGTACTTATAGCGAACCATTGCATCTATATATTGCTTCACTTCTTCTTTGGTAAAAAAGTGTCTGGCCACATCAAACATTAAACCACGCCAGCCTAAACGAGGATAATCTACAATATCAACACATGGAGCAATCCATTTTGTGTTATTGATTTCCTCTTTACTTTCAATTTCTTTAGGTAACAATTGCATCAGCGTTTGTACACCATAAAAAACACCAGCAGGTTTATTTGCTCTAATTGTAATTTGTTTTAAGCCCACATTTAAATGATAGCCTTCGTTGCCTAATGTGGTATCTTCTGTATCGTTTAAAATCAATTTTATAGTGACATTTGCTATTGGCGGATTTACGACGCTAACAAAATATCCCGTTGGTACGGTTAAACGCTGCTGTAAAAATGCAACAGTTTGTTTAAGCTCTGGTGATTTGCCAACTTGGATGGTTATATTTTGTGGAAGGGTGAAGTGACCGGCTTGTTTAACCAATTTTACCGGTTCTGGTATAATGGCAATCGGGTTAGTAGCTATAGGTTCGTTGTTAGCAAAGGTTTCGCTATTGTCATCAATGGTTTGAGCAGAAAGAGTAAAACTCAATAAAATAAACGGAAGTATGCGGAAGATATATTTCATCAAAAAGGGATTGGTTAAAAAATATTTGGATGCAATTTAAATAAAATCTTTTGTGATTGAGACTTTGGGAGAATCTCTTTTAAGGATTTTAGGTTCGCGAGGATTGGCAATTTTGCTTATTAAATATGGAGCGGTTTTCTAATGGCATACACAACTTCATCATAAAAAGTTCCGTTTTTATATAAGGTTTCTTTAAACTCTGCCTCTAGGTTAAAGCCTGCTTTTTCTAAAACACGTTGAGATTTTAGATTAGTATCGTATGTTGAAGCATAAATTCTGGTGATATCAAAAGTTTTGAAACCATAATTAACCATTAATTTTACAGCTTCGGGTACAATTCCATTTCCCCAAAATTCTTCTCCAATCCAATAACCGATTTCTGCATTTTTACAATGGATATCTGTTTTCGGGTGTACACCAATTGAACCAACAGCTTCATTATTTATAGTTATTGCAAAAATTTCTGAGGGTGTTGCCGACAAAGCTAAATTGATAAAAGCAATGCCATGATCTGTTGTGTAAGGATAAGCAAATTTGTTGCTTAGATTTTTGGCAATATTATAATTGTTAGCATGTTTTACCAAGCTACTTAAATCTGTAGATTGGAAGGGGCGAAGTTCAAATTGCATAATTTCGTTATTAAACAAGATTTGTCATTCAGAGCATAGCGAAGAATCTATTTTTGAGAATTTAGCAAAGAGATTCCTCCGAAGTCGGAATGACAAACTCTCTATTTTATTTCAAAGTATCCAAAACTCTAAATAGTTTTTTGCTAATACCCGAGCCGCTGTAGTTGTTGATATTAATTACGGCGATGTATTTTTGTCCTTTGCTTGCGGTATAATAGCCAGCATAGGCAGAAACATCATTAATACTCCCGCTTTTAAGTTTCATGCCATTGTTTTCTGGTAATGAATCATAAAAAGGAGCAAACCAATTTTCTTTTTGAGCCTGAAATAAAATATTAGCCATGGCAGAAGTAGTTACTCTGGTTCCTGGAGATAACCCGCTTCCATCAAGAATATTCAATGCATTTTTATCAATTCCCTTAGTAGCCCAATAGTTAATAACAGCTGCAGCACCACCTTTTGTTGATGGTGTTTTACCCGTTTTCCAGGCGATGGTTTTAAGCAACTGCTCGCCATAAAGATTTACACTTTTTTTGTTGAACCAATATACAATTTCACTTAAATCTGGAGAACTTGTTGTAGCTAATTTTTGTGTTATTGCAGGTAAACTTTGGTTGGCTAAGCTCATTTTTCTAATTGTTGTAGCCGTTTTACCTACCGGAATATTTATTCTCGATAAAGTATCTTGTAAACGGTAAGCGGCATCATAAGCTGGATCTGGTAAGGCTAATGAGATGCCTGATTTACCAATTCCCATTCCCCATGAGCCTCTTAAATAAGCCAAATCACCGTATGGAGGTAAAAAACCGTAAGCATTATCGCCTGAGCCTGATGAGCCCGTTTTAAGTTCGTTAACCACTTTGATGTAAGGCATTGCTGGAACAAAATTTTGAACAACAACTGCAGATCCGGTACTGCTACCTGGCTTTAACTTCACATCGAATTGATTTTCACGCCATGAGAGTGAAGATCCGCCAGCGCCATAATAATTTCCCATATCTTGCCAAATCCAACCTTCGGGCATGGTTTGAGTGCCGAATAAACTATCATCGCCAATAACAGAGCCCGTAATTTTTTTAATTCCTGCAGCTTTAATTGCACTAACCCAACTGTTTAAAACCACATTTTCTTTAGTTTGCTCATAACGCCATGATCCTAAAGTTGGGTCTCCACTTCCAACAATAATTATATCGCCTTCTAAAGTTCCTTCACTATCAATTTTACCACTATAAGCCAAAGTAGTTTGATATTTAAAATCTTTACCCAAAATGCTAAAAGCAGTTGCTGCTGTTATGGTTTTTAAGGTAGATGCTGTTGCCAAGCCGATATTTTCATTTTTAGCAAAAACTACTTTTCCGTTTTGCGCATCTAAAACACAAAGTGATGTAATGGCATATTTCGCCTGTTCATCGTTTGCTAAATTTTGAAAAGCTTGTTCAATTTTGGCAATTGGATATTGGGCGAAGCAAACTGTAGAAAGTGCAATTAAAATTAGGGATAGTTTAAGTGTTTTCATCGGACAGTAAAATAGAGGAATAGTTTTTTCTAATTTTTAGATTAGGAATTATTGTTAAACAAAAAAAGTGATGTGTTTGAGGCATCACTTTTATTATAAGATAGTTTATGACTACGATCTAAACCAATTCTTTTCTCACCAAATATTCGGCAATTTGTACTGCGTTAGTTGCGGCACCTTTACGTAAATTATCGGCAACAATCCACATGTTCAACGTATTTGGCATCGATTCGTCTCTACGTATGCGACCAACAAAAACTTCGTCTTTTTCATGTGCATCTTTTGGCATTGGGTATTTATTGTTGGCAATATCGTCAACTACAATAATTCCTTCTGTTTTTTCTAATAATGAGGTTACTTCAGTCACATCAAAATCGTTTTCAAATTCTATGTTTACTGATTCAGAGTGACCACCCATTACCGGAATACGAACAGTTGTTGCAGTTAAACGAATACTATTATCGCCCATAATTTTACGGGTTTCATTAATCATTTTCATTTCCTCTTTGGTGTATCCATTTTCGGTAAATACATCAATTTGAGGAATAACATTTAAATCAATTTGATAAGCATAAGCCATTTCTCCATCATAAACGCCATTACGTTCGTTCATCATTTGATCAACCGCTTTTACACCTGTACCTGTAACCGATTGATAAGTAGAAACAACAACACGTTTAATTTTATATTTATCGTGCAAAGGTTTTAAAGCTACAACCATTTGAATGGTAGAGCAATTTGGATTAGCAATAATTTTATCATCAAGTGATAAAATGTTTGCATTAACCTCTGGCACAACCAACGGGATTTTTGGATCCATTCTCCATGCAGATGAATTATCGATCACTGTTGTGCCTGCCTCTTTAAAGCGTGGAGCATGTTCTAATGAAGTACTACCACCAGCAGAAAATAGAGCAATATCAGGGCGCATTCCAATCGCAGTATCCATGCTAACGATTGGGAACTGTTTACCCTTAAACGTAATTAACTTACCAACACTCTTTTCTGAAGCAACTGGGATTAATTCTGTTAGCGGGAAATTTCTCTCCTCCAATACTTTTAACATTACAGTACCTACAAGTCCTGTGGCACCTACTACTGCAACTTTCATTTTTCTGTTTTTTTAATTATATTTAGTTAATTCTTAATATCTACCAAATATGAGAAAAACTTTACTTTTTTTTATGCTCCTGAGTGTTAAACTTACATTCGGTCAATTATCTGATGACTTTAGTGATGGTAATTTTACCGCTAATCCAGTTTGGGTTGGTCAAACTACACAATTTAACATCAATGCCAATAAGCAGATTCAAAGTTCGTTAAGTACTAATGCTCAAATTGTTAGCCTAAGTACATCTAGTTTTTTAGCACTTAATACGCAATGGGATTTTTTTGTGCAAATGAATTTTGATCCCTCATCTAGCAACCAAGCAAGAATTTATTTAATTGCTGATAAACAGGATTTAAGTGCATCATTAAACGGATATTTTATCCAAATTGGAGAAAGCGGCAGTACAGATAGCTATGATTTGTACAGGCAAACCGGTTTAACGGTTACAAAAATAATTGATGGTGCAGCAAAAAGCAGAGCAGATGTAAATTTATTAAAAGCCAAAGTAAGGGTAACCAGAAACGAAGATGGTAAATGGGAACTTTTTACCGATATTAATGCTAATGGCACGTTTGTTTTAGAAGGCAGCGTTACCGATTTAACCTACATTAATACAGATTGGTTTGGTGTTAGGTGCGATTATACAGCAACCCGTTCAACAGGTTTTATTTTCGATGATTTTGAAGTTAAGGAATTAATACCAGATGTAAAACCGCCAGCTTTGCTTAGTGCAAAAACGATTGATGAATTTAATATCGAAGTGGTTTTTTCTGAAAGATTAAGGTCTACATCCGCCTTGATGGCGAGTAATTACAATGTAAGCAATTTAGGGAGCCCAAATAGTGTAGCCACTACGGCTGCTGCAAACACTTATAAATTAACTTTTACATCGGCATTGCCAACTGGCGAATATAAGTTAACCGTAAACAATGTGAGTGATATAAAAGGCAATATAATAACAACCAATGCCAACACTGCAAACTTTTTTTACCTTAAACCTTACATCCTAAAAAAGGGTGATATTTTAATAAGTGAAATTTTAGCCAATCCTAAAACTGGAGGTGTAGATTTTGTAGAGATTTATAACAATACGAACCAGATACTAGATTTAAAAGATTTACAATTGGCTAATTCTGATGCAAATGGTGTACCAGCAAATATAAAAAATGTAACTCTTAATTCGGTCTACATGCCAGCAAAATCATACTGGGTTTTAACAGCTAATCCGACAGTTGTAAAGGGTCATTATGAAGCAAAATTTCCTAATCAATTTGTGCAAATGAGTAGCTTGCCATCTTTTAATAACGATAAAGGCACTGTTGTACTTTTGACAAATAATGAAGTTTTAGAGCAATTTAATTATGCTGAAGATATGCACATTAAATTATTGCAAGATGGAGATGGTGTATCGCTAGAGCGGATATCATTTAAAGAAGATGCGAATGCGGTTGGTAACTTTAAATCTGCCGCACAATCTGTAGGTTTTGCAACACCAACAGCTAAAAATTCACAAGAGTTTGATAGTTCGATCACAAAAAGTAAGGTTTCTATATCAAACAAAGTATTTTCTCCAGATAATGATGGCTTTGAAGATGTGTTGAAAATTGAGTACGACTTTGTAAGTAATGGTTATGTGGCTACTGTGAATATTTATACGGATAGGGGAGTTTTGGTAAAAAATTTACAGCGAAATACCACCATTGCAAGCAATGGATATTTTACTTGGGACGGCCTTAATGATGCAGGTATAAAAAGTAATATTGGTATTTATGTAATTAAGTTTGACGCTTTTACAGCAAGTGGAAAAATAGAGAGTTTTAAACAGACGTGTGTTTTGGCAGCTAAGCTGAATTAAAAAATCAAAAAACAATTTTATTTAAGCCTTGTTATTTTTAAAACTTTAAAACTATGAAATACGGAAGATTAATATCGAAATTAACAAAGAGATCTAATAACAACGGATACGTTGCAGTTGCTTTGGTAGCTGGTTTAGCTGCAGGTGCTATTTTGAGTATTTTATTTGCTCCAGAAAGTGGCGAAGATACGCGAAGAGTAATTAGAGATAAGGCAAAAGGCCTAGGAGATAATGCAAAAGACAAGTTTAATGCGCTTAGAAATAAATTAAGTGGTAATGATTTTGAAGAGCATGATGATGATGTGGCCCCTGAAGTTCCACACTTTGTAAATAAAGTGCCTAAAAAGCGAAAATCAGATATAAAAGATATTATTCATGAAGCGCATGTTGAAAGTCAGAACACTGAGCAATCTATAAGCTAAAAAGCAAATTTAAATCCTATTTTTATAGGATTTTTTTGTTTTATGGCATTTCTATTTTCTAAAATATTTTCGTTTTTAATTAAACCATTGGTGTGGATTTGCTTGATATTGATTATAGCTTATTTTACCAAAAGTGCGACTAAAAGAAAACGTTTTTTGCTAGTTGGTATAGGGTTGCTTTTAGTATTCTCAAACTCTTACTTGGTAGGCAAATGTTTTAATGCTTATGAAGCCCAATACCCAACCATAAAAAAGTATGAAGTTGGGATCGTTTTAGGTGGCTTTTCAAATATCAACAAAAGAAACGGCGAGGTAGCTTTTGGTTTTACTGCAGATAGACTTTTGCAGGCTATCAATCTGTATCAAAAAGGAATAATTAAAAAAATATTAATTACCAGTGGCAGTGGAAATTTGGTTCATACAGAAATAAAAGAAGCTGATCTTATTAAAAAATATTTAGCTGATTTGAAATTGCCAGATTCTGTTGTTTTGATTGAAAATCAAAGTAGAAATACGGTTGAAAATGCTAAATTTAGTAGTGCCTTACTAAAAGCAACCGATAAAAGTGCTTCTATTTTAGTAATTACTAGCGCTTGGCATATACCAAGAGCAAAACTAAGTTTCGATAAATATTTTAAGGATAGAGCTGAATATTATCCGACAAATCATATTGGTAAAGTTGAATATGACTTGTCGGATTTTATTATACCAAGTGCCGAAGCAATGAGTAACTGGAACCTACTTATTAAAGAGTGGATAGGTTTGGTTGTTGACAGGTTTAGAAGTTAACTTACAAAAGTTGAGTATTCACATAATCGAAACTTGATTTTACAGAACCCATTACATCTGGTTTGTAATTGGTTTCATGTTCAACAAAGTAATGCTTAACACCTGCTTGTTTAGCGCCTGTTAAAATATTTTTAAAGTCGATGCTTCCTTGTCCAACTTCCGCATTTAAAGCTTTGTTGGTTTTGTCCATATCTTTAACATGAAACATGGTAAAGCGTTTAGGATGAGCGTTAAATAAATCTAAAGGATTTACTCCTGATCTTACTGTCCAATATAGATCCAACTCAAAATCAACTAGTTTTTTATCGGTTTCTTTTAACAAGATGTCGAAACCAGTAGTGTCGCCATATTTTTTAAATTCAAAATCGTGGTTATGGTAAGCGAGTTTTAAACCAGAAGCTTTACATAAATTACCTGCTTCGTTAAGTTTAGCCGCAATCTTTTTATAATCGTCTGCAGTTTTTCTAACGTTTCCATCAAGCCAAGGCACAGTTACATAAGCACTACCCAAAATTTTAGCAGCATCAATATAAGTTTTTAGCACGTCGGTATTTTTTCCCGTCATGTATTCGCCCATTTCGAAATGTCCACTAGGAGAGCTCATACCATGTTGATCTAATAAAGCCTTAAATGCTCTTGCATCTAGACCCCAAAAACCATTTTTTGCAGAGTAGCTAAAGGTTTCAACTTCCTTATAGCCTATTGCAGCGACTTTAGAAATGATACTAGTTATATCATTCTTTATCACATCTCTTAAGCTATAAAGTTGTAAGCCGACAGCCTTTTTAGCCACCGGTGTACAAGCGAATGATGGAGCAACTGCAACTGCAGCTGCAAATAGACCAGATTGTTTGAGGAAAGTTCTTCTAGAGTTCATACTGCAAAATAGCAATTTTATTTATAATTCGGTTTGGGTTTCTGGTTCTTTATTATCGTCTTTAAAGAAAATTAAGAACAGTAAAACTACAACAGCAGCAATTGAAGCTGGAATTATCCAGATGTTATACCACATATGTCCACCATCTACAGCATATTTATCTACAACCATTCCAGAAATTATTGAGCCAATTAGCATACCTACACCATAAGTTGCCAATGTGATAAACCCTTGTGCAGCACTTTTAAACTTTTCGCCAGCAAGTCTGTCGGTATAAATTTGTCCAGTAACAAAAAAGAAGTCATAACAAATACCATGTAAAACTATACCTGCAATTAACATCCAATAATTACTATCAGCGTTGCCGAAGGCGAAGAATAAATATCTAACAACCCAAGCAATCATACCTATAGCTAGCATTTTCTTAACGCCTAGGCGAACAAAGAAAAGTGGCATTAATAACATGAATAGCGTTTCAGAAACCTGGCCCAATGACTGTATTCCTGCTGCAGATTTCATTCCTACCTCATTTAAAAAAGGATTAGTGAAATTGTAATAAAATGCCAATGGAACACAAATAGCTACAGAAGAAAGGAAAAATAATAGATATGATTTATTTTTTAGTAAACCAATGGCGTCTAAGCCAATGATTTCTCCAAAGCTAGTTTTTTCTCCTTTTTTAACAGGTGGTGTATTTGGTAAGATAAAGCTAAATAAACCTAAAATAATACAAGCAACTGATGCCATTTTAAACGTTAAAACTAAGTTTCCGTCCTGTTCCCAATTAAGCCATCCAATTACCAAGCCGGCTATAATCCAGCCTATTGTTCCAAATACTCTTATCGAAGGAAACTCTTTGCCTGGGTTATTCATTTGTTTAAACGAAATTGAATTAACCAATGCTAGAGTTGGCATATAAGCAATCATGTATCCTAAAATAAATGGGAAAAAGCTATCGAAATCTAATGATGTAGATGCAAACCACAAAAGTATTCCTCCTGTGAGATGTAAAAATCCTAAAACTTTTTGAGCAGAGAAAAATTTGTCGGCAATAAGGCCGATGATGAATGGAGCTATAATGGCACCTAGAGATTGTGTGCTGTAAGCTGAGCCAATTTGAACATCATTAGAAAGGAGATTTTTTCCAAGATAGGTGCCCATAGTTACAAACCATGCTCCCCAGATAAAAAATTCTAGGAACATCATAAAGGATAGTTTAACGCGGATAGTTGGGTTCATTTTATATTTGGTTTAAGGTATAAGAGAAAAGCAAAAAGACCAAAGATTTGGCCTTTTTGCTTTATACTTTATTGTTTTATTTTAATTCTTTAATCATTATGTTTCTAAACCAAACCTCATCGCCATGGTCTTGTAAACCAATTTTGCCAGATTTGTGTACGCCGAAACCATCCCATTTTGCAAATTTACTTCCTGCAATTAATGCTTTCCAGTTGTCATCCCACATGGTAGTTTTAACAACTTTAACGCCATTTAAAACTAAGGTTAAATTGCCATTATCACTAATAATTTCTGCTTTGTTCCATTCGCCTACTGGTTTTACAGGTTCGCTTTTGCTTTGAACCATATCATACAAATCACCAGCTCTGTGTTTAGTAATTTTACCATCTGGATGGCCATCATTATCAATAACCTGCATTTCTGGTCCAGTTAAATACGTTTGTCTGTATTTAGGATCTTCAAAAATATTAAAGATAATTCCGCTATTAGCCTTTGGAGCTACTTTCCATTCTAATTTTAAATGATAGTTTGAGTAAGCTTTATCAGTCACTAAATCGCCACCACCATCTTTACCTTTTTTGGTTGGGTTCATGTGTATGGCGCCATCAACAACTTCCCAAGCGCTACCCACAGTAGTTTTATTATAAGTATGCCATCCGGTCATAGTTTTTCCATCAAACAAAGGCACAAAACCTTTTTGTGCACTAGCAAATTGAGCTGCTGCGAAAATCATTAGTGCAGATAATATGTATTTTTTCATTATTTAATTTTAATAAGGATCTAAAATCTATCATCACTCTGTTTAAAAAGTTAATGATAGATTAATTTTTGTTAATTATATGCCTAAGCTATAACCATCGCGATATTTTCTTTTCACAAACTGATTAACGTCATCAAAATTGGTTACTTTCATTTGATCGTTATCCCAAAGTAATTTGGTATATCTGCCTGGATAGGTGTTTCTGCCATTTGCATCTTTACGTTGTACATCAGCTGCACGAATAGCCAAGTTGGCCATTAATAAAGCTTCTGTAAGCGGACCAGCAATTTCAAAAGGAGAACTTAATTCTTTTTTACCATGACCTGCAATTGCGGCTTCTACCCATTGTGCATAGTGACCAGCTTCTTGGTTGGTTACACGAGCAAATTTTTGTGCAACTTTTAGGTTTTCCATTCTGCTTAATGGTAAAAGTTTAGGGTTTCTTCCGTAAGTTTCAGAAGTCATTTTACCTTTTGTGCCGATAAATAATGTAGCGTTACCACCATCACCAAATTTTTCGTTCGGTGCTAACTCTTCTGGTCTCTCTGGCTGTATACCGCCATCCATCCAATGTACGGTTACATCACCTTTGGTTTTATTTGTTTTAGGGAATTTTAAAGTTACATGGCTTGATGGAGGGCAGCTATCTGGGAAATATCCACGTTTAAACTCATCAACATATACTGAGCCAACACTAGCTTGTACCTCTGTAGCATACTTTAAGTTTAATACGCTAAAAGGAGTTTCTAATAGGTGGCAACCCATATCTCCTAATGCACCTGTTCCGTAATCCCACCATCCACGCCAGTTAAAAGGCACTAATTTATCTACGTAATCTTTGTAAGGAGCAGTACCTAACCATAAATCCCAATCTAATTCTTTAGGAATATCTGCTTTGTTAGCAGACCATGGAATACCTTGTGGCCAAACCGGTCTGTCGGTAAATGCATAAATGGTGTGTACATCTCCAATTAAACCAGCATCATACCATTCTTTCATTTGGCGTGGACCATCATTTGAAGATCCTTGGTTACCCATTTGTGTTACTACTTTATATTTTTTAGCTGCTTCAGTTAATGCACGAGCTTCAAAAATATCATGAGTTAAAGGTTTTTGTACATATACGTGTTTACCTAACTGCATTGCAGCCATTGCTTGTACTGCGTGGTTATGATCTGGGGTAGAAACAGAAACAGCATCAAAATTTTTGTGCTCTTTTTCATACATTTCTCTCCAATCTTTATAGAATTTTGCTTTAGGATAAGCCTTTACACTTCCGGCGGCTCTACGCGTATCTACATCACATAAGAAACCAATATCTGCTTTACCACTTTCATAGAAAGCCTTGATATCACCACCACCTTTACCACCAACACCAACACCTGCCACAATTAGGCGATCACTTGGTGCTAAAAATCCTTTTCCGCCCAAAACATGGCGGGGTACAATAGTAAATGCAGCAGCAGCAACAGCGGTTGTTTTAAGAAAATTACGTCTGCTGTGGTCTGCGGTTTCCTTACTTAAGTTTTTCATCTAGTTTAATTTTAGGGTGAATTTATTTTTTTAACGAAAGAATATACTTAACCATTGATTTGGCATCGTCTTCGGTAATTTTTGGATGTGGCGTCATTGGTACAGCACCCCAAACACCTTTACCGCCTTTTATAATTTTGCTAGCTAATAATGCTATATTTTCATCATTTGATGGATATTTTTCAGCAATTTCTTTGTAGGCAGGGCCGATCAATTTGTTTTCTTTATGGTGGCAACCCACGCAATCAGATTTAACGATTAATAATTCTCCTGGCTCCATAGCTGATTTGCTTGGGGCTGGTGTTGTGGTTGCAGTTGTTGCAGATGTGCTTTCAGATGTATCACCAGAGCCACCACAAGCAGCTAAGAATAAGGCAATACTTCCTAAAAATAAAAATGTTCTTTTCATGTGTTATTTTGTGTTATATATTTTTCAGTTTTTTTAGATTCGGATTATAAACCTAAAATCGTTTTGTTAAAATCCGGGTTTCCGCCAGATGCGGCAAAATCATCAAAAGCTTTTGTGGTAACTGGGATAATGTGTTTCTTAATAAATTCTGCACCCTCACGAGCTCCGGTTTCTGAATCTTTAATACAGCATTCCCATTCCATAACTGCCCAGCCTTTATAATCGTATTGTGTTAATTTGCTAAAAATTCGTTTAAAATCTACTTGTCCGTCTCCTGGAGAACGATATCTGCCTGCACGGTTTGCCCAGCTTTGATAACCTCCAAATGTGCCTTGTTTACCTGTCGGATTAAATTCAGCATCCTTTACATGAAATGCTTTAATTCGCTCGTGGTAAAAATCGATATATTGAATGTAATCTAATTGCTGTAGTACAAAGTGTGATGGATCATATAATAAACAAGCTCTTGGATGATGATTAACTTTATCTAAGAACATTTCATAAGTTTCGCCATCAAATAAATCTTCGCCAGGATGTATTTCATAGCAAACATCAACACCACATTTGTCAAACTCATTTAAAATTGGTGTCCAACGTTTGGCTAATTCAGTAAAACCATCCTCTACTAATCCTTCTGGTCTTTGAGGCCAAGGATGAAAAGTATGCCATAACAGTGAACCGCTAAAAGTAGCATGTGCATTCAAGCCCAAATTTTGAGAAGCTTTAGCTGCATACATCATTTGTTGTACAGCCCATTCTGTTCTAGCTTTCGGATTACCTTTTACCTCATCGGCAGCAAATGCATCAAATAATGAATCATAAGCTGGGTTTACTGCTACCAACTGGCCTTGTAAATGGGTAGATAATTCTGTTATTGCCAAACCATAGGAAGCTACTTTTGCGGTAAGCTCATCTGCATAAGTTTTGCTTTCTGCAGCTAATTTTAGGTCGATAAATCTTTTATCAAGTGTTGGCATTTGTATGCCCTTAAAACCTAGGTTGGCTGCCCATTCGCAAATTCCATCTAAGGAATTGAATGGGGCCTCATCTCCAATAAATTGGGCTAAAAATACGGCTGGTCCTTGTATTGTTGTCATGATTATTAAACTTTAAAATCGAACCATTTCACATCAGATTTGCTAGAGGCTACTACGTTTTCTATAAACGCCATACCTCTTACACCTTCATCAGCACCTGGAAAATCTAACATTTCTTCACTTGGCGTTTCACCTATTTCCTTGGCAGCTATAGTTTGTGCAAAATTTTTGTAGATATTGGCAAACGCTTCTAAATATCCTTCTGGATGGCCTGAAGGTGTTCTAGTATTGTATTTTGCGATGTCAGAATTGTAGCCATTACCAGTTCTATAAACTTGCATTGGCTGATCGAGCCATTTTACCAATAATGTGTTTGGTTCCATTTGATGCCATTCTAAACCACCTTTTTCGCCGTAGACATAAATTTTGATGGCATTTTCTTCTCCGGCAGCAATCTGCGATGCGAAAAGAACACCGTTTGCTCCATTGTCGAATTTTAATAAAACGTTGCCATCATCATCTAATAATCTGTTTTCTACAACGATATTTAAATCGGCACAAATTTTTGTGATTTGTAAACCAGAAATGTATTCGGCCAAATGAGCGGCGTGTGTACCAACATCGGCCATACAACCGCTAATTCCACTTTTAGAAGGATCAGCTCGCCAAGCAGCTTGTTTATTATCAGCATCTGCTGGAAGACTTAGCCAACCTTGCGGATATTCTACCACAACTTTTCTGATTTTACCAAGAGCACCGTCTTTTACCATTTTTTTTGCCTGTTTAACCATCGGATAACCCGAGTAAGTATGGGTAAGGCAAATCATCAATCCTGTTTCTTCTGCTTTAGCCTTTAGTGCTTTGGCTTCTGCTAAGGTTAAGGTTATAGGTTTATCAATTAAAACATGAAAGCCATGTTCTAAAGCCAACATGGCTGGTTCAAAATGTAAATTATTAGGTGTTACAATACTTACAAAATGTATTCTTTCTGATGCGGGAAGTTTACTTTCTGTAGTTATCATCTCTGTATAACTAGTGTAAATTCTGTTTTCGGGAAGAAACAAGTCTTTACCAGATTCGATTGCATTTTCTGCATTGCTGCTAAAAGCGCCACAACTCAATTCAATTAATCCATCTAAACCTGCAGCCATGCGGTGTACGGCCCCAATAAAGGCTTTTTTGCCACCGCCAACCATTCCCATTCTTATTTTGTGCTTCATATCCCTCCTAAATCCCCCCGAAGGGAGGACTTTTGTATAGTTTATATTTTAAGCTCCACCTAGCCCCTCCTTTGGAAGGGGTAGGGGAGGAATTTATAGGTTTCCTTTTTTCAATTCGCTTACTGCAAAATCTGCCGCTCTTGCGGTTAATGCCATATAAGTTAACGATGGGTTTTGGCATGCTGCCGATGGCATACAGGCTCCATCAGTAACAAATACATTTTTAACTTCATGCATTTGGTTCCACTTATTTAAAACTGATGTTTTAGGATCATGACCCATTCTAGCCGTACCCATTTCGTGAATAGCCATGCCAGGTTCAGAGCCATTGTCAAAGGTTTTTACATCTTTAAGACCAGCTGCTTCAAGCATTTCAGCAGCATCATTCATCATGTCGACACGCATTTTAGCTTCATTCTCACCAAACTCACAATCAATTGCTAAAACATTTTGTCCCCATTTATCTTTTTTAGTCTTATCTATATATACATAGTTTTTATGGAATGGTAAAGTTTCACCGAAACCACCTAAGCCCATACTCCAAGCTCCTGGTGTGCTCATGATATCTTTAAAATCGCCACCAAAATCAAGCTCTGCAATTTCTTTATGCCAGCTGCCACGGTTTGCATTACCTTGGTAACCAAAGCCACGTAAGTAATCACGTTTATCGTTACCAATGTTTCTGTAACGAGGGATGTAAATTCCGTTGGCTCTTTTACCGTAAACGTATTTATCATCAAAACCTTCGGCTTTACCATTTGCTCCAGCACGGAAATGGTGATCCATTAAGTTATGGCCTAACTCACCGCTACCATTACCTAACCCGTTTGGATGCTCGGCAGAAGTAGAGTTCAGCAATAAAAAAGTAGTGCCTAATGTAGATCCATTAACGAAAACTATTTTAGCAAAATATTCGATATGCTCCATCGTCTCAGAATCGATAATTCTTACGCCTTTAGCTTTTTGAGTTTCTTTATCGTAAATAATTTCGTTTACTAAAGAAAACGGGCGCAAGGTTAAGTTTCCTGTTGCAACTGCGGCAGGTAATGTTGATGATTGCGTGCTAAAATAAGCACCGAAAGGACAACCTCTGCTACATAAGTTACGGTATTGGCAATTTCCTCTACCACCATGTTCAACCGTTAAATTAGCTACACGGCCCATGGTCATGATGCGGCTACGGTTGTATTTCTTTTCAATACGTTCTTTAACTGCTTTTTCTACCACATTCATTTGCATAGGTGGTAAATAGTGCCCGTCAGGAAAATGAGGGAAATTTTCATTCATCCCGCTGATGCCTACAAATTTCTCAGCATAATCATACCATGGAGAAATGTCTTTGTAACGAATAGGCCAATCAACACCATGTCCATCTTTTAAATTTTCTTCAAAATTTAAATCGCTTAAACGGTAACTTTGGCGGCCCCACATTAAAGATTTTCCACCTACGTGAAAACCACGATACCAATCAAATCTCTTAACTTCTGTATAAGGGCAATCTAAATCGTTAACCCAAAAGCTCTCGTTGTATTCTTGGTAAGGATAATCTCTTTTTTGAACGGGGTGTGTTCTTTTCTGTTCCTCAGTTAATTTACCACGGTGTTCAAACTCCCATGGCTTTTTCATAGCCGTGGTATAATCTTTTATATGTTCTATATTCCTACCACGTTCTAGTAATAGAACTTTTAAACCTTTTTCGGTTAATTCTTTTGCTGCCCAACCTCCACTAATTCCAGATCCTACAACTATAGCGTCGTAAGTATTTTGTGCGGTTGCTTTAGTATTTAAATTCATTATAAAATGAGATTAGATTTATGCGTAAACTCTTTGACCAGGTTTCATTTTCATATCGCCATCATAGCGGCCTGGGATTTCTACAAACTCGTAAGCTTGTGTGGAACCAACTTCAGATGTGAAAAACCCTAGTATGGTTAAATCTCTTGCAATTGCAAAAAATAAAGGTGGAGTTTTAGGTTTTTCTTTAACAGCCATTGGGTTTCCAGGTTTTTCTATTTCTGGTTTGATCTCTTTTGGAGTTTCGTTTGTAACCTTTTCGCCAGCTTTAGTTGCATCACTTTTATCTTTAGCATCTTTTTGGGCAGCTATGGTATCTTCACGTAGCTTAGTAACTAACGCAATGCGTTCTGGTACAGTAATCTCTAAAAATGATTTATTGTATTGTTTTTTTGCTTGTTTTTCAAGATCATCTATTCCTTTTACAAAAGCTTCTTGTGCATCTTGTGGATAACAATCTTTCATCATCATGGTAATAAAAGGACCAACATTTGCTGCCTTTGCTCCAGGAGATTTAGCTGTTGTTGGAATAATAATATCTGCCAGCTCAGTAACTATTTTCTGGTGATCTTCGGTAAATAAATTTTCACCATTTTTCCCAGGTTCGTTACAGCTATCAAATAATGTAGCAATTGTGGTAGCAGATAAAGCTCCACCAATTAAAAAGGCAACGCTCTTTACGGCTTCTCTTCTGTTCATATACTTTGGTTAGGTTTTGTGGCATTAAATTAAACAAAAAATCCATACATAAAGAAAAGCCCGCAAAATTTATGTGGTGTAAAAAATACACAAATGAAAAAACTGCGTTTAAAGCACAACTAAAAGGATTTAGTAATTGTAAAAATTAACTTACAAAATAAAAATTAGCCGCTAAAAATTATTGTTTACATCTATTAAAAGGTTAGTTGCATTTTTTTACCTTTGTGAAATATCCTTAATGTATGAGCGAAAAGATTTTAGTTTTAGGTTCTAATGGGCAGATAGGTACGGAGCTTGTTACTGCATTGCGTACTGCCTATGGCAATGATAATGTAGTGGCATGTGACATTAGAAGACCTGACTACGAAACAAAAAATGCGGGTCCGTTTGAATTTGTTAACGTATTAGATAAGGAGATTTTAAAAGAGATCTTCACGAAATATAAGCCAAGTCAAGTTTATCTGTTAGCAGCCTTATTATCTGCAACAGGAGAACAAAACCCTAAATTAGCTTGGGATTTAAACATGAACGGATTGCTAAATGTATTAGATTTAGCATTAGCTTTTAAAACGGCAAAGGTTTATTGGCCTAGTTCTATCGCTGTTTTTGGACCAAATTCTCCCAAAGTCAATACGCCACAATACTGCACTATGGACCCAAACACGGTTTATGGAATAAGCAAAATGGCTGGTGAACGCTGGTGCGAATATTATTATCAGAAGTATAATTTAGATGTTAGAAGTATCCGATATCCAGGGTTAATTAGTTGGAAAGCTGCACCAGGTGGAGGTACAACTGATTATGCGATTCATATTTTCCATGAAGCATTAAAAAAAGGAAGTTATGCTTCATTTTTGTCGGCAAATACAGAATTACCAATGATGTACATGGATGATGCCATTAGAGGCACAATTGAATTGATGGATGCACCATCAAATCAGATTTCAATTAGATCGAGCTATAACTTTGGTGGTGTTAGCTTTACGCCAGAAGTTTTAGCAGCAGAAATTCGCAAGCATATTCCAGATTTTAAATTATCTTACACCGAAAATGACCCTCGTCAGGATATAGCTGACAGTTGGCCAAGATCTATTGATGATAGTATGGCGAAAAATGATTGGGCTTGGAGGCCTGAATTTGATTTGGCGAGGATGACTAATGATATGTTAATGAATTTAAAGAAATAATAAAGGTTGAGGGATGGAAGTTTGAAGGCTCTAAGAGCTAAAGACAAAAGGTGATAGACCAAAAAAGAAATAAATCATAAAAAATAAAAGTAAGGAGTTGGAAAGTTAGAGACCTAATGTCTCGTATCTCACATCTCACATCTTAATACTATAACAATGGGAAGAGCATTCGAATTTAGAAAAGAAAGAAAATTTAAGCGTTGGGCTAAAATGGCCGTTCAGTTTACTCGTATCGGTAAAGATATTGTAATGGCGGTTAAAGAATCTGGACCTCATCCAGAAACAAACTCACGTTTACGTACAGCTATGCAAAATGCTAAAGCTGTAAATATGCCAAAAGATAGAGTAGAAGCTGCAATTAAACGTGCTTCGGATAAATCTATGGCTAATTACGAGGAAATTGTGTACGAAGGATATGCACCGCATGGCGTTGCCGTTTTAATTGAAACTGCAACAGATAATACAAACCGTACAGTTGCAAACGTGCGTAGCTATTTTAATAAAACCGATGGTTCTTTGGGTAAAACTGGCTCGTTAGATTTTGTTTTTAACCGTAAATCTATTTTTAGGTTTGTACCGGCTGAAGATTTGGATTTAGAAGAATTGGAATTTGAATTGATTGATGCAGGCTTGGAAGAATTATATGTAGAGGCCGATGAGGAAGGAAATGATATCGCTGTAGCACAAGGAACTTTTGAGAATTTTGGTCCGCTACAAAAAGCCTTAGAAGAAAAAGGTATTGAACTTAAGAGTTCTAAATTAGAGCGTATTGCTTTATCACATCATGAGGTTACGGAAGAGCAAGCACTAGATGTAATGAAGTTGATTGATAAACTAGAAGAGGATGATGACGTACAAGCCGTGTATCACAACATGGCAGAGTAATACCGTAAATTGTATAGGAACGCCTCGTAATTTAATTAATTACGAGGCTTTTTCGTTTAACAAACAGGTTTTGGTTCTTAAATTATAAAATCCGATTAGTCCAAGCAACCCGGTTATAGCTAAAGTATAGTCATCAATTGGGCAGCCAACAGGTAGATTATATTCAACAAGATAGCCAGGATAACTGCCGAAAATTCCTTGAATGGTACATGAGCCGCCGGTTGCAGTTACGCAATAAATTGAATTCGGATTATCTATGTTAGTTCCATACAAATTGTAATTAGTACCACTTACTAATGTTGTATACAACCTTGTGCCTGCTGTAGGTTGACCTAATATGGCGCCATTGGCTATACAACCAGTTGCAGCACTTGAAATTTTTATTACAAAGAATGTTAATATAAAAACGATAATTAATTTTTTATTGAACATCATCATAGCAATTATTAATAATTATGAAAATGAAATGCATAGCAAATTTTATCTTGCATTAGGCATTCTGATTCACAAGCTTTAATGATATTCTAATTCAAATTTTAAGCCCTGTTTTGATAAGTGGATAATTAACTATGAGATATGATTATTAGTTTAGACACAGTTATCGATTACTTTTAATTTGTATTTTATCTAAAGGATAATTTAAATTTAAAAAAGCTAGCGATTTTTAAGGACAATTGGAGATAGAAAAACTTTATTTTTAAATAAATATCTGATTTACAAGTGTATATAAATTTTCAATTAATAAATTTTGATTTTTTTAATATGTTTTTAGCATAAAAAAAATCCTTAAATTATCTATTTAAGGATTTGATAAATTTTAATAATACTGTTAAGCGGTTAAAATGGTTCTTTTTATTTACCTGATATTTACAAGAAAGTTAAAATAATCTTATGGGAAAATTTGAGAAATTATTTCTTTTTTTTGTGTGTGTATTTACGCGATAACTGTTGTTTATAGTTACAAAGTTAATTACTTCTTATGACTAAATAACCATGGCATTAATTCTGGTTCTGCAAAAGTAGCATCCCAGCTGTTATGGTTTGCTTTTGGATAAATGGTATACTTTGGTTCATTACCTAATCTTCGCAGCTCTCTAAATACGCTATAGGTTAATTGTGGATTTACCACATCATCTAAAGCGCCATGAAAGATCCAAAGTGGTACATTTTTATATTTTTTTGCATTTGCAGGATTATCGCCACCGCAAATTGAAAACGCTGCAGCGAATGTTTTTGGTTTACGCCTTAAAATTTCAAAAGTTCCCATTCCTCCCATAGATAATCCGCCAACATAAATTTGACTTTGCTCTACAAATGGTTTTTTGAAAAATTCATCGGTAAATTTTAAAACTAAATTCATTGATTTTGTAGCATCACCACCTTTTACGAAATTAAAAAAGCGTTTATTGCTTACCGTTTCAATCTCTACATTTGCCCAATAACTGTCTTCTGCACATTGTGGAAAGATAACAATTGAAGGGTGGTTTTTACGATAGTTATCAGATAAAAAAAGCTTTCCGCCATTTGCCAATTGCTTCTGGTTGTCGTTACCACTCTCTCCTCTGCCATGCAAAAATAAAACAACCGGATATTTTTTATTGGCATCGAAGTTTTCAGGATACAAAATCCTGTATTTTAAAGTATCGCTACCAAGTACAAAACTTTGTCTTTCGTATTTGTTTAAATCTTGCGCAAAAGCAGACGACACTAATAAGCAAAGCGTAACTATAATGGATATTTTTTTCATTGTTTAATATTAAGCTATAAAAAACCCTTTTAGGGGTTTGGGGTTTATTTAACCAATTTAAAATCTACTTCTTTTACATCTCTAACATTTGAACCAACAAAAGCTTTAAAATCTCCAGCTTCGGCAACAAATTTTAAATCGCTATTGTAAAACTTCAAGTCTTCTTCTGCTATGCTAAAAGTAACAACTTTGCTTTCGCCAGGTTGAAGCATAATTTTTTGAAATCCTTTAAGTTCTTTAACTGGTCTAGTACTTGTGCCAACCAGATCACGAGTGTACAATTGAACAATCTCTTCGCCAGCCAATTTACCTGTGTTGGTAATGGTTACGTAAGCAGTTAATTTTTGTCCAGGTTTTAAAGTATTGCTGCTTAATTTAAAGTTGCTATAATCGAATGTAGTATAACTTAAACCATATCCAAATGGGTACAAAGGTTCGTTGCTTACATCTAGATAGTTAGAACGGAAACGGAAAAACCATTTCTCATCTGCCAAAGGACGACCAGTGTTTTTGTGGCTATAATACAAAGGCACCTGACCAACGTTTTGAGGGAAAGTAACAGTCAGTTTTCCAGAAGGATTAGCATCACCGAACAAAACATCGCCAATTGCTTTTGCTGCTTCATTACCACCAAACCAAACATTTAAAATAGCAGGTACATTTTCACTTTCCCATTTTAAAGTCATTGGGCGACCAGCAAATAATACCAACACAACAGGCTTACCAGTTTTAAGTAATGCAGCCAATAATTTTTTCTGAGTTTCTGGTATGCCTATGTCAGTTCTGCTAGAACTTTCACCACTCATTTCAGAGGCTTCGCCTAATGCTGCAACTATTACATCAGCTTTGTTAGCAGTTTTGACCGCTTCTTCAATAATATCTTCTTCAGGTCTGTTATCTCTTGGAATATCTCTACCATGAGCAGTAGCCCATGTTTGTTGGTTGGCATCAGCTATTAGATTCGAGCCTAAAGCATGAACAATTTTAACATCTTTACCAGCAACTTCTGTTAAACCTTGCAGAAGCGTTTGTACTTTAGACATATCAGCATTTACGCTCCATGTCCCAGGCATATTGCTAGCAGTATTTGCTAATGGGCCAATTAGAGCAACTGTTCCTTTTCTTTTAAGGGGTAAGGTTTGGTTGTCATTCTTTAATAATACAAAAGTTTTAGCTGCGGTTTCTCTCGCAAATTTTAAGTTTTCAGGAGTTAAGATTTCATTCTTAGCACGTTCTTCGCTGCAATATTTAAAAGGATCATCAAACAAACCTAACTTGTATTTAGCTTCTAAAATTAATCGACAAGCATTGTCTATTTGTGCGATGGCTACTTTTCCTTCTTTAACAGATTGCTTTAAGGTTGTTAAATAGCCTTCGCTCACCATATCCATATCTGTACCGGCTTTAAGAGACAATGCAGAAACAGTTTTTAAATCTCCTAAACCATGGTTTACCAATTCGCTAACACCCGTATAATCTGAAGCAACAAATCCTTTGAAGCCCCATTGTTTGCGTAATACATCAGTTAATAACCATTTGTTTGCAGTAGCTGGCACACCATTAATATCATTAAAAGAAACCATAATACTACCTGCACCAGCATCTAAAGCAGCTTTGTATGGAGGTAAATATTCATTGTACATTCTGTCTAAACTCATATCGGTAGTGTTATAATCTCTACCAGCTTCAGATGCTCCGTATAATGCAAAGTGCTTTACACAAGCCATTAATGTGTTGTTTGCAGCTAAATCGTTTCCTTGATAACCTCTTACCATAACTTTAGCTATTTGAGAACCTAGGTAAGTGTCTTCACCGCTGCCTTCGGCAATTCTTCCCCAACGAGCATCACGGGCAATATCAACCATAGGTGAGAAAGTCCAGTTTAAACCATCAGCACTTGCTTCTTGAGCAGCAACACGGGCAGTTTTTTCTATTAAAGGTAGATCCCAGCTTGCGGCTAAAGCTAAAGGAATTGGAAATGTAGTTTTGTAACCATGAATCACATCCTGACCAAAAATCAAAGGAATTTTGAGCCTGCTTTTCATTGCAATTTCTTGTGTTTTGCGAATTTTAGTTGGTGTTGTCATACTAAAAATACCACCCACATTTCCTTTTTCAATTTTCGATTCGATAGCTGTACTCACCGCAGATCCTGTGTTTGCCTCGCCACCTGTCACTAAATTTAACTGCCCAATTTTTTCATCAATTGTCATTTTAGACATTAAATTGTTAATGAAAGTATTCATTTTTTGCTGAGTAGGATTAACAGATTTTTTCTGTTGGGCAAAACCAGCGTTAATTGTAAATGCGGCTATTACGAGTAGGAAGTTGATTTTTTTCATGTATGCTTATATTATTCTTTATTCTAAATTATTTTTGATAAGTGAAACCTAGTTTTGTTAGTCCTTGTTGGATTTCTGGAGCGCTCATAAATAAGTTCCAAAGCAAACCAGTTCTACCGTTTTCAATCATTACAACAATTGGCCCTTGGTCTATGCCAATGTAACGTTTAGGGTACCAGTTATCCGTTTCGCTATAGGCATCGTAAAAACCAAATTCTCCCCAAACTTTATCTCCCATATTTTCATACAAATGTCTAATCATTTGCATACTTTCTTTCGGTGCGTAAGGATAAGAAGAAAGTGCTGCCGTTGGACTAATTACACCTTTGTCTTCCGCTGCTGATGGCATGTGAGCAGCATAACCTTTTACTGAATAACTTGCCGTTAAGCCCCAAGAGTTAGCTCCATATCCTTTAAATCCTTTTGGGTTGGCAATTGCATAATCATAATTAATTAAAGTATGACTTTTGTTTTCTTCCCAATAATCTGCATACTTATCCTTTAATCCCTTTGGATTTAATCCTAAATAAGAATAGTGAGCCCAAAAAAGTGGTCCTACATTTTGCCCAACAACATTATGTTTTAACTTAACAGGATGACCATACATTGAAAAATTGGTATTAATTGCCCCACTTTTTGCCCAACCTTGATGATAAACCTCTGCGGGTACACCATGGGTTGGAGAGCATGCTGCCATGATGTAAGTAATTAAACATTCGTTATAACCTGTAATAGCAAAATTCATTTTCCAGCCCGTATTTGGCGACCAGTGCCAATACAAAACATTCTGATTATTTTGGCGGAAAAAGTTCCATTCAATTCCTTTCCAAAGCTCATCCGCTTTGCGAGCTAATTCTTTTTCTTCTGCATTGCCATTTGCATAATACTGACGTACACAAACCAAAGCCTGTGCCAAAAAAGAAGTTTCTACTAAATCGCCAGCATCGTCATTTTTACCAAATGCTTTAGCTTTACCAGAGGGATGCATCCAATGAGCCCAAACACCATGAAAACGATCAGCCTTTGCTAAAAAATCTAAACCTTTTTTGAGGTGATCATAGCCTTGCTTTTTAGTAATGAACTTACGTTCTATGGCAACAATGGTTCCCATTATACCAAAACCACTAGCACCAGTAGCAATAATATCTTTATCGTTTGATGGATAAATGTTGTCGCTATGATAACGCTCTCTCGAAAGTCCAGAAATAGGCTCTGCACCTTCATAAAAATATTTATAGGTTTGTTTTTGAACTAAGGTTAAAAGTTGATCATCAGTTAATTTTTTTGAAGATGCTACATTTGTTTTTTGGGTGCCGCAACTGCTCAGAATAACGAAAAGGAGAATTGTATATAAAAATTTCATTTGTGTGTTGTGTTATAGGTTTGGGCTGGTGAAGCCTAAATTTTTCATTCCGGTTTTAACTTCAGGAGCGCTCATAAATAAGTTCCATAAAAGTTTACTACGGTGATTTTCTATCATGATGATGATTGGACCTTGATCAATTGCTAGATGTGAGCTAGCGAACCAAGGATCATTCAATGCAAAAGCATCAACAAAACCATATTCTTTCCAAATTTTATCACCTAATTTATAGTAAAAGAATTTTAGTGCTTGCATTGATTCTGTTGGTGTATATGGGAAAGAAGATAATGCTGCAGTTGGTGATATCACACCTCTATCGTTGTTTGGAGAATTTGCACCATATCCATTCGGGATATCGCTTGCTGTTAGGCCCCAACAGTTAGGTCCATAACCTACATTTTTTGCTGGGTTAGCTACACAATAGTTATAATTAATTAAAGTGTGTGCTTTAGTTTGTGTTTCATAATTGGCATAAGCATCAACCAATCCATTGGGATTGATACCTAGAAATGAATAATGTTCTAAAAACAGTGGGCCGCCATTTGCTGTTCCGAGAGGTAGTTGTACGCCGTAGTAGGTGTTTCCATTTCTCATAGCTCCGTTTCTAGCCCAGCCATTATCATATACTGATTTTGGAATGGAAGAAGTAGGAGAGGAAGCTGCCATCACGTAAGTGATTAGACATTCATTCCATCCCTGTACGGGTAAGTTCATTTCCCAAGCATTTGTAGGGCTCCAATGCCAATATAAAGTGTTGCCATTGTCTTTTCTAAACCAAGCCCATTCAACACCATTGTAAATTGAATTAATATCAGCTCTTAAAGTTGTTTCTGCTACATCGTTGCTGCTAAAATATTGTCTGGCAGTAATTAATCCCGACATTAAAAAAGAGGTTTCTACTAAATCTGCACCATTATCTTTAGCACTAAAAGGAAGTGTTGCTCCTGTATTTCCATCCATCCAATGTGAGTAAGCACCATGATGTCTGGTTGCCTTGTTTTTTAAAAAGTCTACTATTTTTTGCAGACGAGCTAAACCTTCAGCTTTGGTAATAAAACCACGATGTATACCTGTGATAATTGCCATCACACCAAAACCAGAGCCACCGGAAGTTACCGTATTGCCAGAAGTATTTCTTTCTCTAGCCATTCCGCTAGCGGGATGAGCAAAATCCCAAAAGTATTTAAATGTTTGTTTTTGAACGAGTGTTAAAAGTTCATCATCGGTTATGCGAGGAAATTTATCGGTGTCGTTTAATCCACTAATTAGATTAATGTTAACAGGGTTGATTAATTTTCCGCCAGTTGATGATTTTAAATTATTATTGATAGCAAGTGTATAACTTGTAAATGAGTTCAGGTCTAGTTGTGGAGTAATGATTAAAGTTTTATCTCCATTTTGAAAAGTTGAAGTGAGCGCAATGTTATTGCCATTAGGGTCGGTAAAGGCAATTCCACTAGCAACAGTTGAGGGGTTAATGGCCTCAGTAAAATTAAATTTGATAATGGGTTTTAAATTTAAGCCCGAATATTTGAGTGTGCCGTTATTGGCATCGTTTACAGTAAAGGATAATGATGTGTCGGTAGATTTGGGTGCTTCTGTTGCACTTTTTTTACATGCAACTGCAAAAAAAAAGGAGAGGGCTATTGAAAATATGGTAAAGGTTCTGCAGCTCATTTTCATAAGTGTTTTGTTTTTCAAAGCTAAATAGGGTGATGAAGAAAAGAAAGCACAGTGTCACAAGGACACTGTGCTTAAGATTTATTTGCCTGCTAAACCAAGGTTATAAAGGGCTTTAATATTTGCATCAGGTAAATCGATGTTGTAAACTCTCAACTCATCAATTTTACCAGTCATTGCTGCGAAACTAACGTCTGTACTTACTGTTTTACCAGGAATAGTATTGTAGTTACCGCCGATAATAATTTCTCCTGGCTCGTAAGCTTTAAATAAATTATTGCCTGTACCTCTGCTTGGGAATGCACCAGCTTTAACACCGTTGATCCAAATATTGAAAAAACCTGTGGTACCGTTATAAGTAAGCAAAAGGTGGATCCATTTATTTTGAGCTAAAGTAGGCGTAATGTATGGTACATAATTTGGCATGCCTGGGCTATCTCTTTGCGTATTGATATTATCTTGAGTACCACCACCGATAGTTGTAAAAGTTGGTTGTACCTTAAGATTGTTTAAATCTGTAGCTGGATACGACTGGGTATTTAAAGCGAAGTTAATGCTTCCATTAAAAATGCCTGGTCTAGCCAATTGAAAAATCATGGTACGTTTAGAGCCATTGTTAAAAACTTGAACCCACTCACTAATGGTAAAACTTTTTAATGCATCTGTTTTAAACGCGTTTAATTGTGTGCCAAAATAAAGGTAACCACCAGTTAAAGAAAGCGCTTGACCTCTAACGCCACCAGCAACTAAAGCATCATTAGCAGTTGAAGTTGGAGTAGTATTACTTTTGGTTTCGTTTTTATTTGCATCAAAGTTCCAATAAGCTACCAAGTTATTTGGATAAATCTCATCAGAGCTATTGTAGCCATCAATTTTACCTTCGTATGCAGAGGCAGATACTTCTGGTAGGTTGTTAGGATTACCATCTTTTTTACAAGAGGATAATACCGTAGCTGTTAGTGAAAGAGCCACAACACAGCTATTAATATATAATTTTGATAATTTCATTTTCTTGTTGAATTAAAGATTAATATCCAGGGTTTTGTGTTAATACACCTTTACTTAAATCAATTTGTTGTTGAGGGATAGGTAAAAGATTATCTCTAGAGGCAACAAAATTTGTTTTACCAGCATCTTGCATTACTTGCTGAGAAATTCCCCAACGTACAATATCGTAGAAACGCTCGTGTTCCATAGCTAATTCAACCCTTCTTTCTTGACGAATAGCAGTACGTAATGTAGCCTGATCTGTTGTAGTTAAATCTGGCAAAGTACCAGCTGGTGCGCCAATTCTGGCTCTAGCTCTAACGCTATTAACCGCAGCTAATGCATTATTTATGTTAGTTGTGCCACCTAATTCATTAGCAGCTTCAGCATACATTAAAACAACATCAGCATAACGAAGAATTCTAACATTCATCCACCAGCTTCCGCGAGTATTATATCTAGCTATATAGGTTGGGCTAGCTAAAACCTTATGATTATATTTCGGATTTGGAACTTCTGTTGGGAATAAAGGAGCTGTTTGTCCGTAGTAAGTTTGGCGTGGTGCGCCAGCTTGGCTACAATATAAGATGGTTCTGTTTTTACGAGGGTCATTCGGTTCATAAGCAGCTTCTAACTGAGCACTTGGCATATTCCAGCCCCATCCTCTGTTCCATTCTACTGTATTACCTCTTGTACCTTGTATGTTGGCATATTGAATACCATTTGCTGTAGGAACTTGCGCACTTGCTGTACCTTGAATTTCGAATACAGACTCTTTGCTATTTTCACCAGCCTCTGTAAAAATTACACCATAGTTTACAGATAAATCATACTGACCAGAAGTCATTACTAAATTAGCTGTAGACATTGCTAAAGCCCATTTTTGTTGATATAAATATACTTTGGCTAAAATACCATTCGCAGCTCCTCTTGTAGATCTTCCTGAAAATTTACTTTCCCAGCTAATTGGTAAATTAGCTGCTGCAAATTTCAAGTCTTCTTCAATAAAAGCATAAATTTCTGCTGCGCTGCTTTGTGGAACATTGGCAGTTACGGCTAAAGTCTTATCAATCTTTGGTACTCTACCATAAGTTCTTACCAAAACGAAATAAGAATAAGCACGTAAAAATTTAGCCTCAGCTTCAGCCTGTAATTTAGCTTCTGGGGTAGCAATAATTAAGGTATTGTTTTGTACATTATCAAGGATATCGTTACACCTAATGATCATTGTGTAATACTCAGTCCATAATGTGTTTGCTCTACTACTATTTACAAGCACAGGAAAGTTATCCATGCTGATAACATCGGCACCGCCATCAGTTGGGGTACTGCCTTTGTCTGCATCATCACTTCTAATACTTGAAGCCACCATAAAGCCATCAGATACATAATTGTAAGCTCTTAAAGCATCATATGCTGAGAATAAAAAAGTATCGTAAGGTGTTCCTCCTTGTGGATATGGATAATTCTCCGTAGAATATTCTCCCTGTCTTTCCGTATCCAAAAAGCTTTTACATCCAGAGTTGATAGAAATTAAGCTTGCCGCTGTAATTGCGATACAAACATTTTTTTTATTAAATATTTTCATTTTATTAAAAATTAAATCGTTCTAAGATTAAAAAGTAACGTTTAAACCAAAAGAATAAACTGCTGGTACTGGGTAGACGCCATTATCTGCACCGCCACCTAAAATACTACCAATTTGTGCTTCAGGTGTATATCCTGTTACTTTGCTCCATGTTTGTACGTTTTGACCACTAACATATAATCTTAATTTTTGGATACCCGTTTTAGCTAGCATATTTTGACCAAAAGTATAGCCCAATTGTACAGTACGTAATCTGAAATAATCTCCCGGCTCTAAATAATGAGAGCTAAACAAGAAGTTATTACCACGAGTGTTATCTAAAATTGGTTCTACATTCGAAGTTCCTGGAGCTGTCCATGCATTTAATCTGTTAGCTTCATAATTTAATGTTGCAAAATTTTGAGTTCTACGTTGTGTGTAGATTTGGTTACCGGCTACGCCTTGGCCCTCAATTAAAGCATCAAAACCTTTATAGCCTAATGATAAACTCATACCATAGCTATATGGAGGGAATGGAGTACCTAGATAAGTTCTATCTAATGGAGAAATAATTCCATCACCATTTACATCCTCATAAGAGATATCACCTGGTAAAGAGTTGGTAAATTTAGGTGTTCTGTCTAAATCTGCTGTAGATTGATAAATACCTGTTTGTCTATAACCATAGAAATAACCGATTGATTGACCAGTATTAGTTAAGTTAACACCACCGTTTCCAATAATTTGAAAATCGATATTGTTACCAATCGATATTACTTCGTTTTTGTTGTAACTAAAATTTCCTGATAAATTGAACGTTAAGTCTTTACCTATTTTATCTGTCCAACCCATACTAACTTCAATACCTTTATTATTTACCTCACCTAAGTTTGTAAAAAATGAAGGAGTTCCTGCTATTAATGGGAAACTAGTTAACAAACCATCTGTTTTTTTATTGTATAAATTAATTTCAGCATTGTAACGGTTATCAAAAGCACGTAAATCTAAACCTAAGTCGATACCTTGAATAACTTCGAATCTTAAATTTGGATCCGCTCTGTAGGCATCACCTACTGCAGTAAAAATATTCTCTCCGAATACAGCGCTACGTCCGCTCTCAAGGGTAACTTGATAAAGATTGTTTCCTACCCCATTTGAGTTACCAAGTCTACCATATGATGCACGAAGTTTTAAGAAGTTTATACCTTTTACATTTTCTTTAAAGAAATCCTCTTCACTAGCAACCCATCCTAAACCAATACTACCAAATGTTCCCCATCTGTTTCCTGGCGCAAATCTCGAACTACCATCTCTACGAATAGTTCCATTAAACAAGTATCTATCTTTGTAAGCATAGCTTAATCTACCGAAAACACCAGCGTTAGTCTCTTCATTTCCAGTACCACTATTATTGAAAACATTATTTCTATTGATTACATCAATATACCATAAGTCAGGGTTATCTGGAACAACCAATGTACTGTCTGTACGCGAAGCACTAACATTAGAGCTTGCAGTACGTAAAGACGTGAAACCAACCATTGCAGTTACTCTATGATCATTGTTAATTGTTTTATCATAAGTAATTGTGTGATCTTGTTGATATCTATGTCTTTCTGATTGTGCCTGACTTACAGTTGAGCGGAATTGATTGTCGATAACTGTGGTAGTTGGGCTACCATTTTCTCCAACGTTGATAAACGTGAATGGAGGTCTTGTAAATCCTCTACCATAAGTACTGCCATAACCAGCATAAAGGGTAGATCTTGCAGTAAAGTCTTTTAAGAATTTCAATTCAGCAAAAACACTACCATTAAAACTTAGTCCTTTATTTATTGCGTTATTTCTACTTCTTTCCATTGCAGCAATAGGGTTACCAACTTGTGCTCTTTGAAAAGATGGCATAGCATAATACGTATTTGCATCCGTTTGAACAGGTACAACAGGAGTAGCCCACAATGCATTATTAAATCTACCTCTATTTACTTCTGCATCTCTATTATTAGAAATATCATGGAAACCAGTTAAATCTGCACCAACCTTAAATTTGTCGGTTATTCTAATTTCTTGGCTTAATCTTAAGATGAATTTTTGGTATTGATTATATTTTAATACTCCCTCTTGGTTGTTGTATCCAAAATTAATCAACGTTGTAGATTTTTCACCTGTATTTGAGAATGTTAAACTATTGGTATTGATAATGGCATTTTGGAAAATTAGATCTTGCCAATCGGTATTTCCGTTATAGTTACTGAAATCGAATGGAGCAGCTCCAATGTTAGCTAACTGAGTTGAGTATAGTTTTTTAAAACCATCTGCATCAGTAACATCTATTTTATCAATTACTTTTTGGATACCAACATTACTGGTGAAGTTGATGCGTGTTTGACCTTTAGCTGCTCTTTTAGTTGTAATAGCAATAACACCATTTGCTCCTCTTAAACCATAAATTGCTGAAGATGAAGCATCTCTTAGTAAATCAATAGACTCAATGTCTGCAGGATTTAAATAATCAATGTTGTCTTGAATAAAACCATCAACAACGTATAATGGAGTAGCGTTATTTGTACTTGCAATACCACGTATACGGATAACTGGTTGAGAACCTGCACCACCTGAGTTAACTACAGTTAAACCTGCAACCTTACCTTGTAACGATGCTAAAGGGCTAACAGCTGGCATTCTTGAAATTTCTTCTCCGCTTACGCTAGAAATTGCACCAGTTACATCTTTTCTCTTCTGAGTACCATAACCAACAACTACTACTTGTTCTAAGTCTTGTGTAGATGTAGCCAGTGAAACGTTAATAGTTGTTTGATTTTTAACTTCAACTTCTCTTGGTGAAAAACCAATTGAAGAGAAAACTAAAATTGAATTTGCAGGTACACTAAGTGAATAATCCCCATCAGGATTTGTTACCGTTGCATTCGTTGTTCCTTTTACTGTTACCCCAACACCAGGTATAGGTAATTTGCCATCTGTAACCTTACCCTTAACTGTAACATTTTGGGCATAAGCAACGTTTAATAATAGCAAACAAAGTGTGGTTAGAACAGAAAATTTTGTAAAGATTTTTTTCATACTATTTACATTTGTTTTTAATTGATTAATCTAAATTTCTGTTTTAAGTTGGCTTATGCAAACGTTGTCACCTCTACATTAATACATCAACTGGTATTTGTGTACTATCTCAAACCGGTATACCGATTTGCTTTTTAGGCTAAAAACAATGTTTTTTGGCTATTAACAAGAATATTACAACTACTACAGCCTAAACATTGAAGTTGTGATTTGATGTGCTGAAAATAAAGCGATGAGAGGTAATGATGTAGTGTTAAAGTTCCATTAAAAACTCTGTAAGGTTTTTATCATGTGGTACTTCTAGCTTTTTACGCAAACGATAGCGTCTAATTTCTACTCCTCTAAGAGAGATATTTAACAGTGATGCCATTTCTTTACTACTCATGTTCATGTGCAAATAGGCACAGAGTTTTAAGTCGTTTGGCACAAGGTCTGGATGGTTTGCTTTTAGTTTTTTAAAGAAACTTTCATGTGCTTCATTAAAACTGTTTTCGAAAAGGTTCCAATCACGTTCATCATTCATTCCATCATCTATAACCTTTTGTATTTTTCTTAACTGATCTTCTGATAGCTTCTTTCCATTCTCATCTTTAAGCTTAGTCATCTCTTCGCTAAGCTTTTGCAAAAGCTCATTTTTGTAAACCAAACTCATCGCAGAATTCGCTAATTCTCTATTCTTACTCGCCAGTTCGGCTTGCAGTTTCTCGGTTTGTATTTTAATAATTTGCTTCTCAGTGGCTTCGGCTTCTTTTTTAAGAAAATCCTCTTTTTCTGCCTGTAGTTTATCGGTAATCTTTTGCTGATCTTTCATCAGCTTTGCCTCATAAATACGTTTACCTGCATAAAGGGCAATAATGCCTACAATGAGATAAAAGCCAATAGCCCAATTACTACCATACCAAGGTGGCAATATTTTAAACTCAAGTACTGTTGTTTCGCTTATGATATTATCGTTTAATTTAGCCCTAACTTTAAATCTGTAAGTGCCTTTAGTTAGATTGGTAAAATCTTTTTGTGTTGCTGAGCTCCAATCAGACCATTGGTTTGAATATCCTTCTAGGTAAAACTGATACTTAACTTTTGCCTGTCTGTAATAAGGCAGTGCATAAGATATCCTAATATTGTTTCGGCTAAATGGTATTTCTATTAAGCTTTGTGAGCTTCCGTTTTCTGATAAAACAGTATACTTATCAGTAATATCCTCTACTTTTCTTATAAGTACCGATGGGATTTTTAGATTTTGGCCCTGGTTATTTGATGTTGAGCTATCGTAAATTACAAAACCATCGTCAACGCTAATTAAGTAAATTTTACTGCTAATCTGACTAATGTTTTCATAGTATTGAACCATTCTGCCATCCAAAATACTAAATCGACTAGAATCAACTAAGATTTTGCCAGGTTCGGTTAAATGAACCAAACTCATTTTACCATGATTGATGAACCAATATTTTTTAAAGCCGGCACTAATAATTTTGTTTGATGTAGAAAAGCTGCCCAGTTTTTTGTTTAACACATCATATTTGCTAAAGCGGTTGCTAATTTCATCGTAAACTAAAAATCCATTATCTGATGAGAAAATAATTTTATTCTCTACATTGAACATGTTGATGTTAAAACTGCTCGGAAGACCGTTCTTCTCATCGTAAAATTGGATGTTTCTCGCCGATCTTAAATCGTTGCTTAAAGCTAATTTATATAACCCTTTGTAGGCGTGACTTACCCAGATATCGCCTTTGTTATCTTGCTCAACATATCTTGATGGTTCGCCAAAGCCTGAAATTTTATGGCTAAAAATCCAATTTCCACTGACATCCTTTTTAAATAAAACTAAACCAGTATAGGTGCCTTGAATTAAGTAATTAGGATTTGAATTTAGTTTTTTGATGGTCCAACCACCACTAATTGAAGATATCTTCTGCATTTGATCACCGTTGATGATAAACGTGCCGTCGTTGTGGCCACAAATAAGTTGGTTGTCAATTAAACTAAGATCCCAAACCTGACCTTGTGAGTTGGGGATTAATCTGAAATCGAAATTATTGTTTGTATTGCCATTTTCTGGCAACCATGGACTAACAAATAAACCTTGATTGGTGCCAAGATATATTTTGTTCTTTACAATCAAACTTGAATATACGGTCCCAAATTGACCAGTTTTGTCGAAATAGAAGTATAGAGGCGAATTGAGCTCAATTCTATCGATACCGTTATCTAAACCTGCCCATAAATTTTGTTCATTATCAGCATATAAACTCAAAACCGTATTATTTTGTAATCCGCTAGATTTATTGATTCGCTGTACTACATTTCCATTTTCGTCGATTATGATTAATCCATTTAAAATAGTGCCGTAGGCGTAGTACTTATTGAGTAATTTAACGCCGTTATTTAGTTGAAATGTTTTAAGAAACGAGTTTGCATCACTTGCAAATGGTACAAATGTTAATCCATCATATATAAATAAACCGTTTTTGCTTGTGCCTATAATGAATCTATTGTCTTTGTATGGAAGTATAGATAAAATACCAGTTGAGCCCATTAGCTCGCTTCCTGGTAAGCTTTGCAGTTTTTTATCTTTAAGTTCAAAAAGACCTTTGCCCAAAACCTGAGCAAATATTTTATTACCAACGGCATGTATAAAAAGAAATGTGCCTGGCCCTTTAACTACACTTACTTTTTGATTTTCGTAGATGTAAATGGTAGAAAATGTTTGAAAGATAACTTTCTTGCCTACGATATAAATCTTCCAAACCTCATCAGTAATTTTGTGTGGTTTTGGGATAAGATTGATTAGTGATTTATAAACAAGTCGTTTGTTTTGATAGTTCCAATAGCCAAATTCACCAAAGCTTCCTGTATATACTAATCCATTTTCTGTAGCTACAGCTCTAACAATTTGACGGTTTGGCATTTTGTACTGTTGCCAATATTTGCCATCAAAAGTTAACAAACCTTCGGCGTTGCCAAAATACATTACGCCATTTTTATCTTTGGCGATAGACCAATTCTGATTTCCCGATAGGTAAGAAGATTTTGGATAATTTTGAACATAAGGAACACCTATGCTTTGAATATCATCGGCAAACAGTTTTCCTGAAAAAAGTAAAAGAGCGAAAAGAAGGTGAAAATATTTAAGGGATTTTTTTTTCATTCATTTCAATTTGCTGCGCATAGCACTGCAAAATAATTATTTAAAACTAATTTTTGGTGACATTTTTAGTTAGCTGTTTAATAATGATGTTAAAACCTAAGCTTTTGCAACAGGCTGAGGCACTTTTACATAATATCCAGTTCCGTCATAAGGGCGTTTACGTGGATGAGTGGAGCAAGCAACCGAGCAACATCCTTGCAAAGTCTCACCACAATCATCACACTGTGTAATGTGTTCATTGCACTCCGGATTTGCGCAATTGATCATCTTTGGAGTAGTTGTACCACAATTATAGCAAACCGAAACTATGGTTGGATTTACAGTATTAACATCAACCGCAATTCTGTTGTCAAATACGTAACACTTACCTTCAAAATCTTTACCGCCAGCTTCTTTACCATATTTTATAATGCCACCATGTAATTGGTAAACATCGGTAAAGCCATGGTGTAAAAGCAAAGCTGATGCCTTTTCGCACTTAATACCACCTGTGCAATAGGTCATTACTTTTTTATCTTTATACTGAGCTAATGCATTAATCTGATCTGGGAAATCTCTGAAATTTTCGATGTCTAGCGTTACAGCGTTTTTAAACTTGCCCAAGTTATGTTCGTAATTGGAACGCACATCAAGCACTACTACATCATCACGATCTAACATTTCGCTAAATTCTTTGGGTTCCAAATATTTTCCAGTTTGCTTATTTGGGTTGATAATGCTTGTGTCTCTTAATCCAGAATGCACAATCTCAGCCTTGTACCTGCAATGCATTTTAATAAAAGAAGGCTCAGCAACTTCATCAATTTTAAATTCTGTTTTTGCAAAACGTTCATCGGCATGTATGGCTTGCATGTAAGCATCACAAGCTTCTTTAGTGCCAGAAACAGTTCCGTTTAAACCTTCTTCGGCCACTATAATTCTGCCAACTAAACCCAAAGATTTACAAAAAACCAAGTGATCTGCTGCAAATTGTTCAGCATCTGCTATAGGTGAATAGCAATAATAGAGTAAAGTATTGTACATCATAATTTATTGATACCGCTGCAAACGGCGTTTAATGATGCAAATGTAAGGAAAAAGGCACAAGGTTGCAAGGGCGAAGGCTTAAGGGGTTGATGTGCAAAATCTTAAGCATTCCATTGAGGATTGATGGAGTTTACAAACTATAGGCAATTCTAAATCCTTGATCAACCTTTTTACTACCATCATAAGCATAACCATAACTTACGCCAAAACCAAAGCGCTCTATACCAAAGTAAAATTCTTTGTAATTCTTTTTATTTGGTTGGGTTAAATAGCTGGCCCCAATAATTTCTTCGAACTTAAGTTTACGAAGTAAAGGAATTTTGTTAATCAGTAAGCCGCCAAAATTATGCTCAATATGTGCCTCAGCAAAATGTCTATCCGTGCTATATTGGTAAAAATCCAAAAATCTAAATTTCCTTAAGTTAGGAGGGAAGATAGTTGAATTATTTCCTCTAAAATGTTTACTATCTGGATAATAAACAACCTTATTATTTAAGAATTTTCCTGCTCCAACAACAAAGGAAAAATAGCCGAGTAAACCAGCACTAATCCGTTCTTGATAGATTTCAAGTCCTAGATAATCAAAATCTACCTCACTATTTAAAATCCCTTTAAAACCTTTTCTATAGTTTAATTGAAAACGCGGATATTTTGACTCCTGATAAAATTTACCATCTGGTCTGGTAATGTAAGTTTGCCCGATGGTATAAACTAAACTAGCCGATATATTAAACGAAGTATGGGTTGGAAATAAAGGAGTTTCTAAGCTTGGTGTGAAAGGGTTGTTAGACGTAAAAGCTTTGTCAGATATATCTCTAAAACTATAATCGCTGGTGTTTTGCAGCGTACTATTTTTAGCATATTCAACAGTGGCATAAGCTTGTAAACCATCTGCCAATTCTCTTGTAGAACTTAAAGTGAAAAATTCTTTTTTATAAAGCTTAAGCAAGTTTGTTTCAAAAAGTAACGAGTTGATGGTGTTAGAACGTAAACTCATAGTTCCGTATCTATTTAAATCGGCAATTTCTGTCCCGAAACTTGCACTTACGCTAGCTCTTTTAAGTGGATCGTAATAATAACTTGAGCTTAGGTTTGCCGTAAAAATTCTATTGCTAAAGCCATATCGAACTTCTGGTCTAATCGAAAAACTTTTTCTATCCTCAAAATTCTTCCTAAAAGTTACGCCATATTTTAAAGCAAGCCCTTCAACTGTGTTATAAAAAATAGAAGTGATTAACGGATCAAAGGAAATATATTTTTTATCGTACCTATTGTTAATTGTGTAGCCTGATAAAAATAGCTTCCCAATTCCAAATTTATTGTTTTTGTTCTCTAAAGAATCTAGATAAGGTTTAGATTGTTTGAGCAATGCAATACTATCTTTCTTTTTATAGTCTAATTTTTCTTCTTCTGTTAGCTGAATAGGCCTATTATTCATCCAATACAAAGAATCCTTTTTGTTTACAGCTTTAGTAACTTTTAAAATTTCGGCAGTAAAGAATTTCTCCGGAAATTTAGGTTTGATATTATAATTGCTATAAATACCAATGAAATAACCTTCAAATTTGAACTTTAAAATGCCGCCATTAAACTGAAATCTTACACTAGATGGCATGTAAACATCCTCAACCTTCACAAACTGCTGACTAATATTTAAAGTATCTACGAAGTTTATGCCAGCATCTTCTGTTAAATTTAGGTTGGTGCCTAATAAACGCCAGCTATCATCGGCTATATAAATGATACCTCTAAAAACTGGATCATTTTTACGTCTGGGTATAACTTCAATTTTATTAATGGTAACTCCATTTTCTTGGGTACTCCCTAAAAGTTTGTACCTGTAGTAAAATAGCGCATTATCTGCTATTGGCGAAACAAAACTTCGGCCACTTAAACCAGTATTTTCTAGCATCAAATTCTCATAAAAATTCACAATCAAATCTGAAGCTTTATTAAAACTAAATGCGTTATTATTACCAGATACTTTAGAAGAGACCATCTCTTCGTGAATTTTATTTGGTCTTTTAAAGCTGAAAGTGGATTGAGTTTCTGAAAGGTATAAAATTCCTTGTCTGTTGGTATCTAGGTTTAAAGTTTTTTGAATATCTCTTCCCATAAACTTTTTGGGAGCACTTACCAATTTTTGTAATCCTTTGGTATAAACATCAGTACTAAATTCTTTTACCTCGTTTAAATGTTGTTTTCTTAATCTAATAGCTTGTCTTATAATTTCATAAGCCGGATCTTCGGCATTAGGTCTAATCACCACATTATTTAATGTATAACTTTCGGTTGGCAAAGCCTGATTTACAGTTAGATTACTGCTTACTTCGATAGTTTTCTCTGTAGTTTTAAAACCAATAGCAGTATAAACTAGAGTGTAAGCACCTTTTCCTATGTTAATGGTATACATGCCATCAACATTTGCCGAAACCCCTTTGCTTGTATTTTTTATATATATTGATGCAAAAGGAATAGCATCGCCATTACTTTCGGTAATTTTTCCAGTGATTTGGTATTGCGCTAATGATAAGCTAGTTATCGCTAACATAAAAACAATAGAGAGGTATATTTTCTTCATATAGATATTAAAGTTGTAAATATCGCTTTAGTTGTAAAAGTTAACGCATTTAATGTGTTAAAGTTTGTTAACGAGCAAAATATTATATTTGTGACGAAAATTAATCACTATTGGTTGCACCAAAATAATTATTATGTACAAAACCCTTCAACCTGTTCTGCAAAAAGAGCTTCAAGAAATAGAAAATGCCGGATTATTTAAACGCGAAAGAATTATTACCACACCACAGGGTGCTGATATAAAAGTAAGTAGCGGAGCAGAAGTAATTAATTTTTGCGCCAATAACTATTTGGGTTTATCGTCTCATCCAAAAGTTATCGAAGCTGCAAAAAAAGCCATCGATGATTATGGTTATGGCATGTCTTCTGTTCGTTTTATTTGTGGTACACAAGATATTCATAAAGAATTAGAGGCTAAAATTTCTGAATTTTTAGGAACTGAAGATACCATTTTATACGCTGCTGCATTTGATGCAAATGGTGGGGTTTTTGAACCTTTGTTTGGAGCAGAAGATGCAATTATTTCTGATGAATTAAATCACGCATCTATTATTGATGGCGTGAGATTATGTAAGGCACAACGTTTTCGCTACAAAAATGCCGACATGGCTGATTTGGAAGCTCAATTAATTGCAGCAAAAGATTGCAGACATAAAATTATTGTAACTGATGGTGCTTTTTCTATGGATGGTTCTGTGGCGCCTTTAGATCAAATTTGTGATTTAGCCGATAAATATGAAGCATTGGTAATGATAGATGAATCACACTGTACTGGTTTTATTGGTAAAACTGGTCGTGGTACGCATGAGCATTTTAATGTTATGGATCGTGTAGATATTATTACGGGTACTTTAGGTAAGGCTTTAGGTGGCGCATCTGGCGGATTTACTTCTGGTAAAAAAGAAATTGTTGATATGCTCCGTCAACGCTCACGTCCATATTTATTTTCAAATACATTAGCTCCTGCAATTGCTGGTGCATCAGTTGCTGTTTTAGATATGCTAAGTGAAACGACATCACTTCGCGATAAATTAGAAAGTAACACCAAATATTTCAGAGAAAAAATGACTGCTGCTGGTTTTGATATTAAACCAGGTTTTCATCCAATCGTACCAGTAATGTTATATGACGCCAAAATAGCACAATCATTTGCAGCAAAAATGTTAGATGAAGGCATTTATGTAGTAGGATTTTTCTATCCTGTAGTTGGACAAGGAAAAGCTAGAATTAGAGTACAGCTTTCTGCAGCACATGAGCAACATCACTTAGATAAAGCAATTGCTGCATTTACAAAAGTTGGTAAAGAGTTAGGTGTAATTTAATTACATCTAATTCGTTATAATTTTTATTGTCAATATGAAAAATTTCAAAGTTGTTTTCTTCAATATCATTTTATTATTGTTTTTTGCTAGTTGCGATAAAAATGATCAGCCAGCTTACCAAGTAGAAGCTCAAGCAAAAACGATGTTAGATGTTGCTTACGGTTCTGATGCCAAGCAGAAGATGGATGTTTATTTGCCTGCAAATAGAACATTAAACACAGGGATTATTATATTAGTGCATGGAGGTAGCTTTATAGGAGGCGATAAATCTGAATTTACTACACAAGCAAAGTATCTGGCAACAAAAGGTTACGCAGTTTTAAATGTAAATTATCGATTGGTTAATGGTACGGGTTTATCTACTCAAGCTGTTCCCGTAAGGTTAGAGAGTGAAGTTAAGGTAAAAGATCAAGTTACTGATATGAGTAGCATAGTTGATTATGCAATGGCTAATGCCAAAGAATGGGTGTTAAATGCAGATCGAATTGTTATGATTGGGCATAGTGCTGGTGCATCCTTATCGCTTTTGTACAGCTACGATAAGAGAAATATAAACAAGGTTAAGGCAGTTTCTAATTTAGCAGGGCCATTAGATTTTGTTTTTTCGAATATCCCAAATTGGCAGTTTTTACCGCCTTTACTTTTTGAGGCAGGTTATCGCTATACTGGTTACGAAGTTAGCTTGGAAAATGAGGCTTACTATAAGGAGATTAGCGCTTTAAGTGTAGCAAATGTGGATAGAAAAATACCAACATTAAATGTGTTGCCAGAAAATAATGATTTGCAAGGCTTACCTAAACAAGATATTACAACTTACAGCGCATTTAGAGCTAAGTTAAATGAATTAAAAGTGCCAAATCAATTTTTTTACGTTGTTGGAGCCAATCACTTTTTTTCGCAAACTGGAAAATGGCAGGAGGTATTAGATGCATCTGTACTTTATTTTAATACAACATTAGATTAGCGCAATTTTTTACTCTTCAGTTCATTTTGTTGTAATAAATGTATTTCAACTTGGTATTTGAACTCGTGGCTTTAAAATAATTCTATAAAATGCCGTATATTTGGCGCATGTTGCAAGAGCAGATCACACAATATACAGCAGAAATAAATGCATTTAATACTACAAGTGCAGATGAGCTGGAACAATTTCGTATTCGTTTTTTAGGTACAAAAGGTATTATTAAAGATATTTTTGATGAATTTAAAGCTGTTTCTCCTGAAGAAAAAAGAACTTTGGGAAAAGTTTTAAATGAATTTAAGCAATTAGCAGAAGCTAAATATCAAGCCTTAAATGAGCTAACTGAAAACTCAAAACAGAAAACTGAAGATTCACAACTTGATTTAACATTGCCTGGTGAGGGTTTTGAAATTGGTGCTCGTCACCCATTAGCTTTAGTAAGAAGAGAAATCATAGAGATTTTTAATAAGCTAGGCTTTAGCGTTGCTGAGGGACCCGAAATTGAAGATGATTGGCATAACTTCTCTGCTTTAAATTTTCCAGAAGAGCATCCTGCGAGAGATATGCAAGATACCTTCTTCATTAAAAAAGGAGGCGAGAAAGGTGACATCGCATTGCGTACACATACTTCATCTGTACAAGTTCGTATGATGGAGGCTGGTCAGCCGCCTTTTAGAGCTTTAATGCCTGGTCGCGTTTACCGTAACGAAGCAATTTCTGCAAGAGCACATTGCTTCTTCCATCAGGTAGAAGGATTATACGTTGATGAAAATGTTTCATTTGCCGATTTAAAACAAACACTTTTCTATTTTGTACAAGAGCTTTATGGAGAGGGAACTAAAGTACGTTTCCGTCCATCTTATTTTCCGTTTACCGAGCCAAGTGCCGAAATGGATATTTCTTGTACCATTTGTAAAGGTGCTGGTTGCCAAATGTGTAAAGGAAGTGGTTGGGTAGAAATTTTGGGTTGCGGAATGGTAGATCCAAACGTTTTAGAAAACTGCGGTATCGACAGTAAAAAATACAGTGGTTTTGCATTTGGTATGGGAATAGAGCGTATCGCCAACTTAAAATTCGAGATCAAAGATTTACGTTTATTCTCTGAGAATGATGTGCGTTTCTTAAAACAATATAAAACTGCGATTATATAGATGAAAAAGTTATTTGGTTTACTTTTGTTCATTTCAATTTGCACTTCATGTGCGAAAGAGCAAAACCTAATACCAGATTTTCCCGTAAATTTTAATATGCCATTAACCGACCCACGTTTAAGTAGATTAAGCTCTGCAGGTGGTGCGGTGAGTTTTAGTGGTTATGGTGTTGCAGGTATTATTATTTATCGTAGAGCGGATAACGCGTATGTGGCTTATGATAGATGTAGTACTGTAAATCCAGAACAAAAAAATGCAGTTGAGATAGACGACCCAAATTTAACGGCTACAGATCGTATTTCTGGCGCCAAATATTCATTGTATGATGGCAGCCCGGTTAAGGCGCCAGCTACAACATCCCTAAAAAGGTACAGTGTTACCATTGCTGGTAATACTTTACAAGTAACTAATTAATGGAGCCAGAAAAAATAAAAGAAAGCATTGTAAGAGCAGCTAAAGAGCTTTTTAGGAAATACGGTTACCATAAAACCAGTGTAAACGAAATTGCCAAAAAGGCACGTATTGCGAAGGCAACTATTTACAAATATTTCGATAGCAAAGAACAAGTTTTAGATGCAATTTTAATGGACTACTTGGATGTTAATCTTCGTGAAATTTTAAGCAATAAAGTTAATTTCGAAAACGAAGAAGAGCATTTAAAAGCTTTGGTGATGAAAACCTGCCGCTTATCTTACACGGTTTGCAACGAGTTTATTGGCTGGGATTTTGTTCGCGAGAATGCAAATTCGCAAGAGTTTTTAAAACACTTATCAGACCAGCTTGAGGCTTTGTTACTTTCTGCCTATTTACAATTAGATCATTTTAAAAATAACCCAGCTCGCAAAGGCGGATTGGCATTTTTACTAAAAGCCAGTAAAAGTATTGTTTTCTCATTTGCCTTTACTTCAGTTAGCGATTCCGATGTACGCAAGAACTTTGTAACTTTTCAAAAAGAGTTATTGCCCTATTTGGTAAAAGCCGCGTTGTAAGATTTTAATTATTTGTCGTCATGCTGAATTTTTTCAGCATCCGTTCTGTTTACAAGAAAAATCCTGAAGTAGATTTAGGTTGCCGAATTTTGGTAATGGAAGAAAATCATCCCTAAATCGTCCTCGTTTGTAACGAGGATGCTCGAGAAGGGCGATTTTATCGCCAAAAAAAAATTTTAATTAATCTTTCCAGCCCCAGGGTGCCTTAGGCGTTTCTACAGGCTTAGCTAAGTTAAATTTTACAGTAAATACCCGATCAGAACCAATTCTGCGTAAATTATAAGAAAAGAAATCTTTGTCTATTGTTATCCACCAAACATTGCCAGCTGCGGTTGGTAGCATATCTGCCGTTTGCTGATCTGCAGGAAAAACCTGAATGCCTGCTTGTCCGCTATTGGTTGTCATACCACCATATTGCGTAACTTTATCTTCGGTGCCATCTTCATGTCGGTGGTCATGTTTTAACAAAATACGATCGTTTTTAAGTGTTAAAACCCAGGTTCTAGATCTATTTTCGCCTACAAAAAATGGGATTTTAATTGTTCCGTCATCACAAAATTTAACATGCATAATTAATGCGCCATTTTTAAAATCATCGGTTATACCTTGAGTTACTTCACCTTGGTAAGCTTTGCCGCAATGTTGTTTTAAAGTATCCCAAAACTGCTGAGCGCCAGATTTTTGTTGGGCATTTGCGTAAATACTTATTGATGCAAGAGCGAGAATTAAAATATATTTCTTCATGTTGTTAAGTTAAATAATTATTTACACTTACTAACGGTTGGCATTTATCTTTAAATCTGGCTCTATTAAAACTATGCAATTTAAAATAGTTGCACAATCAGTAATATCATAAACCCGATAAAACGGAAATATCCCGATTTTTCATCGGGAATTGAAGTGATAGCGGGACAATCCTTAAATAAAAGCTCAGAACATTGCTTTTCTAAAAATTAACATTATAATAACATATACCGTTTTGGTTTTCGGTATAAAACTATACTTTTGTAATATTAATCATCATTAAATCTATTGAAATGAGTAAAGAATTATTAGAGTTTTCGGTTTTGGTTGATGAGCAATTTGATGTAAAATTTAATTGGTTAGAAGGTGCTTTTGGATTTATTCTTAAAGTTTTCGGCAAATAGATTAAGCATTTTTTTGTTCTCTGCACCTAACCCTACCAAAAGGAAAGGGCTCAATACGATTAAATTTTAGCTTCTTAAACCTTCAACCTTTAAGCCTTTTACCTTCTACCTTTTTACTATCTTTGCATTAATGAGTAGAAACAGAAGAAATGCTGAGCCAATCCGTATTGCAGGACTAAGCATTATTGACATTGCAGAAGAAGGAAAAGGCGTTGGCAAAGCCGATGAATTGGTGATTTTTGTAGACAAAGCCGTTCCGGGCGATGTGGTTGATATCCGCGTGGTGAAAAAGAAGAAGAATTTTGCTGAAGCGATCATTGAAAACGTACAAACCAAATCAGAACATAGGGTAGATCCTTTTTGCAGTCATTTTGGTTCCTGTGGTGGTTGTAAATGGCAACACATGGATTACGCGGCCCAACTGCGCTTTAAACAAAAAAATGTGGAGGCTGCTTTGCAACGTTTGGCCAAAATAGATACATCGTCAATGGAGCCAATTTTAGGTTCGGCAGAAAATAAATACTACAGAAATAAATTAGAATATACTTTTAGCAACAAACGTTGGTTAAACGCAACCGACATGGAGTTTGAAGCTGAAGGTAGAGAAATGAATGCTTTGGGTTTTCATGTACCGTTGCGTTTTGATAAAATTTTAGATATTGAGCATTGCTATTTACAAGCAGAGCCAAGTAATAGCCTACGATTAAGCGTTAGAGCCTACGCTTTAGCCAATAACATTAGCTTTTACGATTTGCGTAACCACGAAGGTGCTTTAAGAAATCTGATCATTAGAACATCATCAACAGGAGAGGTGATGGTAGTGGTTGTTTTCGCTTATGCAGAACAAGAGCAAATAAATGGTTTAATGGAGCATTTAAAAACTTCATTTCCAGAAATTACTTCTTTGCTTTATATCGAAAATCAGAAAAAGAACGATACCATTTTTGATCAAGAAGTGATAACTTATGCTGGTAGAGATCATATTTTTGAGCAAATGCCAACAGATAATGGCGTTGTTAAATTTAAAATAGGTGCTAAATCTTTTTATCAAACCAATTCTAATCAGGCTTACGAATTGTATAAAATTACCAAAGAGTTTGCTGGCTTTAAAGGTGATGAATTGGTTTACGATTTATATACTGGTGCGGGTACCATTGCCAATTTTGTAGCTTGTAGTGTAAAGCAGGTTGTAGGAATTGAATATGTGCCAACGGCGATAGAAGATGCAAAGTTTAATACCGAACTAAATGGCATTAACAACACCATTTTTTATGCTGGCGATATGAAGGATATTTTAACCGCAGATTTTATTGCATCGCATGGTAAGCCTGATGTGGTAATTACCGACCCGCCTAGAGCAGGTATGCATGCAGATGTGGTTGAGCGTTTGTTAGAAATGGAAGCAGAAAAAATTGTGTATGTAAGTTGTAACGCTGCTACTCAAGCTAGAGATTTAGCTTTGCTAAAAGAGAAGTATGATGTGGTACGCATTAAACCTGTAGACATGTTTCCGCATACACAACATGTAGAAAACGTGGTTTTACTTAAATTGAAATAAATGAAAAACTGGCTTTGTTTTGTTATAGTTGTTTTATTTGGCGCTTGTAATGCCGAAGTTAAAGACAAAACAAATGACCAGAAATTGTCAGATACAATAAGTAATATCGCTCAAATTGAGAAGGCAAAAGATGGAATTATTGATACAGTTTTGCTCAGTAAAATAGATACAGCCTTTATCGTTAAACCGAAACCAATTGAGGATGATATGGGAGATAAAAGGAAAGAATACATCACTTATGTATATTTCTCAAATAAAAATTTGCCCATGTTAGCACATAAAGAAGCAATTGGTGCTGATTTATTTTTAGGCAACGATTTGGATGGCGATGGCATACCAGAGCTTTTGTTGCGGCCAGACTGGTTTAGTAGTTGTTGGGCAAGTTTAAACCTATATTCAGTTAAAAATAAAAAATGGAAATTGATTAAAAAGGGCAGTATGTATTTTTGTTCAGATCAATATCCGCTGAGTAAACGAATAATTAAATCAGCAGATGGTTTTGCAATGCTAACAGATAGTTTAGCCGATGATAAATTTATTACACTAAAAAAAGAGATTAAGTTTTAAGTATATGGAGAGTGAAGAGTTATTGAGCAATTTAAGCTCAGATGAAAATGGAGCGCCAAAAAAAGAGAAGAAAAGTCCGCTAGTAAGTTTAGAGAAAGATTTAACTTTTTACGCAGATTCGATTAGGGAAGTAGCTGTTGAAATAATGATGGAAGGTATTTCATTAAACCCAATTTTTATAGCCCACCAGCATGAAGTAAGTATTGGTGAAGTGATTTTAAATAAAGCAGAACTTAATACAGATTGGACAATTCAAGCTTCAACATTAGAAGAATTTATACAAAAAGGAATTATCCATCCTGATAAGAAAGAGCAGTTTCTAAAAACTTACAAAAAACCAGAAAATTACATGTGTGTTTTTGTAGTTGTTCCAGAAGGAGCAAATTTTGTTTATTATCCTTATCCCAAAGGGAAGTAATAAGACAACCGAAACTTGGCGAAGTTCGGATTTATGGTTATGTCTCACAAGCTGCTAATTCCCTCTCTTCGAGAATAGGGAGCGCACAAAAGTAAGTTGGTAAAATAAAAGCCGATATTGCATCCACAATATTGGCTTTTTAAACTAAAACTAAACTAAAATTATTCTATATCTATTTATCCGCAAATGCGGGATTTAGATTATTTTACTCTTCTTACATCACCACTTTTAGATGATGATGTCTTTTTTAATGATGCATTACCTTTAAAACTGACATCACTGCCGCCGCTAGCACTAGCTTCAAGCGCTTTGTTAACGTAAACATTAGCATCGCTACCGCCACTAATTGCAACCTTTGCATTATTAACTATATAAGCAAAAGCATCAATATCAGAACCCCCGCTTGCACTTGCAATTAAGTTTTCACCACTTCCTTTTAGCTCAGCATCACTGCCGCCACTAATTGTTAAGCTTAAATCTTTTACAGCAAGCGTTAATTTTAAATCAGAACCTCCACTCGCTTTTAAAGCTAAAGCATCAGCTTTTAAGCTGTTTTGAGTAAAAACATCAGAGCCTCCGCTAGCAGTTAATGCTTTAATATTCTTGTAATTTATATAAGCCTTAATACTTTCGTTTTTAAACATGCGGCTCCAACTAACTCCATCTTTATATTTAATTACTATCGAACTTCCTTTTTGTTCAACAATAACATCTTTAATTAAATCTTCATTGCCTTTAATTGTTAAGGTTTCGTTAGCCGATTGAGTTAGGTATAAGTCAATTCCGCTAGATACGGTAATTTCATTAAAAGACTTAACGTTAACACTTTTGCTGCTTTGGGCACTAGCGCTTAAATTAAATAAAGTAAGTGCTAATAAAACAAGCAGAGATGATTTTGCTGAGTTTAAAAATTTCATAATCTGTATTTGAGGTCTGTGTTTATTAGACGCAATTGCACAGGAAACGTTGCATAAAAAGTAAATTATTTTTTTGTATTGGTTTTTGAGGCTTAAAAGTCGTTCTTTTGTAAAGCTTAAAAATGCCAGAACATGCCTAATAATCAAGTCTTAATTCTCGATAAAAAACAAATAGCTCAAAAGATAAATCGGATTGCCTATCAAATATTAGAAGATAATTTAGATGAAAAGGAAATTATATTAGCTGGAATTTGGGATAGGGGATATAAACTTGCAGTTCGCTTAAAATCAGTTTTAGAAACCATAGCGGCTTTTAAGGTTACGCTAGTTAGGGTAGATATAGAAAAGCAAAGCAGTAAATTAGTTGCCAAAACAGATTTGCCCGAAAGCGATTGGAAAAATAAAGTTATTATTTTGGTTGATGATGTGTTAAACAGCGGTAAAACATTGGCTTATGGCTTAGGAGTTTTTTTAAATACACCTCATAAAAAAATTCGTACAGTAGTTTTGGTAGACCGCAGCCATAAAATTTTCCCAATAGCTACAGATTTTGTAGGTTTAGAATTGGCTACCATTTTAAAAGAGCATGTTGATGTAGTGATGGATGTAGAAGGTGAAGAAGATAGAGTTTACTTGAGTTAAATTTTGAAACTCTTTCTTCTTTGTTAAGTTAGGCGGAGCCTTACCTCTCTCTTTTTCTAGTACGCATATAATCTTCAACCGCAGTTTTGGTAGTTAGCCAGTTTCTGCCTTCTTTATAAGCATCAATTTTACCTCTTCTGGCCAATAAGCTCACATACTCTTGCCCGTACGGAAAACCTGGCTCTTCTACAATATTTGCGATAGGTTCGTAATCATAACTTTTGCCAGGTAACGCACCAATATAAATGTTTAAGGAGCGCTCTAATGCTTGCAGCATTAATAAACATAGTTTGTAATAGTTTCCTTTGTTAGCTTGATTTAATGCTTCGTAATATTTTTTTCTATCGTTTTTTAAAATGATGGCAGGCGGAAAACCCTTACGCATTAAAAGTAAATTCATAGCAAGTCTTACCGTTCGGCCGTTCCCGTCAAAAAATGGATGAATCCAAACCATTTTATGATGAAAAATGGTTGATAAAACTAAATCATTTAAATTTAAAGGGTTGTTGTTGATGAAACTTACCAACTCATCAAAATATTGAGAAACTTTATTTGCATTTGGTGGAGTAAAATTTGCTCCCATAATTCTAACTCCCCCATTTCTTAATCTACCAGCAAATTCATCTTCAATGCTACGTAAAACTAAACCATGGAGGTTTAAAACGTCAATTCCTCTTAAGGTATAGTTTTCATTTACAAGTGTGTATAAGTAATCAATAGCTTTTTCGTGGTTATAAACTTCAAAATGTTCTCGTAAAGATTTTCCGCTAACTGTAATACCTTCTTTTAAAATTAGTTGTGTTTCTCTTAATGTTATGGTATTACCTTCAATGCTATTCGAATTATAGGTCCATTCTAATGTTAAATCTTCCTTAATTTTTTGCAAAGCGATGCTAGGTAAAGGCCTTGCTTTATCAATTAGTGCTTTTTTATCATACAACCTATTGATATGTGGTTGTAGTTCTTCCAAATGTTGTAAATCTAATTCCCACATAATTAACTATTATCGTCTAACAAATATATGTATTTATCCGATATTAAAGAATTATGACATTTTCTAATTATCTTTTTTACGTACTTTTGCTTTTTATAGTTAAACATATGGCATACAATTTAGACGTTACAATAGATAAATCTTCAGGTTTCTGCTTTGGTGTGGTTTATGCAATAGACATGGCCGAAGATATTTTAGATAATGAAGGCAAATTGTATTGCTTAGGCGATATTGTTCATAATGATGAAGAAGTAGAGCGTTTAAAGGCTAAAGGTTTAAAAATTATTGATCATGAGCAGTTACACCAACTCAATAATGAAAAGGTATTAATTAGAGCTCATGGAGAAGCGCCATCAACTTACGAGCTAGCCTTGGCAAATAATCTTACCTTAATTGATGCTTCTTGTCCGGTAGTTTTAAAATTGCAAAACAGGATAAAAAATTCTTACGATGATGACGAGCAAATTCTGATTTTTGGTAAGCATGGTCATGCCGAAGTGATAGGTTTGCAAGGCCAAACTAATGGAAATGCAATTGTATTTCAAGATTTGGCAGAATTGGATCATGTAGAGTTGCCAAAAAACATTACGCTATACAGCCAAACAACAAAAAGTGTCGACAAATTCTATCAAATAAAGGAAGCGTTGATCAATAGAGGTTTTAATTTAAAAGCGAATGATACCATTTGCAGACAAGTATCTAACCGATATGAAGAGTTAGAAAATTTTGTAATTAATTTCGATAAAATCATTTTTGTGTCTGGCAAAAAATCATCAAATGGAAAGGTTTTATATGATGTATGCAAAAAATTCAACACAAATTCTTATTTCATATCTAATGTAGATGAATTAGAAAAAGATTGGTTTGCCGAAGGAGACAAGATTGGTATATGTGGTGCAACATCTACCCCTATGTGGCTTATGGAAAAAGTTAAAGCACAGCTTCAATCTTTCTAAATCATTAAAAAGTAATATTCATTTTAGTACATCCACAAATGTGCGCTACAGTTAAAAGAAGTTTATTCTTAGTGTATATTTGTCGCAATAAATTTGAGTAATCAAAATTAAACTGTACAACCAGTTCAGCATAAAAAATCATGGCAAAAAAAGGAGTTTTATTAGTAAATTTAGGTACACCAGATAGTCCAGAAACTAAAGATGTTAGAAAATATCTTGATCAGTTTTTAATGGATGAACGTGTGATAGACATTTCTAAGTTTACAAGGACATTGTTGGTAAAAGGCATCATTGTTCCTTTCCGTAGTCCAAAAACTTCTAAGCTATATAAAGAAATTTGGAATGAGAATGGTTCTCCATTATTTCATTATAGCAAAATTCAAGCGCAATTATTGCAAGAAAAACTGGGCGATGATTACCATGTAGAACTAGCGATGCGTTATCAAAATCCATCAATAGAAAGTGCTTTGGCTAAGCTAAAAGATGGTTTGGTAGAAAGTATCAAAGTAATTCCATTGTTTCCCCAGTATGCATCTGCGAGTTCTGGCTCAGTATTGCAATTGGTAATGGAATTGGTAAGCAAATGGCAAACTATTCCGCCAATTTCATTCGTAAGTTCATTTCATGATAATCAGCAAATGATTGAAATTTTTGCAGAAAATGGCGCAAAATATAAACCAGAAACTTTCGATCATATTTTATTTAGTTTCCATGGGTTACCAGAAAGACAATTGGCAAAATGTGATCATACTGGTAATTACTGCCTAAAACAAAAAGATTGTTGTCATACTTTTAATGATACCAATAAGTTTTGCTATTCTGCCCAAGGCCATCACACTGCGAGTTTAATTGCTGCAAAAATGGGCATTGCTAAAGAAAATTACACGGTTTGTTTTCAATCACGCTTAGGCAAAGATCCTTGGGTACAGCCATATACAACCGATGTTTTAAAGAAGTTAGCAGCCGAAGGCAAAAAGAGATTGTTAGTGTTTAGTCCTGCTTTCGTAGCTGATTGTTTAGAAACTCTTTATGAAATTACTGTAGAATATCATGAAGAATTTCAAGAGCTTGGAGGAGAACACGTGCAATTGGTAGAAAGTTTAAATGATCACCCAAAATTTATAGAAGCTTTAGCAGAAATGGCAGTTAGCTAGCTATTTTTTTAATAATCATTTCGGTAGCTCCTTTTTTGTGTCCAACATATTTTTTCGCAGCTGCGGAAGAACTTTCATTTGCCTTAAAATTTTCGAAAGCAACAATTAATTCATTTTCATTTGAAATACTTTTTGCTGCACCAATGGCAATCAGGTCTTTTGCTTCCTGAAATTTATCATATTTAGGACCGAAAATTACGGGCAAACCAAACGCAGCAGCTTCTAATGTATTGTGAATTCCAGCTCCAAATCCTCCACCAATAAAGGCTAGTTTTCCATATTGATACAGCGATGAAAGCATTCCGATATTATCTATGATTAAGATTTGAGGTGAGCTTTGTGTAAGCTGAGTACTAAAAGACGAGTACTTTATCGCCTTTGGAAACAATTTTTCAATTTCTTGAATATGAGCTTCTCCAATTTCATGCGGAGCAATAATAAACTTCCAATCTGGATTTTTTTCAGCTAAGGCCACTAATAATTTTTCATCGGGTAGCCAAGTACTACCAGCAATAAATACTTTATCATCACCACAAAATTGTTTAATTAAAGGTAGAGCATTCGGCTGTTGAGCATTTTGATATACACGATCAAATCTAGTATCGCCACTTAAACTAACACTGTTAATGCCTATTTCTTTTAATAAATTAATGCTCTCTTGGTTTTGTACAAAAGAATGAGCAATGTATTTAAGCATGTTTCTGTAAAAACCTCCATACCATTTAAAAAAGGTTTGGTTGGGCCTAAAAATTCCAGAAATTAAATAAAGTGGAATTTGTTTTTTATGCAGTTCATAAAAATAATGGAACCAAAACTCATATTTGGTAAATATCGCTTGCTGCGGATTTACAAGTTCTATAAATCGCTCTGCGTTTTTACGAGTATCTATGGGTAAATAGAAAACATCCGCTAAAGCATAATTTTTTCTAATTTCATAACCAGAAGGAGAAAAAAAAGTAACGATTATTTTTTGCTCTGGCTTTTGATTTTTAAGCGTTTCTAAAACTGGCCTTCCTTGTTCAAATTCGCCAAGCGAAGCAAAGTGAAACCATATAGGTTGATCGTTAGGGTCAATTTTGTTGGCTATTTGTTGCCAAATGTTTTTTCTACCGTTTACGAACAATTTAGCTTTTGGGTTAAAAATTGCAGCAATAAGTAAAAGAAAACCATATAATCTTATCCCAATATTATAAATCCAAAGCATTTTACGTCTTATTTATTATCTTCGTTGCAAGATAAATGAATAAAATTAAAACCTTCTATTAATATATGAAGATAGCTGTAATTGGAACAGGATATGTTGGCTTAGTTACCGGAACTTGTTTGGCAGAAACTGGAAATAATGTAATTTGTGTAGATATTAATGAGGCCAAAGTGCAAAAGATGATTGCTGGTGAAATTCCAATTTATGAGCCTGGTTTAGATGTTCTTTTTCATCGAAATATTGCTCAAGGCCGCTTGTCGTTTACTACCGATTTGGGATTAGCAGTTAATGAAGCGCAAATTATTTTTATGGCATTGCCTACGCCACCAGGTGGTGATGGCGCAGCAGATTTATCGTACATTTTAGGTGCGGCAAAAGATATTTCTAAGCTAGTTAAAGAGTATAAGGTAATTGTTAATAAATCAACTGTTCCGGTTGGTACGGCAGATAAAGTACAAGCCGTTTTTGCAGAAAATACTAATGTAGAAATTGATGTGGTTTCTAATCCTGAATTTTTACGTGAAGGTGTAGCTGTTGATGATTTTATGAAGCCTGATCGTGTGGTTATTGGAACCAAAAGTGAGAAGGCACAAAAATTAATGGCAGAATTATATGCGCCATATGTACGCCAAGGCAATCCTATCTTTTTTATGGATGAACGTTCTTCTGAATTAACTAAATATGCAGCTAATTCATTTCTAGCCACTAAAATTACATTTATGAACGAGATTGCAAATTTGTGCGAAATTGTTGGTGCAGATGTAGATGCAGTAAGAAAAGGCATTGGCTCTGATGATAGAATTGGCAAACGCTTTCTGTTTCCGGGTATTGGTTATGGTGGTAGCTGTTTCCCAAAAGATGTACAAGCTTTAGCTATTGCTGCCGAAGCTTATGAATATGATTTTCAGATTCTAAAGGCGGTAATGAATGTCAACGAAAAACAAAAGGTTGTTTTAGTTGATAAGCTTTTAAAATATTATAAAAACGATATCAAAGGCAAGCATTTTGCACTTTGGGGTTTGGCTTTTAAGCCAGAAACAGATGATATTAGAGAGGCGCCTGCTTTGTACATTATTGATGAACTTTTAAAACATGGTGCGACTGTCTCTGCTTTTGATCCAGAGGCGATGGAGAATGTAAAAGCAATGTTAGGAGATAAAATCAGCTTTGCTGCTAACCAATATGAGACTTTAAAAGATGCTGATGCGTTATTAATAGCTACAGAATGGTCGGTATTCCGTAATCCAGATTTTGAGAAAATGGATGAATTGCTTACTAACAAGATAATATTTGATGGTAGAAATCTTTTCGATTTGCAAAAAATGGTTGATTTAGGATATTACTACAATAGTGTTGGTAGAAAATTAATTGCAGAATAATGGAGCGTAAAAGAGTATTAATAACCGGTGCTGCTGGTTTTTTAGGTTCGCATTTATGTGATCGATTTATTAAAGAAGATTTCCATGTTATTGCTATGGATAACCTGATTACTGGCGATTTACAGAACATAGAGCACTTATTTAAACTCGAAAATTTTGAATTTTATCATCACGATGTTTCAAAATTTGTTCATGTTCCCGGAAACTTAGATTACATATTGCATTTTGCATCACCTGCAAGTCCTATAGATTACTTGAAAATTCCTATCCAAACATTAAAAGTTGGCTCTTTAGGTATTCATAACCTATTGGGTTTGGCCAAAGCAAAAAATGCCAGATTATTAATTGCTTCAACTTCTGAAGTTTATGGAGATCCAACGGTTAATCCTCAACCAGAAGAATATTGGGGTAACGTAAATCCAGTTGGTCCTCGAGGTGTTTATGATGAGGCTAAGCGTTTTCAAGAAGCAATGACAATGGCTTACCATACCTTTCATGGATTAGAAACAAGAATTGTTAGAATTTTTAATACCTACGGACCGCGAATGCGATTAAATGATGGTAGAGTTTTGCCAGCGTTTATCGGTCAGGCTTTAAGAGGTGAAGATTTAACCGTGTTCGGTGATGGCAGTCAGACAAGGTCTTTTTGTTATGTTGATGATTTGATTGAAGGCATTTATCGATTATTGTTTAGCGATTATGCTCAACCCGTGAATATTGGTAACCCTGATGAAATAACGATGATGGATTTTGCAGAAGAAATTATCAAGTTAACTGGAACAGCTCAAAAAATTGTTTGTAAAGAATTACCTAAAGACGATCCGAAACAACGCAGACCAGATATTACAAAAGCAAGGGAGCTTTTAAAATGGGAACCTAAAGTTGGTAGGGCAGAAGGCTTAAAAATTACTTACGAATATTTTAAATCTCTGCCAAAAGATGCATTGATAAATAAAGAACACAAGAATTTTAAAAACTACAATAAATAATGGCGAAAATACTAGTTACAGGCGGAGCAGGATATATTGGATCTCATACAGTTGTAGAATTGTTTAATGCTGGCTATGAAGTGATAGTGATTGATGATTTTTCTAACTCCAATCCTAAAATATTAGATCAAATAGAAAAAATATGTGGCAAAAGACCAACTTTTTTTGAAATTGACTTATGCGATGAGCAAGCTGTTAAGTCATTTGCTTTACAAAATACAGATGTAGATGGTATTATTCACTTTGCAGCTTTTAAAGCCGTTGGCGAGTCTGTACAACAGCCTTTAAAGTATTATCGTAATAATTTTTATTCACTCATCAATATCATTATAGCATACAATAGTAAAGTTAAACTGGTTTTTTCATCGTCTTGTACCGTTTATGGGCAGCCAGATGTTTTACCAGTAACAGAACATTCTCCTGTTAAGAAAGCAGAATCGCCTTATGGCAACACCAAACAAATAGCTGAAGAAATTTTGCAAGAAACATGTGCTAGTACACCAGGCTTAGAAGTGATTGCTTTACGTTATTTCAATCCAGTTGGTGCGCATAAATCTGCATTAATTGGTGAGTTGCCAATTGGTGTTCCTCAAAATTTAATTCCATTTATAACACAATCTGCCATAGGGAAGAGAGGACCGATTACAGTTTTTGGTAATGATTACAATACGCCAGATGGTTCTGCAATTAGAGATTATATACATGTTGTTGATTTAGCTAAAGCGCATGTAGCAGCTATAGAAAGATTGCAAAGCAGCGAAAGAAATAATTACGAAGTTTTTAACGTTGGTACAGGTAAAGGCTCATCTGTGTTAGAAATTATTGCGGCTTTCGAAGAATCAACAGGGCAAAAATTAGATTATAAGATTGGTGAAAGAAGAGAAGGAGATATTGAAAAAACCTTTGGAGATGTAACCTTGTCTAACAAAGTTTTAGGATGGAAGGCTGAATTAGGTTTAACAGAAATGATGAGCTCTGCATGGGAGTGGGAAAAATATATAAAAGAAAATTCTTTCTAAACTCGCATTTAAGCTAGGTAATGAAACTAAACGAGCATAAAGATCTAAAAAAAGAGATTTTGGATTTGCCTCCAAAAGAAAAAGATAAGCTTTTACTTCGTTTAGTTGCAAAAGATAAAGTGCTTACAGAACATCTTCATTTTTTACTTTTAGAAGATGAAAGCAATTTAAGGGATAGGGTTGAGGCAATAAAGGAAAATATTTTGCAGGAGATGAAAAAGTTAAGTTCATCAAAAAATACTAATGCAAAAGATACGCTAGCTGTTTTGCGTAAATTGGCTAAAGGAGTAAATCATAACTTTAGAGTTACAAAATCCAATTTTGAAGATGTAAGCTTAAGAATTTTTTTGTTCAACCATACAGTTACCAAGTTTAAAACCAATGTTTATTCATCATATAAAAGTTATGATGATATATTTTCAACTTATTTTATTAAAAGTACGCTTGTAACTTTGCGTAAATTCTATAAATTGCATGAAGACTTGCAATTTGATTTAAAAGATGATATGAACGAGCTATTGGCTAAAATATACAAAGAAGATATGGCTAAAGTTGCGGTAGATTTAAAATTGCCAGATCAAATATAAATATGAATAAAATTTTAATAACCGGAGGCGCTGGTTTCATTGGCTCACATGTAGTACGCAGGTTTGTAAACAACTATCCTCAATACGAGATTGTTAACCTAGATGCACTTACCTATGCTGGCAACTTGGCAAACCTTTCAGATATTGAGGACAAAGAAAATTATCGATTCGTAAAAGCTGATATAACAGATGCTGGAGAAATAAACCGTTTATTTCAACAAGAAAATTTTGATGCTGTAATTCATTTGGCAGCAGAATCTCATGTAGATCGTTCTATAGAAGATCCTACAGCTTTTGTTTTAACTAATGTAATTGGTACAGTAAACTTATTAAATGCAGCTAGAGAATACTGGAAGGGAGATTATGAAAATAAACGCTTTTATCACGTAAGCACTGATGAGGTTTATGGTGCTTTAGGCAACGAGGGAATGTTTACAGAAACTACAGCTTATGATCCGCATAGTCCATATTCTGCGTCTAAAGCTAGTTCAGATCATTTTGTAAGAGCCTATCATGATACTTATGGTTTAAACATTGTTATTTCAAATTGTTCTAATAACTATGGAGCAAACCATTTTCCTGAAAAATTAATCCCTCTAGCCATTAATAATATCAAAAACAATAAGCCTGTTCCTGTTTATGGAAAGGGAGAAAATGTTAGAGATTGGTTATGGGTTGAGGATCATGCAAGAGCAATTGATGTGATTTTCCACAATGCAAAAACTGGCGAAACCTATAATATTGGTGGTCACAACGAATGGAAGAATATCGATCTGATCAATCTACTGTGCAAAATTATGGATAAGAAATTAGGTAGGGTTGATGGAGAATCGGCAAAATTAATCACTTATGTTAAAGACAGAGCTGGCCATGATTTGCGTTATGCAATAGATTCTACTAAATTACAAAATAAATTAGGGTGGGTGCCAAGTTTGCAATTTGAAGAAGGATTAGAGAAAACAGTGGAGTGGTATCTAGAAAATGAAGATTGGTTAAAAAACGTAACTTCAGGTAATTATCAAGCTTATTATGATAATCAATATAAAGGGAGGTAGACTTGTTTAATTGGCTAAAAAAGAAAAAAGAACCTGCATTTAACTTTTCAACTATCGGTACAGATATGCATTCGCATATTTTACCAGGTATAGACGATGGAGCTAAAAGCTTAAACGATTCTTTGTTTTTGGCCGCTCGTTTTAAAGAATTAGGCTTTACAAAGTTAATTGCCACACCTCATATCATGGCAGATTATTTTAGGAACACGCCTGATAGCATTAATAAAGCACTTGATATTTTAAGAGAAGGGTTGCAAAAGAATAGTATTGATTTAGAAGTTAGCGCAGCTGCAGAGTATTATTTAGACGAAACTTTTGAAAATAAGATTGAAAAAAAGGAAGTATTAACTTTTGGTGATAAAAAATATTTGCTTTTTGAGCTATCTTATATCAATCCGCCGCACAATGTTTTTGAGGTAATTGCTAAAATGCAAGATGCTGGTTATCAGCCTGTACTTGCTCACCCGGAGCGTTATCCTTATTTTTACGGCACTTTAGATAATTATGAAAGTATAAGAGCTACCGGTTGCCTGTTACAATTAAACACTATTTCCTTAACAGGATATTATGGTAAAAGTTGCAAGCAAACTGCAGAAGAATTGGTAGATAACTATTGCATAGATTTTTTAGGAAGTGATATGCATCATCTTCGCCATGGCGATGCTTTAAAAGAAAGTTTGCACTTAGATAGAGTACAAAAAATTCTTTCGCAACCGCAAATGCAAAATCTATTGTTATAGTTCATTTAAACTGCAGAGTGATAACTGTAAACTGCGAACTGATAAATTATTCGTAGCGCAATGCTTCTACAGGGTCAAGTCTTGAAGCTTTTTTGGCAGGATAATAACCAGATAGGATACCTATTCCAACGCATAGCGCAAATCCGATACCTATAAACAGCCATGGCATTATAAATGATCCTCCAACAAATAAAGAGATCAAATTGCCAATACCTACACCTAACATTATACCAAAAAAGCCGCCCATTAAACAAATTACCACTGCCTCAATTAAAAACTGTTTTCTGATGGTTGCAGGATTTGCGCCAATCGCTTTTCTTATACCTATTTCTCTTGTTCTCTCAGTAACAGAAACCAACATAATATTCATTAAGGCTATTGATGCGCCAAGTAAAGTAATCGAACCAATAGCAATACCGCCAATAACAACATATTGCAAGTTTTCATCTAGCGTTTGTGCAACAGAATCACTTTTAGTAATTTCGAAGTTATTAGGTTGCTTAATTTTAATTTTTCTGATATTCCTAAATTCTGAAGTTGCTTCACCTATAACATTGTCCATCAAATCTTTATTTACAACATTTACAGTTATAGTGTAAGATGGATTGGCATTAGAATTTATGATTTTAGCTTTGTAAAGAGGTACATAAACTGCTCTGTCCGTATTTTGCCCCATGCCAGATCCTTTTTCTGCCAAAACACCAACAACTTTAAACTTGTTATTACCTACGTTAATAATTTTATCTAACGGATCCTCTTTCTTAAAAACTGTTTTTGCAATTTCACTTCCGATAATACAAATGTTGTTTGCTGATTGGGCTTCAGCATTTGTAAAGTTTCTTCCTAATGATAAATCTAAACCTTGAGAACCTAATCCATTCTCGTCAATGCCTTGTATGTTAATATTTGGATTGGTTTTTTCTTGTTTATATTTTACAGTAGAGCCGCCACTTGCAAAAACACTAACCGAAACTGTTGCAGGGGCATTTAATCTTTCTTTAAATTTAATCGCATCTTCGTAACGGATCGACTTGAAGGGTTTAGGTCTTTTACCATTTCCAATTCTAATACCACTTCCTCTATTTCTAATGTTAAATGAATTTGCACCCATACTAGAAAAAGCCTCAGTCATGCTGCTTTTTATTGCATCAATTGTGGTTAAAATACCCACCAAAGCTGATAAGCCAATGGCAATAATTAACGCAGTAAGAATGGTACGTAGCCTGTTACTTTTAATAGATTGTAGCGCAAGTCTTACGTTTTCGGTATAGGTCATTTGATAGAAATAAAGTGCTAATTAGGTATAAAAATAAAAAGTCCCGTTGGTAAGACAACGAGACCTCTTAAAATGTTACAATATATATTACTTTGACAGATGATTTATTTGGTTCAACCCAAACTTCACTCTTAAAGCATTTACTGGTTAAACAGAAAAACTTGTTCCGCAACCACAAGAGCTAGCTGCATTTGGATTGCTAAATGTAAAGCCTCTTGAGTTTAAGCCATCTTGCCAATCAATTTGCATTCCTAATAAATACATTTGATGTGCTTTGTGCATAAAAATTTTAATTCCATCGATATAAAATTCCTGATCTCCCTCTTTTTTTTGATCAAAGCCTAATACATAGCTCATTCCAGAGCAACCGCCACCCTCAACGCCTACGCGTAATCCAAAATCTTCAGAAATTTCTTGTTGGTCTTTTAATTTCAAAAGTTCTTTAGCAGCATTTTCGGTAAATGATACAGGTGCAAAAGCAGTTTCTACAGTGGTACTCATGTTATTTAAAATTAAATATGAATTCTAAAAAAAAATATAATTTACTTAATTATCAATCATAATATTCTCTGATTGATTAAAATGTAAATCAATAAGACAAATATAAATATTTATGTACATTTTTGTTCGTAACCGTATTAATATTACTATTTATAAACATATAATGACCATTTATAGTTTTTTAACAACAGCAGCAACTTTTGCTTTAGGAGGTATAATTACCGTAGTGGTAGGTTATCTTTTAATTAAGAACGATATTCAAAATTATTTCCGTTTCAAATCTTTAGCCAACAATGGAGATAAACGTGCTGATCTTTTTCCGATGAGGTTACAGGCCCATGAGAGATTAATTATTTTCATAGATCGAATTAATCCAGCTAATTTATTGCTTCGTTTGCATCAACAAGGTATCAGCCTTGCTACATTACAAACATTGGTTATTAATGAGATTAAGTCAGAGTATCAACACAACATTACACAGCAATTATATATAGATACAGTAAGTTGGAATATTGTGAAAAAATTAAAAGATGATACCATCGCAATGATTAATAATGCAGTACAAGGTTTACCAGAAAATGCTAGTGGGGTAGATTTAAGCAAAAAGGTTTTACATCACATGAGCTCTATCGGAGAAAACCCTTATGATTTAACAATTGATCATATTAAAAAGAACATACAGGTTTTGCATTAATATAATCATCAGCTATGCTATGAAATAACTTGTTTTTTATTTAAAGTTAATTTTGCCTACAAACAATACCATGAGTACTAAACATACAACAACATCGGGTATCGAAATCAAAGATCTGTATACCTCTGCAAAGCCAATAAACGAAAATCCAGGAGAATTTCCTTTTACCAGAGGCATTCAGAAAGACATGTACCGAGGGCGTTTATGGACAATGAGGCAATACGCAGGTTTTTCTACTGCCGAAGAGTCTAATAAGAGATACCATTATTTATTAGCGCAAGGAACCATGGGTTTATCTGTTGCGTTTGATTTGCCTACTCAAATTGGATATGACTCGGATCATGAAATGGCAGAAGGTGAAGTTGGTAAAGTTGGTGTAGCCATAGATTCATTGAAAGATATGGAGATATTATTTGATGGCATTGAGTTAAAAAACATTACTACCTCAATGACAATTAATGCTACCGCATCAATTTTATTGGCAATGTATATTGCTTTAGCTAAAAAGCAGGGTGCAGATTTAAAAGAAATTTCGGGCACTATACAGAATGATATCCTAAAAGAATATGCAGCAAGAGGTACTTATATTTATCCTCCAAAACCATCAATGCGTATTATTACAGATATTTTTGAATATTGTAGTAAAGAAGTTCCTAAGTGGAATACCATTTCAATTTCTGGATATCATATTAGAGAAGCAGGCTCAACTGCAGTACAAGAGTTGGCTTTTACTTTAGCTAATGGCAAGGCTTATTTAAAAGCTGCGCTTGATAAAGGTTTAGATATTAATGTTTTTGCAAAACGATTGTCTTTCTTCTTCAATTGCCACAATAATTTTTTTGAAGAAATTGCCAAATTTAGGGCAGCAAGAAGAATGTGGGCACATATCACAAAAGAGTTAGGTGCTACAGACGAAAAAGCACAGATGTTAAGGTTTCATACGCAAACTGGAGGCTCTACCTTAACAGCACAACAGCCATTAAATAATGTGATAAGAGTCACTAACCAAGCAATGGCTGCGGTTTTAGGCGGTACACAGTCTTTGCATACCAATGGTTATGATGAGGCTTTATCATTACCAACAGAAGCTGCGGCTAAAATCGCTTTGCGTACACAGCAAGTTATTGCTTTTGAAAGCGGAGTTACAGACACTGTTGATCCTTTAGCTGGCTCATTTTTTGTAGAGAATTTAACAGATGAGATAGAAACGGCAGCACAAGCCTACATAGACAAGATTGATGCGATGGGTGGCTCAGTTAATGCGATAGAAAATGGTTACATGCAACAAGAAATTGCAAATGCTTCTTATCAGTATCAAAAGGAAATTGAAGCCGCGGAACGAATTATTGTTGGAGTGAACAAATTTACGCAAGAAACAGATGGTATTACAGATGTATTGAAAATTGATGAAACCATTAGGGTGATACAAACTGAGAAATTGGATAGGCTTAAAGAGGAAAGAAATACTGAAGCTGTGAATGAAGCTTTAAAAAACCTTACAACAGCAACTAAATCTGATTTGAATTTGATGCCATTTATACTAATTGCTGTAGAAGAATATGCAACACTTGGTGAAATAGCGGATTGTTTAAGAAACGAGTTTGGAGAATATTAAAAACTATGTTAAAAAATAGTTATCAACACAAAAAATTGAGGTTAAGTGGTATATAATACTGCTTGTGAATGACTTACAAATTAATTGAAATTTTTGTTCAATATGTTGATAATTTTTTGAATATTCGAAGACTCAAAAGGGCATATCCGTAATGTCCTTATTAGAACTGAAAACCAACAAATTAAAGATTAACAATGGAAAAAACTTGTACCGAAGTATGGAAGAACTGTCTTCAAATAATTAAGGATAACATTCCGAGCCAAAGTTTTAAAACCTGGTTCGAACCGATATCAGCACTTAAATTAGAGGGGAAAGTTTTAACCATCCAGGTGCCTAGTTTATTTTTTTACGAATGGTTAGAAGAACACTATGTGGGCTTACTTCGTAAAACAGTAAAAAAGCAATTGGGAGACGAAGGAAGATTAGAATATAATATAGTGGTTGACAAGTCGTCAAACAGTGGTTCTCCATATACTACAAACATGCCCTCTAACGGAAATGGGGCAGAAGCTAAAATGCAATCAATGCCAATTCCTGTATCTATAAATAAGGATATCAAAAATCCGTTTATAATACCTGGATTGAAAAAGTTAAATGTTGATCCGCAACTTAATCCAAACTATACTTTCGAAAATTATATTGAAGGAGATTGTAACCGTTTAGCTCGTTCTGCAGGTTATGCAGTTGCAGCAAAACCAGGTGGCACTTCTTTTAATCCTTTAATGATTTACGGTGGCGTGGGTTTAGGTAAAACTCACTTGGCTCAGGCTATTGGTAACGAGATTAAACGTAGCATGCCAGATAAGTTGGTAATTTATGTTTCTTGCGAAAAATTCTGTCAGCAGTTTGTAGATTCATTAAAGAACAATACCATTAACGATTTCGTTAATTTTTATCAGGCAATGGATGTAATCATTATGGATGATGTGCATAACTTTGCAGGTAAAGAAAAAACTCAAGATATCTTCTTCCATATTTTTAATCACTTACATCAGTCAGGTAAGCAAGTTATCTTAACATCAGACAAAGCTCCAAAAGATTTAGCTGGTTTAGAAGAGCGTTTGTTAAGTCGTTTTAAATGGGGTTTATCTGCTGATTTGCAGGTGCCAGATTTAGAAGTGCGTATTGCAATCCTTAAAAAGAAAATGTATGCTGATGGTATTGAGTTGCCAAGTGATGTGGTAGAATACGTAGCGCACAACATCGACAATAATGTACGTGAGTTAGAAGGAGCTATGGTTTCGCTTTTAGCGCAATCTACCTTAAATAAAAAAGACATCGATTTGGCTTTGGCTAAACAAATGTTGAAGAACTTCATCAAAAATACTTCTAAAGAAATTTCTATGGAGTATATCCAGAAATTGGTATGTGAATATTTTGAAGTTCCAGTTGATATGGTAAAATCACAAACACGTAAACGTGAGATTGTGCAGGCTCGTCAAATTTCAATGTATTTGTCTAAAAGCCATACCAAATCATCATTAAAAACTATTGGTGCTTTCTTTGGTGGCAGAGATCACTCTACTGTAATTTATGCCTGCCAAACGGTAGAAGATTTAATAGAAACTGATAAAAAGTTTAAAGCATATGTTAACGATATTCAGAAAAAACTGAAAATGAGTTAATACAAAATTTTCATTGCATTAGAACTTCACTGCCTTGGAACTTCATTGCCGTCGACTTTAGTCGACGGAACAAATAAAAAAAAGCCCATTTTGATATTTTCAAAATGGGCTTTATAAATATTAATGTTTTTACAAATGCATTAAGCCATAATGTAATCCGGCAACATGTAACGCCTGATCAATTTTATTATCCTTAAGCAACTGTTTTACTTCCTCAATTGTATATTCTTCAACGTTTAAAATTTCATGTTCATCTAAATGTTGTTCATGGGTTTTAACACCGCCTTTAAGTAGATAAGTAAAAGTTTTATTTGTTGATGTAGCCGGATTTGGATACAAAGTCGCAATCAATTCGCAACTTTCAAAGCTATACCCTGTTTCTTCTTGCAACTCTCTTACAACGGCAGTCTCAGGATCTTCACCATCATCAATAACTCCGCCAGGTACTTCTAGCGAGATAATATCAGCCGCAAAGCGATATTGCCTAACCATAATGATCTTATTTTCTTTCGTTAAAGCAATAGCGTTTACCCAGTTTGGATATTCTAAAACGTAATAATCATCTTTAACACTTCCATTTTGTAACTTACAAGTATCTACTCTCAAAGTAGCCCATCGTTCTCTAACTAAATATTTGGAAGCTAATTTTTGCCATTTTAAAATTTCCATGCTTATAGGTACTGTTGTATATATTTTTGTCGCCCCATATTTATGAGGTGAACAATTTGATGACGATCTACCAGAAATTGATATATCAAGTTAAGTTTTTGTGCATAAAGCTGAGAGATAATTGGATTTCGTTCGAAATCTAAATCGCTGAATAAAAAATCGGTAAGCGTATTTAGTTTTTCAGGTGCTAAATTGGCTTGTTCTAGCCAAGCCAAAAACGGTTCCACATCAATATCTAACAATAATGGTTTGTGTAAACCAAAGCCAACTAATAATGTTTCATCAAAAAGTAATTCGGCTTCTTTAAGTTTTAACTCAAACTTTAAACCCATAATTTTTGCCAAAACCTGAGCTAGCCTTTCAATTTCGGCTGTTATCAAATCTTTTCTATACATTATAAAATGTAATGTTTAATTGTTTCTTATTCAAAACTGCAAACAGATAACTGCAAACTGAATTACCAACTACCACTACTACCTCCGCCGCCGAAGCTTCCGCCGCCAAATCCACCAAATCCACCGCCTCCGCTACTACCGCCTCCAAAGCCACCACCAAAACCTCCGCCGCCAGAACCTCTTCCTCCACCTAATAGCATACTCCAAAATAAAGCATCAGCAACACCTCGCCCACCGATAACTTGGTTTCCGCCACCGCCGCCGCCTTTGCGTAAAATAATTACGATTATAATAATGATGATGATCACAATGATTCCGGCCCCGCCTTTACTTCCTTTAGATTTTGCTTTTGGATTATCACTTTTATATTCGCCTTTAATTAATTGAATAATCGAGTCAGTTCCGGCATCAATTCCAGCATAATACTCATTCGATTTAAAAAATGGTTTTATATCATTTTCTATGATACGCTTTGTATAAATATCTGGCAATGCACCCTCTACACCATAACCGGTTTGGATGGATAATTTTCTATCGCCTATGGCAACTAATAACACTACGCCATTGTTTTTGTCTTTGCCACCAACTCCCCAAGCTCTACCTAATTTTTGGGCATAGTCATTAATGTCGTAGTCGCCTACAGATTTCATGATCACAACCGCAATCTGACTACTAGTAGAATCATCAAACGCAACGAGCTTTCTTTCTAAAGCTTGTTTTTGTTCGCCGCTTAAAGTATTTGTATAATCATTAACCAATGTATTCGGCTTTGCCGGAAATTCTTGAGCATACCCAACAAAGGTGATTAACGTTAAAAATGATAAGATGATTATTTTCTTCATCAGTTATTTAATTTCGTGCTGATCAATAAATATGATTTCGTTTGGTAATTCATTTATATCTCCACTTTGATATGGAAAATATAGCGCTAACTTTTCTCCAGCCAAAGCAATTCCTGCAACAATTCCCTCTGCCAAATTGCCCGATAAAAAATGAGCTTTCATGGCAACTTGAGTAGTTTCCCAAAAATCATCAGGTACAACGCGGTCAATTCCTTTATCCCCAATAATCGCAAATTTATGGTCTTCGTGAGCTAAATAAATTAAAACTCCATTATGTTGAGCAGTTTTGTCCATCCCTAACTCTGCAAAATATTCGGTCGCTCTATCAAATGCACTTCCTTTGCAATGTTTTTCAACGGCAACTCTTATTTCACCAGATGTAGCTTTTTCAGCTTCGGCTATTGTATTTGCTATTAGTTCTTGTTCTTGTGTAGTAAAAAGAGACATAGTTTTGTTTTATAAATTAAAGGGTAATAGTGTTCAAAAAACAAACAACTATTACCCTTAAAAAGTTAGATAATAACTAAAATTCTACTTTTGGTGCATTTTGTGCTCCAGCATCTGCCTTAAATGGAGTTTTAACACTAAAACCAAACATACCAGCTGTTAAATTAGTAGGGAATGATCTAACCTTAGAATTAAATGTTTGTACAGAAGCATTAAAATCATTACGTGCTACAGTAATGCGATTTTCAGTTCCCTCTAATTGAGCAGACAAATCACTAAATTGTTGCGTAGCTTTTAACTCTGGATAATTCTCAGTCAATACCATTAATTTCCCTAAAGCCTGTGTAATCTGACCTTGTGCTTGTTGGTATTTTTCAATATTCTCTGCATTTAACTTATCAGGATCAATTGTAATTTTACTTGCACTAGCACGAGCTTCAATTACAGCAGTTAGCGTACTCTGCTCAAATTTAGCTGCACCTTTTACAGTACTTACCAAATTAGGGATCAAATCAGATCTACGCTGATATTGAGCTTCAACATTACTCCACTTGTTTTTAACCTCCTCGTCCATTTTAACAAGTCCGTTATATCCACATCCACTAATTAATGCTACCAGAGCAACAACTGCAACTATACCAATTACTATTCTTTTCATTTTTTATATTGTTTTTAAGGTTTCTATTTTCAATTAGATATCAATACTCATGCCTTGTTACTAAATCAGACAAAATACTGACATCTTGCCATAATATAATCTATAAATATAACATTTAGCCCATTATCTTCAAATTGGTTGATTTTAATTTAAAGCTCAAAAATTGTATTTTTGTATCATTCGAGATAAAAACTCGACAATTTTTATGCAAAAAGAAATCGAAATCACTCTCTCTCCAGAGCAAGTTGCAAATGAGCAAGTTATTCTTAAAAACTTATCAAAAGCACTAAATGTTCAAATCCATACCATTAATGGTTTTAAAATATTAAAACGCTCCATTGATGCTAGGTCACGTAAAGTTATTTATCGCCTTCAAGTTAGGGCATATGTTAACGAAATTTTAGAGGAGCAATCCAACAACGTTAGCTATCCTAGAATTAATTCTAATAAAACAGTAATTATTGTAGGTGCTGGTCCGGCAGGTTTGTTTGCCGCCCTTCAATGCATCGAAAACGGAATAAAGCCAATTGTAGTTGAGCGTGGAAAAGATGTTAAGCAAAGAAGAAGAGACTTAGCAGCCATCAATAAACAAGGTTTAGTTAATACAGAATCCAACTATTGTTATGGCGAGGGAGGAGCTGGAACATATTCTGATGGCAAGTTGTACACGCGTTCAAATAAAAGAGGTGATATCAATAAGGTATTGCAGATTTTTGTACATCATGGGGCACAATCAGATATTTTGATTGATGCCAGACCCCACATCGGCACCAATAAGTTGCCTCAAATTATAACTAGCATTCGCGAAACCATTCAAAATGCAGGTGGAGAAGTACACTTCGACTCCAAATTAACTGATTTTATCATATCAAACAATCAAATCAAAGGCGTTGTTGTAAATAATAAGCAAGAGTTATCTGCAGATCATGTTATTTTAGCCACCGGCCACTCGGCAAGAGATATTTACGAGCTACTCCAAAATCGCAATATACTAATCGAAGCCAAACCATTTGCACTCGGTGTAAGAATAGAACATCCTCAATATATAATAGATAGCGCTCAATATCATTGCGATATTCGGTCAGAATTTCTTCCGCCAGCCTATTACAGTATGGTAGAACAAGTAAACACAAGGGGTGTGTTCTCTTTTTGCATGTGTCCAGGTGGTATTATTGCACCATGCTCTACAGATTTAAATGAAATTGTAGTAAATGGATGGTCTCCGTCAAAAAGAAATAACCCTTTTGCAAATTCTGGTACAGTAGTTCAAGTTACGTTAGATGACGTAAAAGGTAACGACCCGTTACGAATGTTAAATTTCCAGTCTCAAATAGAGCAGCTTGCTTTTAAAGCCGGCGGCGGCAATTTGGTTGCTCCAGCACAGCGAATGGTAGATTTTGTTGAAAATAAATTATCTGAAGATTTACCCAAAAACTCCTACCTCCCCGGTACAAAAAGCGTTATGCTAGATCAAATATTGCCAGAGTTTGTTTCCTCTAGCTTAAAAGCAGCCCTTCCACTATTCGGCAAAAAGATGAGAGGTTATTATACAAACGATGCAATTTTGGTAGGAGTAGAGAGCCGTACATCATCACCAGTCAGAATTCCTCGAGATAAAGAAACCTATCAACACCCACAAATTAAAGGACTTTACCCTTGTGCAGAGGGTGCAGGTTACGCCGGTGGCATTGTCTCTGCAGCAATAGATGGTATTAATTGCGCAAATGCAATTTTAAACAAATAATTATATTTTTGGTTATATATATAGATACTACAGAATTATTTATCAATATGTTTTAATAGCATTATAATCTGTGCAATCAATTAATCTGTATAATCAGCATAAAATGAAAAAGACTTTAATTATAGGGGCAACTCCAAATTCAGATCGATATGCATATCGAGCGGCGCAAATGTTAACGGCAAAAGGCCATCCTATTGTTAACATAGGTATTAAACAGGGTGAGGTTGCTGGTGTTAAAATTGAGAAACCTGCAACTCCTTATAATGATATTGATACCATAACCTTATATATAGGTCCAGATCTTCAGCATGGCTATTACGATTATATTCTAAATACAAAGCCCAAACGTGTTATTTTTAATCCAGGTACAGAGAATTACGAATTCGAAAAAATGTTAGACCAGCATGATATCGAACCATTAGAAGCGTGTACGCTCGTATTATTAAGCATAGGCCAATATTAGTAGGTCAGCTGTTGTACTTCGTCGGCAACTGCAGTCCCGTCGTTCGCTACAATCTTTGCGCAAAGTTTTCTGCTAAATCTTAATTTGTGGCTGCGCAAAGTATTTCCGCTTCCACCGGGCCTATTTAACAAAAGTTATTTGCTCTCCAAACCGCCCTTTATAAATTATAGTCTATCTATAATATACTGATCAGTACAGAAAAGTATTGGCGAAATTCATAGTAGATAAAGCATATCAATAGGCCAGTACTTTTTAAAATACTCCAAGCCTAATAATAATTACACCTTTTGTTTTATACTTATTCTTACTTATTCAGTATTATATTTAGGTTTTAGAACTTTTTATGGTTAATTTTTTAAATCAATACATAATTTACATTATATATTTTCCAACCATAAATGCATCATTCTTATTAATCTTCTACATTTCTATATACCGCTTTAAAAATTTTTCTGTGTGTGTATCATGCAGTTACGATATTTCTTTAGGTTTATTGCTGGATATGTTTGCCGGTGCGTTTATTTTTCCTACTTTTGCATCCCGCTTCGGAGGAGGCGACAGGGATTACGGAAATAGTGAGAGGGGCATTGAA
>NZ_JBWKZK010000009.1:0-4223 GCF_059424425.1 Pedobacter sp. GW456-11-11-14-TSB4
TACCAGAACAATTGGGACGGTAAATATAATGGACAAGATTTAGCTGAATCGGCTTACTTCTACATTATTGATATGGGCAAGGGCTATGGGCTAATTAGAGGTACAATCTCAATCATAAGAGATTTCAATTCAAGTAGTTTTGCCCATTAAAAACTTATACTGCCTGCACTCTTGCAGGCAGTATAAATTACAAAATCAAACCATCTGGTTTATACAAAATCAAATTATCATCATGTTAAAAATTAAATACATAATTACCATTGTTATAGGGTTGGTGCCATTCTGTCGCACATCTGCCCAGCTAAATCCAATGGGTACAATCTATTACCAAAATCAGTATCTCATAAACCCTGCTATGGCTGGTACCACACAGGGTTGGGAGTTAAATGCAGCTTACAAAGCTCAATGGACAGCTATTAATGGTGCGCCAAGTATGCAGGTATTAACTGCTACATATGGCTCAAGGAATAAAAAAGTTGGTTTCGGTTTAAATCTCTTTAATGATAAAGCAGGATTAGTGCAAACAACCAGCTTAAAAGCAAGTTATGCTTATCATTTATTATTAAATAACGAAAAAACAATTGTAGACTTTGGATTATCTGCAGGTTTGCTAAATGAGTGGGTAGATAGAGCAGCAATAATTGGTGATGCTGATGACATTTCATTCATTAACTTCAATAGCAGAAAACTTTATCTAGATGCGGATTTTGGTATGGGACTACGTACGCACAATTTTTCAGTTCAGGCATCGGTGCCAAACTTAAAGCGTTTCATGGATAGAGATGTGCAACGCAACATTGCAGATAAATCATTGTTTATGACTTCTGTTAGCTACAAATTTACTTATCACAAAGATGGTCTATCGAGCGTTGAACCTAAAATAATGTATAGGGTAGTAGAAAACTATAAAGATATTTTAGATGCAGGAGCAAACTTCCAGTTCAATGAAGATAAATTAATTCTAAATGCTATATACCACAGTACAAATAGTTTAACTTTTGGAGCTGGCACAACTTATAAAAATCAGCTTACAATTTTAGCGCAATACACAACAAACACAGCCGAATTTCAAGGCTATAGTAACGGGGAGTTTGAAATTGCGGTTAAATATAATTTCAAATAGACACGCACTTAACCAAGATTTTCGTTGTGTCATTAGATGATGTGTTTAATTTTTTTAAAAAAATAATTCTAGGTTGCCAAACAATAATTAACCGAGTTTGTTTATTGTATTATGAAAAAACGTATACACATTCTAGAAGACGATAAAGACATAGGTTACATCATCGAATTTTTGTTAAAAGACGAAGGATACGAGTTGCAACTTTCATCAACTTTTAAAGAGATGAAAAAGAAACTTAAAGATTCTATTCCCGATCTTTTTATTTTAGATGTGATGTTGCCAGATGGTAACGGCATAGAAATTTGCCACGATTTAAAAAACGATCCTTTTACCAAACATATTCCGGTTATTGTAATGTCGGCAAATGTGCGTAGCAAGCAAATGAGCGAAGCTGCCACTCCAGACGATTATATTAGCAAGCCATTTGATTTGGATGATATCGAAAACAGAATTAAAAAACTTTTAGATAAAAAAGCTGCCTAAAATTTTTTAGAAAAGCTATTTCAGTAATGCTTTGGTTAGGTTCGGCCCTGCCATCGCTGCAATCTTTTTGCAACCCGTAGCCAAATGCAACGGGTTTTTTTGCAAAAAGTATTTTCGCTTTGTCAGGTTTAAAATGCAAAATCACTGCAACCATTAAGGCTAGCTTAGCAAATAGCAAAAAACATCAGCTAAATTATTTCTGCTTCTTCGTAATTTGCCAGCATGTCAATACCAGCAAATTTAGATCACTTCGATCAGGTTTTCGAAAAAATCACTCACCTTTTAACAGGTACTAAGCAAACACAATTTGAAGATTGCACCTTCAAAAATTGCGACTTAACTGAAGCTAATTTTAATGGCTGTAATTTTATCAATTGTAGTTTTATCAATTGCAATTTATCTATGGTAAAATTTGTACAAAATGGTTTAGATCATGTTCAGTTTACCGATTGTAAAATGGTTGGTGCAGATTTTTCTAATTCAAAAGATTTTCTCTTCGGCGTAAATTTTAGCAACTGCATTTTAGATTATGCCGCTTTAATGAAAAAGAAAAATCGAAAAGCCAAATTCGAAAATTGTTCATTAAAAGGGGCAGATTTTACCGAAGCAGATTTAACAGAAACAAAGTTCGTTAACTGCGATTTTGACCGTGCAATATTTATGCAAAGCACTTTAAACGGAGTAAATTTTACCTCTTCATTTAATTATACTATAGATCCTGAAAGAAACCCAATGCGTAAAGCAAAGTTTGCTGCAAGTGGCCTAGCGGGTCTACTTACAAATTATGGCATAATTGTGGCTGAGTAAGAATAAAAAAAATGTTATTTCGTTTTCCATTTATAAAAACACTACAATCAAATATGAACAAGAATATCTTTAAAAAATTATTATCGCTGGCTTTAGTTGCTGCACTTCCAATTTTATCATCGGCCCAGCAAAAAGGAAATTGGCAAAACCTCGATTTAAAAAATGATACAACTTTCGGTATAAGCACAGAAAAAGCATATAAAGAATTGTTAAAAGGCAAAAAATCTACGCCTGTTATTGTTGCTGTTTTAGATGGCGGAGTAGATTTATACCATGAAGATTTAAAAAGAGTAATCTGGACAAATAAAAAAGAAGTTGCTGGAAATGGTGTTGATGATGATAAGAATGGTTACATAGACGATATTCACGGATGGAATTTTTTGGGTGGTAAAGATGGTAAATCTGTAGAATTTGAAACATTAGAACTTACCCGTTTGGTAAGAAGAGATAATGCTCGTTTTGCGGGCATTACAGCATCAACAGTAGCAGAAAAAGACAAAGCAGACTACGAAGCGTTTCTTAAAAACAGAGAAGAAGTAGAGAAAGAACTAGGAACTGCAAAAAGTAACCTAGCTGGTATTTCAGGGTTTAAAAACATTTTAGACGGAGTTGTTAAAAAAATTGGGAAAGAAAACCCAACTGTAGAAGATTGGAATAATTATACCCCACAAGGTGCACAAGAAACTAGAATTAAAGAAACCATTCTTAATGTTTTAAAAGAAATGGATTTTAAAACATTTTACGATTCACAAATAGCAGAGGGATACAAGTATTATTACAACCAAGTAAATTATAATTACAATGTAGATTATAATCCTCGTGATATAGTTGGCGATAACCCAAATGATAGCAAAGAACGTTTTTATGGTAATAACGATATCAAAGGTCCTGATGCTTTACATGGTTCTCATGTTGCAGGTATTATTGGTGCAGATAGAACTAATAAAATAGGTATTATGGGCGTTGCTGATAATGTTTTAATTATGGGCGTTCGCAACACACCAAATGGCGATGAACGAGATAAAGATGTGGCAAATGCCATCCGCTATGCGGCAGATAATGGTGCAAAAGTACTAAACATGAGTTTTGGTAAATCTTATTCGTGGGATAAAGCCGTGGTAGACGAAGCGGTAAAATATGCAGTTAGTAAAGATGTTTTATTGGTTCATGCAGCAGGTAACGACAATAAAGATATTGATGTTGAAAATAATTTTCCAAATGCAACCTATTTAGATGGTAAAGTTGCCAGTTCTTGGTTAACTGTTGGCGCTTCTGGTCCAAAAGACGATGAAACGCTTAAAGCAGCATTTTCTAATTATGGTAAAACATCGGTTGATGTATTTGCACCAGGTGTAAGAATTCTCTCTACCGTGCCAGATAACAATAAATATATAGAAGAGGATGGAACGAGTATGGCTGCTCCGGTTGTGTCTGGCTTAGCGGCTTTAATTCGTTCTTATTATCCTAAATTAACTGCGGTACAGGTTAAAGAAATTATTATGAAATCTGTTGTAAAAGTAAATCACAACGTGAAAACGATGAAAGGTGCTGATACAGTAGAAATTCCGTTTGCAGACTTATGTATAGCTGGCGGAATTGTAAATACTTACAATGCACTCAAATTAGCAGCAACATATAAATAACAAAAAAACAACCACATAGTCACATAGAAAATCAACTATGTGCCTATGTGATTTAGAAATATTACATCAATCCTATTGCTTGATAAATTTCGGCATACAGCAACCCGCTGCTATAACGCTTAACAAATTGCAAATTAGATCTTTAAAGAATAACCACATAGGCATAT
>NZ_JBWKZK010000009.1:4323-67908 GCF_059424425.1 Pedobacter sp. GW456-11-11-14-TSB4
AGAAAATCAACTATGTGCCTATGTGGTTTAAAATATTACTTCAATCCTATTGCTTGATAAATTTCGGCATACAGCAACCCGCTGCTGTAACGCTTAACAAATTGCAAATTAGATGATTAATAAGTAACCACATAGGCACATAGAAAATCAACTATGTGCCTATGTGGTTTAAAATATTACTTCAATCCTATTGCTTGATAAATTTCGGCATACAGCAAACCGCTGCCACCTCCATAATGCTTAACAATCGGCAAATCAGCTTTTAATTGCTTTAAGCCTAGGCTCAATTCTTGTTCCTCGTCTTTGCTTAATCCAGCGCAAATTAGGGCTAAACTAAAATCCTTTTGTTTGCAAATTGCCAAAGCTTCATTAACATCATAAGCAATTGTAGCAACCCATTTTCCCTCCTTGTTTATTAGGCGAGCAATGGTTTCCATAATTGGCTTATTGGTGCCAACAATTAAAATTTCTATTTTCTGCATTAAACTGTTTGCTTGTGTGATTAATAAATCAAATGAACACAGCATTGAAATCAAAACTGTGTTCATCTTTTTTATCTGTGGTAAAATTTATCTAAAATTCCATCGGTACTTCCATCATTAAAAACTCAGCATCGCTAACCGCTTTTACTTCAAAGCTATCGGTTTCCCAAATACCAAATCCATCTCTAGTTTCCAATAATTGTCCATTCACTTCAATTTCGCCTTTTAAAACGAATATGTAAACGCCATCTTCTTTTTTATTTAGGGTGTAAGTTTTTGCAGTATTTTCATTAAACTTACCCAAATTAAACCAAGCATCTTGGTAAATCCACACACCTGCATCATCTGCATTTGGCGATAAAATTTGAATAAATTCATCTCTTTTATCGGTATCGTTTAACAAAATCTGATCGTAACGCGGCGTTACATTTCTTTTATTCGGAAACAACCAAATCTGTAAAAATTTAGCCGGATTTTTTGGGTCTGCATTATATTCAGAATGATAAATTCCTGTTCCGGCACTCATCACCTGTATTTCGCCAGCCTTAATAGTTGCCGTATTGCCCATGCTATCTTTATGTTGCAAATTACCTTCAAGGGGTATCGAAATAATTTCCATATTATCATGCGGATGCTCACCAAAACCCATTCCACCGGTAACAATATCATCGTTTAATACTCTTAAAGCACCAAAATTTATGCGCTCCGGATTGTAATATCCAGCGAAGCTGAAACTCTGATAACTTTTTAACCAGCCATGATCTGCCACTCCTCGAGTGTTGGCTTTGTGTACTACTGTTTGTGCCATAACGTTGTTATTTATTGATACAAATATAAGACGCAAAAAAATGATGCGCATTGATGTAGGATAAGAAGTGAAGAGTAGTTCGGAAGCATGTAATTCAGAAGGACCGAATGTTGTTATGAATTTGAAAATGAAAGTTAGTAATTCTTGGCGGCTCAAATCCCGCCATACACTTCAATCTTTTACCCCTAAATCCCCTAAAGGGGTCTTGGTAAAAGTATTTACGTTGCTGTCGGGTTTACAATGAAGGGGCGGTTCATAACAACCCCTCAAACGTTTCACAAAATTAAGTTGTTTAAACCCGGTTGTAGCGAGCATGAGCCGCAGCACGCAGGCGAGTAAAGCGAAAAACGGGACTGCCATAACCGAAGCATTGCTGTATTTGCTTTTCAAATCATAGAAATTTATAAGGCTACAACTTCCCAACTCATCAACTTCCCAACTCAACAAATTATATTTTACTTTTTGCCTACTTTTTTAATTGGTTAAAATAATAACTTAGTGAAATGGTAAATAGAGCAACTTATCAGGCTGCAAAAATTGTAGCGCCAACTATAGAAGCGCATTTTGCAAACCACTTGGCAGAGGCAAATGCAAAAGGCGAGCTAGATTTGGCACCACAACCGCCTGCAAGAGTTATTGAGGCAATTTTAGATGCTGCTTTTTGGGCAAGTTTGCGCAAGGAAGAAGGGCATTCGCCAAAAATTTCTATCGCTTTTTTACCACCCGAACAAGCTGGTAAACCACTGGTTTTTAATTCTAATTTACCATTAAACCCAAATGTTTTAACCAAGTTGGCCCCAGGTGTTGAGCGTGGTGGTATACACATTGGTGTATGGCACGACGGCTATAAATTACACATTTGGGGTACCACTTTAAATATTCCAAATTATTGTTTCGTGGTAGATGTTTCTGAGCCAGGTTTGCTGGTAATTAAACACCGTCGGATTTATGGTTTTGGCAAGTACACTAACGTTGCCGTTTTAAAAGGCGATCAAATTAAAATTGTGGCAGAACAGTCGGCAAAATCTGCAGATTGCCCATCGATACTATTATCGCTGTTAGATTTAACGGCACATTCATATTGGAATGATTCGGCAAATGTTTTAATACAATTGGCAGTTTCTATGCGAGCACATGGTAGGGGCGGCTCTGTTTTGGTTGTGCCGAATGGTAGTGATGATTGGAAACAGTCTATTATTCATCCAATAAGCTACGCTTTGCAGCCAGTTTTTATGGGATTGGCAGATTTGGTGCACAAAGATAATCCAGACTCTAGCGAAATATTTTGGCAAAGTGCATTAAAAAGGGAGGTTGATCATCTTGCAGGTTTAACAGCTATTGATGGCGCAACCGTAATTTCTGATGAATATCAGTTATTGGCTTTTGGTGTAAAAACAGGTAGGGCAAATAGCAGCGGACATATTCAGGAACTTTCTTATGCCGAACCTATTGCTGGTGGTGAGGCGGTTATTGTGCACCCGGCAAAAATTGGAGGAACAAGACACTTATCGGCTGCACAGTTTGTATATGATCAACGTAATGCACAAGCTTTAGTTGCATCACAAGATGGACATTTTACGGTATTTAGCTGGTCGCCCACTTTAAACATGGTGCAAGCGCACAGAATTGATACTTTATTGTTGTAATTAAACAAAAACAACTGCGCCAATTATAGTAAGAATCAGCAAAATCATCATAAACCAACGATCTGCTTTAACTTTCTCTTTTACGGTTAATGGTTTGGTAACTTTTTCTTCTTTTTGCCTAGCTAAATAGAAGGGTGTGTTTAACTTAATAATCATAGGTAGATATTTTTAGGGTAGATGCTCTGGTTCTAACAAAATCAAAGCCAATAGATTAACTATTTGGTAAATTGTTAATAACTTATGTTTTTTAGAACTTTAGGTTGTAGTTATAATCAAAATCACAAATTGTATTTAAAAAGTTTGACGCTGAAATTTAATAAGTGTTTTAAATGCTGAACATTTAAAAATGGACTATACAGTTGGTCAATGAAATATTTTTTGTGATATATTTTATATTTAACCATTAAAACATTTAAGTTATTAAAATCCAAAATGAAAAATATAAAAAAGCTATTTTTTGCTGCCATCATTTTATGCCTAATAACTATTGTAGTTATTTGGGCAACCAATAGCAATGTAAAAGCTAAAACAGAAGCTGCTATCTATAACAACATTACTAATGTGCCAAAAACCAAAGTGGCTATCATTTTTGGCGCTGGCATAAATGGAGATAAGCCTAGTAGGTATTTAAAAGATAGGTTAGATGCTGGTATCGAACTTTATAAAAACAACAAAGTTGATAAAATCCTACTATCGGGAGATAATGGTAGAGACGAGCACGATGAGCTCACCGTAATGAAATTATACTGCTACCAAAACGGTGTTGATACCAATAAAATTTACATCGATTATGCAGGTTTTGATAGCTATTCGACTATGTATCGTGCCAAACATATTTTTAAGGTTGATACTGCTATTTTAGTTTCTCAAAAATACCATTTAAATAGATGTATTTACCTAGGCAATCAGGTAGGCGTAAAATCTTATGGCTACAGCGCAAACAAAGGTGTTTACCCAGGCTATAAATATTATGCATTTAGAGAGAAACTATCTATCACCAAATCTGTTTTTGATATAATGAGGAATAGGAAGCCAAAATATTTAGGTGAACAGGTAGCTATTAATGGTGCTAGCAATTACACGAAAGAATGAATAAAATGATAAAAAAATTCTTACTCTTTTTACTGCTTAACAACTTATTTGTAGTTTGTTTTGCACAGAGGGATGACATGCATATCAAAAAAACAGTTTCAAAAATTAGCGAATTTGTACCTTTGGGGTGGAAACTAATAGCCGATGCCAAAGGCGATTTAAATAAAGATGGTTTAGTAGATGTTGCTTTGGTAATAGAAAATACAGATCGTAAAAACTTCATAAGCAATGCTAATAAATTAGGAGGCGATACTTTAAACACTAACGCCAGATATGTTTTGGTCGCATTTAAAAAGACAAATGGTTTGTACGAGTTGGCTGCTAAAAACACTTCTTTTATTCCAACTCAAAATAGCGAAGAAAGCCCTTGTTTAGAAGATCCATTTGGCGAAAAAGGAAGCATAGAAATCGCTAAAGGATTGCTATCTATTCATTTTCAAAACTTCTACAGCTGCGGTGCCTGGGAAATTTACAACTTCGATTACATTTTTCGTTACCAAAACCAAAAATTCGAATTGATAGGATACAATAAATCTAGTATGCACCGCTCTTCTGGTGAACAAACTTCTACTACTTTGAACTTTTCTACTATGAAAATGAACTACACTAGTGGTACAAACGCTTTTAAAGATGGTGGTAAACCGAAAACTACTTGGAAAACAATTAAACCACATAAGCTCTTAGAGCTTAACACAATTACCGAAGTTTCGGTCGATTTATTCAAATATTAATCTTTTGGCTCTTCAAGCATTTTCCTCAATACACTATTCTTTTTGCCGTAAAAATAGTAGATCGCAATACCAATTGCTAGCCAAACAAATAAACGTAACCAGGTTTCCCACGGCATAAAAAGCATCATTGCTAAACAAACCAAAATACCTAAAATAGGAATAAGAGGTACCAATGGAACTTTAAATGGTCGCTCTGCATTAGGATCTGTTTTTCGTAAAATTAAAATTCCGGCACAAACCATTAAAAATGCCAATAAGGTACCAATACTAGTCATTTCGCCAACCACTTTAATTGGTACAAAAGCCGCAAACAGGGCAATGAAAAGACAAAGTAAAACGTTAGATTTATAAGGAGTTTTAAATTTTGGATGTAAATCTGAAAACACTTTTGGTAATAAACCATCTTTACTGATGGCATAAAACATTCTAGATTGTGCCATTAAATCGATTAAAATTACTGAGGTATAGCCAATTAAAATGGCCAAAATAATGGCTTGACTTAACCATGCAAAAGGTGTTTTTTCAATAGCGATAGCAACGGGGGCGCCGCTATCAGCAAAATCTTTGTAGCTTGCTAAACCTGTCATTACATGGCCAAACAAACCAAATAAAACGGTACAAACTACTAAAGATCCAATTATCCCGATAGGTAAATCTCGTTTTGGGTTTTTAGTTTCCTGAGCTGATGCAGCAACTGCATCAAAACCAATAAACACGAAGAATACTAAACCTGCAGCTCGCAAAACTCCGCTCCATCCAAACTCGCCAAACTGGCCTGTATTTGTTGGTATGTAAGGTTTATAATTTGCCGGATCAATGTATTGCCAACCCAATGCGATAAAAACTACAACAACCCCAACTTTTAAAAACACAATAATTGCATTTACAATTGCAGAGCCTTTGGTACCTCTAATTACAACTAACGTCATTAAAATTACCACTAAAGCTCCAGGGATGTTGATCCAACCATTTACCATAGTTCCATCTGCAAGTGTTGCCGTTTCGAAAGGCGATAAAGTTAATTGTGGCGGCAAATGGATACCGTAAGAGCCTAAAAATTTGGTTAAATATTGCGACCAACTTATCGCTACTGTTGCACAGCCAACAGAATATTCTAAAACCAAATCCCAGCCAATAATCCATGCGAACCATTCGCCCATAGTGGCGTAAGCATAGGTGTAAGCACTACCAGCAACTGGTATCATCGAGGCAAATTCTGCATAACATAAAGCAGCAAAACCACAACCTACGGCGGCAATAATAAAAGAAATGGTTACTGCGGGTCCAGCATAATTTGCAGCTGCTAAACCAGTGATTGAAAATAAACCAGCTCCCAAGGTTAAACCAACTCCAATTAAAACCAATTGAAATGGGCCTAATGTTCTTTTAAGAGAAAGCCCAGCATGATCTGCAACTTCTTGTTTAATTAAGGCTATCGATTTTTTAATCATGCGCTTTGTTTTTGAAGGCGCAAAGGTATAAAAATTAAGGCTACTAAAATAGTAGTCTTAAAACATTATTTTGAAATGATGAATTAAATTTTGCTGATACGGTATTTTATTTTGCTTTTAGTTGTTTCTGGTTTGTCCATCTCCTTGTACGATCCATTTATAGCTGGTCAATTCTGCCAAACCCATAGGTCCACGAGCATGTAGTTTTTGCGTACTTATGCCTATTTCTGCACCCAAACCAAATTGTGCGCCGTCAGTAAAAGCTGTAGAGGTATTTGCGTAAACAGCTGCTGCATCTACTTTATTCAAAAACTGCGCTATATGATCTTCATTTTCAGAAATGATTGCCTCGCTATGTTTAGAGCTAAAATTGGCAATATGATCAAGTGCCTCATCTAAACTTTTAACAATTTTAACTGCCATTTTTAACGATAAAAATTCCGTCCCAAAATGCTCAGGTAAGGCTTTATTTAGTAAAATTGAAGGATAAGTATCTTTTAAAATTGCAAAACTTTTTTCATCTGCAAAAAGCTCTACTTCTTTTTCGGCCAAAGGCGATAAAAGTTCTGGTAAATCTGCTATTCTTGTTTGATGAATTAATACACAATCTAAAGCATTGCAAACGCTCACTCTTCTAGTTTTTGCATTTAAAATAATTGCTTTTCCTTTTTGCAGATCGCCACTTTCATCAAAATAAGTGTGTACAATGCCAGCTCCTGTTTCAATAACTGGTATTTTGCTGTTTGCTCTAACAAAGTTGATTAAAGATTGACTTCCCCTCGGAATTAAAACATCTACAAAGCCTGCTGCATTTAGTAAGGCTTCTGTTGCCGCCCTTTCGGCAGGTAATAAAGTTAAAACATCTGCTATTATTTGATTTTTTTCTAATACTTGATGAATGATTTTGGCCAAAGCGATATTAGAAAACTCTGCATCGCTGCCACCTTTTAAAACGGCTACATTTCCAGTTTTAAAACAGAGTGAAAATACATCTACAGTAACATTCGGTCGTGCTTCGTAAATTACACCAACTACGCCAAGTGGCACCCTAACTTTTTTAATGTTTAGTTTGTTTGCAAGTATATTTTCAGCCAATATTTCACCCAAGGGATTGCGTAAATGAGCTACATTAACCAAATCTGCAGCTATGGCTTGTATGCGCTCTGATGTCAATTTTAATCGATCATATTTCGGATCATCAATTGGCATTTTGGCTAAATCTTTAGCATTAGCAGATATGATTTCATCAGCTTTGCTTACCAATTGTGTTGCCAATTCTAATAAAACTGTATTGATTTTTTCTTTAGCTAAACTTGTTAAAGTTCTGCTAGCCTGTTGTGCTTTTTCGAAATATGTAGTGTAAATCATTTTTTTAGTATCAAGATTTGAGGATCGAGTATCAAGATTTCAGTATCAAGTATCAAGATTTAGTGTAGTTCTTAAGCTTATTGTGCTTTAGTTTTTCAGCTTAAATACAAATAATCGTAATGTACCAATGCTTTTTGTTTCTTTTGTCCAATTCTTTCTTTGGCTTTATCTGAGCTGTATTCTGCAATTCCTAAACCAATTAAGTTATTTTCCTCGTCAACAATTTTAATAATATCACCTTTTAAAAAATCAGATTTAATATCAATTATCCCGATAGGTAAAAGGCTAGTTGCTTTACCTGAAGTTAAAACAGCCTTTGCCCCGTTATTTAACTGAACAATTCCTTTTGCCGTTGTTTCAGAGTGTGCTATCCACTTTTTCTTGCCCGATTTAATTTTCTCGGGCACAAATTTGGTATGAATTAATTTACCCTCAAGTAGGTCGGTTAAAACATTATTTTTTGTGCCGTTGGCGATGTGAACAGTAATGCCCAGCTTGGCTACTTTTTGCGCCATGGTAGTTTTAGTAATCATGCCACCTCTACCAAATTGCGATTTGCCTGTACTTATAAATGAAGCCAAATTTACAGTAGAACCATTTATTTCCTCAATAATTTCTGAGCTTTCTAGTTTTGGATCGCCATTATAAATTCCATTTACATTAGATAAAATAAGTAGCGCATCAGCATTTAACATCGATGCAATTAAACCTGCCAATTCATCATTGTCGGTAAACATTAACTCGGTAACCGACACCACATCATTCTCATTTACCACAGGGATCACTTCATTTTGCAACAAAATTTGTAAACAGTTTTTCATGTTTAAATAATGCGCCCGATCTCTAAAATCTTCTTTAGTAACCAAAACTTGAGCGCATTTGATGCTATGCTTTTCAAAAAAATTAGCATAAGTATTGATTAGTTTTACCTGCCCAATTGCCGCTAAAAGTTGTCTAGTTGTTACCGCATCTTGCTTTTCGGTAACCTTAATTAAGCTTCGGCCAGATGCCACAGCACCAGATGAAACCAAAATAACTTCCAATCCATTAGCCTTTATGGCTGCCAATTGATCCGCTAAATGCTTAATTCGATTTTCATCTGGTAATCCGTTGGCTTGTGTAATTACGTTAGAACCAACTTTAACAACTATTTTTTTATAGGATAAACTCATTTGTTTGCTTAAAAACACTAATGTAACAAAAACATAAACAATTGAAGCGTTTTGATTTGTGAAAAGGGTTTTGGGCGTGCCCCAAGCTGCGCAAGGGTCGGGCTATTCACTCCAAGTCCTCGCTTCGTTTGCAACTCCGCTGTGGGCTTTCCGTTGCTATCCCTCACGCTATTGGGTACACAAGCCTTTGCAAAATAAACCCGATTGACGTGGAAAGCCTCCGATTTTCTTCGGAGCTTGTAACAAAAGCGGGGCCTGTTTTTCCCATAAAACACTACCAATCGTTTTCAAAGTAAAAAAATTAAAAATTTTATAAATCTAATAATCAATTAGTTACAATAAAATTTAAAATAAATATAGTACTATGTATTGCATAATACTATATGAAACATATATCTTTGTATTATGATAGCAGAAAATACGCAAACACAAATGCGAAAAGGCATACTAGAATATTGTGTGCTTTTAATTATATCTCGTGGAGAGATCTACGCTTCAGATATTATCGCAGAATTGAAACAGGCAAAATTGCTGGTGGTAGAAGGAACTTTGTATCCTTTACTTACCCGTTTAAAAAATAATGGCTTATTGGGTTACAATTGGGTAGAATCTACTTCGGGGCCGCCACGTAAATATTATGTGCTTACCGAAGACGGCAAACAGATTTTAAAACAATTAGACCATACTTGGCAAGAGTTGGCTTATGCCATTACTACGTCTCAAAACGGCGCACCAAAACAATCAGACCCACAAAACTAATTTTAGCAAAAATGAAGAAGACAATAATAATCAATATTGGCAACACAATTATACACATTGAGGAGGATGCCTACGAAATATTAACCGCTTACTTAAACGAGATTAAACAATATTTTACCAAAAATGCTGATGATTTTGAGATTGTAACTGACATAGAAAATAGAATTGCAGAAATGTTTGCTGAGCTATTAGAAGCTGGCAAAAGACAGGTTATAGAAATTACAGATGTGCAAAGTGTAATTGCGCAAATGGGCAGTGTAAAAGATTTTATAGGTGATGAAGAAGTGGAAGATACAGATCCATTTGTGCAACAGCCAAGTTATTTAGGTGCAAAAAAATTGTATCGTGATACTGATGATGGTGTAATTGCTGGTGTTTGCGCAGGTTTAGGTCATTACTTAAATATTGAAGCCCGTTGGGTAAGATTAGCTGCTTTTTTAACCATTTTTTTAGGTGGTGCTGGCTTTTTAGCTTACGTTATTTTATGGATTACCATGCCAAGAGCAATTACCAGATCTGAAAAAATGGAAATGAAAGGTGAAGCAACAAACCTTTACGGCTACCAGAAAAATTTTGAGGATGAGCTTGCTGCGTTTAAACAAAAAATGAAACATGCAGGCGAACAATTTGAGCCGATATCTAAACGTTCGGGTAATTTTATAACTGAGATTGTAAAGGCAACTGGCAGATTGTTAGGCACAACTAGTAAATTAATTTTAAAGATTATTGCTGCGGCATTTATATTTGGTGGCTTTGCAACTTTAATATGTTTAATTATATGGTTGGCTGCATTTTTAGGGTTTTTAGATGCAAATACCTTTGAGGCTTGGCCGCTTTCTGTTATTAACGAAGAATTTAGAAACGGTATTGTTATATCGGCCTTTGTTACCATGTTTATTCCGGTTTTAGCTTTGGTTTTGTTTGCTATTCGCGTAGCTTTTAATAAAAAGGCAATCAACAAATCACTTTCATTTGCTTTGCTTGTAGTTTGGTTAATTGGTGTTGGTTATAGCGTTTATTACACGGCTAAAATTACTTCTGAGTTTAAAGAACATGCAGAGTTGGTTAAAACTGAAGAATTAAAACCTTACCAAACTTATCTAATAGATGTAGACAAAAGTGTTGCTTTTAGCAAAGCTGATAGTACTGCATTAGAAATTATGAATGATAATTTGGATGGCAGGGTAGTTTACGATGATGAGGAAAATCATCCTTTTAGGGTGCCAAGAAACGTAAGATTTGTTATAGAAAAAAGTGAAAACGATAAAACTACTATTACCCAAAATTACGAATCGCAGGGTAAAACCTTTGCTATCGCTTTGCGTAATGCTCAAAATATAAAATACAAATACAAACAAGCAGATTCGGTATTGATTTTAAATCCTAGGTTAGAATTAAAGGAAGAGAGTATATGGCGAAACCAAGAAGTAACAGTAACGCTAAAGGTGCCGATAGGAACTAGAATTAAAGCCAAAACTGACCTTTATGAATACTTGTACTTTAGCAATTTCTTTTGCGATGATTATAATGTTACCATTGCCAATTACAGAGAATGGGTTATGACAGAAGATGGCTTAAAATGTAAAGCAGAATTGGATAAACTAAAAGAAGAAATTAAGCCATAAAGATTTTTGTCATTCTGAGGAACGAGGAATCTCATTTGTGAATAAAGAGATTCTTCGCTTTGCTCAGAATGACAAATTAACCCATAAAAAATAGTGTACTTATTTTGACGTGTTTTTTTACACGGAGGGAATTCTATTGTCTGAAAATAATTATAAAAAATTCACAAAAATCATTATGAAAATTAAATTTCTTATCTCAATACTTTTCTGTCTATTGGTAATGATTGCTAAAGCTCAGGTTAACGGGCTAGCTAAGAATCAAGTTCAAAATGATTTAAACTTTTTAAAGCAAGTGTTAAATGACAACTCTTCCTATGTTTATTTAAATGGGTATGATTACAATAAAGACTTTGACAATTATCTGAAAGTATTAAAAGACACTACAAATTTTGAGGATTTAGGTTTATTTCTTACAAAAACTATAGGTGAAATTGGAGATAGACATGCTTCAGTAAGTGGATATAGATTGATTGATACCCTGTTTGTTCCATTCATTTATGCTCCAGAAAACAATAAGGTTGTTGTGCTAAATGGAAGTGTTGGTAATGGTTTTGAAATATTAAACAAAAACTTCCCTTATCTCAAAAAAGTAAATGGAGTTGCAATTGATGATTTCTTTAAACAAATAAATCCAGCTGATTTGAAAGCTCCTTATGACGCTTACTTTACTAAAGCTGTTAGAGAACTTAGAGATATTCAAAAAAATTATAAGGTCTTAAATAAATCCTTACCCAAGGAAATCGAATTAACCATTTCTGACTCTTCATTTCAAAAAGATACGGTTTTAGTAGTATCTCCAGTTGGGAGAGCAAAAAGGTCTACTTATTGGGACGAAAAATTTGAAAGAGAATATTTTTTGGTCAAAAATGGAGACTACAATAAGCCTGAAGTTATAAATCAACTTTTTGATATAAAAGATGAGGTTGCATATATTAAAATTCCCGTTATGCTGAGCAAAGAAGATGCGCCAAATCTTTTTGAGAAGCTTAATTCTTTTATGAAATCAATCCGTAATAATAGCAAAGCACTAATTGTAGATGTAAGAGGCAATGGAGGAGGAACCCGCGATTTAATTTATGAATTGGCAAAGTATTTTATTCATCCCGATTCGGTTTATGTTGTAAATGCAACAAAACAAAGAGCTCCCATTCCTTTGCCGCAAGAATTTGAAGAGAGTTTACATAGTAGAAATCTATTTTCATTTCCAGAATTAAATATAGATGAACAAAAAGCCGTAAATAAGTTTTTAAAATCTTTTGAGCCTCATTACAATTTAGATGAAAAAAAATATAGCGAATATTATTTTGGATTATTTAATGGTAAAAAGCTGTCAAATGGCTCTTTTTATTATAACAAGCCCATTTATATCTTGGCAAACGAAAAAACTTTTAGCGCTGCATCAGTTCTTGTTTCAGTTTTTAAAGGTATCCCAAATATAAAAATAGTAGGCACCAAAACTGATGGTTCAAGTGGGAATAGTGAGCGATTTGAGCTGCCAAATTCTAAACTGAGAATAAAATTAAGTACGATGGTTTCTTTCCAAAAAGATGGGAAAATTCTAGATGGGTTTGGCACAGAGCCGAATATAAAAATTAACAGGGAAATAAATCAAATTCTCTGGAAAGCTGACACACAACTTGAAAAATTAAGAAGTCTGATATTAGAAAAAAATAATTAAACACATTTTCTCAGTTTTTCAAACAGAAGAAATTGAACAACATTAACCCATAAAATCATGAAAAATATTGTACTAATTTTAATGTGCCTTCTGGCATGGGGGACAGCCTTTGCCCAAAAAACGGTGAAAATTACGGGTAAGATAACTGATGAAAAAGCTGAGCCAGTTCCTTTTTCCCTTATTAAAATTTTGAGTTTGCCTGATAGTACAGTAATTAAAGCTGTACAGGCAGACTTAGATGGAAATTTCTTCTTCGATCAAATTAGAACTGGAAACTATGCTTTGGCTATAAACATGGTGGGCTATAAAAATTATAAATCTGCAAAATTTAGCATAGCTGATGATTTCACTTTGCCCAACATTAGGCTAGAAAGCTTAACTGAACAATTAAAGGAGGTTGCTATCACAATTAAAAAACCTTATGTAGAGCGAAAAGCCGATAGAACAATTTTAAATGTAGAAAATAGCATAAGTGCTGCTGGAAATAGTGCTTTAGAACTTTTAGAGAAAGCTCCTGGTGTTACTATAGATAGGCAAAACGACCAGATTAAGTTGAATAACAAAGCAGGGATTACCGTAATGATTGATGGAAAAACCAACTTTTTATCGGGTGCAGATGTAACTACCTTGCTTAGTAACATGAGTAGCGATCAAATTGCAACAATAGAATTAATTACTAATCCATCATCAAAATATGATGCTGCTGGTGCATCTGGAATTATAAATATTAAGTTAAAGCGCAACAAAAATTATGGTACTAATGGAAATATAGCGTTAAATACTGGCGAAGGGATTATGCCAAATTTTCCCACAGATTTATACAGAGTTGGCTTAAGTTTAACACTTAACAACAGAGTAAATAAATGGAATGTATACGGAACAGCAGCTTTTAATAGAAAAGTTGCGCACAATACAACCAATGTATTGCGTACTACAGCTACAGCAGACTTAGGAAGTGCTTTTAACCAAAATTTTGTAAGAAATAATAAAGGTATTGCCTACATGGGCAAAATTGGAGCGGATTACTATGCTTCAGAAAAAACCGTTTTTGGTGTAATGATTGATGCCAACAGTATCAAATCGAGATTAAATAATGTGAGTGAGACATCTATTTTAGAAACTCAAAATAATGTACAAACAAATAATGCAGTTAATCAGTTAGCATTTTCAGATTCTCCAGTAGGTAATTTAACCGCAAATTTTAACATTAAACATGACATTAGTAAAGAAGGTACAAATTTAACTTTCGATGCAGATTATTCTGGTTTTAGTAATGAAAAGGATGACACCTTTAATGCAAGATATTTAAATGATATGGGGTCGCTAACGAGAACCACAAATTTAAGAAACTTTACAGATGCTAAAATAAATGTAATTGCTGCAAAAACCGATTTTACTTGGGTGGTAAATAAAACCATAAAAGTAGAAACAGGATTAAAAAGTAGCTATGTAGTTACGCATAACAACTTAATCTCCGAGGAATTAATATCAGGAAATTGGCAAAATGATGCGGGTAAATCTAATCAGTTTATTTACAAAGAAAATATTAATGCGGCTTACACTAATTTTGCTAAAGATTGGCAGAAATGGCAAATACAGGCTGGTATAAGGGCAGAGTACACCAGTTCTAATGGCAACTCGGTAACAAGTAATAATGAGGTAGATAGAAATTACCTTTCGCTTTTTCCGACCTTATTTGTGAATAGGAAATTAGATGAAAATAATAACATTAGTTCGTCATTTAGTAGAAGAGTAGACAGACCAAATTACCAACAATTAAATCCATTTGTATTTTATATGGATCCTTATGCATTGGATGAGGGAAATCCACATTTAAAACCTCAGTTCACTTATAATTTCGAGCTGAATTATAGTCACAAAGATGCTTCCATTTCTTTAAGTTACTCTGATACAAAAGATATGATAACGCAAATAAGTCAGCAAGATGAAGTAACGAGAATTGTAAATGTAATTCGTAAAAATTTAGGTAGGGCACAAAACTATTCTGCCAGTTTATATTTCCCACTTAATGTGGCTAAATTTTGGAAAATACAAAATAATGTAAGTGTGTTTTTATCCAAATTTGATGATGGAAATCTTGAGGGGGCGAAATATAGGGCAAGTAAAGTAGCTTACAATTTTAATCATAACCACTCTATAACTCTACCTAAGAACTATACTATTGAGGTAGGCATTTGGTTAAATTCGCCAAGATTACAAGGTGTTGAGGAAACTACCATTACGCAGTATGCTGTAAATGCCAATATTCAAAAAAGCTTAATGAACAAAAAGTTAAAGATAAGAATTGGTATGGACGATATTTTTCTAACGAACCATTGGGAAGGTAGATTACAATATCAAAACGTGAATTTGAATGTTGTTAACCATTATTTAAGTAGGAGAGCGGCTTTTAGTGTTAATTATAATTTTGGCAATCAAAATGTAAAATCTACTAGATATAGAAATACTGCAACAGATGATATTAAAGGAAGAGCAGGAGGTAACTAGTAAACATTGTTAGGTATAGCATGGCGATAATCTGTTTTTAAAATTAGTTGTTTTTGATTAGGTTATATGCTAATTCTTGCTTAACAAATTTCAATACTAAAAAAAATGTAACATGAAAAAAATATTCTTATCAATTGCCATAGTAATTTTAACAGCAACTTTTGGCTGCGAAATGGGAGCGAGCCACCAATCAATAGTAGTCGTAAATGATGAAAATGGTTATAGCTTCACAGCAAAATATCCAAAACAGAAAACCGATAAAGTGGTTTCGTATTTAAAAACTAAACTTAAGGGTAATAAAATTTTTAATAATGCTGATATTGAGCAAATTGGGGATGTAATTTTGAAAGATGGCTCTAATTTTCATTATGAAATGCAACCTGGCTACACTAAAATAAAGTTTACAAAGAGAGATAATTCTGAAGTAAATTTTAAAAGATTGACAGATTTATGCATAGGAATAAAGAAAGAACTAAAATAAATCTAATCTGCTATATCATTTGAAGTTCGATAATCATCAGGGTTTTCGAACTTTTTTATTTTAATACGGTTATAATGTAATTGTAAAACAATTGTAATAGTATTACTATCTTTAATAATTGCTTTGCATCATTTTGTAAAAGTATTATAACTTCGCATCAAAATATAACTGATGCAAGTGTTGCTAAAATTTAAGCTTAATGAACATCTTTATCTTAGAGATCCAGAAAACTCTGAGATAGGAAAGCTTATTATAAAAAATGGAATAGAATTAATTTACCAAGTAGGTTTTGAGCAATTTACATTTAAAAAATTGGCTCAAAAAATCGATTCAACCGAAACCACAATTTACAGGTACTTTTCATCTAAACATAAATTGCTTACCTACATTTTAAATTGGTATTGGAGTTATTTAGAATTTGTAGCAAAAATGCGCTTGCAAGAGATGATTAACTCAGATCAGAAGCTAAAAATGATTTTGGAGATTATCACTCACAACTATAATAGCAATTCTCAAATTCTTGATTACGATTTGGATAAGCTTCAGAATATTGTGATAGCAGAAAGTAGCAAAGCTTATTTGGTAAAAGAAGTTGATGAAATTAACCAGGAATTAGTTTTTACGCCGCTAAAAAGTTTATGTAAATTTATTGGGCAAATTATTCTAGAGATTAAGCCAGATTTTTCCTATCCCAATTCTTTGGCAAGTACCTTGCTAGAAACTGCGCATGATCAGCAGTTTTTTAGTGAACATTTACCTAAATTAACAGATAATAATTTGAGAACCACTCATAAAAAATATGTTTTGGATTATTTAAATTTATTAGCTTTTTCAGTAATCAGATAATTATAACCATGGCAAAAGAACAAGATTACACAAAAAGTAGCAAGGCATTATTTAAATACATCACTAAAGAAAAGAAAGATGTAACCGCAATTTATGTTTATGCTATTTTAAGTGGTTTGGTACAACTCAGTATACCTTTGGGCATACAAGCTATAGTAAGTTTTGTAATGGGGGCAACTATGGTTACTTCTTTATATTTATTAATCGGCTTTGTTGTTTTAGGTACTTTTTTAACCGGGTTTTTTAGGGTTAAAGTAATGCAGATTATTGAAAAAATTCAGCAGAAAATTTTTGTAGAATTTGCAATCGCTTTTGCAGAGAAATTACCAAAAGTAGATTTATCGGCCAATAAAAAGTATTATTTGCCCGAAATGGTAAATAGATTTTTTGATACACAAAACCTCCAAAAAGGAATTTCAAAAATCTTGCTAGAAATACCTACTGCACTAATTCAAATCTTGTTCGGAATTTTATTGTTGTCATTCTATCATCCTTGGTTTTTAGTTTTCGGGGCAATTGTAATCATCATAGTGATTGTTATTTTCATGTTTACCATGGATTCAGGGATCCAATCTAGCGTTGAAGAAAGTACAAAAAAGTACGAAGTAGCCTCATGGTTAGAGGATATTGCAAGTGCAATTAAAACATTTAAAATAAACTCTAAAACAGAAATGCATCTTGCAGGTACGGATGAACGTGTTATGAGCTATCTTAATCATCGTACATCACATTTTCAAGTGCTAATTTTGCAATACAAAACAATAATTGGTTTTAAGGTAGTAATTACACTGATTATGCTAGCTATTGGAACTTATTTATTGGTAACTCAAAAACTAAATATTGGTGCATTTATTGCAACAGAAATTGTGGTATTAACCATTATGACTGCTGTAGAAAAACTGATTAAAAGTTTAGAGAGCTATTATGATGTTGTTGCATCGCTAGTTAAATTAAATAAGGTAACTGAATTAACAGAAGAACACAATGAAAATATAGTTTTAGAGCACAAGAACGGAGGAATGGACATTGAATTTAAAGAGGTTGCTTTTGCATTTAATGATAATAAATCAATACTTTCGGATATCAATTTCATCATCAAACCAAATTCTTTAACGGTTGTTTCTGGTGCTTTGGGGGCAGGTAAATCACTACTTTTAAATATGATGGCCGGTTTTTATGAGCCGTCTGGTGGTACTGTACTTTTTGATAAAATTCCGCTTAAAAATTTAGATAAAATATCCTTGCGTGATAAAATTGGACTTTATATGGATGACATGCACATCATCAAAGGTTCTTTACAGGATAATATTATTTTAGGAAGAAAAAATATCAATACTGAAGACATTCTTGAATTATCTGAGGTAATTGGGATCGAGAATTTATCAAGTCAATTTACTGATGGTTTTAATACTCAACTCAGCGAAACAGATACCGAGATTTCTTTCAGTTCTAAAAAGAAAATATTATTGTTGCGTGCTTTGCTAGGTAACAATCGCTTGTTGCTTTTAGAAGATCCGTTGGATGGAATGAATGAAGAATTTAGATTTAAAATGATAGAACATTTGCAAGAATTAAAAAAGCAAACAACAATAATTGTTGTGTCTGAGGCTCCAGAATTAATGTTTATTGCAGATCAGAAATTGCAATTGCAAAATGGTTCAATCACCAATATTTAACAGCTCAAAAAATGAAACTTAAATCAGTAGATCATATCTATCATATACACAGAGACTCAAGAGTTAAAAGATGGTTTTTCTTTTTTTTAGGCTCAAGTTTAGTTGTGCTCTTTTTACCATGGACACAGAATATCAAGGTAAGAGGTAATGTAAGCACGCTTTACCAAGATCAACGTCCGCAACAGCTTAATTCGCCAATTCCTGGTCGCATTATTAAATGGCACGTTAAAAATGGTGATAACGTTAAAAAAGGCGATACTTTATTACAGCTTGCAGAAGTTAAAGAAGATTACTTAGACCCAAAGTTAGTTGAAAGAACACAGCAACAAGTAGCAGCCAAAGTTGGAGTTAGAGATTACTATCAGGCAAAAATTGGCACCACCAACAGTCAGTTAACTGCCTTAAATGCATCAAGAGAACTCAAACTTAGTCAGCTGAAAATTAAGGTTAGCCAGCTAAACAATAAATTGATTGGTGAGGAAGCAGAACTTGTTGCAGCGAATAATGAACTTAAATTAAGCGAAGATCAATATAATCGTCAGAAAAAAATGTACGATGATGGTTTAGTTTCCCTAACTCAGTTTCAACAAAGAAGCGTCTCGTTTCAAAATTCTATGGCTAAAAAAACGGCCATCGAAAATAAGTTGGCGCAAACAAGACAAGAAATTGCTACAGTTAATATAGAACAAAGTGCTGCCATACAAGAGTATACCGAAAAAGTAAGTAAAACTGAAGGTGAAAGGTTTCAGAGTTTAGGCCAAATAGAAGGTAGTGAAGGAGAAATTGCGAAACTCGAAAATCAAATGGCAAATTATAAAGCCAGACAAGGTTTATACTTTGTTTTAGCTTCGCAAGATGGACAAGTTGTGCAGCTAAATAAAGCTGGTATTGGCGAGATTTTAAAAGAAACAGAAAGTATTGGCACAATTGTACCCAAAAAAGTTGATTATGCTGTAGAAATTTATGTGAAACCTGTTGACTTACCATTGCTAAAACAAGGGCAAAAAGTGATGTGTATTTTTGATGGTTTCCCAGCAATTGTTTTTTCTGGTTGGCCAAATACAAGTTATGGTACTTTTACCGGTAGAGTTGTGGCTATTGAAAGTAACATTAGTTTAAACGGTTTATTTAAAGCTTTGGTAATCGAAGAAAAAGGTGAGAAACCTTGGCCGCCACAAATAAAAATGGGAGCTGGTGTACAAGGTATTGCTATTTTAAATGACGTGCCAATTTGGTACGAGTTATGGCGAAATATAAACGGTTTTCCCCCAGATTATTATACAGTTAAAACCGATAAATCTGCAAGTGGTGATGAGAAAGCGAAATAGTTTAGGCATATTATTCATATTGTTAATTTGCGTACAGTTTGCTAACGGACAGGATACTTTAAAGCTTTCGCACCAAGAGTTTCTTTCGATAGTTAAAAATTACCATCCATTAGCCTTTCGTTACCGCTTACAAAATCAAATTGCTAAAGCAGAAGTACAAAGCGCAAGAGGTAATTTCGATCCAACTTTGGCTGGCAAAAATGGCACAAAAACCATAGATGGAATTGAATACTATCGTGAAACAAATGTGGGCTTAGGGATCCCAACTTGGTATGGTATAGAATTAAATGGCAGTTATAATTACATTGATGGGCAAAAATTAAATAATAGTGATACTCGAGGTGGGCTTTATCAATTCGGAATAACGCTACCGCTGGCAAAAAATTTACTATACGATAAACGTAGGGCATTATTAGATCAGGCAAAGTTTGGTTTACAAATGACGGAAGCAGAACAGCTGGTGCTTACTAACGATTTAATGTTAGCCGCAGAAAACGCTTACTGGGATTGGGTAAAAACTTTTGAGGTTTTTCAATTGCAAAGTAGAGCAGTCCGGATCAATCAGGATCGGTTAAATTTTATAAAGAAAACCTATGATTACGGAGAACGAGCAGCCATTGACACAACGGAAGCACTAACTCAATTACAAAGTTTTGAGTTAGAACAAAAAGATGCCTATTTAGAGTTTGTAAAGGCAACGCAAGAATTATCACTATTTTTATGGACAGAAAATCAGCAAGCTTATGATGTAGAACGTTTGATAGTTCCATCAGAAACGCTAATCAACAATGTTGCGTATAATAGCTATTTAGCGTTAATTAACGATATTAATAGTGAAACACTAGGCAATCATGCTTCGTTGATTTACTATTTTCAGAAACAAAATATTTTAGAAAGCGAGCGAAGATTAAAGTTTCAAAGTTTATTGCCTAAAGTAGATTTTACCTATAATTTTTTTAATAAAGAAAACTATAGAACTGATTTTTTTCCCTTGTTTCAGAATAACTATCAATATGGCTTAAAGTTAGAAATACCAATATTTTTACGTCAGTCAAGAGCCGATTATCGCATTGCGAAATTTAAAATACAGCAAAACGAGTTAGATACCGACTACAAGCGACAGGAGATTAATGCAAAAATTAATACCTACAAAAACGTTGTGATTAATTATAACCAGCAAATAAATTTAGCTACACAAAACGCTGCTAATTATGAGCGTTTGCTAAAAGCAGAAGAGGTTAAATATGCGAATGGTGAAAGTTCTTTGTTTCTGATTAATACTCGAGAAAATAAAGTTATAGAAGTACAAGAAAAGCTTTTGGAGTTAAGATTGAAATTTCTAGAAGGATACAATCAGTTGAAATGGTTAAGAGCAAATTTCACCACAAATAATTAAGATATATTTGCATATCAGCTATTTATTCGTCGTTTTAAATTTGTTATAACCGAACTGTTAATGATAATTATGCCTAAAAGATTGGAATTAAAATTTAATTAAACTACTAACTTAATTCATTCATCAGCTTTGCTTTACAAAAAACGATTACTTAACTGTATATCGATAAACTGCTCTTCCTATATTGCCATTTTTATCAAATCCTTCTACAATTGCTTTGTAAGAACCGCGTCCATCAGCGTTAAAAAACTCAAAAACTGATGCGCCTTTTTCATCGGTCATTACTTTCGGATTCCAGTAAATGGTGGTTCGTAAATCATTACTTGTAATAGCTGCATTTGGCAAATACTTTGGCGAATAAAAATCACGCTCTTTACTGTAACCCATAGGAGAATAAGTAATCACGTTAGTTTTCGGAATCATGTCCATTAATTCTTGTTTACTGATTTTTTGTCCAACAGGGGCTTTTTTAGTGTTTATTACCAAAACTCCTTTAGTGCCGTATGCTCTATCAACAGTTCCTAATTCATCTCTTAAAAATATTTCAACAGATTCTAATTCAGCAGCACTTACATTGTTAATATCTCTTGCATCAACAGGAGTGCCATTAATAAATACCTGTACTGGAGTTTTGTTGCCTTGATTAAAATCTCTGGTAATATAAAAGTTCTCAACATCAAAAGTTAAACCTGTGGCTTGCGTTTTTAAACATTCTAAAAGAAAATTACAGCCGGCACTAAATCTATCTGATGATAATAAATGATCAGGCATTGGACTTAATCCTGATAAGGCAGGATGATCTGCATGACTAGGTTTTTTAATTGCCGCTCCCTGAATTGTAACTGTTTTTAAGGTTCGTAAGTAGCGATATTGTTTTTGACTGTTATTTAAATATGATGATAAAGCAGTATCTATATTGGTAACTTCATCTGCGGCATAAACATTTTTGGCTGCCGCTGGCGATGGTGTTCCATCTAACATAATCATTAAATTAGCCGCATTTGGATTGTATTTAGCACTAATTACAACCTGAGATGAATCTGGAAAACTTAAATTCTGGAAATTAAATACGCCCATATTTGTAGTTAGCAATTGGGCAGAAATTGGTTTGCCAGTAACCATCATCCTCATTGATCCTTTTTTAATTGGCATACCTGTTCTGTCTCTCAAAGTTCCCGAAATGCTAATTCCTTGTTCGGGTAAATAGGTTACCGTAGGATATTTATCTTGTAAAATTTCTTTAAAAGAAAACCTGCGATAGCCTTGTGTAAGCATCAATTTATCTAAATCGCTTATTTTCTTTTCATCTGTTTTATTGAAATAGTAATTGGGCTTTTCTATGTAACCTCTTAAATCTGAAGTTAGTAAAAGTGAACTTAAAATTGTAGTTTCTGTATTTTCATCATTAGGTACTTTCTGTTCATCAATAACGGAAACAGAAAAATCACCAACTATTGGCAATCCATTACTTTTTGCATCAACAGACATTTTAACTTTTTGTCGAGGTTTGTAAGTTGGCAAATCGGTTTTTACAGTTAAAGCCATGGCATCTTTATGTAAAACAAATGCTAAGCGTTCGCTAACTGGCTCGCTGTTGGCGTTAAATAAAGTAATTTGGGCTATGCCCGATGGGAAATTCTTTTTTGGAATTTTAGTTATGATGATTTGATTTTTAAGGCTAGCTTTTGCAGCATAGTAAACAACATTTGTATTTAACCCAACAATAAAAAAAGTTTTGTCTTTATTGGCTTCGTAAAAAGGTGTATTTGCCAATACTTTTAGGTTGATAAATTCATCAGTAGAATTAACAACTTGTAGTGTAATACCTGTAGCAGCTGCGGCAGGTAAATTAACAACTTTACTACTGCCATCTTTAAAGCTTACTTTCGCTTTGTAAGTTTTGCCCGCTTCAGGGGTTAAAAAAAATGAACCCATTCCTGCGTTAGCTGTTGTAAAAGTTGTAATTTCATTATTCTGATCGTCAATAATAGATCCTTTGGCATCAATACCTAAACCCGATGTTTTAAGCGCCTTAAACGCAACCTGATTAGGAATGCCAGAAATTAACTCTCCACCCTCCGGAAAGAATTGAAAATCAATATCGTTGAGCGTTTGTTTTAATTTAAAAGATGCAGAAGCTATCTCTTTATCGGCAATATTTATATCTGTAAGGATATCACCTTTGGTTATAGGTGCTCCTGGTTTGCTGCTAAAAGTTATAGTTAAAACACCATTTTGATCAGTTGTACCTCTGCCTCTGGTAAATTCATCATAACTAGATAATACTCTCCAGTTTACTGTTTTATTGGCTAAAAGTTTTTTAGATAAATCTCTAAATTGAATTTTGGCGGTAGTTTTTATACCCTTATCCGTTTGCTCATTGTTTACGGTGATATTTGTAATTAGCTGTTTATCTATCGCTTCACCCAAAACGATAGATTTACTGAAAAAATAAGAATCGCTAAAGTTTAGCATCCACAAGGTGTAAGCTCTAACATAATAATTGCCTTGTTTGTAATTTTGCATGTTTAGCGGAATATGGCCATATGCAACACTATTTTTAAGCGGTAATTTTAATGTTTGTACTAGTGAATCTGTAGCAGTGTAAACATCAACATATACAATTTTACTTAATGGCGTGGGGATGTTTTGCTCTATAGTAACATAAGCTTTAAACCACATGGTATCGGCAACTGCATAATAAGGTTTATCAAAATGTAAGTAAACCTTTTCTACAGGTTGTTCATCTGAAAGTTTTTTTGTTTTGGAGATGATTTTGCCCAGTGCTAAGCTATCTGCATCTTGTGCAAAAGCATTAAATTGGGCGATATAAATAAGGGATATGATAGTAAAAAGAATTCTCGTCAGTCTCATCAAGTTGAATTAAGCTTATTGGATATTTGCTAATATATTGATTATTGATTGATGGATAAGCATTGTAACCAATCTTTAACATATTTTTACAATTGTAATTTCAAAAAAAAACGGATGAAATTTCACAAAATCATCCGTTAATAAATTGTTTATCGCTTTTACTTAAAATCAATTACAAAGTCTGAAAGCGGTGTACGTACTTTTTTCAAGTTAACTAACCAATCTCCAGCTTCATCTCTATAGCCTAAAGGTAAAATGGCAACACTTTTTAAGCCTTTTTCTGCTAAGCCCAAAACCTCATCATATTTAGCAGCATCAAAACCTTCCATTGGTGTAGCATCTACTTTTAGTTCGGCAGCAGCAGCAATGGCCATACCTAAACCAATATAAGCTTGTCGTGCAGCATGATTAAAATTAACCTCCGCCGGGCGAGGTGTATACATATTTACAACGGTTTTTTGATATTCTGCGGTAGATTCTGGCGGAGTACCACGTTCTTTGTGCATAAATGCAAAAACATCGTTAATGCGTTGTTCAGTATAATTATCCCAAGCTGCAAAAACCAATAAATGTGAGCTGTCTGCAATTTGTGCTTGGTTGTATGAAGCGGGTACTAATTTTTCTTTTAATTCTTGATTGGTAATCACAATTAATCTGAATGGTTGTAAACCAGATGATGTTGGCGCTAAACGTGTAGCTTCTATAATTTGATCTACTTTATCTTGCGGAACAGCATCACCGTTCATTTTTTTTGTGGCATAACGCCAATTTAAAGATTCTATTAAGCTCATTGTTGTATTTTATTTTTTAAATTTTAATTGTTAATATTTTTTATGAAGCCCTGTACGGCATCTTGTAAAACTTTTTGTTGCATCTCATTTGGTGTAGCAGTCATACTCACCATATTTATAGAACTTAAACCATGTAGAATAGACCAAAGCGTATGGAATTTCAATAAAGTTTGTTCGTTAGTATCAGAAAAATTCCCCAGATACTTAATTGTATCAATTAGAATAGTGCTAAAGTTGCCTATTTCTGTAATCTGTTTAACTCGTTCGCAGCTTGGCATTCCTAGGCCAAACATCATTTGATAAAATTCTCTTTGCTCAAATGCGAACTTAAAATAAGCGATGGCCATTGCATTTATCTGCTCTTCTGGTCGTGCCAATTTCTCTTTGGCCTCTAAAATAGTCTTACTCAAAAGATTAAATCCTTGTTTAACAAACTCTTCTAAAATGGCATCCTTGCTTTCGAAATGATTATACACAACCGGCAAGCTATAGTTAATCGCATCAGCAATTTTTCTAATAGATACCGACTGCCAACCTTCTTTTAAGATGATTGATTTAGCTGCTTCTAGAATAGAAACTTTAAGCTGCTCTTTTTGTCGTAATCGTTTTTCTGATACTGCCATGCAAATAAGTTAACACTGTTAGCAAAAGTAAATCGTTTGTATTAAAATTAACTAATGTTTAAATACTTATGACGATTTGATGATAAGTTTACCCACGCAATTGAAACATTAGGAGAATGTAAAGCGTTAATAATTCTATGTTAGCATAACAAAATGCTGACTTAACTTAAATTGTACATTATGAAAAAGCTTATTTTGTCTGCATTTATTTTAGCAGGAGCGTCTCTCACTACATTTGCCCAAGAAGGAAGAGGTTTTTATTTAAAACCTACAGGTAGCTATTTTTTTAAAGTAACCCCAGTAGAATTTCCGAATGTTGGTTCGCTACAACCAAGGGATTATGTTTTTTCTATCAACCCAAATACTGGTGCACAAACTCGAATTTCTGAAGAAACAATTACAGGTTCATTTGGCCAAGGTTGGCGAGCAGGTGTAATGGGCGGTTTTAGATTTAATGAGATAGTGGCTGTAGAAATGGGTGCTAATTTCTTTAAAAGTGAAGAGAACGTAATGGCAAGGCAAAGTGGATTTATTGGCAATAATGAGGTGTTAAGCTTAAAATCTGTAGGTCAGGTTACTGCTATAGATTTAACACCATCTTTGGTATTTCATTTGCCAACAGAAAAGAAATTTAGACCATATATGAAATTGGGAGCTGTTTTACCCGTGTATGGTTATTTAGATATTAATACTACTGTTAACGATCAAACGGGGACAATTGCAAGAACAGTTAACCCTAATTTTGCAGCGGTAGAACTCACAAGAACTGAACGTGTAAAGCCAAAACCAACCGTAGGATTTCTGGGAGCTGCCGGGTTTAATTATCCGATAGGTAAAAACATTAGTTTCTTTAGTGAGATTGAATATAGAAATGTATCTGTAAATAGCGATAGTAAAGAAATTACAGCCTTCGCGGCAACTGGTACATTAGCCAATGGAGCTAAAGTTAATGTTGGCTTAAATGATTTACCAACAGGTACTCGAGAAACAAATTTTAGTAAACGTTTAACACCAAGTTCTAATGTGCCTGGTACTGCGGGATATGATGCTACCAAACCAAGTGATGAGTTGAAATCTTACATCAATATTGGCGGTTTAGGAGTTAACGCTGGAATAAAAATTGGGTTATAGTATTTTGCCACAAATCATCTATACCTAAACATTGATGATTTGTGGCAATCAATTAATTTTTCATTTTTGCTTTAAAAAGTTTTTCTAGTTTTTCCATTTTAGGCAAAATTACCAACCTGCAATAAGGCAATTCTCCATTCTTCAGAAAATAATTTTGGTGGTAGTTTTCTGCCTCATAAAAAACATCAGCTTTGCTTATTTCTGTAACAACAGGTTTGCCAAAGGCATTAGCTTTATTTAGTTCTGCTTTGTATTTTTCTGCAGTGGCTTTTTGTTCTTCGGTATGATAAAAAATTACAGAGCGGTACTGTGTGCCAACATCTGCTCCTTGTCGGTTTAAGGTGGTGGCGTCGTGGCTTTTCCAAAAAATCTCTAATAATTCATCATAGGTAATTTTTGTTGGGTCGTAATTAATTTCAATAACTTCGGCATGGTTAGTCATTCCTGTACAAACATCTTCGTAAGTTGGGTTGGGCACATCGCCACCTTCATATCCAGAACTCACAGATGCTACACCGTTTAAGCGTTGAAAAAGTGCTTCTGTACACCAAAAGCAACCCATTCCAAAAGTAGCTTTTTGAGTTTTTTGTTTTTGAGCGTTTGCGTTGTTCATAAAAAGTATAATGAGTATTAAAGAGCTGATGTATTTCATTTTTATCATTTGCTTAGTAATAATACGTAAAAATTAATCATAAAGTTTGGCTACAGTCAAACAATTATAAAGCTCCCAAATTTCTTTGTTTAGTTATAATTATTTAATTTGTGAATAACTTAACTTTTTGTTTTTTAAATTGTTAAGTGAGTAAAATTAAACGCAAGGCGATTTATTAACATATCTTTTATAAATTTAACTATTCATTAAATAAAAACAATATGTCTACACCGTATATTCCATGTCTAGATTTAGGCAGTTACATTAATGGTAATGAAGAGCAACGCAAAAAGTTTTCTGACGATTTAGGCAGAGCTTTCAACGAGTCGGGTTTTGTAACTATTACAAACCATGGGTTAAGTCAAGAGTTGATTGATAAATTATACCAAAATATTAGGGCGGCATTTGCATTACCTGTAGAGGTTAAACGTAAATACGAAAAGCCAGAATTGGCTGGGCAACGTGGTTACACAAGTGCTGGTAAGGAAACAGCAAAAGGAGCAAAAACGGCAGATTTAAAAGAGTTTTGGCAAATTGGAAACGAAGTTAGTGATGGCGATCCCATTAAAAGCGAATATCCAGACAATGAAATTTTGGAAGAAATTCCAGAATTTAACAAAGTTACAAGAGAAATTTATCAGAAGTTAGAAGAGAACGGGAAGCATTTGCTCAGAGCTATTGCAACTTATTTAGAATTGCCTGTTAATTATTTCGATGAACATGTTCATAACGGAAACTCAATTTTACGTGGCATCCATTATTTTCCGATAGAAAATCCTGATGAACTACCTGATGATGCAGTTAGGGCAGGAGCACATGAAGATATTAACCTAATTACTTTGCTAATTGGCGCAAGCGCCGATGGTTTAGAGGTTTTAACAGCAAGCAACGAGTGGTTGGCTATAAAAGCTGAACATACTGATATTGTGGTAAATGTTGGCGATATGTTGCAGCGTTTAACCAATAACAAATTAAAATCTACCACACATAGAGTGGTTAATCCGCCACGCGAATTGATGAAAACTTCTCGCTTCTCGGTGCCATTTTTCTTGCATCCGCGAAGCGACATGGATTTAACAAGTTTACCGTCAACAATTGATGATGAGCATCCAAAAGTGTATAGCGATATGACTGCTGGAGAATATTTAGATGAGCGTTTAAGAGAAATTGGATTGAAGAAGTAGTTTTTGTCATTCAGAGCGAAGCCAAGAATCTATTTTTGCTAAAAATTTTAACAGCAAACTGAAATTTGGGCGTGTCCCAAGCTTCGCAAGGGTCGGGCTTTTCACTCCAAGTCCTCGCCCCGATGAAAAATCGGGGCTGTGGGCTTTACGTTTCTATCCCTCACGCTAGCAAAATTTAAATACAAAATACGCAAGTAAATTTTTATAATTGGAGTTTAAAATGGATAATGAAAAACTATCAATTTTTGCGACGATAAAAGGTATTGGCTCTGCTTCGGGCTTATTCCTGAAACAGAATTTTTTATATGTTGTTGGCGATAATAGCGCATTTTTATATAAATATGATATCGATAATAAGTCGCTTGATAAAATTCAAGTTTTAAAAGATTTACCGATTTTAGAAAATATAGCAAAAGCTGTAAAACCAGATTTTGAAGTGCTCTGTCATTACCAAAATACATTATATATTTTAGGTTCTGGCTCAAACCCAAATAGAAATTTGATGTTGAAATTTGATTTGCAAACTAAGCAAGTTAGCCAACATAGCTTGTCATCATTATATGCTAAAATTAAGCTGCAATGTAAAATTGATGATGAAAATTTAAATATCGAAGGAGCAGTGTTTAATGGTGAAAACTGGTATCTATTTAACCGTGGAAACGGAAACGCTCAAAAAAATGGTATCATTAAAATTAAAGGTGCCGATTTGCTTAATGCTCACAAAACCCAGTTTGTCCCAATCGTTTTATTAAAAGATAACAAGCAATTGGTTTCATTTACCGATGCTATGATGCACGAAAATGAAATCTATTTTATCGCAGCTGCAGAAGATACTAAATCTACTTATGAGGATGGTGAAATTTTAGGAAGTTATATTGGCTGTATTAATGCTGCAACTTTAGAATTAAATTTCACCAAAAAAATATCTTCAACGCACAAGTTTGAGGGCATTACTTTGTTTAGGCAACATGAAAATCAAATTGAATTTCTACTTTGTGAAGATAGAGATACGGATGTTATGGAAACAGTTGTTTATAGCGTAACGATTTGAAATTAATCACAAAAACATAGCTTGTAAATAACAAACTATGTTTCTATGTGGTAAATTCATCTACTTAAAAGCTTTATCAACCGCTCTGTTTATGGCATCGTGTATTCTTGGTCTAATATTTAATCTGCCTAATTGCTCACTTACTCCAGGGTTAACTCTGTTCGACAAGAAAATATAAACCAAATTGCGAGTAGGGTCTACCCAAACGCCAATACCAGTATATCCGGTATGTCCGTACGTTTGTGGCGAAGCCAATTGTGATGGATATTTCTTTGTCAAATCTGGATCCCAACGATCAAATCCTAAACCTCTTCTACTTACATCAGATTGTTTACTTGTAAACATGTTTACCGTTTCTGGCGTAAAATACTGCTCGCCACCATAGCTCCCACGGTTAAGTAACATTTGATAATAAATTGCCAAATCATTAGCATTACCAAATAAACCAGCGTGCCCTGCAACACCGCCTCTTAAAGCCGCACCTTGATCATGTACATACCCTTCTAATAAAGTTTTTCTAAAAACCTTATCATCTTCTGTTGGTACAATTTGTTCTTTTGTAAAACGATTTCTTGGCAAATATCCAGCGGTATGCATCCCAAGTGGCGTGTAAAAATTATCAACTACATATTTTTCAATCGGAGTCTCTGTTATTTGTTCAACAATATCTTGCATTACATACATGCTGATATCACTGTAAACATAAGAGCCGCGTGTTTTAATGGGCGAGTTTAGCATTTTAGGCCACATAAAATCACTAAAAAATCCTTTTTTAATGTAGTAATTATCAGCAACTTTTGTAGGAAAAGCAGCAGAAGAATCTCTTGCATAATCTCCCTCTTTAACATAGTTATGAAAAGGGATAAATGGAATAAATCCTGCTTGATGCAGCATAACCTCACGAACATTAATCTTGTTCATTGGCGTATTGCGTGCTTTCGGAATGTAAAAACCAACGTTGGTATCTAACTTTAATTTATTTTGCTCTACCAAGCGCATTACACTTGGTGTGGTTGCTGTGGTTTTAGTAACTGATGCTAAATCGAAAATATCGCTCACCTTATCTGCCAGCAAATTATCATAAGTATGCGATCCAAAAGCTTTATTGTAAATCACTTTTCCGTCTTTAGCTACTAAAACTACAATACCAGGCGCAGCTTTGCCGGCGATGGCTTCTTGCGCAATTTTGTCAACTTCCAATAAATCTTCCACATTTACACCGGCATCTTCAGGCACTGTGAACTTTAAGCGAGTTGCTGTAGTTTTATAGCCTGAGCCAGTGGTGTATTTAGCAGAAAATCCTTTGGTTAACGTGTGTTCTGCTGCAATACCGCCAAAAATTAGCTGCGGAGTAACCATTGCTGCTTCTTGCGAGTTTTGTGGACTCCATACAATTGGAGCACTAATATTATCAAATGAATTTAAACTTTTGCCATCACCAAAAAGGGCAATAACCACATTTTTATGTTGAGCAAGATCTGTAATGAAATTTAAGTAGCGGCCATCTTTAGCCATTTTATCGCTAATGGAAATGATTACCGTATTGTAAAATTTCAAATCATCAGCCAAATCATTTAGTGTGGTAGAGTCTTTGTATTTCAAGGCGCTTAGCGATTTTACATCTGCATATTTATTCAATAAGCTATCAAATGCAATTTGGTGTTCGAAGCCCAAATTTACCGAGGCAATTTTTTTTTCGGCAAGTTTAGTAATAGGTATAAAACTGTTTTGGTTATTTAATAAAACCGAATTTTTAGAGATTTCATTAATGTTTTTTAAACGATTTTCGTTCTTCTTATGGTCTTGTGCGCAAGCACTTAATGTAAAAATGGCAACTAAACATGTTGCGAAAAATCCCGCTAAACTATTTCCCTTCATATACTTTTTCTCCATTAACATAGGTTTTTAATACTTTATTCTTTAAAATTTGTTGGTCTGTGGCTTTCATCAAATCATGTTCTAAAATCACAAAATCTGCAAACTTTCCTACTTCTAAACTGCCTTTTTCTTTTTCTTCAAAGTTTGATTTTGCAGCCCAAATGGTCATTCCTCTTAACGTTTGTTCTCTTGTTAGTGCATTTTCCATTTGGTAACCACCTTGCGGATAATTCTGGTCATCTTTTCGAGCTGTTGCTGCATAAAACGTAAACATTGGGTTAATCTCTTCAACCGGAAAATCAGTTCCTAAAGGTATCCAACCGTTTTGTTGCATCAATTGTTTGTATGCATACGCACCTTTTACTCTTTCTTTACCTAAACGGTCTCCTGCCCAATACATATCTGATGTTGCATGCGTAGGTTGCACCGATGGTACGACACTTGCGCTACCAAATAAATTGAAATCACTTTGTGCTACAACTTGTGCATGCTCAATTCTCCAACGTTTATCATTTTTACCTCCTAAAACATTGTTGTAAATTTTTAAAATGCTGCGGTTTGCCGAGTCGCCAATGGCATGTGTACACATTTGAAAGTTATAGGCATTTATTTTTTTGGCTACTTCTTCAAAATGTTTAAGGTCGCTTAGCAAGAAACCAGATTTAGATGGCATATCGCTATAAGGATGCATTAAACAGGCGCCTCTAGAACCTAAAGCGCCATCGGCATAAACTTTAAAAGCCCTAACGTTTAATCTCTCGGTTTTTATAGCTCCACGTTTAAACAGATAATCAAAGTTTTTTTCATTGTCCGACAGCATAACATACAAACGCATTTTTAAACTTTTATCTGCTTGTAGCTTTTCAATAAATTCAACCGCCTCGTAATCTAATCCGCAATCATCAATAGTAGTTAAGCCAGCCGCAAAACAGTTTTTTTGCGCATCTAAGAATATTTTTTTTGCTTGAGCTTCGTTTACGGCTGGTACTTTGTTAGCTACAAGTTCTACTGCGTTATCAATTAATAAACCGGTTAATTTACCGTTAACTTCTACAATATCTCCGCCAGTTAATTCAAAAGATTTCGTAATTCCGGCTGCTGTTAAAGCACTTTGGTTGGCAATAGAAGCGTGGCCATCAACACGTTCTAATAAAACTGGTCGCGTAGGGAAGAGTGAATCCAACTTTTCTTTAGTTGGGAATTGTTTGTTTGGCCAATCGTTTTGATCCCATCCTCTGCCTGTTAACCAACCATCTGGATGTGTTTTAGCAAATTCAACTAATCGGCTAATTACCTCGTCCCAACTTTTGGTTCCCCTTAAATCTGCACTTTGTAAACTTTCTCCGTATCCGTAAAAGTGAGCGTGAGCATCAATAAACCCTGGGTAGATGGTTTTTCCTTTTGCATCTATTTCTTCGCTGCCAGCATATTGATTTCTAATATCAGCTTCGCTACCAACAGCTAAAATTTTACCATCTTTTATGGCCATAGCCTCGGCTATTTCAAATTTTTCGTTTACAGTATAAATTTTTGCATTAAAAACTACCAAATCTGCTTTTGGCTTTGTACATCCGCTTAATATAAATAACAGCGCAATTAGGGAGAGGAGTTGTTTCATGTTTTAAAGATATAAAATCGGTTCACAGTTTTCAATTTAGAGTTAACAATGTTGCATTACAAACCATCAATTTTTATGAAGTCCTTTTGGGGTTGAGGAGCAATTTGACATTTAAACAATCATTTTTTATCTCAAAAATAGGCTTATTTTGCCTAAATTAGCGGCTTACAAAAAATACTAAATGTCTGATATTATACAACTTTTACCCGATAGTGTTGCCAATCAAATTGCAGCCGGAGAGGTGGTGCAGCGACCTGCATCAGCGGTAAAAGAACTGCTAGAAAATGCCATTGATGCGGGTGCAGATAAAATACAACTGATTGTAAAAGATGCTGGTAAAGCATTAATACAAGTGATAGATAATGGTTGCGGGATGAGTATAACTGATGCTCGTATGTGTTTCGAACGTCATGCTACTTCTAAAGTTCGCAAAGCGGAAGATCTTTTTGCCATTAGAACGATGGGTTTTAGGGGCGAAGCGATGGCATCTATTGCGGCAATTGCTCAGGTAGAAATGAGAACCAAGCGTCATGAAGATGAGGTTGGTACATTAATTGAAATTGAGGGTGCAACATTTATTAAACAGGAACCAGTTGGTACTGCCAACGGAACAAGTATTTGTATTAAAAATTTGTTTTACAATACACCTGCCAGAAGAAATTTTTTAAAGAGTAATCCGGCAGAAATGCGCCACATTATAGATGAGTTTCAGCGTGTGGCCATGGCAAAACCTCATATCGCTTTTAGCTTACACCATGATGGAGCCGAGATTTATCGTCTACCGGCTTCAGCGATGAAGCAACGTATAGTTCACTTATTTGGCAATAATTACAACGAACGTTTAATTCCCGTAGAGGAAGAAACCACTATAATTAACCTAAAAGGATATATTGGCAAACCAGAATTTGCTAAAAAAACTAGGGGCGAACAATTCTTTTTTGTCAATGATAGATTTATTAAGGATGCTTATTTAAACCATGCGGTAAATAAAGCTTATCAGGAGTTGTTGCCTGATGATAATTTTCCTTTGTACGTTTTATTCATCGAGATTGATCCAGCAAAAATTGATGTAAATGTTCATCCTACAAAAACAGAAATTAAATATTTGGATGAAAGATCTATTTATGCCATCATCCACTCGGCTGTGAAAAGATCTCTAGGCAAATTTAACATCAGTCCGACGATTGATTTTAACCAAGAAACTGGCTTTAGCAATATGATTACGCACAAAGCGCCAGAAGATATTGTACCGCCAAGTATTTCTTTTAATCCAGATTTTAATCCTTTCGAACAAACAAAAACTGTTACTAAAGAAATTCCGTTTCTAAGAAATGAGAATAGGGGCGGCGGAATGGCACCAAGTAAAAATTGGGGTTCTTTGTATGAGATTACCAATCACCATGTGCCAGAACAAGCTGCAATTGATTTAGGCGAAACGCAAAAAGACGATCAGTTTGAGCCTTTGCAAAAGCAATTTATGCAGGTGCACAACCGTTATATTGTTTCTCAGATCAAATCTGGGATTATGATGATTGACCAACAAGCTGCACACGAACGTATTTTGTACGAAAGGTTTCTATTACATTTAGAAGATAGAAAAGGAGCCTCACAACAAAGTCTTTTTCCGCAAACGGTAACACTTAGTCCGAACGACTATGAGTTAGCTAAAAGTTTATTGGATGATATTAAAAGTTTAGGTTTTGAAGTTAGAGAATTTGGTAAAAATACTTTAGTGATAGAAGGAATTCCTGTAGATTTAGGAAGTACAAATATTAATGAAACACAGCTTTTTGAACATTTGATCGAAGGTTTTAAGAATTCGCAGCAAGAGCTGAAATTAGATAAACGCGATGCCTTAGCCAGAAGTATGGCAAAGAATAGTGCAATTAAAGCTGGGACAGCTTTAGGGCAGCAAGAAATGAATACCTTGATTGAAGAGTTATTTGCTTGTAAAACGCCGAATTTTAGTATCGGTGGTAGACCAGTGATCCAAACTATTGCGCTAACAGAAATTGCGCAAAAGTTTGAGAGATAGTTGAAGGCTTTGAGGTCGAAGAAGGGAAGGATGAAAAGGCTAAAATACCAAAGCCTAGAAAACGATAAATGTTAATCTGTGAAGTTACACTAATGTGTGAAATCGCTTTTAATTAAAAATATGAACAACATTACACCTGTAGTAAAAAATTTGCTGATTATAAACGTAATATTTTTTATAGCTACTTGGCTATTTCAAATTCAAGGGATTCCGTTAGAGCAATATCTAGCAGTTTTCTATTTCGACTCTCCATTTTTTAAAATTTGGCAACCTGTTACGCATATGTTTATGCATGCAAACCTATTTCATATTTTCTTCAATATGTTCGGTTTAGTAATGATAGGTGGAATTGTGGAGAACCATTTTGGAGGAAAGAGATTTTTTAATTTTTACATGATAAGTGGTCTTGGAGCAATTGCTTTACAGTGGGCGGTACAGGCTTTTGAAGTTTATCAAATTACAGGAAGCGCATTTAATGATTTATCTGTCGTATCTAGTTCTCAGCAATTGCTAGATATATATCGTACGCCAATGGTAGGTGCATCGGGAGCGGTTTTTGGTGTTTTAACGGCATTCGCTGTACTTTATCCAAACCTTGAGTTAATGATTATGTTTATCCCGGTTCCCATTAAAGCTAAATATTTTGTTCCAGGATATATTGCATTCGAATTATTTATGGGCTTTAGTAGAATTGAAGGCGACTCGGTTGCCCACTTTGCTCACTTAGGCGGTGCATTAATTGGCTTCATTTTAGTTAAACTTTGGCGCAATAAATCTAATTATTACGATTATTATGACTAACAATTGGTTAAGTGATTTAAAATTTAAGCTCTTTAAATCTGGCGATCCTGTTCTGCTGTACATTGGTATCAATGCAATTATTTTTGTAGTGGTATCGCTATCAAGTGTATTTACATTTATGGCTGGTTCCAGAGGCATGATCGATGGTTTTGTTAGAGCTTATCTAGCTTTTCCATCTTTACCAGATTTATGGTTAACGCGTTTTTATACCGTTTTAACCTACCAATTTTTTCATGCAGATTTTTTCCATATCCTGTTTAACATGCTATGGTTATATTGGATGGGAAGAATTTTTTTAGATTTTGTAAAGCCTAGGCAGTTTCACTTTGTGTATTTAGCTGGCGGAATTGCAGGAGCAGTTTTTTATGCCCTTGTTTTTAATTTAGTTCCTGTTTTTAGCCAAACAGCAGGTACGTTAATTGGTGCATCAGCCGCAGTAGCTTCAATTTTTGCAGCGGCAGCAACCTTGGTTCCAGATTATTCAATAAGGTTATTGTTTATCGGAGAAGTAAAGCTAAAGTACATCTTGTTAGTTTATATTTTGTTAAATCTGATCGGTATAGAATCAGCAAATGCGGGTGGTAGCATTGCCCATTTAGGTGGTGTTTTGTTTGGTTTTGTTTACATTAAATTATTGCAAAGTGGTACTGACTTAAGCAAAATATTTGAGAAAAAGCCTAAATTGAAGGTTGTTAAAAACGATGCTCCCCAAAAAAAATCATCAACCAATATTAACCAAAAAGAAGTAGATGCTATTTTAGATAAAATTTCTAAATCTGGGTACGACAAATTAACAAAAGAAGAAAAGGATACGCTGTTTAAGGCAAGTAATAGTTAATGAAAAAGAAGAAATTTACTTTTTTTGATAAGTTGATGCTGCTGATTGCAGTTGTTGCGGCTATTTGTTTAGTTTGTGGCATATTTGCTGGTAAAAGCGATCCGAGAGAACACATTATCATCGCCTTTTTTGGCTTAGCTTATCCATTTTTCCTTCTTGGTAATCTTTTAATTCTAGGGTATTGGATTATCAGAAAAAGAGCTGTTTTTTCCATCATCACCGTATTAATCATTTGTTCTGGTTGGCATACCCTAATTGCTACATTTGGATTTTTCGGCACCAGCGGAAAAAATGAGAAAGCTACCGAAGATTTGGTGAGGGTGCTAACTTATAACGTACATAATTTTACCCCATACGGCGATAAAATTACGGAAGAAGTGAAAGAAAAAATGCTTGGAGTTATTCGCGAGCAAAATCCTGATGTAATTTGTTTTCAAGAATTTTTCACTAAACCAAAAGGCCCTTTTGACACGGTTGATAGCCTAAAAAAAATGCTCAATACCAAGCATTATTACTTCGTGCCTACTTTAGAAAGTTCTACAGAAGCTATCGGTTTGGCTATATTTTCTAAGTATCCGATTGTAAATTCAGGTAAAATAAACTTCGAAAACTCAAGCGGTAATCAAAGTATATATGTTGATTTGAAGTTTAAATCTCGGGTAATTAGAGTCTATAATGTTCATTTTCAATCCATCTCATTTCAAGGAGAAGATTATACTTATTTAGATGACGTTTCTAAAGAAATCGACTTTAATAAAGCATCAACCAAAAGAATTTTGCGCATGATTAAGAGTGCTTTTCTTAAAAGAAGTACGCAGGTTGATATCATGAAAACACATTTAAACAGCTGTGCTACACCGTACGTAATTGCCGGAGATTTTAACGACACACCTGCTTCTTATGCAGTTACTAAAATAACAGATACTTTAAATAATGCCTTTATAGAAAAAGGGCAAGGTTTAGGAAGAACATATAATGGTAAGTTTCCTAACTTTCAGATAGATTATATTGCCACAACAAAAGATTTTGAAGTTGAAAATTATCACATTGTGAAGGCAAAATTATCTGATCATTTTCCGGTAAGGAGTGATATTCGCTTAAAAACTACACAGCCATAACATTAACGCATTTTATTTAACTTTGCTACATGATACAGAAGATACAATTATACAATACGCTAACACGTAAAAAAGAAGTTTTTGAGCCGCTAAACGAACCTCATGTGGGGATGTATGTATGTGGTCCAACGGTTTACAGTGATGTGCATTTAGGTAATTGTCGTACTTTTCTATCATTCGATTTGATTTTTAGATATCTTAAATACAGCGGTTTTAAAGTTCGTTATGTAAGAAATATAACCGATGCTGGTCACTTGGAAGGCGATAGGGACGAGGGTGATGATAAATTTGCAAAACGAGCAAAATTAGAGCAATTAGAGCCAATGGAAATTGTGCAGAAATACACAATTGGTTTTCATGATGTGATGCGCATGTTTAATGCTTTGCCACCAAGTATCGAGCCAACTGCAACAGGCCATATTATTGAGCAAATAGAAATGATTAAAACCATCATGGCCAATGGTTATGCCTACGAGGTTGATGGAACCATTTATTTTGATGTAGAGAAATACAGTAAAGAATACAACTACACCATTTTAACCAACCGTAATTTAGAAGACATGTTGGCCAATACCCGTGAGTTGGGTGGACAAGATGATAAGCATGGAAGGTTAGATTTTGCCTTGTGGATAAAAGCCAAACCAGAAACTTTAATGCAGTGGGCTTCTCCTTGGGGTATGGGTTTTCCGGGTTGGCATATTGAGTGTTCTGCAATGAGCGCAAAATACCTTGGGCAAGAGTTTGATATACACGGTGGAGGGATGGACCTGGCTGCAACGCACCATACTAATGAAATTGCACAATCAGAAGCTTGTAGCCGTCATCAACCTGCAAAATATTGGATGCATACCAACATGCTTACCGTAAATGGTACGCGTATGTCTAAATCTAAAGGCAACGGATTTTTACCAGGTGAGTTATTCACTGGAGATCATCCATTGTTAAATAAAGGCTACAGCCCAATGACGGTCAAGTTTTTTATGCTGCAGGCTCATTACCGAAGTACTTTAGATTTTTCTAACGAAGCTTTAGAAGCATCTGAAAAGGGATTTAGAAGATTAATGAACGCGGTGAGTTTGTTGCCTAAATTAGTGGCTAACGAAGAGGGTAACATAGAAATAGATGCGATCAAAGAAAATTGCATTAACGCCATGAATGATGATTTTAATAGTCCGGTGGTAATTGCAGAATTATTTGAAGCTACCCGAATTATCAATACAGTTTACGATGGAACTGCCAAAATTAATGCAGCAGAGCTGGATAAATTGAAAGCTTTAGTAAATGATTTTGTATTTGAAGTATTTGGCTTAAAGGATGAGGAGAGTAGCAATACAGAACTAAATGAGGTTTTAGATATGGTTATCGCCCTGCGTAAAGAAGCCAAAGAAAATAAAGATTATGCTACTTCCGATCAAATAAGGATTGGGTTGCAAAATATCGGTATCCAACTAAAAGATAGTAAAGAAGGTACCACATGGAGTAAAAATTAAATTACTGATCATCCCGTTGATAGTTTGAAAATTTAACTACAGTAATATGGGCAAAGAAGAAGCAATAAAACTTTTTGAACAGAAACAAGTACGCTCTGTTTGGGATGATGAAAAAGAGAAATGGTATTTTGTTGATGTAATTGAGATATTAACGGATCAGCTAGGACATCAGGGAGCAAGAAATTATTGGAAAGTTTTGAAAAATAGACTTTTAAAAGAGGGAAATGAAACGGTTACAAGTTGTAACCGTTTGAAAATTCTCGCTGCTGACGGCAAAATGCGTTTTACCGATGTTGCTGACACCGAACAGTTATTCCGCTAAAAAACTTTTAATAAATAATGAAGAAAATCAAAATCTTAAATCAATTGAATAAAACGTTTATCATTTTAATATTTGTAGCTATCGGATTAACGCAAGCCTGCAAATCTGAAAAGAAAACTACTGAAGATGATGCTGAACAAGTTGTAAAACTAGTTTCGCCAGAATTTAATGCAGATAGTGCATTTGCTTTTACCAAAGCACAAGTAGATTTTGGGCCACGTATTCCATCTACAGAAGCGCATGCCAAAACTGCGGCTTATTTGGTGGCTAAGTTAAAATCTTTTGGGGGAGATGTTTTTGTGCAAGAAGCACCAGCTGAAACTTTTGATGGAAAATCACATCGACTAAAAAATATCATTGCGGCATTTAATCCAGAGAAAAAACAACGCGTTTTAATTACTGCCCATTGGGATGCAAGACCATTTTCTGATCAAGATCCAGATCCAAAAATGCACGATAAAGCTTTTGATGCCGCAAATGATGGCGCAAGTGGTGTTGCAGTAATTTTAGAAATGGCCCGCCAAATCCAAATCAAACAACCCAATGTTGGCGTAGATTTTATTTTATGGGATATTGAAGATTACGGAAAATCTCAAGATGAATCTGAAAACGAAACTACTTGGTGTATTGGTTCGCAATATTGGGCAAAAAATCCGCCAGTAAAAGGTTACAAGCCTCTTTTTGCTATTAATTTAGATATGGTTGGTGGTAGCAATGCACAGTTTACACAAGACGAAATTTCGAGAAAATATGCTCCAGAGGTTTTAAAAAAAGTTTGGGATATTGGGAATGAGATCGGCTACGCAGCTTATTTTGTGAATGTGCCATCAGGTAATATAATTGATGATCATTTTTGGGTTAATCAGGCAGGTATCCCGTGTATTGATATTATCCACTATTCTGATGCATCTGGTTTTTATTCCAACTGGCATACACAATTAGATAATTTAAATAATATAGATAAAAACACACTATTAGCAGTCGGCCAAACTGTTTTAGAAACTATTTTTAGAGAAGTTCCGGGTACTTAATGTTTAATTGTTAATTACTTTTTACTTTGGCTAATGCATCAAATCTTATATTCGTACCACTATTAAATTTACACATGAAGAAAATTATTTTTACGCTGTTACTTGCTGCCACAACTCTTGGTGTTTTTGCACAAAAATCTAACGGAACTACCAAATCATTAGTAGAAACTGAAAAAGATTTTGCAGCTTATTTAGCTAAAAATGGAGCAAATGCAGCTTATAATAGATATGCAGCAAATGATGCCATTGTTTTTAGACCAAACCCAACAAATGCTAAGAAATTTTATGCTTCTGCTCCAGATACCAAAGATATTACTTGGGCGGTAAGCCAGGCTCGTGTTTCACGTAGTGGCGAGTGGGGTTTTACTTCAGGTACATATGAAGAAGGAACTGAAAAGAAAACATATGGTCATTACCTATCTGTTTGGAGAGTTAATGATGGTAAATGGGAATTGATTATTGATTTAGGCGCAGAAACCAACAAATCATTAAAAAAGGTTGCTCAAGATATTGTAGAACCAAAAGATCACTTTGTCCCTAAATTTACCAATCCTAAAGATTTAAAAGTAAGTAGGGAAATTATCAATACAACCGAAAAAACTTTAAATACCACATTAAAATCTTACGGACCAAGTGCTTTCTCAGGATTTTTAAATGCTGATGCTCGTTTATTGTTTCCTGGAACCGAACCAATTGTAGGTAAAGATAATATACAGGCTTTTAACAATAGAATGATTGATAAAATTAGTTTAAAAACTACTTCTTTCGATAAAACTTTAGGTGCAGATTTTGGCTATACTTATGGTGTTGCAACTATCGATTATAAAACAGATCTACGCGAAAGTTTTCATTATGTATTTATTTGGGAACGTCAAAAAGATGGCAATTGGAACATCATGACCCAAATATTTACTTTGGCAGAACGTTAATTAGAAACCAAAAACCAAATATAAATCTAAAGGATTTCGGCTTAGCTGAAATCCTTTTTTGATTATAGGGAGTTATTCCTTATGCTATCTGAATGCTACATTCCCCGTTTTGGGAGTTTACTTCGATTTATCGGCGGGCTAGATGGACGAATTATTCAAAACTTAATTTTTAATTATTTAAATAATAAATGGTTTTCTCAGAAAATCAATAACAGTATATCTATTAAAGTTAGTCGGGCTATACGCTCCAATCTTTTTGTTTTAATGTCAGTTTGGTAGGATTGTGTGTGATCAAAACAAAAAGGATTTCCGTTGCTATCCCGTTTATATTACTTCTGCCTGAGGTACTATTTCAAGTTGAAATCCGCATCCAACTAAATGATAACAAAAATTGGCTTTATTATTGCCGCTCCTTCCAAAATTTTAATTAGCAATGTTGATGAAGAAAAACTTACTTTTAATCGCTTACCTCGTAATTTCATTCCATACTTTTGCTCAAAAAAAGTTTGATGTTCAAGGGCATCGCGGTGCTCGTGGCATTATGCCAGAAAACACCATTCCGGCTATGCTAAAAGCTTTAGAATTGGGAGCTACAACGTTAGAAATGGATATTGTAATTAGTAAAGATAAACAAGCCGTTGTTTCTCAGGAGCCTTATTTTAATCACGAGTTTAGCTTAACACCAACAGGTAAGCCTATTACCTTAAAAGATGAAAAGAAAAACAACATCTACAAAATGAATTACACTGAGGTTAAAAAGTTTGATGTGGGGAGCAAATTGCATCCAAGGTTTCCCGGACAACAAAAACTTAAAGCCTACAAACCTTTGTTAGCAGAGCTGATTGATTCGGTAGAGAATTATGTAAAGTTAAATCGATTACCCAAACCAGATTATAACATCGAAACCAAATTAATCCGTAAAGGCGATGGAGAGTTTCAGCCAAGTCCGGAGGAATATGTAGAAATTATAATGGATATTGTAAAGCAAAAGAGGCTAGAAAAGCGGGTGATTATTCAATCTTTTGATATCAGATCGTTGCAATATGTTCACGAAAAATATCCAAAAATGAGAACCTCATTAGGTATTGATGAAAAGGTTGATTTTGAAGACAACATTGCACAGTTAGGTTTTAAACCAACAATTTACAGTCCGTATTTTGTGCTGGTTGGAAAAAATTTGGTTGATAAATGCCATGCCGCCGGAGTTAAAATCATCCCATGGACAGTTAACTCGGTAAAAGATATCGAGTATTTACAAGGTTTAGGTGTTGATGGAATAATTACCGATTATCCAAATTTAATAGGGCAGGTTAAAAGGTAGATTAAAAACGTATGCAACTTTATATTTTAGCACAGCTTTTTGTTGACTAAACCTGATGGAAGTGAAATCCTTTTTGTTATGTCGAGGATTTTCGAAGGGGGAAACAAAAAGATTGTAACGCACAGCAGGACTAACCTAAAAATGAAATGCTGTTACTGCTTTTCAAAAAATTAGTTAATCTATGTTATTTCAAACTAGCTAAAAACGCTTCAGCAATTTGATGAACATTTGCTTTTTTCTCTTCTGGCCATTTGTCGTAAGTTCTAATGAGCATGCCTAAACGAGGGTTTTTTAAAAAGAAATTACGCTGTTTATCCATAAATCGCCAGAATAAAGCATCCCAAACTTCTTGCCATTTGCCTTTTGGGTAATCGCTCATTTTCATTAAATAATTGCTGCCGCTAATGTAGGGTTTAGTAGCCAAAATTCCGCCATCGGCAAATTGGCTCATGCCATACACATTGGGCACCATTACCCAATCGTAAGCATCAATGAACAATTCCATAAACCATTGGTAAACATCATCTGGGTGTATTTCGCAGAGCAGCATAAAATTGCCTAAAACCATTAATCGTTCTATGTGGTGGCAATAACCAGTTTTTAAAACCTTTTTAATCGTCTCGTCAAAAGGTACAATTCCGGTACTTCCATCATAAAATGATTGAGGCAGTTTTCTGGTAAAACCCCAAAAGTTTTTTGTTCTTTCTTGTGCGCCTTTGGTAATGTAAACACCTCTTATAAACTCTCTCCAACCAATAATTTGTCTGATGAAACCTTCTACAGAATTAATTGGAGTTTGGTGTTTGTTGGCGTGAGTTAAAGCCGCATTGATTACTTGATAAGGCGTGAGTAAACCCACATTGAGCATTGGCGTAAGCAAACTGTGATTTAGGAGCATTTCGCTTTTCACGATGGCATCTTCATAATCTCCAAACTCTGCAAAACGGTTTTTCAAAAAATCTTCAAGCCATTTTTCGCTAGCTTCAAAATCTGTGGGATAAAAGAAATCATCATTTAAAAGACCCACGTTATTCCCGAAATGGGCTTTGGTATAGCTTAGGGCTTCTTTGCAGTTTTCATTGGGTTGTGGTAGATTTAATTTAACAACTGCTTTACCCTTCGGGAATTTTTTCCGGTTTTCTTCATCAAAACTCCATTTGCCACCTGTAGGTTCATCTAAACCTTGCACTAAGATTTTCTTCGCTATGCGTTGTTGTTTGTAAAATGCAGTCTGGAAATAAGTTTTTTTATCTGGGTTAAAAAACTTACCTAAATCCGCTTCTGTGTTTAAATACATCGGCGAATCTAAAATCTGTAGTTTGATGTTTAGTTTGGCAGCTGCCGATTTAACTCTGCTCAACAACCAATCATCAACAGGATCGATAAGGTTGATTTGTGAAACTTTTTGCCTTGTTAAATATGAGATTAACTTTCTAACATCAGCATTTTGCTCTTCTGCTTCAATGTAATTAACTTTAAATCCTTTGGCTTCCAAATGATGCTCGTAGCATTTCATGGTTGCTCTATGGAAAGCTATTTTTTGCTGATGAAAATTGTATTGCGTAAAAAATAGATTTTCTTCAATGAGAAAGTATGCGCCATCAAAATTAAAAAGCTCGTTATTTTTAAATAATTGATGTGGAAATATAAAGTTTACACTACTCATTTGTAGAAATATTTAGGTGCAATAAACAAGTTTAAACGTATGCAAAGGCCAAATAGATTTTATTTTGGAATTAATTCTTTCCTCGCTTTTTTATAAAATGCAAAAAATGAGGGATAATAACCCGTAACAGAAGTAAGCCAGGTTCGTGGCTCTTGCTTGCCACTATAATTATTTAAAGGATGTTCTTTAAAAATAAGCTCGCCAGCTAATTGCTCGAGTGTGGTAAATTCTGCTACATAAATTTGAATGTTCGGCAAGTTTGCCTTGGCCAATTCGATACAGAAATTTAATACTTTTTCAGAAACTGGATACTGTTGAAAAACGGATGGTTCTAAAAGTAAAATCCTATTGGCATCAATATCTTTATGCCATTGTGGATCGAGGTTGTAAAAATTATAGATTAAAGTAGGTTTAGCTTTTATGATTTTCGGTGTATCGGTTTTTGGTAACAGAGTTGATAAATTAAGTTGCTCGGTTTCTTCTAATACTGATGGAATTGGTAAATCAGCAAACCGCTCGTAAGTGATATCTAAAAAAGTATCACTTTGTGAGGTATGGCAATACTTGTTTATATTTTCTTGATTGGCATAATACAATTTATGACTATTCGCACCGCAAACCCATTGCCAGCTTAATGCGTTTGATGCCCAATCGCCATCAAACAAATGGTAATACATCCATTTTGCTGGTAACTGCCAATGAGATTTAGCAACATTGCAAGCAATTGAAGCTACATACATACGGATGTGATTGTGCATGTAACCTGTTTGGTATAGGGTTTTAACTCCTTCATCAATGGCCTCAATACCAGTTTCGGCTTGAGCTAAACTAGTTGCCATTCCTTTTCGCTCTGCATTTGGTTGCGGCTTAATTAAATCTTCATTTATGGCTTTTCCTTTGGCAATCCAAATCTGTTGCCAATAATCTCGCCAAGCCAATTCCTGAATAAATTTTTCGATTTGATGGGGTTCATAATCTTTGGCAATAACTGCATCGTAAACCTGTTTGGTACTAATTACACCTCTTGAGATATAAGGTGATAGGTAAGTAACCGCACCATCAATAAAATTTCTGGTACCAGCGTATTTTTTAGGTTCTATCTGGTCAATTCTTTCTAAGATTTGAGCGTAGGTGAAGGGAAAATTCATGGATTAATGCAGTTTTTTATATCTACGGAATGCACCTAACAATTGGTTTTATGAGTTGAAGCTGTTTTTAAATTATACATTAAAATTAACAACAACTGAAAGTGAAATCTATTTTTTTCTGAAGGATATTGCAAGCATTCTTCCCTTTTTTTATGCTAATTTAGCAATTCGGCGGGGATTTAAAAATGAAGGTATGCTGTTTTATATTTGATATTTGGGAGTTTATAAACGGCTTCCATCAAACTTTTCATTTGATCTCTCGGTATCAATTCGAAAAATTTTGGATTTGAGTAGTTAAGTGCACTGTCAATCTTTTTTTAATCATTGTTTTTTGTAAGCTAAACCTGATTGGCAGCGGTAGTTTTTTAAAGCCGAAGGCTAAAAAACTTTAGCAGAAAGCAGGGCTACCTTAACGAAGAATTACTGCTCTTGCTTTTCTAATCATTTTCTTTAGCAGTGGTTCTTTTGTTAGAGATCTCTCCTCGTACCTCGTTCGAGATGACGGGTTGGTTTGGGGATTGCTCTTGGCTTAATTTTTGTTTGCCAGTGTTTCTTTTGTTAGAGATCTATCCTCGTAATTTGTTAGAGATGACGGGTTGTTTAGTGGTATTGCTCTTCATCAGTATTTCCGCTTTAGTCTCACACCTTACACCTTCCATCCATCCACCTTCAACCTTTTCCTGTAACTTATTTGATGATTGTTGCGTAAAACTATTGCAATCCCTATCTTTCTCTCTGCAAATAAATTTTAAAATTACAAAATGAAACCATGATGAGCATACACCTTTTAATATGCTCATTATAGCTTCATAACCATTAAAAAGACAAATTATATAATGATGAAAACTACCCAAAAATCTCGTCTACTGCTTTTTATAGCCGCTATGATAAGCAGCAGTTTTGTTTTTGCGCAAAGCAAAGAAGCATTTGTTGCTAATGTTACTAAAGAAGCTACCGAAAACTCGCAATTAGAAAAATTAGCTCATGAACTGTTAGATGTTGTTGGGCCGCGATTGGTGGGTACGCCACAAATGAAACAAGCTGGCGATTGGGCAGTTAAAAAATATGGCGAGTGGGGCATCTCATCTCGTATGGAAAATTGGGGCGAATGGCGTGGATGGGAAAGAGGCATAACACATATTGATTTAATGAGCCCTCGCTTACGAACTTTAGAAGGCACGCAGTTAGCATGGAGCCCATCTACAGCTAAAGGAAAGCCAATTAATGCGGAGGCAATTGTACTGCCATTGGTTGCAGATTCGATGGCTTTTGTAAAATGGTTACCAAGTGTTAAAGGCAAATTGGTATTAATTTCTCAAGCTCAAATTTCTGGCCGACCAGATAAAAACTACGAAGATTTTGCCACTAAAGATGGTTTGGCAAAATTTAAAAAAGATAAACAAGATGCAGCAAATGCTTGGAGAGATCGTTTAGCGAAAACTGGTTTAAATGCCAAAAATTTAGCTTTAGCGATAGAAAAAGCCGGTGCAGCTGGTATCATTATAAACAATTGGAGCGCTGGCTGGGGGGTTGATAAAGTTTTTGGTGCCAACACTACCAAAATACCAACGGTTGATTTATCTGTGGAAGATTACGGTTTAGTTTATCGTTTAGCAGAATATGGTTCTAAACCGATGTTAAGAATTACTTCTGAATCTAAAGAATTAGGTGTAGTGCCAACTTTTAACACTTTTGCAGAAATTAAGGGTTCAGAAAAACCTAACGAATATGTAATGCTTTCGGCTCATTTCGATTCGTGGGATGCATCTAGCGGTGCTACAGATAACGGTACAGGTACCATTATGATGATGGAAACCATGCGTTTGTTAAAGAAATTTTACCCTAACCCAAAACGCACCATTTTAGTTGGTCATTGGGCTAGTGAAGAGCAAGGTTTAAATGGTTCGAGGGCTTTTGTAGAAGATCACCCAGAAATTGTAAATAACTTACAAGCGCTGTTTAACCAAGATAACGGAACGGGTAGAGTGGTAAATATTGGAGGTGCTGGTTTTGCCAAAGCGAAAGACTTTTTACCACGTTGGTTAGCTGCAGTGCCTGATACCATCAAAAATCAGATTAAAACGAGTTACCCAGGTACACCAAGTGGTGGCGGTTCTGATAATGCTTCATTTGTTGCTGCTGGTGCTTTAGGTTTTTCTTTAGGTGCTTTACCTTGGGATTATTTCTCTTACACTTGGCATACCAATAGAGATACTTATGATAAAATTGTTTTTGACGAAGTAAGGAACAACGCTATTTTAGCAGCAATTTTGGTTTATATGGCTAGCGAAGATCCTGAAAAAACATCTACAGAAAAAGCACCTATGGCTGTAAATCCAAGAACTAATCAGCCTGGCGTTTGGCCAACACCAGTTAAAGCTAATCGCAAAGGCGGATTAAATTAAACACCTAAATCCCCCAAAGGAGACTTGAAAATTATACCACATAGGGATATAGAGGCTTATGCTATGTGTCTATGTGGTAAAACAATAAAACCAAAACCATGTTAAAAAAATTATTCCTAACCTTTTCATTAGTTTTAACCGCTATTATTTTTGCAACAGCACAGCAGCCAACTCAGTCGCCAAAGGCGATGCAAGAATTTAGAGCAGCATGGATTGCCTCTGTAGCTAATATCAATTGGCCAAGCAAACCAGGGTTATCTACTGCAGAGCAACAAAAGGAAGCAATTGTGTTGTTAGATTTATTACAGAGTTTAAACTTTAATGCGGCTATTTTGCAAATTCGTCCGCAGGCCGATGCCCTTTACAAAAGTGATATTGAGCCATGGTCTTTCTTTTTAACTGGTACACAAGGCAAAGCTCCAAATCCTTATTACGATCCTTTAGAGTTTTGGGTAGAGGCAGCGCATGATCGTGGAATGGAATTGCATGTTTGGCTAAACCCGTACAGAGCGCATCATTTATCTGGAGGAGAGGAAGGTGCAAATTCTACCGTTAAAGCAAAACCAGAGTTGGTAGTAAAATTAAAAGATGGCCAATATTGGATGGATCCTTCATTAAAAGGTGTACAAGATCAGTCTACTGCGGTGGTTAAAGATATTGTGAAGAGATACGATATTGATGGAGTACACTTCGATGATTATTTTTATCCTTATGATTCGTACAATGGCGGTGCCGATTTTCCTGATGATAAAAGTTGGGCAGCTTACCAAAATGATGGTGGTAAACTAAGCAGAGCCGATTGGCGAAGAGAGAGTGTAAATACTTTTATCGAGCGTGTTTATAAGGTTATTAAAGCAGAAAAAAAACATGTTAAATTTGGTTTAAGTCCGTTTGGGATTTGGCGCCCTGGTTATCCAGAATCTATTGAGGGTTACGACCAGTACGATAAATTATATGCCGATGCAAAGCTATGGCTAAACAAAGGCTGGATAGATTATTTTACACCTCAATTGTACTGGAAAGTAAATGTAATACCGCAGAGTTTTCCGGTATTGTTAAACTGGTGGCAAAGTGAAAATACCAAAGGCAGACATTTATGGCCCGGTATGAGTGTGAGTTTAGGTGGCGATGATAAAAACGTAGATGAAATTGTTAATCAGATTATGATTACCAGAGGCATTGTGCCACAAAGTAAAGGCGCTGTACATTGGAGCATTGCTGGTTTGGTAAAACATCAATTATTACGAGAAGGATTAATTAAAGGTCCGTATCAAAAGCAGGCTATTGTGCCCTCAAGCAAGTGGTTAGATGATAAAAAGCCCTTAGAACCTACAGTTAGTATATCGCCAGTTGACAATATGTTTCGCATAAATTGGAGCCATAACCAACCAAATGATGTTTTTAGATGGGTAGTTTATTATAAATATGGCACAAAGTGGAATTATAAAATCATGAACAGAAAAGACCAAATGCTTGATGTTTTGAGTAGCGTTACCACTGCAAACGGTAAGGATAAAAATAATTTAATCGAGATAGCTGTTACCGCTGTTGATAGAACAGGTAACGAAAGTGATTTTGTAGCTTATCCAGTAATTGATAAAGCCAAATAATGAAACAACATTTTAAAGAACAAATTGAAGCTACTGCGAATTCGATAGTCAATCATTTTATCCCTAAAGACGCAGCCGAAACCAAGTTAAGTTTTCATTTTACCATTCCGCCTTCTTCAAATTATAAAGTTAATTATGAGAAAGATGCAAAAGGAAATTGGAACTTGGTAAGTTATGAGACAGATGAGGTGAAATAGTGATGTGCAACTAGCATAAATGAGCGGTTTTATCTGAATTTGAAAAGCAAATGCAGTGCATTTTAGTAAGGGTTCAGCCCCGTTATTCGTTTCAATCTTTTTGTGCTTCTACTACGCAACCGATTAAAAATCGGTAAACGTCAATGTAACAAAAAGTATTTACACTTCTACCGGGTTTAAACACTCAGGTTTTTGCTCCTATTTAGGTCTGGGCGTGTAAAAAACCTGCAAATAGGATTATTTAATAATCAATAAATAGTCTGTGTGCCACAGACCATGGTTAAGAAGCGAATTGTAATACCATCGACTACGCTCAGGCTGACAAATAGTAAATTAGGAAATAGATTATACAGTAAATGTCGAGGGTCATTAAACCGCTATACCTTCACGTTTTAAAATATAATCGAAAATTCCCTCAATAGGTTTTTGCAAAATCTTTCCAACCTTAATATTGTTGGCAGCTAATGCTTTTTTCAATTCATCCTGATAATAATAAGCAATAGAACCTACAAAGTGGCACTCTAAAGTTTTGTGCTCTTTGTAATGGCGTATATTGGTGTCTATAAACTCCTGAAAGCCATCTAACAATATTTGTTGTATAAATGGATGTTCTTTATGGCCAGTCATAAAGCGACTAAATGTTGCTAAATAAGAGTTTGGAAATGGTTTTTGATAAATATTATGGATTACTGTTTCCTTTTTAGCCTCAAACTGCGCTTCAAACGGTGCTCTTAAATCAGCTGGCATGGTGCCATACAAATAAGATACAAGCACTTTTTTGCCAAAATAAGTTCCAGATCCTTCATCGCCTAACACGTAGCCTAAACCGTGCTTGCCACTATGTACGTTTTCTCCATCATAATAAGTGATGTTCGATCCAGTGCCTAAAATACACGTTAAACCTTTTTTGTCTCCGCAAGTGGCATAGGCCGATCCAATTAAATCATGATCTACACTAATAAAAGCTTTAGTGAAAAATGCAGATAGGCCATTAGAGATAATCTCATGCTTATCTGGTGATGAACATCCTGATCCAAAAAAGTAAACTTCTGTAATGGTATTCGCATATGCAGAAAGGTCCTTGTTTTTTGAAAGAATTCTCACCACATCATTCGCGGTTACGAAATAGGGGTTAATGCCTTGAGTATTAAATGTTAAGGTATGCCCCGGACTGTAAGCCATCCAATCAGTTTTTGATGAACCGCTATCTGCAACTAAAATCATGTACTAAAATAGTAAATTATTGAATATTTAATGTTCCACTTAACTCTTTAAGCGAAATTTCTGACAACTTTGCTTGATATTGTATTTCTAAATATCTGCTTTGCGCTGTTAAAGCATTTCGTTGTGCTTCCCTTAACTCTAAAGGAGCAATACTGCCCAGTCTGTATTTTTCTAACGTTATATCTAGGTTTTCATTAGCAATATCAACATTGGCTTTTTCTAATTTTACTAGTCCTAAAAAAGTACTGTAAGTTTGATAAGCAGTTGTTAGCTGCGCAATAATTTCTTGCCTGGTTCTTTCAATAGTTAACTCAGAAGAGTTGATGGCAATTTTTGCATTCCTCTCATTTTGGCGCTGTAAAAAACCATTAAAAATTGGTATGCTTGCTGTTAAGCCATACGTAAAACCATTAGATCTTGATCTAATACTGAAACCAGTAGGGTTTGCATTTCTGTTAAAATCATAGCCACTATTTATCAATACCAAAGGGTATCGGTTGCCCTTCACTACCTTTAAATTAAGCTCAGCAATTTTTTTGCTTATCATCGCATTCTGTAACTCCGGATTAAGCATTTGGGTTTTAGTCGCCATATCTGCATAATTCAAGTTTTCGTCAATGTTCATGTCATTCGGCACCACAAATTGCGTAATTGGGTCTCGAGCCAATAATTGATTTAAAGTAACTTGATAATTGCTTAATAAATTCTTTTGCTGTAAATAAGCCGATGTATCTGTATTGTAATCTACTTTTGCGGAAAGCACATCAAGTTTAGAACCTCTACCCAATTCAAGTTTATTATCTGCAATTCTAAGTCTGTATGTACTTACGTTAATGGCGCTATCAGAGGCGGTAACCAATTGTTGTTGCTTAACCACATTAAAGTAAGCGCTTACTACATCACTAACAGTAGTTAATATTTGAGATTTGGCTAAAATTTTTCCTTGTTCTTCTAATGCCTTTAATCTATCATAATTGGCAAACATGCTAAAGCCATCAAAAATGGTCCAATCAAGTCCAACACCATAGCCCATATTTGTACTTCTAGCACCATCAACAATTCTCTGTACCCCTGTAGATTGTGTTTGTACTGTGTTTTGTCTACTTCCGCCAGTGCTAAATGTTCCGGCAACAACTGGCAAAATACCAGCATTACCTAAATTTACATTGTTTTTGGCAATGCTAGCTTCATTATTAATTAATTTAATGTCGTAGTTATTTTTTAGCGCAATAGAAATAGCCTCTTGTAAGGTTAAAACCTCTTGCGCAAAAACACTCGTATTTATTAGCCAAAGGGCGATGAAAAATATAAAATACCTCAGTTTCATGTTAAATATTATTTTGCTCCGCTCTTTCATCAGCTTCTGCTGATGCCAATGAATCTGTCAAATCTTTGTTTTCCTTGTGCTCTTTACTCCATTTAGAATAAATAGCTGGGATAACGAATAATGTTAAAACCAGAGAGAAAATTGTCCCTCCGATAATTACGGTACCCATACTCATTCTACTTCTGGCAGCTGCACCCAAGGCCATGGCAATAGGCAACGCACCAACGGCAATGGTAATACTCGTCATCAAAATAGGACGTAATCTTGATACCGATGCTTCTCTAATTGCTTCTTCAACGGTAGCGCCTTTTTCTTTTAACTGATTGGCAAACTCTACAATCAAAATTCCGTTTTTGGTTACCAAACCGATTAACATAATGGTTCCAATTTGACTAAAGATATTCCAAGTTTGGCCGCATAACCAAAGTGATAAAAATGCACCGGCAACAGCCATTGGCACAGTTAAAATAATAATAATTGGATCTTTAAAGCTCTCGAACTGTGCCGATAAGATTAAATAAACTAGTAATAATGCCAATCCGAAGGCGAATAAAGTATTTGATGAACTTTCTCTAAAATCTCTAGATTCGCCACTTAAATCGGTGCTAAAAGTTTCATCTAAGACCTTTGCGGCAATTTCATCCATTACTTCAATTCCATCGCCGATACTTTTGCCTGGCGCTAAACCTGCAGAAACTGTGGCAGAAATAAAACGGTTATTTCTGTACAACTGTGGTGGGCTACTTTCTTCTTTAGCAGTAACTAAGTTGTCTAATTGAATTAATTTTCCTTTATCATTTCTCACATAAACCGAGCTTAAATCTAAAGGATCTTTACGATCGCTCACATCATACTGCCCAATTACTTGATATTGCTTTCCATTCATGAAGAAGTAAGAAAAGCGTTGACCACTTAAACCCAATTGAAGCGTTTGTGCGATATCTACAATTGAAACGCCTAAATTTCTGGCCTTGTCTCTATCAATAGTCAAGTTAATTTCTGGTTTGTTGAATTTCAAGTTTACATCAGAAGTTGTAAATGTTGGGTTTTTAGCAACCTCATCCATAAACAAAGGCACCTTTTCACGTAGCTTTTCAAAATTTTGTGCTTGGATGATGTAACTAATCGGTAAACCACCTCGTCTGCCTACAGAAATAGTAGGTTGTTGAGTTACGGTAACTTTACCTTCAGTATATTTTTTTGTGGTTTTAGTAAGCTGATCAGCAATTTCTTTTTGGCTTCGTTCTCTATCTCCAGGATCAGTTAATGCCATTCTTACGAAGCCTGAGTTAGTAGCGCCTGCTCCACCAAAGCCAGGCGAAGTGATGGTAATAAGCACTCTTTTTTCTGGTACAGAATCGGTAACCATTTGTGCTACCTTACCCATAAAACGATCTGTAAACGCAAAAGATGATCCCTCTGGTGTACTTAAATTCATGTTAATTGCGCTTCTATCATCATAAGGAGCAGTTTCTTTTTGTAACAAATTCCAAAACAGCGCAATTAGGCCAACACAAACAATCAAAATAGGGATGGCTAACCATCTTTTGGCTAAAAACTTCTCTAAATTAGACTTATATGCCTCATTTAATTTAACAAAATAAGGCTCAGTAAATTTGTAAAAACGGCTTGGCTCATGTCCACCTTTTTTCATAAGGTAAGCATTAAGCATTGGCGTTAAAGTAAGTGATACAAACGCAGAAATTAATACAGCGGCGCCAATTACAACACCAAACTCTCGAAAGAGCCGGCCCACAAATCCTTCTAAAAATACAACGGGTAAAAATACCGCTGCTAGTGTAATAGATATAGAGATTACCGCAAAAAATATTTCATTTGAGCCTTTAATGGCCGCTTCAATAGGCGATAAACCTTCCTCCACTTTTTTAAAGATGTTTTCCGTTACTACGATACCATCATCTACCACCAAACCAGTAGCTAAAACAATAGCCAATAAGGTCAATACATTTATTGAGTAGCCGAAAATGTACATGATAAAAAAGGTAGCAATTAGCGAAACAGGAATGTCAATGAGTGGCCTAAAAGCAATTGCCCAATCTCTAAAAAACAAATAGATGATTAGAATTACCAATACCAATGCAATCAAAATCGTTTCGGCTACCTCGGTAACAGATCGCTTAATAAACAAAGTACTGTCAATAGAAACATTTAGCTTTATGTCTGCTGGCATGTCTTCAACCAACTTTTCGTAACGCTTATTAAATTCCTTGCTAATTTCTAAGTAATTAGCACCTGGCTGAGGAAGAATTGCTACTGCTACCATGGGTTTGCCAGATTCTCTTAAAACAGTTTCTTCATTTTCAGAACCTAAATCAACTTGCGCTACATCTTGCAGTTTTACTACGTTTAAGCTATCATTTTTGATAATCAAATTTCTAAACTCTTCAGGCGTAGTTAATTTACCTAATGTTTTTACCGTTAATTCTGTAGTTGCACCAGTTAGTTTACCAGAGGGAAGTTCTACATTTTCATTATTTAACGAAGCAATAATATCTTGTGTGGTTAAACCAAATGAACTTAAGCGATTTGGATCTATACGAACTCGCATCGCGTATCGTCTCTGACCTTGGATCTGCACTCCACTGACACCCGGAATGGTCTGAATTCGATCGGCTATTACATTTTCAGCAAAATCACTTAGTTCAGTTACAGATCTTTTATCACTCTGTATCGTCATCGAAATGATGTTGTCGGAGTTGGCATCTGCTTTAGTTACGGTTGGTAAACCATCAATATCGGTCGGCAGGTTTCTTGATGCCTGAGAAACTTTATCTCTTACATCATTAGCCGCTTCATCAATATCTTTACCCAGATTAAACTCTACAGTGATATTGCTAGAGCCTTGGTTACTCGACGAAGAAATGTTTCTAATTCCATCAATGGAGTTGATTGATTTTTCTAACGGTTCAGTAATTTGAGATTCTATGATATCAGAATTGGCTCCAGGGTAGGAGGTTCTCACCGAAACAACGGTCGGATCAATAGATGGATATTCTCTAATGCCCAAAAAGTTATAGCCAATTATCCCAAAAAGAACAATTACCAAGTTCATTACAATGGCAAGAACCGGTCTTTTTATACTCGTGGTTGAAATGCTCATTGTTTAGGTTTTACAATATTTACCTTTACAGGTGCATCTGGTTTTAATGACATAGATCCTGTGGTTAAAACAGTATCCCCTACTTTTAAACCTGATGTAATTAAAATACTTTCAGCTGTACGTGTGCCAGCTTCTACAGGTACTTGTTGCGCTTTACCATCTCTCGTTACGTAAACAACCTTACCTTTTAGTACAGGTATTATTGCCTCCGTTGGCACAAGAATGGCATCGTTAATAGTGCCTAAGGTGAGGTTTACTTGTGCAAAAGAACCTGGTAAAAGTTCGTTATTAGGGTTTGGCGCCAAAGCTCTAATTTGTAACGTTCTAGTATCCTGACTAATACCTGGCTCTACTGCAAATACTTTACCTGTGTAAGTTTTACTTGATGCATCAGTTTTGAACGTGATGGTTGAGTTGAGCTTGATCTGACTTACATATTTCTCTGGTACAGAAAAGGTAACCTTAACAGGATTTACGCTCATCAGGTTTGCAATTTGCGTTGTTGGCGTTAAATATTCTCCAACAGAAATATTTCTTAAACCTATTTTGCCACTAAATGGAGCAACAATAGATGTTCTAGCTAATTGAGCTCTAATTAATTGTGTTTGAGATTGAAATGATTGAAATGCAGCCAATGATGTATCATACTCTTCCTGACTTATTGCGCCTTTTTGCAGCAACTGTTTTGCTCTTCCCTCACTTGTTGCCGAAAGATTTTGTTTGGTTTGTGCATCACGTAACTGAGCCTGAATATCTCTGTCGTTTATTTTAACCAACAGCGTTCCTTTGCTTACGTTTGTGCCTTCTTTAAAATAGATCCCTGTAACTAAACCTGCAACCTCGCTACGTAAAGCAACAGATTCATTTGGTTCAATTGTTCCAGAGATTTCCAGATTGCTATTAAATGGTTGGGTTGAAACCACAATTCCTTCTACGGTAATGCCTGGTCCGCCGCCACCTTTTGCACCAGCTGCCCCTTTTCCAGGGCCACCTTCACCAGACATTTTTTTATTCTCAGTTATTCTATGATAAATTAAGTAGGCTAATCCTAAGGCAAGGATGATATAAAAAATATATCTTTTTTTCATGTGTATTTTCGAATGTAACGTGCAAAATTATTCAAATGTTTGTGTTTAAATTTGATGTACTTAATATGTTACAGCTTTAATTTTATTTTAAGTGGTTAAAAATATCAGAAATTTTAATTTTGTCAATTACATTTCAACTATATTGGTGCAGATAGTTCTATTTAAAGGTTAAATACTGCTATCTCACACAAGCAAAATAACAAACCAATGAGAAAATCAATTTTAGGATTAGTTGTCCTACTTTCAATTACAATGACCGCAAAATCTCAAGTAAAAATAAACTTTGAAGTAAGTTTTAAAGAACCACAAGCACATTACGCCGAAGTACAAATGGATATTGCAGGCGTTGCTGCAAAAAGCTTTGTAGATGTTAAAATGCCAGTTTGGACGCCAGGTTCTTATTTGGTGCGTGAATTTGCCAAAAGTGTAGAAGGTTTTGGTGCAACTGTAAATGGCAAATCGGTAAAAACCGAAAAGGTAAACAAAAACACGTGGAGAGTTTACAATGCAAAGGCTAATGCGGTTAAAATCAATTATCGTGTTTATGCATTCGAAATTTCTGTACGAACTGCATTTATAGATGATTCTCACGCTTTTTTATCGCCAGCAAGTATTTTTATGTTTCCTGCCGGGATGATCAAAAACCCGAGTACAGTTAAAATTATTCCTTTTGGTAAATGGGATAAAGTAAGTACAGGTTTAGAACCAGTTGTAGGTAAACAGTTTACCTATACGGCATCAGATTTTGATATTCTGTTCGATAGCCCTATTGAAGTTGGTAACCAAGATATTTTTGAGTTTAATGCTGCCGGTGTTAGGCATGAAGTTGCCATGTACGGTGGTGGTAACTATGATAAAGAAAAACTAAAAGTTGATATGGCTAAGATAGTTGAGCAAGAAACAGCTGTTTTTGGCGAAAACCCAAATAAACATTACACTTTTATTGTACACAATTATGCACAAGGTGGAGGTGGATTAGAACATTTGAACTCTACCGTTTTAGGGGCGAGTAGAAATGCCTATACAAGTGATAGAGGGTATGCAGGCTTTTTAAATTTGGTTGCACATGAGTATTTTCACTTATGGAATGTTAAAAGGTTACGCCCAATAGCTTTAGGTCCGTTTGATTATGAGAACGAAAACTACACAACCAACTTATGGATAGCAGAAGGTTTTACCTCATACTATCCAACAAAAATGATGTTGAGAGCAGGTTTTAATACACCAGCAGAATTTGTGACTAGCAATTTAGGCTCAATTGGTACTGTAATGAATACACCGGGTTCTAAAATTAACTCGGCAGCAGAGTCTAGTTTTAATGCTTGGATCAACCCGGCATATCGCCCGTCAGAAAATGCGAATAACACATTTATCTCTTATTATACCAAAGGTCAGGTTGTTGGTTTAATGATGGATTTAGAAATTGTAAATGCTACCAAAGGAGCTAAAAGTTTAGATGATGTAATGAAAGCCATGTATTTACAATGCAAAACCCTAAAAAGGGGTTATACAGATGCTGAGTTTAAAGCAATGGTCGAAAAAATTAGCGGCATTAGTTTTACTAATTTCTGGAATAAATATGTAACAGGAACTGATGATGTTGAATATGCAAAATATTTCGCTTACGCTGGCATTGAGGTAGTAAATGAAAATGAAGGCAAAAGCATTCCTTATTTAGGTGCAGCTGCTGCAAGAGCATCGGCAGGTTCGGGCAGAGTTTTTATAGGTAGCGTAAGCAGAGGTTCTGGAGCTTGGAATGGTGGTTTAAATGTTAATGATGAGGTTGTTGCTATTGATGGTGCACCTGCAGAAATGGGTTTAGATAGGATGAGCCAAATTTCTAATAAAAATGTAGGTGATGTTGTTAAGGTTAGCATTATTAGAGATGGCATTAAAAGAGATTTAGATATTACTTTAACTGCAAACCCTGCTGTTAGATTTAAAAGTACCCTTAAAGATGATGCAACGCCAGCGCAAATGGCAGTTCGCAAAAAATGGATGGGGATATAGTATCAGTTTTCAGTTAAGAGTTTTCAGTTATCAGTTTTCAATAGAGATTAATCCCGTTAGATTACCTAGCGGGATTTTTTTATTGAGTTTTTATTAAGTAGAGCTAAACATTTTTTCTTTTGTAGCTATTAAAAAAATGTTTCAAACAACTTAAGTGTTAACATATGTAGTGTTTAATATGGTTTAAAAATCCAATATTTACTGCTAAGCACAGCAGAATTTATATAGCCTCCGACAGCAGCGAAAATACTTTTGGTTGCATTTACTTTAATGCTTTGCAAAACTAATTACCAAAAGATTGCAGCGGATGGCGGGACGAACATTAATAGTTGTAGAGGCTTTGCGCTTCTGAAAATATATAATCTATAGTTTCTAGCTCTAGGAAATAAAAAAGTAAAACAAAAAATCCCGTTAGGCAATTAAGCTTAACGGGATTTTATGAATTTTGGCTATTTATTAGAAAGTAAATCTTACACCTAAACCAACATCACCACTGTAAAAATCAGTATCAGGAGTTAATCTTAAAGTTGGGATCCAGTCTAAAGACAAGTTAATTGGAGCACCTTTAAATTTATAATCTAAACCTAAAACACCGTTTAAGCCTAATGATACTTCACTATCAAAATCTCTTACTTTTACGGTACCGATGCTACCACCACCACCATAATACCAGTTTAAACCTGGTGCACCACCAATTGGGTTGTAAACTTCATATAATGCAGTTAACTGTAAATAATCAACGTTTCTAGAGCTTCTAAAGTTACCGATTAACTCAAGCATTGCTTTGTTATTTAGGCCGGTTTTAAATGTAATACCGTTGTAGCTACCAAAACGTCCACCAATTGCATTTTTGTAATCCTGCGCTTTTACGTCAGTTGTGCTGATTGCAAAAATTGCAACACCAGTGATAAGGGATAATAATAATTTTTTCATAATCGTATATTTTATAATTTTATAATGATATCAGCATAACAACTTCTATGCCGTTTTAAAATTTAACTATTAATTAAATTTTCAAAATATCTGATGATATGGAAATTGCTAATAGGATGAGTTTTTTCGCATAATAAAATCTTCAGTTTAGTTTATAAATTTTAAGCTTAAAAATTTTAGTAGTTAAGATTGAATTTTTTTAAAAAAGTATTTCGACATGTCTGATTGATGAGTTTGGAGAGGAAATGGTTAAATTTCAGTTTTTAAGAAGTAAAACTCAATCGAACTGGGGATTTTTGCAAAAAAATTGGGTATTGTCGTGGTGTTTTTTCCGCAATATGCTATATAACTTTCTCATTTTATGGCTAATACAGTTAAATATAGTTAATTTAATGTTTTGGAATATTGTTTGATAATTGATAAGTAATGAATGTAACGATACTTGATGATCATAGCTTATTGTCTGACTTGCTAAAACTTTCTTTAGCAGAATTTAAATTTATTAAAACGATAAACGTGTACAATAATGCAGAAAATTATTTTGCACATTTAGATGTGATTAAAACAGACATTTTAATTGTAGATATGTTAATGCCAGATATAAATGGTATTGATGTTATTAAACGTTGTCGTCTCACTAAAAAGAAATCGGCACTAAAAATTTTGGTGTTATCAACAGTTGTTGATGCTAATATGATTAGAGATTCATTTCAAGCTGGTGCAAATGGCTATTTGTGTAAAGATGCATCAATAGATGAGTTAATAAGGGCCATTAAATTTGTAAATGCAGAAGAAAACAGATCATACATTGGCGATAGCATAAAAGATACTTTATTGCAAGCTCAGTTATTTGAAGCTGTAAAATTTAGCCTTTCTCCAAGAGAAAAGGAATTATTGCAGCACGTATGTAATGGAAAAACTGTAAAAGAAATTGCTTCAGATTTGTCGCTCAGCAAAAATACAATCCAGAGCTACATGAAGCAATTGATGCGCAAAATGGAAGTTAATCGTACCCCAGATTTGATTCTAAAAGCAATTAAATATGGCATGTTTTATCCAACTTTTGTAGGTTAGATTAACAAGTGTTTTAATGGAGGTCAAAGGCAATTCTGATTACAGTACCCATTTCATCGGTTCTGATTTCAAAATCTGCAGTTAAATCTATAGCTCTTTTTTTTAAATTACTTAAGCCAATACCTTCTGTAGCAGTACTGTTAAAACCGGTACCGTCATCTACAAAACTAACTGTGCATTTTTCATTCAAAAAAAGAATACTTACCCAAATATTTGCGGCATTAGAATGTTTAATTGTGTTCGAAAAACATTCTTTTATGAAAAAGTATAAATGATTATTTTGTTCAATACTTAACCTTACTAATTCTTGTGCATGTAAATTAGAATTAACGTTAATTAATCCAATCTTAGTAAATTGATTTTCAAGTTTTTCAAGACACGAAGGAATATCATAAGCTAAGTTGTCTTTATCCATGTCTACATTTAATGCAAGCTCATGACTATAGTTTCGTGTATAATTATAAATATTATTAATTTCATCCTCAATTTCCTGCAACTTTACTTTTTCGTTTAAATTGCTTGCTTTTATTTTAAAATCTCTTGTTAAATAACGCAGAGCTACCAAATTCCCACTCAATTCATCATGTAATTTGCGTCCTATTAATTTACGCTGTGTAATTATTGCTTTTGTTCTTTCGGTTTGTACTTCATGATCATAAGCCAACAGAGCCTCTATTAGTTTTTTCTTTTCCAGCTCTAATTCCAATCCTTTTTTGGTAGCCTCTGCCATTGCGGCATACTTTTCTTTTAAACTTGATCTAATTTCTAAACCTACCACAGGCGAAAAAAAGATAATTGAACTAAAATAACCTAAAGATATAAAAGAAATAGAGTTTAAGCCCAAAATATACTCTTGATTATTATAGGTATAAGAAGTAAAGATGTTGAAAAATATCATTAAGAAGCTGCCAATAACAATGTATTTGTTAAAATCTCTTTTTTTATAGGTTATGATAAGAAAAAGCAAGTATATAAATATAAGGAAGATAAAGGCATCTATAATATAACCAAAAACCAATAGTTTTTTTTCATCCTGTATTGGGAAAATTAAGGCCGGAAATCTGATTATAAAATATAATGGAGTAAAAAAGTATGTTTTCTCAACCATTTTAAGAAGAAGTGGCTTTTTAAGTTGATCAACATCTAATATGGTGAGTAACAAGTTTAAATAGGATAAAATAGAAAGCCAAAAAACGGCAGAGCTTAATAAATATTGTAAGCTAGTTACTACTAAAGTACTTTCTTGAAAATCTACTGTGGCAACCACCAAAAAGCTAAAAGCTATCCACAAGAATAAGCAGTGTTTACCTAATAATACTTCACTATTAAAATAATATAATATGCTATGGTAAATAGCGGTAATAGATAGAGCGCCAATAGTAATAAGCGGTATAATATCCCCAAGATTATAATTATTGAGCATCCCTTAAATTGAATTATATATATATTAAAATCTTCATTGAAATCAACTAATATTTTCAATAGCAAAAGAAGATATTTTTTTTAACAAATAATCCCCCATAAACATGGTATGCTTATCACCCCTATTTTGGGGTATTTTTTTAGATGTTTTAGGGCTATTTATCGTCTTGATTTCGTCAGCATTTTTGTGTAGTAATTATATACTAAAGAAAGACAACCATGATGACTGGAAAAAAATTAATGCTTAAACAGTACGCTCTTTCTTAAGAGGGAAGGAGGTAAACTATTTGAGATAAGAAATACGATGTAGTTATTTCGCTTATCATGCAGCGAAATTTACACAAAAATAATTATAAATCAAACCAATGAAACATTTTCTGGCAGATACATGGCAGAAGTGTAATCGTTAATAAGAATTAACATGAAACAAAAAATTACTTATTTATTATTTTTGCTCACATTCTCGAGCCTTGTTGGTATTGGGAGTGCTGCAATAGCACAAACCGTTAGTGGAACTGTATCAACAACAGGTTGTAAAGATAAAGGTTCTATATTTGCCTCAGCAACAGGTTTAGGTGCATCACCAATATTTCAATTGGTTAAAGGAGGTACTGTTATTGCACCGGTGGCAGGGGATGCTACGCAATATACTAATAACCCATTTTTTAATAATTTATCAGACGGTTTTTATATCGTTAGGGGTAAATTAAATGGAGCGTCTAGTACAGTTTACTCTAGTTCACCTATTAACCTAAGCAATGGTTATGTAGACTTAGGAATCAGTACACCATCAAAAGCGGCAACTTGTCCGGATATTACAGCTGTTTTAAGTACTACTATTACTGGTGGTAAAGCACCTTTCACCTATACCATTGCAAAGCAAGCTGCACCTGGTACAGTCTTAGAAAGTAGCGGTTCTATTTCTGCTACTAGTTTTGATTTTGCAGCTTTGCCTGTTGATAATTATATTGTAAGTGTTACTGATGCCTGCGGGCTTAATATAACAGGTAATACCACTATTACTAATCCAGTATCAGTACCAAATGCCCCTACAGTTGCTGTTACTCAACCAATTTGCGGTACACCAACAGGTAGCATTGCCATTACTTCAGTAGCAGGAGAAACCTACAGCGTAGATGGCGGAGTTTATTCATCAACATTAACCTATACTGGTTTAGCTCCAGGGAGCCATAACGTAAAAGCAAAAAATGCCGGTGGCTGTATCTCTGCAGCAACCACGTTTACCATAAACGCTGCAAAAACAGAGGCGGTAACTCCAGTTGTTTCGGTTACGCAACCGGTTTGCGGCACGCCAACAGGCAGCATTGCCATTACAGCAGTAGCAGGGGAGACCTATAGCGTAGACGGAGGTGCATATACCTCAACATTGACCTACGCCGGTCTGGCACCGGGCAGTCATACCGTAACTGCAAAAAGTGTGGATGGCTGTATCTCTACAGCAGCCACGGTTACGATAGACGCAGCAAAAACAGAGGCGGTAACACCAGTTGTTGCGGTAAGCGCACAACCGGTCTGCGGCACGCCAACGGGCAGCATTGCCATCACGGCAGTTGCAGGGGAGACCTACAGCGTTGACGGAAGTGCCTATACCTCAACATTGACCTA
>NZ_JBWKZK010000010.1:0-5146 GCF_059424425.1 Pedobacter sp. GW456-11-11-14-TSB4
GTAAACAAGAAAGCCCCGCAACTTTCGTTACGGGGCTTCTTTTAAGATCTGGCACCGACCTACTCTCCCACATGTTACTGCAGTACCATCGGCTCTGGCGGGCTTAACTTCTCTGTTCGGAATGGGAAGAGGTGGACACCGCCGATATAGGCACCTGAATATTTTAAATGTCGTGCGCAGGTGCGCATGACAATGACATATTATTGAAAGAAGTTAGTTTGAAGAACAAACAACAGTCTGTTTGCTTTGAAAGCTTCGGGTTATTAGTAATACTCGACTGTGGTGTCGCCACCTTTACATCTGTATCCTATCAACGTAGTAGTCTTCTACGGCCCTATATGGAATTCTCATCTCGTGGCTAGTTTCGCACTTAGATGCTTTCAGCGCTTATCTATCCCCAGCGTAGCTACTCTGCAATGCCCCTGGCGGAACAACAGATTCACTAGAGGCTAGTCCAACCCGGTCCTCTCGTACTAAGGTCAGCCCCACTCAAAATTCCTACGCCCACAACAGATAGGGACCGAACTGTCTCGCGACGTTCTGAACCCAGCTCGCGTGCCACTTTAATCGGCGAACAGCCGAACCCTTGGGACCTTCTCCAGCCCCAGGATGTGACGAGCCGACATCGAGGTGCCAAACCTCCCCGTCGATATGAGCTCTTGGGGGAGATCAGCCTGTTATCCCCAGCGTACCTTTTATCCTTTGAGCGATGGCCCTTCCATGCAGAACCACCGGATCACTATATCCGTCTTTCGACCCTGCTCGGCTTGTCTGCCTCACAGTCAAGCAAGCTTATGCTATTGCACTCCCCGTACGGTTACCAAGCGTACTGAGCTTACCTTTGAAAGCCTCCGTTACCTTTTTGGAGGCGACCACCCCAGTCAAACTACCCATCAAACAATGTCTCCCGCTGGGCGGGATTAGACACCGAATACAGAAAGGGTGGTATTTCAACGTTGGCTCCACGACGCCTAGCGACGCCGCTTCAAAGCCTCCCACCTATCCTACACATCCTGTACCCAATGTCAATGTTAAATTGTAGTGAAGGTGCATGGGGTCTTTCCGTCCCGTTGCGGGTACCCGGCGTCTTCACCGGGACCACAATTTCACCGAGCTCATGGCTGAGACAGCGCCCAGATCGTTACACCATTCGTGCAGGTCGGAACTTACCCGACAAGGAATTTCGCTACCTTAGGACCGTTATAGTTACGGCCGCCGTTTACTGGGGCTTCGATTCAATGCTTCTACTTGCGTATGACATCCCCTCTTAACCTTCCAGCACCGGGCAGGTGTCAGGCCTTATACTTCATCTTTCGATTTTGCAAAGCCATGTGTTTTTGTTAAACAGTCGCCTGGGCCTTTTCACTGCGGCTGACATTGCTGCCAGCGCCCCTTCTCCCGAAGTTACAGGGCCATTTTGCCGAGTTCCTTAGCCATGATTCACTCGAGCACCTTAGAATTCTCTTCCCGGATACCTGTGTCGGTTTGCGGTACGGGCTTTTATAGACTGGAGCTTAGCGGTTTTTCTTGGAAGTCTGATTACCTGCGCTATCCACTTACCCGAAGGCTCGCGGTACTATCGACTTTCAGCTGGGTTGGCGGATTTGCCTACCATCCCAATACCTACGGCCTTTAACGAACTATTCCGTCAGTTCGCGGCAGTGTCACTACTCCGTCCCCACATCGCATCTATAAAAGGTACGGTAATATTAAACCGTTGTCCATCGAATATCCCCTTCGGGTTCTCCTTAGGCCCCGACTAACCCTGATCCGATTAGCGTTGATCAGGAAACCTTATCCTTTCGGTGGGCGGGTTTCTCTCCCGCCTTATCGTTACTTATGCCTACATTTGCTTTTCCAGAAGCTCCACCATAGCTCACGCTACAACTTCGCTGCCGCTGGAATGCTCCCCTACCGTAATATTAATATTACCCATAGCTTCGGTATACCACTTAATGCCCGTTTATTATCCATGCACGATCGCTCGACTAGTGAGCTGTTACGCACTCTTTAAATGAATGGCTGCTTCCAAGCCAACATCCTAGCTGTCTATGCAATCGCACCTCGTTAGTTCAACTTAGCGGTAATTTAGGGACCTTAGCTGATGGTCTGGGTTCTTTCCCTCTCGGCGCGTGACCTTAGCACCCCGCGCCTCACTGCCGTGTATATTATATAGCATTCGGAGTTTGTCTGGATTTGGTAGGATTTGACTCCCCCGCACCCAATCAGTAGCTCTACCTCTATATAACTCACCACGACGCTGTTCCTAAAAACATTTCGGGGAGTACGAGCTATTTCCCAGTTTGATTAGCCTTTCACCCCTACCCACAGATCATCCGGAAACTTTTCAACGTTTATCGGTTCGGTCCTCCAGTACGTGTTACCGCACCTTCAACCTGTCCATGGGTAGATCACAAGGTTTCGCGTCTACCTCCCCTGACTATGCGCCCTATTCAGACTCGCTTTCGCTTCGGATCCGTGTCTTAAACACTTAACCTTGCCAGAGAAGAGTAACTCGTAGGCTCATTATGCAAAAGGCACGCCGTCACGCCACCTGGACGCTCCGACCGCTTGTAAGTATACGGTTTCAGGTTCTATTTCACTCCCCTGTTCGGGGTTCTTTTCACCTTTCCCTCACGGTACTGGTTCACTATCGGTCTCTCAGGAGTATTTAGCCTTACCGGATGGTGCCGGCAGATTCCCACAAGGCGTCTCCGACCTCGCGGTACTCAGGATACTGCTAGACTAACTTTCTATACGTGTACAGGGCTATCACCTTGTTTCGCCGGGCTTCCCATCCCGTTCCACTTCTGTCCGTTAATGCCACGTTGCAGTCCTACAACCCCAGATATGCCGTAACATAGCTGGTTTGGGCTCTTTCCCTTTCGCTCGCCACTACTTAGGAAATCATTATTATTTTCTCTTCCTCTGCTTACTTAGATGTTTCAGTTCGGCAGGTTTGCGCACTATGTGCGACCAGTCTTCAACTGGCCAGGTTTCCCCATTCAGAAATCCGCGGATCAATTCATATTTGCTGATCCCCGCGGCTTATCGCAGCTTATCACGTCTTTCATCGCCTCTGAGAGCCAAGGCATCCCCCGTATACTCTTTCTTACTTTCTTCTACTCATGCGCCTTTTGCGCCGCATGGTATGCTTTTTTGATATGTCGTCATCCCTTCGTCCCCGAGGGAACTCCGGTCAAACAACGTCTCTATTGTTGTTTGCTCTTCTATTTTAACTTCTTCCAATATGTCAAAGAACTTTTCAATCCCGAGGATATATTGCTACATCCTTATTATAAACATGCCTTCTGTAACAGGCACCGGTGATGGTGGAGAATAACGGAGTCGAACCGTTGACCTCCTGCGTGCAAGGCAGGCGCTCTAGCCAGCTGAGCTAATCCCCCAAAAAAATTAACGTGTAGTCCCGTCCAGATTTGAACTGGAGACCCCTACATTATCAGTGTAGTGCTCTAACCAGGCTGAGCTACGGGACTTTATGATTTCGGATCTCAGATTGACGATTTTAGATTTCTATCAGCAATTAAACTGATGTTCGTAAATCGTAAATCAAAACCGTATTTCAATTTCAATCCCGCCGCAGCCGATATGGTATCGTGCCGATGGCGTCATCTTTTTGGTTTTCCTTTAGAGATATGTATCATTTTTTACGCAGCGAGTAGTCTGCACTACTCCAGAAAGGAGGTATTCCAGCCGCACCTTCCGGTACGGCTACCTTGTTACGACTTAGCCCCAGTTATCGGTTTTACCCTAGGACGCTCCTTGCGGTTACGTACTTTAGGTACCCCCAACTTCCATGGCTTGACGGGCGGTGTGTACAAGGCCCGGGAACGTATTCACCGCATCATTGCTGATATGCGATTACTAGCGAATCCAACTTCATGGGGTCGAGTTGCAGACCCCAATCCGAACTGTGAATGGCTTTTTGAGATTTGCTTGCTGTTGCCAGCTTGCTGCCCTCTGTACCATCCATTGTAGCACGTGTGTAGCCCCGGACGTAAGGGCCATGATGACTTGACGTCGTCCCCTCCTTCCTCTCTGTTTGCACAGGCAGTCTGTCTAGAGTCCCCACCATTACGTGCTGGCAACTAGACATAGGGGTTGCGCTCGTTGCGGGACTTAACCCAACACCTCACGGCACGAGCTGACGACAGCCATGCAGCACCTAGTTTCGTGTCCTTGCGGACGCATCCATCTCTGGATACTTCACTAACTTTCAAGCCCGGGTAAGGTTCCTCGCGTATCATCGAATTAAACCACATGCTCCTCCGCTTGTGCGGGCCCCCGTCAATTCCTTTGAGTTTCACCCTTGCGGGCGTACTCCCCAGGTGGAATACTTAACGCTTTCGCTTAGCCGCTGACTGTATATCGCCAACAGCGAGTATTCATCGTTTAGGGCGTGGACTACCAGGGTATCTAATCCTGTTTGATCCCCACGCTTTCGTGCCTCAGCGTCAATAAGACCATAGTAAGCTGCCTTCGCAATCGGTGTTCTGTGACATATCTATGCATTTCACCGCTACTTGTCACATTCCGCCTACCTCTAGTCCATTCAAGCCCATCAGTATCAAGGGCACTGCGATAGTTGAGCTACCGTCTTTCACCCCTGACTTAACAGGCCGCCTACGCACCCTTTAAACCCAATAAATCCGGATAACGCTTGGATCCTCCGTATTACCGCGGCTGCTGGCACGGAGTTAGCCGATCCTTATTCCTTCGGTACATTCAGCTGCTTACACGTAAGCAGGTTTATTCCCGAATAAAAGCAGTTTACAACCCAGAGGGCCGTCTTCCTGCACGCGGCATGGCTGGTTCAGGGTTGCCCCCATTGACCAATATTCCTTACTGCTGCCTCCCGTAGGAGTCTGGTCCGTGTCTCAGTACCAGTGTGGGGGGTCATCCTCTCAGATCCCCTAGTCATCGCGGTCTTGGTGGGCCGTTACCCCGCCAACTAACTAATGACACGCATGCCCATCTCCATCCCATAAATGTTTGATCATTGTACGATGCCGTACTGTGATTTTATGCGGTATTAATCCGGATTTCTCCGGGCTATCCCCCAGATGAAGGTAGGTTGCATACGCGTTACGCACCCGTGCGCCGGTCTCATGGTTGCAAGCAACCA
>NZ_JBWKZK010000011.1:0-2848 GCF_059424425.1 Pedobacter sp. GW456-11-11-14-TSB4
ACAGCTTTGGCCGTTCCGTCATAGCCCTGCGAAAGTCCGCTCAGGGTAATCGTAGCAGTTGCCTTGCCAACCGTCAATAGCTGATCTACAGCAGTTGCCGAATTGTAATTTGCATTGCCTGCCTGTGAGGCGGTAATTGTAGTCGTTCCAGCGCCCACAATCGTAACCGTTGAACCAGAAATGGTCGCAACAGCTGTATTCGAAGAAACGTAATTTAATGTTAATCCCGAAGTTGAAGTTCCAGTTAGGGTAAATGGGGCATCTCCGAATATTTTTGTAGGGATCGCACCAAAGCTAATGGTCTGTCCTCCTGCATTGATCGTTAGTGAATAAGCCGTTGATACAAATTGACCACAACCGCTTTCAGTAGCCTTCACAGTAAATCCAAAAGTCCCCGAAACAGTTGGTGTACCCGAAAGAACACCAGCTGTACTTAATACAAGTCCAGAAGGTAATGCACCAGCAGAGATCTCATAATCAAAGCTTCCGCTTCCACCACTCGCAGTAAAGGTTTTGCTATATGATGAAGCAACAATCCCTTGAGAAAGACTGGCACTTGCCAAAATAACCGCTGTAGGTTGGGCTATGTTAAAGCTTTGTGAAGTTGTACAACCATTTGCGTCAGTAATGGTAACGGTATAAGTACCAGCTACAAGTCCAGTAGCTGATGAAGCTGTTCCACCACTTGGTAACCATTGGTAAGTATAACCTGGTGTTCCACCGCTTACATTTACAGATGCAGACCCAGTAGCTGCACCATTGCAGTTTACATTTGTAACAGTTCCTGCCGTAGCTACAAGAGCTGCAGGAGCTGTTAAATTAACATTGATCGTTCCAGTACAGCCGTTCGCATCGGTAATGGTTACGCTGTATGTTCCAGCGGCCAGACCTGTCCTGTCTTCGGTAGTTACTCCACCGCCCCAGTTAAAGGTATAGGGAGCTGTTCCGCCTGTCGGCGTAAGATTGATTGATCCGTTTGAGCCGCCAAAGCAAGCTATGTTTGTTACAACCGTCGTTCCCGAAACGGACGAGGCAGGTTGGGTTATTGTCGCATTTACCGTTCCGGTACAGCCGTTCGCATCGGTAATGGTAACGCTGTACGTTCCAGCTGCCAGACCTGTTCTATCTTCAGTAGTTAGCCCTCCAGCCCATGCAAATGTATAAGGAGCTGTTCCGCCTGTTGGCGTAAGATTGATCGCTCCGTTTGAGCCGCCAAAGCAGGCTATATTTGTAACAACAGTAGTTCCAGATACTACTGATGTAGGTTGTGTAATTATGAATGTTTGTGTAGAGATACAAGCATTGGCATCGGTAACGGTTACCGTCCAGGTACCTGCACTAAGGCCGGTAACACTTCTAGTACCGTCTCCGGTTGGATTGCCAGGTGTCCAGTTATAGGTATAGCCGCCCGCTCCACCTGTTGGCGTATTTATCGCCGCAGCACCTGTGCTACCGCCGAAGCAGGCAACATTGATTTGAGAACTTGGTGTAACTGTAATCGCTGTTGGCTGGGTAACGGTTATTCCACCTACCGTTCCCGTACATCCGTTTGCATCGGTAATGGTAACAGTATAAGTTCCAGCAGTAAGGCCTGTCCTATCTTCGGTAGTTGGCCCTCCAGCCCATGCAAAAGTATAAGGAGCTGTTCCGCCTGTTGGCGTAAGATTGATCGCTCCGTTTGAGCCACCGAAGCAGGCTATGTTCGTAACAACTGTAGTTCCAGAAATTACTGAGCTAGGTTGGGTAATAGTTGCATTTACTGTTCCTGTACAGCCGTTGGCATCGGTAATGGTAACGCTGTACGTTCCAGCTGCCAGACCTGTTCTATCTTCAGTAGTTGGCCCTCCAACCCATGCAAATGTATAAGGAGCTGTTCCGCCTGTTGGCGTAAGATTGATCGCCCCATTTGAGCCGCCGTTGCATGAAACATTCGTTACCACGGTAGTGGCAGAAATTGCCGTTGGTTGCGTAATAGTCGCATTTACAGTTCCAGTACAGCCGTTCGCGTCGGTAATGGTCACGCTGTATGTTCCAGCGACAAGGCCTGTCCTGTCTTCGGTAGTTGGACCTGCTGTCCATGCAAATGTATAGGGAGCTGTTCCGCCAGTTGGCGTAAGGTTGATGGAACCATTTGAGCCGCCGTTGCATGAAACATTGGTAACCACCGTGGTTGCGGAGATAGCTGAGGCAGGCTGGGTAACAGTCGCATTTACCGTTCCAGTACAGCCGTTCGCGTCGGTAATGGTTACGCTGTATGTTCCAGCGGCCAGACCTGTCCTGTCTTCGGTAGTTACTCCACCGCCCCAGTTAAAGGTATAGGGAGCTGTTCCGCCTGTTGGCGTAAGATTGATCGATCCGTTTGAGCCGCCAAAGCAAGCTATGTTTGTTACAACCGTCGTTCCCGAAACGGACGAGGCAGGTTGGGTTATTGTCGCATTTACCGTTCCCGTACAGCCGTTCGCATCGGTAATGGTCACGCTGTACGTTCCAGCGACAAGGCCTGTCCTGTCTTCGGTAGTTACTCCGCCGCTCCAGTTGAAGGTATAAGGGGCTGTTCCGCCTGTCGGCGTAAGGTTGATGGACCCTGTACTACCGCCATTGCAGGCTATGTTTGTAACAACCGTAGTTCCAGAAACCACTGAGCTAGGCTGAGTAATTACGAATGACTGTGTCGAGGTGCAAGCATTGGCATCGGTAACGGTTACCGTCCAGGTGCCGGCAGTAAGGCCGGTAACACTTCTGGTACCGTCTCCGGTTGGATTGCCAGGTGTCCAGTTATAGGTATAGCCTCCCGCTCCACCTGTTGGTATGTTTATCGAAGCAGCACCATTGCTACCGCCGAAACAGG
>NZ_JBWKZK010000012.1:0-1911 GCF_059424425.1 Pedobacter sp. GW456-11-11-14-TSB4
AGTCGAGTGGGTAAGGCGGAATTTCACCCCAAACCCCTCACAGAACCGTACGTGAAACTCTCGCTTCATACGGCTCTTCTTATTCAGTCTTAACATCATAGCAGTTTAGATTTATTACTAATCTTACTTGATGTAGGTTGGACACCCCAGTTCCAGTGCGCAAACAGTCCAGGACTATTTTGTGCAATAAGGCATAGCCTATCAAAGGCTCTTGTCTTGTGGTGCCTAAACTTTTTGAACTTCTTGCGAACCCATTGTACGAGCTTTAGGTTTATCCTTTTCAACAGTTTGCGTAGCTCATAAGCATAGAATTTACCGTAGTAGTTAATCCACCCCTGAATTACAGGGTTCATCATTCTGGCAATTTCTTCTATGGTCATCGTAAACCAGTTTCGAGGATCCCAGCTTCTAATTCTGTCACCAATCTTTAATTTTGATGCATTGCTAACCGCTGGGTTAAATCCTGTAAAGTAAAGACCGTTGCTTTGGACAGAACGAGGTCTGAATGTAAACCCAAGAAAATCAAACTGGATAATCTTATGGAGTTTCCCCGTCCTTACCGTGTCCTTGCAATAAGCAATCTTCGTTTTCTCGACATTGAGTTCCAACTTGCATTCAGCAAACCGTTTCCTGATGGCTTCGTTAAGTCTCTCTGCCTGCATAATTGTCTTGCAATGGCAGATACAATCATCAGCATATCTTTCAAATGGGATTTCGGGATGTTCCCTGTCCATCCAAGTGTCGAATGCATAATGAAGAAATAGGTTGCTGAGCAATGGCCCAATTACTGAACCCTGCGGAACTCCCATACCTCTTTTTAACTCCGTACCATCATTCTTGATGTAGGGTACTTTAAGCCAACGCTTGATATAAAGCTCAATCCATTTGCAGTCGTTGTGCTTCTGCAATGCTTTCAGTAGAAGTTCGTGGTCAATAGTGTCGAAGTACTTGCTGATGTCTAAATCAACAACCCAATTGTAGCGAGTGCAACGCTTGCGTGCTGCTTCTACCGCTTGATGGGCTGACTTGTTCGGTCTAAAACCATACGAGTCCTTGTGAAAACTAGGTTCAATCTTCGGTTCTAACAAAAGAACCACTACCATTTGCGCTACCCTGTCACCTACAGTCGGTATTCCAAGTGGTCTTTTCCCTCCGTTAGACTTTGGTATCTCTACCAACTTAACGGGCGGTGGCAAATAGCAACCAGAACTCATTCGGTTCCAAATCTTGTAAAGATTTCCCCTGAGGTCTTGCTCAAAGTCCAAAATCGATACTTCATCAATCCCTGCAGCTCCCTGATTTGCTTTTACCCTCTTGAACGCTTCCATAACAAGTAGTTTGGAAATTTCAAATGACTTTGCGTTTTTCATTAAATCCTCCTAATTCTAATTAGTTGTTTAAATTAATTCGCTGAATAAGCTGACCCCTTCGCTCCACCTTCATTACAAAGGCTTCAACACTACTACGGGTCAGTCCGCCCCTGTGCCTAGCATCGATACTCTCATTCTCATAGGTTACACTACTTGAATTTCTCTCTTAGCATCTAGGCGACAGGTTCCCCTGTTCCTTGTAAACGCCTCTATATAAGTCTTGCCACCTCTATGCCGGATGCCATCTAAGCAGTAAACAGGTTGCTCTTAGATTTATCCCGGGGCAACTCGAAAACCCCGGTTCTGACATCATCTTTGCTCTTTCGACACTTCGCTGATGGTTCATTCAATTCAACTCTTATATAGTTACCTGACAGTTTCAACTGCCTTTTCCGTATCGCTCACGACCTTGGCTCTTTACCAAAGCCGCATACGGTGGTTTGAAACCTCCTCCTGCAAGGCGGTTTCGAGGGGCCCACCCTCATCATTCACAAAGCATCTAATCACTGTATTCAGCCAGTAATTAGTTCAGGGCACACTC
>NZ_JBWKZK010000013.1:0-869 GCF_059424425.1 Pedobacter sp. GW456-11-11-14-TSB4
CTTACCGCAACAACTGGTGTTACCGCCTCTGTTTTTGCTGTATTTATCGTAACTGTCGTAGCCGCAGAGATACAGCCATCCACGCTTTTTGCAGTTACCGTATGGTCGCCAGGGCTTAATCCAGCGTAGGTCAATGTTGAGGTATAGGCACTTCCGTCTACACTGTAGGTCTCCCCTGCAACTGCCGTGATGGCAATGCTGCCCGTTGGCGTGCCGCAAACTGGCTGAGTTACCGAAACAACTGGCTGTACGGCCAAAACCTTGGCTAGAGCTACAGTGAACGTCGTAGTCTCAGACAAACAGCCATCAGCGCTCATGGCAACAACTGTGTGGTCGCCAGGGATAACACCTGAGTAAACCCGCTTTGTTGTAAAGGCTCCGCCATCAATGCTATAAGTCTCAGTATTATTATAATACTTTACGATGATTGTACCGGTAGGAGTGCTGCAGGTTGGCTGTAGAGGTATGGTTACAGTTGGTTTCACCGGCTCCACCTTGGCAGCGTTGATCGTAATTGTTGTTGCTGCAGTGCAGTCATCAGAAGTTTTTGCAGTGATGGTATGGTCACCAGGGGTTAATCCAGCGTAGGTCAATGTTGCCGAATAGGCACCGCCATCTACGCTGTAGGTCTCCCCTGCAACTGAAGTAATGGCAATGCTGCCTGTTGGCGTGCCGCAAACTGGTTGGGTAACAGCAACAACTGGTTTTACAGCCTCTGTTTTTGCAGCGTTTATTGTAACTGTCGTAGCTGCTGAGATACAGCCATCTGCACTTTTTGAAAGTATTGTATGGTCGCCAGGGCTTAATCCAGCGTAGGTCAATGTTGAGGTATAGGCACTTCCGTCAACGCTGTAGGTCTCCCCTGCAAC
>NZ_JBWKZK010000014.1:0-785 GCF_059424425.1 Pedobacter sp. GW456-11-11-14-TSB4
ATTACGCAACCAACGGCAATTTCTGCCACTACCGTGGTAACGAATGTTTCATGCAACGGCGGCTCAAATGGGGCGATAAACCTTACGCCAACAGGCGGAACGGCTCCCTATACATTTGCTTGGACTGCAGGTCCGACTACAGAAGACAGGACAGGTCTTGTCGCTGGAACATACAGCGTGACCATTACCGATGCCAACGCCTGTACCGGAACGGTAAGTGGAATAATAGTTACCCAGCCAACAGCGCTTACAGTTACACCAGCTTCTCAGACTAATGTTGCCTGTTTCGGCGGTAGCAATGGTGCTGCTTCGATAAACATACCAACAGGTGGAGCGGGAGGCTATACCTATAACTGGGCACCTGGCAATCCAACCGGAGACGGTACCAGAAGTGTTAGCGGCCTTACTGCCGGCACCTGGACGGTAACCGTTACCGATGCGAATGCTTGCACCTCGACGCAGTCATTCGTAATTACGCAGCCTACCTCAGCGGTTTCTGCCACTACTGTGGTAACCAATGTTTCATGCAACGGCGGCTCAAATGGGTCCATCAACCTTACGCCAACAGGCGGAACAGCCCCTTATACCTTCAACTGGAGCGGCGGAGTAACTACCGAAGATAGAACAGGCCTTGTCGCTGGAACATACAGCGTGACCATTACCGATGCGAACGGCTGTACCGGAACGGTAAATGCGACAATTACCCAACCTGCCTCGTCCGTTTCGGGAACGACGGTTGTAACGAATGTTTCATGCAACGGCGGCTCAAATGGGGCGATCAATCT
>NZ_JBWKZK010000015.1:0-761 GCF_059424425.1 Pedobacter sp. GW456-11-11-14-TSB4
GTTACCTATTCATTCAGCAATGGAAGCTGCTCAAACACAGCTACCACTACTTTAAGCGTAAGTTCTACACCTGCGACCATCTCATTTACAAGAACCAGTTTTTGTGCAAGCGGAACGGCGAGCATTGTGCAGACCGGTCCAACGGGCGGAACATACACTGCCAGCGCAAGTGGTCTGAAGATAAATACGGCAACGGGTGCTGTAGACCTTGGTACAAGTACACCGGGCAGTTATACGGTAACCTATACCTATCGGGATGGTTCGATCACCGCAAATGCAACAACAACTGTAAATATCAATGCAATGCCGGTGGTAACCTTGAGTGGGGATAAGGGTTTAACTATTTCTAAGGGAGATATAATAAGCTTGAAAGCTACCGGAGGTACAGTTTACAGCTGGAGCGGTGCAGATATCTTGAGCGGACAGGGTACAGCTACCCTAGATGTTAGACCTAAAGTAACTACAACCTATACCGTAGCTGTTACCAATGCCAGCGGCTGTAGTGAAGTGAGGCAGATCACCATCACCGTTAACGAGGATCTCAAGCTTATTCCAAACAATGTGATCACACCAAATGGAGATGGTAAGAATGACCTATGGACCATCCAGAACATAGATTACTACCCGAACAACAAGGTGTTTATCTATGACAGGGCAGGGCGTAAAGTTTTTGGAGCGGTGAATTACCAGAACAATTGGGACGGTAAATATAATGGACAAGATTTAGCTGAATCGGCTTACTTCTACATTATTGATATGGG
>NZ_JBWKZK010000016.1:0-686 GCF_059424425.1 Pedobacter sp. GW456-11-11-14-TSB4
AGTGCACAGCCAGTCTGCGGTACGCCAACGGGCAGCATTGCCATCACGGCAGTTGCAGGGGAGACCTACAGCGTTGATGGAAGTGCATACACTTCAACATTAACTTACGCTGGTCTGGCACCGGGCAGTCATACCGTACTTGCAAAAAGTGCAGACGGCTGTATCTCTACAGCAGCCACGGTTACGATAAATGTTGCAAAAACACAGGCGGTAAAACCAGTTGTTGCGGTAGGCGCACAGCCAACCTGTGCGGTAGCAATGGGTACGATCAGCATCACTGCAAAAGCAGGTGAAACCTACAGTGTAGATGGAGGAGCCTATACCGCTACAACAACTTATAGCTTAGCGGCAGGTACACATGCCATCATAGCAAAAAGTGCAGATGGCTGTTTAAGTGAAACCACTAACATCACCATCAATGCACAGCCGGCAACCCCAACAGCTACCATCAGCTATAGCGCTGCACAGTTCCAGGCATCTGGTACAGCAAGCGTAACAAGAACCGGACAGGCGGGAGGTACCTATACGGCCGCCCCAGCGGGATTGAGCATTGATGCTGCAACAGGAAATATCAACCTTGCCGGCAGTACGCCGAACCAGACCTATGTGGTTACCTATTCATTCAGCAATGGAAGCTGCTCAAACACAGCTACCACTACTTTAAGCGTAAGTTCTACACCTGCGAC
>NZ_JBWKZK010000017.1:0-623 GCF_059424425.1 Pedobacter sp. GW456-11-11-14-TSB4
GCATCGCTTACGCTAACATTGGTAAGTGTTACGTTACCTGTGTTGGTTACCACGAAGGTATAGTTGATGCGGTCGCCTGCATCTACCTTGCCATTTGCATTGAAGTCGTTGTAGGTACCATCTTTAGCCAATGTCATTGCTCCAGTCTGTACAATTGGTGTAACCGTACAGGTTGGGCATGCTGGTGTTGGTGGCGTAACAGGGTAGCTAGGATCGGTCGGCGCCAATGGCGTAGGATCTGTAGAGTTCGCCGTTACGGTATTGTTCTTAGGATCTTTTCCTGTTGCTGTTGCTACGTTGAACACTCCTCCGTTATCGATCTCGGCCTGTGTTAAGGTGTGGAAACCGGTAAAGGTAGTGTTGTTTACCGCTCCTGCTGCAAGTGTGGCAATCGGTCCACCCGAAACAATAGCATTTGCATCGCTTACGCTAACATTGGTAAGTGTTACGTTACCTGTGTTCGTTACCACGAAGGTATAGTTGATGCGGTCGCCTGCATCTACCTTGCCATTTGCATTGAAATCATTGTAGGTACCATCTTTAGCCAATGTCATTGCTCCAGTCTGTACAATTGGTGTAACCGTACAGGTTGGGCAGGCTGGTGTTGGTGGCGTAACAGGGTA